>NZ_CALLVK010000020.1:0-174726 GCF_938010525.1 uncultured Abiotrophia sp. | reverse complement strand
TAAGGCAACGGACTTTGACTCCGTCATTCGTTGGTTCGAATCCAGCTACCCCAGTTTTTTTATATTTTGATGGCGGTATAGCCAAGTGGTAAGGCAGAGGTCTGCAAAACCTTCATCACCGGTTCAAATCCGGTTACCGCCTTCCTGATATGCCGGCGTGGCGGAATTGGCAGACGCGCTGGACTCAAAATCCAGTGCCCGCGAGGGCGTGCCGGTTCGACCCCGGCCGCCGGTATTCTTCCATCAGAAATGATAGGAAAGCATGAGTCAAAAAGAACCTTGAAGCAATCTTCAAGGTTCTTTTTGTATAGTAAGAATATGATCCAAATAAAAGAGCCCTAGCAAGCGCCAGGGCTAAAGGCAAGATTACATGCCTTCGTGCATTGTACGGTTGATAACGTCCAATTGTTGTTCGCGGGTCAATTTGTTGAAGTTAACAGCATAACCAGACACACGAATAGTCAATTGAGGGTAGTTTTCTGGATGTTCCATAGCATCCATTAAAGTATCCCGGTCAAATACGTTGATGTTAAGATGGTGACCGCCTTTTTTGGAGTAACCGTCCAACAGAGCAACTAAGTTTTCGCAACGTTCCTTACTCGCTTTTACCATAAAAAACACCTCTTTGTGATTTTGATAACTATATTATACCATAAAAACCGAGAAAGCGCAACAACTGTTGTTATTATAGACTTTGTACTTGTTTAGACTTAGTGTAAAAAGTATCGATATTGACTAATAAGATATGGCATATTTTCATAAAAATTCATTGATTTAACAACAAAACCACTGATGCGAAGATCAGTGGTTTTTCATAAAGAAACTGTGCTAATTTTTTCTTACCAAATTATCGGGTAGCCGATACGATTCTTTGAGACTGCCTGTTTGGATCAGGCTTGAGGCATGGAGGTTACGATAGGCGCGAGGTGTCATGCCGACTGCCTCGTGGAATTTATTGGAGAAGTAGGAGACGGAATTGAAACCAACCATTTCGGTAATTTGCAGTACAGTGTAATTGGTAGTCAGTAGGAGTTCTTGGGCCTGCCCTAGGCGAACCTGATTGAGGTAGTTGATAGGTGAGAGGCCGAGTTCTTCCTTAAATTGGTGGGATAAGTGGAAGCGAGAAACATGGGCTCGTTCTTCTAATTGCTCAAGATTAATGTTCTTGGAGAAATGATTATCGATGTAGTGCTTAGCTAAGCTGACACTGGCAGATAAGGGCGTCTCCCGTGCCATGGCTAGCTGGCTATTAGCCACGTTATTAAGTCTAAGAATCAAGGAATTAATTAAATGGTCGATAATTTGGCTAGAGTAAGGCTGATTTAATTCACATTCTGTCATAACTTCACGGATAAGACGATAGAACTGATGGTTGCTGTCTTCGAAGCTAAATAGCCCATTATCTGTAGCGTGAGAGGGTAGAATAATCTCTGGCCCCTTGATCCCTATTACTAGATACTTGAGTGGGTAGATAAGGGAGGTGTGCTCCGTATGCTCGATGAAGGGGTTGACGAGTAGGAGAGAGTGTTTGTGGATGGGAGTCCGCCCGAATTCAGTCAGTAGGTAACCAGATCCGTCCAAACAATAGAAAATTTCGGCGAAATTGTGGTGATGCATAGTGGAATGCCAGTTAGCATCATAGGAGACAATATTAACTGATAGAACCTGGAAATGATTTTGACTGACCTCTTCAGGCTTATGGGTGATGGTATAGCGAATATACATGTGGGGACACTCCTTAAAGTTATTAAAACGCTATCATTTATCTAGTTACATTATACAACAATCCGCAAGAATCTGCAAGTTTACAACAAGAATCTGCAAGTAAAACGGTTGCACCTATGGTATGATAAGAGTGTAAGATCCAATAAAATTTTATAAGGAGTGTTTTACATGAAAAAAGCTTTAGTATCAGCAGCTGCTTTAGCTTGTGCTTTGCCAAGTTTCTTCGGAGTTGCCAATGTGTCAGCAGAAGAAAAGGTGACCTTAGACTTCGCAGCCATCGAAACAGCTTATGGGACCAAGTTATGGCCAGAAATCATTGAAGCCTATAAGCAAGTCAATCCAAATGTCGACATCAAGTTGACCATGGAAAAGGAACTCGAAGATGCGATCACCCCACGTCTCCAATCTGGTGACTACCCTGACGTAGTGCTCTTGGCACAAAGCCGTAAGAAAGCTTTACCAGAAACCTTAATCAAGGATAAGGCATTAGCTGACTTAACCGATGTTTTGGATTTGAAGGTTCCAGGTGAAGACAAGACAGTTAAGGAAAAACTCTTACCAGGCTTTACTGATTCTACATCAACTAACCCATATAACGATGGCAAAACTTACTTAATGCCAATGTTCTACTCTCCAACTGGTCTCTTCTACAACAAGGCGCTCTTCAAAGCAAAAGGCTGGGAAGTACCTAAGACTTGGGATCAAATGTGGAAATTAGCTGAAGAAGCTAAGAAAGAAAACATTGCCCTCTTCACCTATCCAACGGCTGGCTATTTAGACACCTTCTTCTCTAGCGTAATCTACTCCGCTGGTGGGGCAGAGCTCTTCAACAAAGCCATGAACTACGATCCAGAAGTTTGGTCTGGCGCTGAGTTAACCAAGGTCTTCGAAACTTTAGGTGAGTTAGCTAAGAACACTGAAGCAACTACTGTGGCTAATGCTAACAAAGACGGCTTCACTAAGAACCAACAAGCAGTCCTAGACAACAAAGCCCTCTTCATGCCAAATGGTAGCTGGGTTGTGGACGAAATGAAAGATGCACCACGTGCTGACGGCTTCGAATGGGGCATGGCGGCTGTGCCAACCCTCAAAGAAGGTGGCAAACAATACGCTTATACCTTCTTGGAACATATCTGGATTCCAAAAGAAGCTAAACAACAAAAAGCAGCCAAAGAATTCATTGCCTTCCTCTACTCTGACAAGGCAGCTGAAATCTTCGCTAAACACGGGGCTGTTCAACCAGTTAAAGGTTTGATTAGCAAGTTACCAGCTGAAAAACAAGTCTTCTATAAAATCTATGACGAAGGCGTATTACCAGGTTTAGGTGGTTTCGTATCTGCTGAAGCCATCGAAGGGGTAGACCTCAAGGCAACACTTTACGAAGCATTCAACTCTGTAGTATCTGGTGACCTCAGCGTGAAAGATTGGCAATCTAACGTCGTAGAAGTAATGAAACAATTCCACGACAGCATCAGCCACTAATGCTAGCTTAAGCATTGACATAGTGCCCACTTCCGCCTTGGTGGGAGTGGGACTTTTATTGATAACGCACGTGTTGATGCCTCTTATGAGCCAGGGTCATACTTATAAGAGACGCCAGCACGGCGATTTAGAAAGGAGTACTTATCATGAATTCAAAAGCATCCAAAACCCGCTTTGCCTTGATTTGCGTGATACCTGCGACCCTCTTGTTCGCCCTCTTCATGTTGTATCCGACATTTCAAGTCTTTCGCATGTCCCTCTACAAGTGGGGTGGATTCTCAGCCAAAAAGACTTTCGTGTATTTCGATAACTTTATCAAACTTTTCAACGACACTAAATTTATTCGAGCCTTCCAAAATACCATTGTCTTAATTGTGCTGGTGACCATTATTACCCTAGCCATTGCCATTCTCTTCGCTTCCATTCTATCGACAGAGAAAATTAAGGGACAAAACTTCTTCCGGGTAATTTTCTATATTCCAAATATCTTATCCATCGTTGTTATTTCCGGTATTTTCTCCGCCATCTATGACCCTAACAACGGGATGTTAAATTCTTTCTTGGCAATCTTTAGAGGGGAGCAGGCTCCACCGATTCTTTGGTTGGGGGACAAGCAGTTGGTGCTCTATGCCTTGATTGGTGCTTTAGTATGGCAGGCTATTGGTTATTACATGGTCATGTACATGGCATCAATGGCCAATATCCCAACTTCCTTCTATGAAGCAGCAGATTTGGATGGGGCGGGTAAGGTTAAGCAGTTCTTCGCCGTGACCCTGCCACTAGTCTGGAATAACATTCGGACTACCTTGACCTTCTTCATTATTTCTACCATCAACCTCAGCTTCCTCTTGGTCCAAACCATGACCAGCGAAGGGCCAAACGGAGCATCTTCGGTAGTCTTATCCTACATGTATGGGCAAGCCTATACCAACTCATCCTATGGCTACGGGATGGCCATTGGGGTTGTTATTTTCATCTTCTCCTTCGTCTTGTCAGCGGTCGTTAGTGCCGTAACCAAGCGGGACATTCTTGAATACTAGAAAGGAGCCAGTCAAATGAGTCGTTCAACGAATCGTTTATACAAGATTTTTATCTACTTAGTGCTGTCGCTCCTGGCTATTTCGATTATTGTGCCAGTGGGTTGGGTCTTTCTGGCCTCACTTAAGGAAAATTCAGAATTCTACCGTTCGCCTTGGTCCTTGCCAATGGGACTCTACTGGCAGAACTTTGTCGATGCCTGGAACCGGGCTAGCATGGGAGCTTATGTCTTCAACTCGGTAGTCGTAACGGCTATGGCTTTGGCGCTTCTCTTAGCCTTGGCCTTGCCAGCCGCTTATGTTCTAGCGCGTTTTGAGTTCCCAGGCCGTGGCCTTTTACGTCAACTCTTTAAGGGTGGACTCTTCATCAACGTTAACTACATTGTAGTACCTATCTTCTTGATGTTGGTCGAT
Organism: uncultured Abiotrophia sp.; assembly: GCF_938010525.1. Lineage (GTDB taxonomy): Bacteria > Bacillota > Bacilli > Lactobacillales > Aerococcaceae > Abiotrophia. The sequence goes on along the minus strand of NZ_CALLVK010000020.1, from coordinate 170,068 downwards.
GCAAAAAAAGGCTTTGCCATGATGCCAGAGCTCTTAAACAACCGCTTCATCCTAGCCTTGGTCTATGCGGCAACCTCTCTGCCATTTACCATCTATCTCTTGTCTAGCTACTTCATGACCTTGCCGTCAACTTTTGAAGAAGCGGCTTCGATTGATGGAGCTAATCATTTCACGACCATGATGCGGATTATGATTCCTATGGCTAAGCCAAGTATTATCACGGTTATTCTCTTTAACTTCCTAGGCTTCTGGAATGAGTACATCATTTCCTTTACCCTGATGAATAAACAAGAGTTACGGACCCTGCCGGTAGGTTTGATGAACTTAATGGCAGCGCAAAATGCGGCCCAACAATATGGTCAACTTTACGCCGGCATGGTCATGGTCATGTTGCCAACCCTCATCCTCTATATTTTCGTTCAGAAGCGTCTGACCGAGGGGATGACAGCGGGCGGCTCCAAGGAATAAGCCAAGCCTTGATATTGAGACTTAGAAGACGAAGGAGATGTAGTAAATGGCCAAATCAAAAGGCAGACTTACTTTACCAAGTGAGCGCAATTTCCTTGCGCAAACTCAAGAATTATTAGATCGATGGGGAGCTGATGCCATCCGCGATTCCGATGGGACCAAGTTAGAAGAAGCCGTCAAAGATTTAGATGCTTCTATCTATACAACCTATTTTGTAGCTCGAAATCATAATGATTTTATCAAAGACCATATGGAAGAGTGCCAACAACTCTATTTGATGTCGCCCTTCCATACCGCAAGCAAAGAAAGCTTAGCCATTGATTTCATGCAGGGCTACTATCGGGAACAAGTAGTACCTGACTATCACCATGATCCTAAGGAGTGGTGGGAAGTCATTAACCGCACCACTGGCCAAGTAGTCCCAAGCAGCCAGTGGCAGGTGGATCAAGAGCGGGACCTAGTGCTTGTGGAAGGGGCAGAGCCCTTCCATGAATATACGGTTTCCTTCTTAGTTTATAAGATTTGGGACCCAACTCAAATGTATAACCATATCACTAATAATTGGGGCGACTCAGTGGCTCATGATATTCCTTTTGATGTGCGTCAGCCACATTCCAACCGCTTCATGTCAGACTACCTCAGACGTTGGTGCCAGGAAAATCCTAAGACGGATGTGGTCCGCTTTACCACCTTCTTCTACCATTTCACCCTCGTCTTCAATGACAAGGCCAAAGAGAAATTTGTCGACTGGTTTGGTTATGGAGCTTCTGTCTCACCAGCCGCCATCCTAGCCTTCCAAGAAGCCAAAGGTTATCGTCTGAGACCGGAAGACTTTGTTGATCAAGGTTACTATAACACGGCTTTCCGCGTGCCTTCTAAGGCCTACTTAGACTATGTCGATTTCCAAAGCCACTTTGTGGCTCAAGAAGCCAAGAAGTTAGTGGATATCGTACATGAAGCAGGCAAAGAAGCCATGATGTTCCTAGGCGATAACTGGATTGGGACCGAACCTTATGGCCCTTATTTCAAAGATATTGGCTTGGACGCAGTAGTTGGATCAGTCGGAGGCGGGGCTACCTTGCGGATGATTGCCGATATTCCACATGTTAAATATACCGAAGGTCGCTTCCTGCCATACTTCTTCCCAGATACCTTCTATGAAGGAAATGATCCGACCATTGAAGCTAACGAGAATTGGCTGACAGCACGCCGGGCCATTATGCGTAAGCCGGTTGACCGGATTGGTTATGGGGGTTATCTCAGCCTTGCCTATAAATTCCCTAAATTTGTTTCCTATATCGAAGAAGTGGCGGATGAATTCCGGGATATCTACGCCATTGTCAAAGACACCAAGCCTTATGTGGGGCTAAAAGTAGGGATTCTCAATGCTTGGGGAGCACTTCGTACCTGGCAAACGCACATGGTGGCGCATGCCTTGCACTATAAGCAAATCTACTCCTATTTAGGGATTCTAGAAGCCCTCAGTGGTGCGGCGGTTGAGGTAGTCTTCTTGAGTTTTGACCAGGTGATTGCTGACGGCGTGCCGGCAGATGTGGACGTCTTAATTAACGCAGGCGATGCCGGAACCGCCTTTAGTGGTGGCCAACATTGGGCACGCCCAGAATTGTTAAGTGCCATTCGTCGCTTCGTCTACCAAGGCGGCGGTTTGGTTGGCGTTGGCGAACCAAGTGCCCATCTTCAAAATGGTCGTTTCTTCCAATTAGCTGAAATTCTTGGGGTGGATAAGGAGTTAGGCTTCTCCCTATCGACCGACAAATACTTCACTCAAGCCCAAGGCAGTCACTTTATTACGGCAGATTTAGTGACTGGTCAGGTGCCAGATTTCGGGGAGTCCATGCATAACCTCTATGCCCTAAGTGAAGAGACAGAAATTTTAGAATACAGCAATGGCGAAGTTCATATGGCAGCACACGATTATGGTCAAGGTCGTGGGGTCTACCTAGCTGGCTTACCTTACAGCATTGACAATACGCGTTTACTCATGCGTGCCCTCTACTATGCGGCACATAAGGAAGCTGACTTTAATAAATGGCATAGTAGCAACCCAGCTGTTGAGGTTCATGCCTACCCAGCTAAGGGCAAGTATGCAGTTGTAAATAATACCGCTGAGCCACAAGTAACGACTGTCTATGATGGTCAAGGAATTAGCCATGAAGTTTCCTTGGCTGCGAGCGAAATTCGATGGGAGGAGATTTAGATGTCTCATAAAATTCGTGTTCTCATTCGTCTTCTGGTTGCCTTGGTCTGCGTTGGCTTTATCATTCACCTTCAAACAACGGTTAGCCGAGAGAATCTTTTGGGCATGCTCTTAGCTTTGGCAGGTTTACTAGCGGTGCTCTTTGACTATAACTACGACTTTAACCATCCTAAACGCGATTAAAGGCCGGATGGCTCTACCAAAGGAGAGGAGGAAGGAAAATGAGAAAAGCAATGGGTGTGGATATCGGCGGAACTAAGGTAGCGGCGGCTATCATTGATGAGCAGGGACATATCACTCACCGTGTTCAAGTGCCCAGCGATACCTCTTCCAGTGAGGCCATGTTAGCATGCGTAGTAGGTGTCATTGACGCCTGCCTAGCAGAGGCAGGGGTGGATGTATCGGATTTGACCGGTATCGGCTTAGGGATACCAGGCAAGGTGGATAGCCTAAACGGGGTAGCTATCTTCCAAAATAATATCCCTTGGGAGAAGTTTCCGGTGGTAGCGCGCCTGGCGGACCGCTATGCGCAAGTACCAATCGCCATTGAGAATGACGTCAAGGCGGCTGCCTATGCGGAATATCGCTTGGCTGGCATGGGGCCGCTGGATGTGTTCGGCTATTTGACGGTCTCAACCGGGATTGCCTGCACTAATATCGTCAACCATCAGATTATTCGCGGTGATGGTTTCTCAGGTGAAATTGGCTTCTTGCCAGTGCCCTCCTCTACTGGCCTGCGTCCTTTGGAAAGTGTTTGCGCTGGCCCTGGGATTGAGGCCATGGCTCGCGCCCTCTATCTGGATGATCGGATTACGGTGGCCCAAGTCTTCGCTCGTGCCCTCAAAGGGGAACAAATTGCCAATGAATTAGTAGACCAAAGTGCCATGGGGGTGGCCATTGGACTCTTCGCTATGATCTGCCTCCTAGATCCTAAAGAAATTGTCATTGGCGGTAGCGTGGCAGTCAAGAATCCATTCTATGTGGAGCGGATTAAGGCGGTCCTAGAGCGTTATGCCCACAAAGAACAAATGCATATTCTGCCTCACATTCGGGTCACAGACCTGGGGGGAGATAACGGAATTATTGGGGCTGGCTTCTTAGTGATGCCTGCCCAGGATATTCAAGTCTTTTAAATAGGGGAGCCTCAGCAAGAGGGCTAGACACCGGAGTCTAGCCCTCTTGCTCTGATTTTAAGCCTAATAAAAAATCCCATTATATCATATATGATATAATGGGAAATTTCTCTTAGAGATGAAGTTTAGCTGCAGCCGCCTTGTCCAAGAGGAGGGTCACATCAGGGTGACGCTGGAGGATACTGGCTGGCAGATCAGGGGTCACAGGCCCTTCAACCAGTCCGTAAATAGCATCAGCTTTCTTTTCGCCGTAAGCCATGAGGATGATTTTCTTAGCGGCCATGATGGAAGCAATCCCCATACTGTAAGCTTGAGTCGGCACGTCTTCGACTCGATCGAAGAAACGTTTGTTAGCCTCAATAGTGGATGGAGTCAAATCGACTAGTTGGGTCAAGCCATCGAATGGTGCCCCTGGCTCATTAAAGCCAATATGACCATTAGAGCCAATCCCCAAGATTTGTAAATCAATGGGGTTGTCTGCTAGGACTTGATTATAGCGTTTGATTTCATAGTCGCTATCAGTTTGGTCCCCGTCAGGCAGATAGGAATGTTTGAAAGGCTTGTGCTGGAAGAGATGTTGCTGCATAAAGTAGTGATAGCTCTTTGGATGGTCGCTAGACAAGCCATAGTATTCGTCCAAGTTGACAGAAACTGATTGACTAAAATCTAAATCGGACTCTACTAAACGTTGGTAGAGCGCTTCGGGAGTCGAACCAGTTGCTAAGCCAAAGGTTTTGGGACCAGTTGCCAGCGCCTGGACGAAAAAGTCAAAGGCCTTATCGGATGCCGTATCGAACTGATCATAAACAAGTATTTCCATGGAATAATACCTCCAAAAATTGCAATGAATTAATCTAACCTTAGTGTACCACAAAAAACATGGTAGCGCTTCATGTACAGACAAAAATTTTTATTTTTGTTACTTAAGACAAGTTTCAGTTTAATTTTGGTCGAAACGCATATTGAAAGAAAAGCCCTTACAGAGTAAAATATAAATATAATGAAAAATCAGTAGAGGAGTTAGGCCATGTTTGAATTAGACAAAGCCGCGTTAGAGGCACTAGGTGCTGAAATTACAACGCGAGAGATCAAGCAACAACCTTCTATCTGGCGCGAAACCTATCAATTGTATCTTGACCGTCAGGAAGAAATTAAGGGCTTTGTAGGTACCTTGTTAGAGTCTTATGGGCGCCTAGAAGTGATTTTTACAGGAGCAGGGTCATCTGCTTATGTTGGACAAGCCATTACAAATTATTTACGTCAAGTTAACGACGTGTCTCGACTTAACTTCCGTCACGAGCCGACGACGACCATTGTCTCCAATCCGGCGACCGTCTTCCAAGCAGATTTGCCAACCCTCTTGGTGTCCTTTGCCCGTAGTGGTAACTCGCCAGAGAGCGTGGCGGCAGTCCAACTGGGCCAGTCCATGGTCAAGGATTTCTATCAATTAACCATTACCTGTGCGCCAGAAGGGCATTTAGCCAAAGCCGCGCAAGGGGATGACCACAACCTAGTGCTCTTGCAGCCAAGCCGCTCCAATGATGCAGGTTTTGCCATGACAGGGAGTTTCTCCTGCATGATGCTTACCGCCTTGCTAGTTTTTGACCCAGCTTCTGATGCCGATAAGGCGGCTTATGTTGACCAGATTGCCAAAATGGCTGAGACAGTCTTGGCTCGCGAAGGTCAGCTTCATGCCTTGATAGCTAAGAATCCACAGCGTGTCATCTATCTGGGATCGGGTGGCTTTGAAGGCCTGGGTCGTGAAACCCAATTGAAGATCCTAGAGTTAACGGCGGGGCAATTGGCAACCGTTTATGATTCTAGCATGGGCTTCCGTCACGGGCCTAAATCCTTTGTAAATTCTGAGGCCTTGGCCCTAGTCTTTGTTTCCAACCAAGCCTACACCCGTCTCTATGACCAAGATATCCTAGCTGAATTGGCCGGTGATCAGATTGCCCAAGCCGTTGTAGCCATTCAAGTGGGAACCGAGGCTGCGCCTGGGGTAGAGGTTTTTGATTTCGATTTGGCTCACAGTCAATTACCGGATGCCTATCTGGCCTTCCCATATTTAGTAGTTGGTCAGGTTTTGGCTCTGCTGGCCTCTGTTCATGTCCACAACAAACCAGACACTCCATCGCCAAGTGGCACAGTCAACCGTGTCGTGAAGGGTGTCACCATTCATCCTTACGCCTAGATAAGAAAGGAAGAAGCGTATGAAATACTATGTTTATGCTAAGCAAATTGTGCTCGATGACCAAGTCATTGATAAGGCCTATTTGACCATTGAAGACGGGAAGTTTGGTCCCATCCTGATGGAAGAGCCACAAGATGCCCCAATCAAAGACTATAGCCAGTCCATTGTTGCCCCAGGTTTTGTGGACACCCACATTCATGGTTACAAGTCTCATGACGTCATGGATAATGACTTTGAAGGCATTAAGGTGATTTCCGAAGGTCTCCTATCCTGTGGGGTGACCTCTTGGTTGCCAACCACCTTGACCTCTTCTGCCGAGTTGTTGAATGATGTCTGCGAAACGATTGGGAATCACTATCAAGAGGTGACCGGAGCTAAGATTCGTGGTATTTTCCTAGAAGGTCCTTTCTTCACTGAAAAATACAAAGGGGCGCAAAACCCTAAATACATGAGCGACCCATCCGTTGAAAAACTCGCCAAATGGCACGAACTGTCACATGGCTTAGTCAATAAGATTGCCATTGCTCCTGAACGTAAGGGTGTCAAGGAATTCATTGAATTCGCCAAGTCCAAAGGCGTCTATACGGCCTTGGCTCATTCCGACGCAACCTATGAAGAAGCGGCTGCAGCAGTTGATGCCGGCGCCAATATCTTTGTACATATCTACAACGGTATGAGCGGTCTTCACCACCGCAACCCAGGTATGGTAGGGGCGGCTTTGAGCTTAGACAAGGTCTTTGCTGAAATGATTTGTGATGGCCACCATGTTCATCCGGCGGCAGCTCGTGTGGTGACTCGTGCCAGAGGTCCTAAGGAAACCGTCCTAATTACAGACTGTATGCGGGCTGGTGGTATGGGCGAGGGTCAGTCTCGCCTAGGGGAATTTGAAGTAGTGGTCAAAGATGGGACTGCCCGTCTCAAGGACACCGGCAACTTAGCGGGCTCTATCTTAGAGCTCAAACAAGGGGTTAAAAATGTTGTGGATTGGGGTCTAGTAAGCCCCGCAGAAGCTCTGCGCATGGCCTCTCTAACACCTGCGCAATCGGTTGGCATTGATTCGGTCTGTGGCCGAATTGCCCCTGGGTATGAAGCTGACTTCATCGTAGTTAGCGATCAATTAGAATTAGAAGCGACTTATTTAGACGGCGAGCTCCGCTACCAAGCCTAAAACAAGCCTCATAAAAGGAGAGAACAATGATGAGACAAGTATCAAAAGCTAAATATGAAAAATTACAAGAACTATCGACTGAAGCAGGGGTTATCTCTGCCTTAGCCATTGACCAACGTGGTTCCTTGCGTAAGATGATTGCTTCAGGTGGTGGCGTTGAAGATGTGCAACGCGCTGTTGAAGACTTTAAGATTGCCATTTCCGAGGAATTGACACCATACGCATCGTCAATTCTCTTAGATCCAGAGTATGGCTTACCTGCGGCTGCACGTCGTTCAATCGCCGCGGGCTTGCTCTTAGCCTATGAAGAAACAGGCTATGATGCCTCTGAACCTGGTCGTTTGCCAGACTTGTTGCCTGAATGGTCTGCTTACCGCCTCAAAGAACAAGGGGCAGATGCGGTTAAGTTCCTGCTCTACTATGATGCGGATGAAGATGAAGCGATTAATGAACGCAAACACGCCTTCGTTGAACGAATCGGATCTGAGTGTGAGGCGGAAGATATTCCTTTCTTCTTAGAAATTGTCTCCTATGATGCGACCCTCAATGATGAGAAGGGGGCGGAATTTGCTAAAGTAAAACCTCATAAAGTGTTGGAAGCCATGAAGATTTTCTCCCACAAACGTTACCATGTTGATGTCTTGAAGGTAGAAGTACCCGTTAATATGAAGTACGTAGAAGGTTTTGCTGAAGATCAAGTGCTCTATAGCCGTCAAGAAGCGCTCAAACTCTTTAAAGAACAAAGCGAGGCAACCCATCTGCCATATATCTACCTCAGTGCAGGTGTCTCTGCGCAACTCTTCCAAGAAACCCTGGACTTCGCCAAAGAAGCAGGTGCTGAATTCAATGGGGTACTCTGTGGTCGTGCAACTTGGAAGGATGCTGTGCCAATCTTCGCCTCAGAAGGTGAGCAAGCTTGCCGTGACTGGCTAGAATCGCAAGGTAAGGCCAATATTGAAGCCCTTAACCAAGTCTTAGCGCGCACCGCAACACCGTGGACTAAGCGCTTGTCTGTCTTAGATTAAGTAAGTGAATACCAGACACCCTCTCCTCTCCGTGAGGAAGGGGTGTCTTTTTGCGTCTAGCGAATATCCTTAGTTTTTCTTAGGTTTTTGTGGTAGAATGAGGAGGTGAAGAATATCAAATACCTACTTGAATGTTACTTAACCAAGTAGAGCTAGGAGGAAAACCATGGAGTTAATCGGTCTAAAAAAATGTTCGACCTGCCGGGAGGTAGAGCGACTACTTGAGGCCCAAGGCCTTACTTATCACTATCGCGAGATTAATGTGGATCGTCCTAGCGCTCAAGAGTTAAAAACATGGTACCAGCAGGCTGGTCTCAGCTCGACCAAGAAGCTAGTTAATACTAGCGGCCAGCTTTACCGTGGCATGGGCCTTAAAGACCGTTGGGATGACTTAAGCTCGGACCAACAATTCGAGCTTCTGGCGACCGATGGCATGTTAGTCAAGCGTCCTATTCTGTTGACGGATCAAGGACAGGTCTTTGTCGGCCCAGATGTCAAAGCCTATTTAAACCAGCGCTAACGCTACTCTTTCCCCACAATAAAGGAGTCAAAGCCTATGAAATTATCACTTAAAAAATGTGCCCTTGCCCTAATCTTAGCCAACCAACTCTTAGTGGTGCCACAGGCCCTTTCCCAGATTGGTGCGCAAGAACGCCAAGATTTATCGCCTGTGACCCAGTTTGGCTCAGAACAATCAAGTCAGCCGACGAGTGAAAGTTCCAACTCTAGTAAGTCCTCTAGTCAGCAAGAGGATCCCAATAAAGACTTACCAGAGATTAAATTAGACCAGCCAGAAACAATCCTAACTGCTCTCTATCACGACCAGGCGCGCGTAGTCATGAATGTGGCCTTAATCGATGGCCGTGATAATGGCCAGCCTAAGGGGAAAACCTTGGTTACCATCAATTCTGGTGACATGCGTTACTTGCATCAAACAGATTCGCACGCCCTGCCTTTTACTGCCATGATGAAACTATCAGAGGGCAAAGTGACGGCTGCTTGGCAGGCAGTTGAAGATTTGATGGGCTTTGCCAAGCAAGTGGCTAATAGTCAAGCGGAGGCTGTGAAGGATACGGCCCTAGATAAATTAGCTCATCTGGATGAAAGCAAGACCACCGCACTCAAAGATAAATTTGTAGCCTTAGATTCTACAGAACAGGCCCAAACTAGTTATCAAATCAGCCAAGATTGGCAGGCCTTCTATCAAGCGGTTTTGACGGAATGGCTAGCGAGTCAACCCCAACCAAGTAAGAAAGACGGCCAAGTGTTAAGCTATGAATTATCGGATGGGGCTGGCAAGCAGTGGACGGCTATTATGAAGAAGCATCAAGCTGACTTCCCAAGACTCAAGGATACTTTTGATTTGTTCTCCGATGATTACGATGGGACCATCACCTTGGATTATGCCAATAAGAAAATCACAGTTGGTCTGATTCAAGGCAAGTTGGCTTTGGAGTACCATTTAGATTTGAAAGCTACTCACTTGACGGAGCCGACAGGGGAAGCAGTCTTAAGTCAAGAACAATTCAACGAAGTCTTAGGTGCAGACTGGTTCCAAGGTCTTATCCAACTGGAAAAATTGATTAACTAAGCAAGAGGAGATGAAGGCACATGTGGCAAAGAATGAACCAAGCCTGGCAAGACCCTGTTAAGGGCAGCTGGTGGAAGGTGCTTTTGCTGATGGGAGCCTATCTGGCCAGCCAAATTTTGGCCGAGTGGGGATTGATACAGTATGGTCTGGCTCAATCAGGGCTCGACTCCTATGACTTAGTAGGTGCCGATTTAAGTGACTTGGTCTATATACATCCTTGGGCTTTTGTCATTCTGGAGGCCATAGCTTTAGTGGTCTTAATCCTAGGGGTCTCTATTTGGGGCTTTAAGCTCTTTGATTGGACACTCAATAAATGGAAGCTCCTAGTCGGAGGTTTTGCTATTTACGGGATTATGTATGGCTACCTGACAATTTATGACCAAGTCCTGATTGCTTACAACCCAGCCTTTGAGACCACTCAGAATCAGGCGGCCTTGCAAGTATCGACACAGGGTGCCCCCTTCCTCTTAACCTTTTTGGCCTTGGCCATACTGGGGCCTATTGTCGAAGAAATTCTCTTCAGGGGCTTACTGATGAAGTATCTACTGCCCCAGCTACCTTGGCTAGGTCTGGCAATATCCAGTGTCATTTTTGGTCTCCTACATCAGCCAGCTAATGCGTTAGAATGGGGCCTCTATGCTGGTATGGGCTTAATACTGGGTCTGACTTATTTGAAAACCAGACGGCTTGAATATGCCATCTGTGTACATATCATTAATAACTGTGTGGCTGTCATGATGATGCATGGCCTATAAGGAGGGAAGACATGGCAGAATATGAATGTCTAGAAGAACAAGTGATTAGCACGGAATGTGAGCGACTCAAGGAAGTCATGGATCCAGATCAACTGGCCGCACAGGCAGCCTTATTCAAGGTTTTGGGTGATCTCAACCGAGTGAAGATTATGCATGTCTTGACGGTCTATGAACGCCTCTGTGTCTATGAAATCTCACGCTTAATTGATGCAACTGTAGCGACGACTTCTCACCATCTGATTACTTTGCGCAAGCATGGGATTATTCGCTCAGAGAAGGAAGGTAAGCATGTGATCTATTCTTTGGATAGCCAATTGGTTTGCAAATTCATTGATTTAGCTAATCGCATGCGAGGGCGCTGTCCAAAATGTGGTAAGATTCATGAATGCTAGTCATCAAGATTAGACTGGGAGCTGGCTCCTAGTCTTTTTTGTTTCTGTGAATAAGCCTATGTAGAAACTAGCGGGGTCTAGCAATCAAAATGTGAATGAAATTGCCGTGAAATGCGTCTTAAAATCTGGATTCTTTACCAATTAAATACCTGCTTTGTAATATAATTTTCAAATTCTTTTCACATGTCGGTGTTAGGATAGAAGCATCAAGAAAAACAATAAACTCATAGGAGAGAAAAGAGGAAGATCGATGAAAAACAGAAAAATCATTAAATTAGCCGTAGGTTCTTTAACAGGGGGCGCACTTATCTTAAGTGGCTTGTCCTTGCAAAATGTTGTGACACCGACGGCAGCTCAAAATCAGACGAATACGGTCCAAGCCCAAGGAACAGCCAGTGAATTTGAAGAAACCATTATGAAGGCTGTTGAGAAGGCCAAAGACTCTGTCGTATCGATCCAAAACTACCAGAAAGAAAGCCAACAAAATAATTTATATGGCTATGGAACGGGTGGCGAAAACCAAGTAGACTTGGAAGATCCGAGTGCCTCCCAAAAATTAGCAGGTGAGGGTAGTGGTGTTATCTATAAGATTGACGGGGATTCTGCCTATTTAGTAACCAATAACCATGTGGTGGAGAATGCGAACTCTCTAAAGGTTAAATTAGCTGATGGAACCACAGAAGATGGCGAATTAGTTGGCCGCGATGCGGTGTCTGACTTAGCCGTTGTCAAAATTTCGTCTAAGAATGTCAAATCGGCCATTAAGTTTGCCGACTCTGACGCAACCAAGGTAGGGAGTATCGCCATTGCTATTGGGTCACCTCTAGGTAGCAAGTTCTCTAACTCTGTGACTCAAGGGATTATTTCTGGTCAATCACGGATTGTGCCAATGGACCTCAACAAGGACGGTCAAGCCGATATTGAGACCACGCTCATTCAAACCTCAGCAGCGATCAACCCTGGTAACTCCGGTGGTGCGCTACTCAATAAGGATGGCGACCTAGTGGGTATTAACTCAAGTAAGTTCTCGAATGTAGACGTCGAAGGGATGGGGTTCGCCATTCCGTCTAAGGAAGTTCAACGCGTCATTGCGCAGCTAGAAAAAGACGGCAAAGTTACCCGGCCTTTCATTGGAATTAGCCAAAATGACTTGGCTAATATCACTAGCCGGTCTAAGACCGAAATTCTCAAACTCAAGTCCGACCAAACGGATGGGGTCGTGGTAACCGATACGGTCAAAGGCTCACCAGCTGAAACGGCAGGCCTCAAGAAATATGACGTTATCACTAAAATTGGCGATAAGGAAATCAAGAATATCTTGGAATTACGTCGGGAGCTCTATGCCTATAATGTAGGTGACAAAGTAGAGCTAACCGTCCTCAGAGAAGGAAAGGAAACCAAAGTCCAAGTAACGCTTGGTGCCCAACCTGAGCAACAAAGCAACAATAATCTCCAACAATATCAACAAGGCCAACAAGGTCAAGAGCAAGAGAATGGCCAAGAAGGTCAAGAAGGCCAAACGCCGCGCCTACCATTCCCAGGCCAACGTTAGTAGTCAATAATGCTCGCCCACACCTCCGGCAAGGAGGCGTGGGCTTTTTATGATGGCTCAAGCCAGGTCCAAAAAACACGAACATTTGAAAAATAAAACCAGCGAAAAGGCACTTTTGATAATTTTTTTCTTGCCGGAAGAAAGGGTTTTGCTATAATTTGGGTAGAATCTATTATTTTTGTTGGAGGGATCCTTAAAATGAAAAAAAGCCTGAAGCTTTTTGCCATCTTCACCTTAATCGCGACCTTCGTGGCCGGATTAACCGCACCGTTTACTGCTAAAGCAGCAGAAAAAATCGATACCATCAAGATTGGTTTCGTACCGTCACGTAACCCAGATGAAATCGTAACATCAACCGAGCCACTCAAGCAATTATTGAAAGACGAACTTGCTAAAAATGGTTTTGAAGTTGAGAACGTGGAAATCACAGTAGGGACTAACTTTGAAGCTGTAGGGGAAGGATTAGCATCAGGGACTCTTGACTATGGTTTTATCCCTTCAGGGACTTATGTACTCTTTTCTGATGATGTGGAAGTTCTCTTAACTGCTACTCGTCAAGGGCTTAACAAAAACTCTGCTGAGCCAAAAGACTGGAATGACAAGAAAGCAACCGAACCTACTGATGAGCAAGTAACTTTCTACAAAGGCTTGGTGTTAGCTGGCCCATCTGCCAAAGGTAAGGAATTAGCTGAGAAAGTCAATAAGGGTGAGAAGTTAACTTGGGACGACCTCAACTCTGCTAAATGGACTGTTCTCTCATCTTCATCAGCATCTGGCTACATTTATCCAACCCTCTGGCTCAAAGAAAACTTTGGCAAGAAGATTACCGATTTAGCTAACGTGGTACAATCTGATTCTTATACCAATGCCATGACCCGTTTGGCTGCTGAACAAGTGGATATTGTTGTTGGTTATGCTGACCTACGTCGCGACAACGTTGACAAGTGGCAAAAAGAAATGGGCGCTTCAGCACCTATCTGGGAAGCAACTAACGTTATCGGCGTAACGCCAGACATCGTCAACGATACTGTATCTGCTAGCAAGACTTCCACAACTGTTTCACCTGAATTGAACGAAGCAATCAAGAAAGCCTTGATGGATATTGCTAAGACCGAAGAAGGTAAGAAAGTCATCAAGATTTACAACCACACCGGTTATAAAGAAGCCAAAGACGAAGACTACAACAAAGAGCGCGAAGCGCAAAAATTAATTAAGGGCAACTAGTCCGCATGACGCTCAAGACGGCAGAGTCTCGGTGAGGCTCTGCTCTTTTTGTGATAAGAGAGCACAGACAACAGAAGTATTTCTAAGGATTGCTTCTTGTCTGCCATTATAATGAGAAGAGAGGATTACACATGATAGAGTTCAAGAATGTCTCCAAGCGCTATCCCAATGGGGTGACGGCTCTGAAGAATGTCAACTTGACCATAGAACAAGGTGAGTTTGTTGGGATTATTGGTTTATCTGGGGCGGGGAAATCTACCCTAATCCGGACCATCAACTGTATGCATCCTATTAGTGAAGGGGAGCTAACCGTTAATGGGACCAACGTTAGTCAATTGAAAGGCCAAAGTCTACGTCGTTTTCGCCGTAAAATTGGCATGATCTTCCAGTCTTTCAACCTAGTAACGCGGGCATCTGTCATCAGCAATGTGATGAATGCCTTTGTACCAGATATTCCTTTTTGGCGGGTTCTCATTGGTTACTATAAGAAAGAAGAAGAAATTCGAGCGCTGACCGCCTTGGACCGCGTAGGCATCCTAGAAAAAGCCTACACTCGGGTAGATCAACTCTCCGGGGGGCAGCAACAACGGGTGGCCCTAGCACGTACTCTGGCGCAGAATCCAGAGATTATTCTAGCCGATGAGCCGGTTGCAGCCTTAGACCCTGTGACTGCCAAAGCCGTAATGGAAGATTTCCAAGCGATTAATCGCGATGACAAGATTTCGATTTTACTCAATATTCACCATGTGGAATTAGCGCTGGAATACTGCGAGCGGATCATTGGTATTCGTGATGGGGAAGTTGTCTATGATGGTCCCTCTGACCAAGTCACTCCTGAAATTTTGGATGTGATTTACAAGGGCCAAGCGATTGAATAGGGGGATATGATGATGAATGCATTCTGGCATCGTTTGTGGGGGCCACGAACCCGTACCCTCCCAAACGGTAAAACCATCAGCAAAAAACCTTCTCTAACCTGGCTTTATCTCATCTTGGTTGTCCTAGCTTTCTATTATTCTATAGAGCTAACTGGCTTCAAGATGTCGACCTTGCTCAAGCGAGGAAATCAGTTCTTTGTTATTTTAGGGCGGATGTATCCACCTAACTGGGATTACTGGTCATCCGTTCAAGGACCACTCTTAGACACCATTAAAATGTCTATCTTAGGATCTGTCATTGGAGCCTTGCTGGCTATCCCAGCCGCTGTGATTGCTTCTTACAACATGGTTGTCAATCGTTGGGTAACCGGCTCTATGAAATTAGTCCTAAGTTTGATTCGAACAGTGCCAACCTTGATTTATGCCAGTGTTTTAACCCTGATCTTTGGGATTGGGACCTTTGCCGGGACGGTGGCTATTGCCATCTTCACCTTCTCCTTTATGGCTAAGCAACTCTATGAGATGATTGAAACGGTCGATATGAAACCTTTTGAAGCCATGGAAGCCCTGGGGGCTAACCGTGTCTATAGTTTTATGGGAGCCATTCTGCCTCAAGTCTTACCATCCTATCTGGCCTCTTCACTCTATACATTTGAAGGGAATGTCCGCCATGCGGCCATTCTGGGATGGGTTGGCGCCGGTGGGATTGGGGTCATCTTGAATGAGAAAATCGCTTGGCGTGAGTACACGAATTTGGGCATGATTCTAGTTGCTCTCTATGTGACGGTCCTGATTATCGAGTATACCAGTCGCTACTTGCGCTCTAAACTAACTTAGGAGGTCCGCGCCATGATTGATAAGATTAATGAAATGTATGAATCGCGTAGCTCGGACAAGTATTTTAAGGCCTTATGGGTGCTAGGTTTAGTAGTACTTATTGTCTGGTCCTGGTCGGCCTTGGGTTCTATTGATATTTCTGAAAAGGGCCCAACTATTGCCTTCAATATTATTAGCGGGATTTTCCATCCTAACCTGGAAACCTTACTTGGTTTAGGGGAGAGTGGTGTACTCCACCTACTCCTAGAAACAGCAGCCATTGCTTTTATGGGAACCATTGTAGGAGCTGTTTTCTCTATCCCTTTGGCCTTTCTGGCTTCAGGTAAAGTCATGCCAATGCCCATTACGGTCATCACACGCCTTTTTGTGATGGCGGTTCGGACTATTCCAAGTTTCGTTTATGGGCTCATGTTTATTCGTGTAACTGGTCCAGGTGCTTTCGCTGGGGTCATGACCCTATCGGTCACTTCGATTGGGATGATTTCCAAACTTTTCTCGGAAACCATTGACGATTTAGATGATTCCATACTAGAGGCCTTGGATGCGGCTGGTTGTTCCACCTTCCAGAAAATTCGCTGTGGGATTATTCCCCAACTTTGGTCTAGTTTAATTTCCACCCTGATTTTCCGCTTCGATATGAACCTACGTGACGCCACGATTTTAGGGGTTGTTGGAGCCGGCGGGATTGGGGCACCGTTGACCTTTGCTATTAACGGTTACAAATGGGATGAAGTAGGAGCCATTTTGATTGGTCTGATTGCCTTTATCCTGATTGTTGAGTATAGCTCTAGTTACATTCGCAAACGTTTGACCCAAGGTTAAATAAAAGCTTTGAGCCCCTATGAAAATAGGGGCTTTTTTATCTTTGTAATACTTTTGTAATATTTAGTGTGCTGAAATGGAACCGTTAATAAGGGAAATGTGGCGAATTTATGAATTATCCGGGAAATAAATGATAAAAAACAAAGATTCACTTGTAATACTCCTGTAACAGAGTTACAATAAGTGTAACAAAAGGAAAGGAAGCGATTCACCATGAAAAAGTGGTCGAAAGGAATTTTAGTTTTGGGTTTGGTAGCCGGTGTTTTAGGAAGCTATCCGGTCACCGCACAAGCTACCGCGTCAAATAATGAGGCAGAGGCCAGCCAAGTAGCGCAAGCTAAGGAGCACAGCATTGTGCGCTATGTTCTGATCAATGCCCAAGATAATACAGAAGGGCTTGTTTTCTACTTTTTGGTAGAGGGTAACCGTGATCAAGCTGTCTCTGCAGCTCATAAGTGGCTAGTAGAACAAGGTCTTGAAAAAGACGGTATGGCGGGTGTTAAGGAATATAAACCAACCAAAGAACGCGAAACATCTGAAGGTATGGTGACCGCTAGCGTTTATGATGCCAGCCAAACCATTCAAAACTTTGCGGCGCTCAAGAAAAAATTCGATAGCTACTTGGCGCAGTTACCACTGGAAGATGAATCTGATAAACAAGTACTACCCGTTATTTCATTGCCAGCGCCTAAGCCTGAACAAAAGCCAGCAGAGAGCGCACAAACTTCAGAATCTAAGCCAACAGAATCCAAACCAGCTGAGACATCGCAAGCTTCAGAGTCTAAGCCAGCAGAATCGAAACCGGCAGAGGCATCACAAGCTTCAGAGTCTAAGCCAGCAGAATCCAAACCAGCTGAGTCTTCCCAATCCTCAGCTTCTAATCCAAGTGAATCCAAGCCGAACGAGTCTTCAAAACCTAACGAATCTAAGTCTTCTGAGTCTAAATCTGAATCAAAAGAAAGTCAAAGCTCAAGTAAGGTAGAGGTTAAGAAAGAAAGCAAGAGAGAAAATAAGAAAGGCCTGCCAAACACAGGTGAAGTGGACCGCCTGCCATTCTTGCTAGTAGGAGCACTATTGGTGCTTGCAGCCATCGGCCTCATCCTCATGCGCCGTCGCCGTCTCTAGACAAAAAAGCCATGGTTTCAAACCATGGCTTTTTATGATAGTAGGTTTAGTCGTTAAAGTAGCCTAAGTAGTCATATTTCTCGAAAACATGAGAATTAGCCATCGCGACTAAAATAGTGTTGGCTTCAATTGGGTGGTTGATGGCAATAGAAGAATTTAACTTCTCACCTTTTTCTTCCCGCATACCAATCAGGTTAAGTTCGTACTTGCGACGCAAGTCTAATTCTAAGACGGTTTTGCCTACCCATGCGTCAGGCGCCGTAAATTCGACAATCGAGGTATCATCGTCTAATCGTAGTACTTCGTCAATCTTATTACGGAGAATCTTAGAGGCTAAACGTACACCGGAGTCACGTTCAGGAGAGACCACTACATGGACGCCTACTTCATAGAGGACCTCTTCAAAGGTTAAGCTACGTGCCTTACCCACGATTCGAGGGACGCCTAATTTTTTACAGTGCATAGCCGCGAGTACAGAGCTTTCCAGGTTAGTACCGGTCGCGATAATGACAATGTCGCATTCCTTAACACCGATGTTTTTCAAGAAGTCATAATCGGTAATGTCGCCTACGGCTGCTTTAGTAACATAGTCCGCTACGTCTTGGACATTGGCTTGTCGATTGTCGATGGCGATGACGTCAACATCATATTTGCTAAGTTCTTTTGCAACGGTTCGGCCAAAGACCCCCAGGCCTAAGACGCCAATAATCCGGGTATTGAGTTTTGGTTTCATAAGTGAACAGATCCTTTCTGATTAGCCGATTAATATGTCAGTATCGGCATAGTGAATTTCTTTGCGGTCACGTTGGAGCAAGCTGAGGAAGACGGTAAAGGGACCTACCCGGCCCAAGAACATCATCCCCATAATAATGATACGTCCCCAAGTCGTAAGCTGTGAGGTAATCCCTGCTGAAGAACCCACAGTGGCCATAGCAGAAATGGCCTCGAAGAGGAGATGGTAAGGATTCAAATCTGGATGCTCCAAGAGTAAGAGTGAGTAGCCAATCATTAAGACCGTGAAGAAAAAGAGGATGATGGTCATTGCCTGCTTAACGGAGCTGGCTGGAATAACTCGTTTATGGAAGGTCACTTCAGTGTGGCCCTTTAGCTCAGAACGGAAGAGTAAGAACATGATGGCTGCCGTGGTGACCTTAATCCCACCGGCTGTACCGCCAGGTGCTCCCCCAATCAGCATGAGAATCATATAAACTAGGTTAGTGAAGGGATGGGTCGCTTCATAGTTCAATGTCGAGAAGCCGGCCGTACGGAAGGCAGCAGACTGGAAGAAAGAAATCATCCACTGTTGGAAGATATTATAGTTACCGATAGTTGAGCTATGTCTGAGTTCTGATAACCAGGTAATAAAGGCCCCACCTAAAAGCAAGGAAGCAGTCGCAATAAGTGCCAGGCGGGAGTGGGAACTCAAGCGGCGGAAACTCAAACGCAAAAGTCGCGGACGAGAATGGAAGTAGTGACTCAGCCTTTCCCTCAGCTCGGCCCAGACGGTGAAACCAATCCCTCCCGCAATAATGAGTAGGGCAACCGTAAAGTTAACTGTCGGATTGAGGACGAAGTCTTGGAGACTGTTGCTACCTAAGTTGTCAAAACCAGCATTACAGAAAGCAGAAACAGCGACAAAGACTGCATTGAAGGCGCCTTTTGCCCAACCATAGCGTGGGATGAAGTCCGTCATCAGAACTAGGGCGCCAATGGCTTCTACTGCGAAGGTGAAGCGATAGGCATTAAAGAGAAAGTCCTTGTAATTGTCGTTGGTATTACGGTTAAGGGCCATCTGCAAGGTGGTTTGGTCCTTGAGCGAAATGCGTCGCTTCAGGTAGAAGAGACTGACAGAAATCAGGGTGATGAGCCCTAAGCCCCCAATCTGCATAAGGACAATACCGACAATTTGGCCAAAGACCGTATAGGTGTCCTTAATGGATAGGACGGTCAAACCCGTCACACAAACCATAGAGACGGCAGTAAAAAGATGGTCTAAATAAGATTGATGTGTTCCTGGCTGGTTGGAAATAGGCAACCAGAGGAGAAAGCTCCCGGTCAAAATAACCACCAGAAAGCTAACGGTTAGCTTCTGGGTTGCGGTCCATTTGCTCGGGGAGAATAGATCTTGCATAGCGAGAACCTCGATTCTAATTCAATTCCTTATTATCATACAAAAAATCATCAAAAAATGCTATGATAATGGTAGGAGGAATTAGGATGCAAATTGAAATTATCTGTGTCGGCAAACTCAAGGAGAAATATCTCAAACAAGGGATTGCTGAATATACCAAGCGACTTGGCGCCTATGCCAACCTTTCTATCGTTGAAGTGGCCGATGAAGCGACCGCAGAGAAAATGTCCCCCCTCGAAATCGAACAAGTTTTAGATAAGGAAGCAGAGCGCATAGAGGCTCGATTAGATGCTGGCCGTCAGGTCATTGTCCTCGCCATTGAAGGAGATCTAATCTCTTCTGAAGATTTAGCCCAGCGTTTGGACCGCATGGCCCTACATGGTCAAAGTAGGGTAAGCTTTATTATCGGTGGTTCCCTAGGCCTAGCGGAGCGACTCAAACAAAAAGCCCAATGGCGGGTCAGCTTTGGACGGATTACTTTACCTCATCAACTCATGCGCTTGGTCCTAGTCGAGCAGATTTACCGGGCTTTTCGGATTATGAAGGGGCACGCCTATCACAAGTAAGGGAGAGAATATGATGAAATTCTATATGGAACAACATTTTATGTCTATTCGCCAAAACTTTGAGATTTATGATGAAGCAGGGAATGTAGTCTATCAAGTTCGAGGTCGTATGCCCTGGCTTCGTCGCCAGATGACCATTCTAGATGCCAAGACAGGAACAGCCTTAGCGACGGTGACTCAGGCTATGTGGCGTCTCTTCTTCCAACGCCTAACGATTAGTATTGGCGGCCAAGCAGTGGCGACCATTCAAGAGCGCTTCAGTATCTTAAGTACCCGTTTATCGATTCAAGGTCTAGGTTGGACAGTGGATGGTATTTCTTGGCTTAAGGGCTGTAGTCTTTATGATGCAGATGGAGAAATTATCGCGACCATTCGGAGCAAGATTATGACCTGGTCCGATACCTTCGAGATTGAAATCTATGATGAGACGATTCATCCGGTATTAGTTCTGGCAGTAGTTTTAGGCATTGACACGGTTCGAGACTCAGCTGAAAATTAGCCTTTTCCAAGCAAATAAAGGCCACCTATCCCAAGTGATAGATGGCCTTCGATTTACTTTAAGGTTGGACGTTGTAGTAGAAGAGAGCGGGACGGGAGCTGTTAGATAGGCTGACAGGCACCACCGCTTGCTTAGCTTGATCATAGTAGGCTACCAAGACTAGGCGATTGCCGACATAGGATAAGGCTTGGTTCATGAGTTCGATATCGCTATCCTTGACGCGACTGTTGGCTTCTTGGCGAGTCATTGGCACAACTAAACGAACGACGTAACTGGTTTGGTTGCCTAACTTAACCGCGATTTGATCGACCTTAGTTTCCAAACCACTGACATTGCCAGCTTGATCCAAGTAGTTTTGCAAATCTGCTAATTCTTGTTGGCTAAGTGCTTGTTGGCTAGCAGCCTTCTCTTCTGCTGAGTAGTTGGCTTGGTAGAATTCGTTGATTTTCTTGTTGAGTTCGTTACCGTCCATTTCGGCAGGTAAGACCGTTTTCTTGTAGCTAGCGTCTTCTGGAATACTCTCATTCAGGAAAGACTGGGGTGGCTCTGAAGAGGAAGAGACGCTACTGCTAGATTCAGGCTTACTAGAAGAAGATTGGCTGATTAACTGGCTAGAACTCGATTCTTGAGTCTGATTGTTCTTGCGTACAGGTTCTTGGAGTTTGAGATAGAGAATCGTGGCGCCGGCACCTAAGACAATGGCCAGCAAAAATAAAAAGATATGGCGTAATTTCATGGGGTTTCCTCTTTCTATGGGATATTTGATAGTTTGGGGCTGGAGCCCTCGGGGTAATCTTCTATAGTCTACCATAGTTAATCGGCAGAGTCCGTGACAAATGGATAACAGCTGGGTTAAATTTCGCAACAGGACTGACAATTTTAGACTTCTCTTCAGGATACTGTTATACTATAAAAGCTGAGATATTTGAGAAGGAGGGAGGCGCGTGAAAATGATTCTATCAATTTTTAAAGCAATTCTTGGCCTAGCAAGCTTAGGACTCTTATTAGTTCTAGTTCTTAACCTTTGGGTAATTGCGAGCGCCCAATTCCAAACTAAGACTCCTCAAGAGATCCAAGCCTCCGATTGGGCCGACGACCAGGTGCCTATTCTGGTGCTGGGGGCTGGAATTATCGACAATAAGGAACCAAGTAAGGTCTTGGCAGGACGGTTAAATTCGGCTCTTACGCTAGCTGAGACCTTTCCAAATAAGGCCCTCATCATGAGTGGCGACCACACCAATCAATATTATAATGAAGTGGCAGTCATGAAGGACTATCTGGTTCAGCATGGGGTTGCCAGTCAACGGATTTATTTAGACCATGCGGGCTACTCGACTTATGATAGCCTCTATCGACTCAAACACGTTTTGGGACAGGAACGAGTTATTATCGTCACCCAGGGCTATCATCTCTCTCGTGCGCTTATGTTGGCACGTGGCTTAGGCCTACAGGCGGTAGGGCTGGCGGCTGAAGAGGCAGCTTCAACCCGATTCAAACGTGAATTTCGTGAAATTGGCGCCCGGCTCAAGGACTTTGCTGTGACCTATCTGGGCTACCAGATGCCGCAACCTAGCCTAGATTATCCGATTGATTTTAGTCAATCAGGAGATCTTACCGACCGAATCAAAGTTGGGGATTAATTCTCTAAATATGACTTGCTGAGTAGCCTTAAGAGGTCGCTCGGCTTTTTCTTTATTCTAGCGCAGATTTGACTTGCTTGGCACTGACCTCCGGCCTTTCGTCTTGGCCTTGCTTTGTGCTATAATAGGAATAAGGTGCGTCAGCAGAGACTGGCCACAAGTCTAGTAGGAGGTTTCACCATGAATCAACGCCAAGCGATTTTAAAAGTATTAGAAAGTAACAGTAGAATTTCACCAGCTGAATTGGCTGTTCGTCTAGGTTATAGCGAAGAAGAAGTCATCAAAACCATTGCAGAACTTGAAGCCGACCGTATTATTGTCGGTTATCATACCCTAATTAACTGGGACAAGACCGACGATCAAAGTGTGTCTGCCATTATCGAATTGAAGGTTAACCCACAGCGTGGCCAAGGTTTTGACCGAATTGCAGAGAAAATCTATCTTTTCCCAGAGGTAGACTCCCTCTACCTTATGTCTGGGGGCTTTGACTTCTTGGTTGAACTTAAGAAGGCGCCGATGAAGGAAATTGCCCTCTTTGTTTCTAGCCGTTTGTCTGTGATTGAAGAAGTTCAGTCAACAGCGACTCATATTATCTTAACGAAATACAAAGACCACGGCACCATGTTCGTCAAGGATGACAAACACAAACGGATGGTGGTCACTCCATGAGTCATCGTTTTATCAACCAGAAAGTTCAAGCCATTCAACCCTCTGGGATTCGCAAATTCTTCGATATTGCCAATGAGATTGAAGATGTCATTTCGCTAGGGGTGGGAGAACCCGATTTTGATACTCCTTGGCATGTGCGCGAAGAGGGGATTTACACCCTTCAGAAAGGCCGGACTTTCTATACAGCTAACCGTGGGCTGATGGAATTACGAACTGAGATTTCTAATTACATCGCGCGCAATCACGCGGTCCAATACAATCCGGCCACTCAGGTCTTAGTCACAATCGGGGGATCTGAGGCCATTGACTTGGCCTTGCGGGCTTGTTTAGAACCTGGGGACGAAGTGATTTATCATGAACCTTGCTATGTCTCCTACTTACCATGTATTACCCTAGCGGATGGCGTGCCAGTACCTATTCCGCTTAAGGAAGCTAATGATTTTCGATTGACGGCGGAGGAGTTAGAGGCTGCGATTACACCTAAGTCTAAGGCCTTAATTTTATCCTTCCCCAATAACCCGACCGGGGCAGTGATGTCCAAGGAAGATTTGGAAGCAATCGCTGAAGTGATTGTACGCCACGATCTTTTGGTTATTACAGATGAAATCTATAGCGAGCTTTCTTATACCGGCAAGAAGCACTATTCCCTCATTGATTTGCCGGGTATGGTTGAACGGACTATTTATATCAATGGCTTTTCTAAGGCCTATGCCATGACCGGCTGGCGCTTGGGCTATTGTTGTGGCCCTGAAGAAATTCTGGCTCAGATGGTGAAAATTCACCAGTTTGCTATTATGGCTGCGCCAACTATGAGCCAGTATG
Organism: uncultured Abiotrophia sp.; assembly: GCF_938010525.1. Taxonomy (GTDB): domain Bacteria; phylum Bacillota; class Bacilli; order Lactobacillales; family Aerococcaceae; genus Abiotrophia. The sequence goes on along the minus strand of NZ_CALLVK010000020.1, from coordinate 146,359 downwards.
CGGGCACCATGGCTCTTAAGAATGGGGCTAGTGATGTGGAAATGATGCGTGACAGCTATAATCAACGTCGACGCTATTTGATGGCGGAGCTCAAACGCTTAGGCATTCCATGCTTTGAGCCTTTTGGCGCCTTCTACATCTTCCCGAATATTAGTCAATTTGGCTTAAGTTCAGAAGAGTTTGCCACCCGTCTGATTCGAGAGCACAAGGTGGCGGTTGTGCCGGGCTCAGCTTTTGGCCAGTCGGGCGAAGGCTTCGTACGGGTATCTTATGCCTACTCAATCGATGAACTCAAACAAGCCTTTGAGCGCATTGAACACTTTATCACTGAATTACGTGCAGAACAAGGAGGAAAGTAAGATGTCATTACCTTTAAGACAGGAACTGCCTCTGGCAGAGACCTGGGATTTAAGTCTCTTGTATCAAGACCAGGCGGCCTATGAAGTGGCCGTAGAGGGCTTGAAGAAACAGGTGACGGAATTTGAAGCTAACTATGCGGGCACTCTGGGTCAAGCGCAACAATTAGAAAAGGCCTTAGCCGACTATGAGGCTATTCAAGTGGCCATTTCCTGGGTCTCTCATTATGGTTCACTAGCCTATGAGACCGATAAACTAGATGCTCAGAATGAAGCCAATGCGGTGGGCTTAGATCAACTCTTCGAATTAGTAGGGGCTAAGCTTGCCTTTCTAGCACCAGAGTTATCAGCCTTGGATGAAGCCTACCTGAGAGAGTTTAGTCAATCTGACAAGGGCAAGCGCTATGCGGGCTACCTCAATGAAGTCTTGCGTTTAAAACCTAGCGTCCTTTCTAAGGAGGTTGAAGAGCTCTTATCTAGTTTCCAGAGCTCGCTCTACAACCAATATTCTCTCTATGGAACCCTCAAGTTCCAGGACTTGACCTTCGACGATTTCCAAGTGTCGGGTAAGACCTATCCAAATAGTTTCGTCAAATTTGAGGGGGACTACGAGGGGGCTAGCGACTATGAATTACGTCATGCTTCATGGAAGTCTTTCCATGATGGCTTGGCGCGCTATCAACACACGGCAGCAGCTAACTACCTCAACTATGTGCAAACGAGCAAGAAGGAAGCTAAGTTGCGCGGTTTTGACTCAATCATTGATTACGAACTCTTTAAGCAAGACGTGAGCCGCGAAGCCTATAACCGCCAAATTGATGTTATCATGTCAGAGTTTGCGCCAGTGATGCGACGCTACGCGCGCTTGTTGGCAGCTGAGCAGGGCTTGGATAAAGTCTCTTTGGCAGATATTAAGATGCCATTCTCTAAAGAACCTGCTGAAACCATCAGTATAGAGGCATCCCGTGCCATGGTAGAAGATACCTTCAAGGTCCTTGGCCCTGACTATCAAGAAGTTGTGCGGCGCGCTTTCGATGAGCGTTGGATTGACTATCCAATGAACCAGACCAAATCAACCGGAGGATTCTGTGCGACGGTAGCCGATGGCCCATCCTATATTCTGCTTAACTGGACAGGCTTACTCAGCGAAGTTCTTGTTTTGGCTCATGAATTGGGTCATGCGGGGCACTTCCAGTTAACCAACCAGCATGTATCGCCTATTACACCAGAAGCCAGCCTTTACTTTATCGAGGCGCCTTCAACGGCTAATGAAGTGATTATGTGTCAATATTTGCTCAGCCAACCTTTAGAAGCCGCGCAAAAACGGACCTTGATTGCTGAGTTTATTGCTCGGACCTACTTCCACAACATGGTCACCCACCTCTTGGAAGCACACTTCCAACGCAAGGTGCTAGAAGCGGTAGACCGTGATGAATTCCTCAATACCGACAGTCTCAACCAATTCTTCTTAGAGACCCTTAAAGAATTCTGGGGTGATGCCCTGGAAATTAATCCAGGCGCAGAGTTGACTTGGATGCGTCAGCCGCACTACTTCATGGCCCTCTATCCTTACACCTACTCAGCTGGTTTGACCATTGGGACGGCTGTAGGGCAGAAGATTGCTGCTGGTGATCAAACTACAATCAACAAATGGCTAGAAGTTCTTAAAGCTGGTGGTACCATGGGGCCTTTGGCCTTGGCCGAACATGCCGGCGTATCTATGGCGGATGCTGGTGCCTTGCGTTCAGCAATCGGCTACGTAGATCATTTATTAGATCAAATTGAGGCTCTTGCCTAGGATTGGTCTAGGCAAATGTTACAAGAGTGTAATATTTGCAATCAAATAAAGGCCAGATGTCAGAAGTGTTAAGCTTCATCTACAGACCACCTATAAGCCTTTTCATTGCCAATCAAGTGCTGTATGATAGACTTAGGCAATGCAAGGAGTGCACTGCCGGAAAATGGTGCGACCTTACGTGGGGGTAAGGCATCGCTCGTTTTCTTGACTGACTTGGGAAAAGACCTTGAGGGGCTGGAGACCTCTTGGTCTTTTCCTTTTTTATTTTGACTTTATTAGGCTACTTGAGAGGCTTGGCGGGATGCTGTATAATAGGAAGGCTAAGACTAAGGAGGCGTACTATGCGGCAATTATCCATCTTGATGACCAGCGACACACATGGTTTCTGGCTCAAAGCTCCAGAAAATGCTGAGCGCTCATTGCTCAACACAGCAGCAACTATTGAAAAATTGAAAGAAAAAGCTAATCATCCTGTTCTAACGATTGATTTAGGAGACTTTATACAGGGTTCTTCCTTCGCCACTTACTGCAAGCAGGAAGCGGGCGACGGTAGCGTCTTTGCTCGGGCTATGAATAAAATTGGCTACGATTATCAATTAATTGGTAATCACGAATTCAACTTTGGCCAAGACTATCGTGATAATATTTTGAATCAGCTAGAGGCACCGATTTTATGTGCCAACATTGTCTGGCGGGAAACGGGCCAACCAGCACTCGGCCAACCTTACGTCATTACTGAACGTGACGGCATCCGGATTGGGATTATTGGGGTGACAACAGAATACATTCCCCACTGGGAATTGCCGGCGCACTATGAAGGACTAGCCTTCCTCAATGCCTATGAGGTTGCCAAGGAATACGCTGAGCTTATCAGACCTCAGGTGGACGTTCTTATCTTAGCTTATCATGGTGGTTTTGAACGGGATTTGGATAGCTTTGAACCCCTTGAAGCTTTAACAGGCGAAAACCGTGGGGCTGAGATGCTGCAAGGAATTCCAGGCCTAGATGTGCTCTTAACAGGGCACCAACACCGTGTGATTTGCCAACAAGTTGGACAGACCTGGGTAGTGCAACCAGGCTTTGCTGGCCAGTATGTAGCGGAAGTTACTTTAGACTTGGATCAAGACCATCGGGTTATTTCTGGGCAAGCTAGCTTGCACGAAACCAGTCAAACTAGTCCCAGCCAGGCGGTGCAAGAGGTCATGGAACCAGAGCTTAGCCAAGGGGCGGCTTGGTTGAATCAAGTCCTAGGAGAGGCACCTCTTTTACCTGTCACAAATGATGTTTTTGAAGCGCGCGTCTATGGACATCCTTATATTGAGTTCCTTAATCAATTGCAATTGCGGGAAACAGGGGCCGATTTTAGCGCCATCGCTTTAGTTAATGAGGCCTTTAAAGATTTTCGTGGCCCTATCACCAATGAAATTCTGCTAGCTAGTTATCCTTACTATAATCTGATTGCGACTGTTGAGGTAAGTGGTCAGACCATCAAGGATGCCTTAGAGTTTGATCTCAACTATCTGGTGCTAGATCAGAGTGGGCGTAAGGCCATTAATCCAAGTTACATTGCGCCTAAACCTAAGCACTATAACTTTGATGTATTCAGTGGCTTGATGACTACAGTAGATTTGACTCAACCAGTTGGTCAACGTGTGGTAAGTATCGTGGATGAGCGTAAGGGTCAAGAACTGGATTTGGATGCCACTTATACCCTAGCTCTAACCCAATATCGGGCCTGTGGCGGGGGCGACTATCATATGTTCTCAAGCGATCAAATGAAGACCTTGTCGACGACTGATTTAGCCACTTTGATGAAAGAGGCCCTGGCTCATTTTGGTCCTGAAGATTGGGAGCAAATCAACAGCCATTACCAGCACTTTACTTGGTTACAATAAGCATAAGCAACTGAGGCCTAGGGCCTCAGTTTTTTTATGGCAAGAAAAAAGCAGAGACAGAGTCTCTGCTAGTGATGAGATGCCCTTAAATAAGGGCTAAAATAATGAAGTTAAGGACAAAGAGGGCGATGGAGACCCACAAGAGAGCGTGGATTTCCTTGGCCTTGCCTTGCGTTACTTTCACGATAGCGTAGGTGATAAAGCCTGCTGCAATACCGTAAGAGATAGAGTAGGAGAAGCCCATAAAAATGGAAGAGAAGAAAGCTGGCACTGCCTCGGCGAAATCAGTCCAGTTGAGATCGCTGAAGGAAGCCATCATGAGGACCCCGACAATGATAAGGGCAGGCGCAGTGGCAACAGTCGGTACTAGGCTAACAAAAGGTGCAATAAACATGGTCGCTAGGAATAGTAAGGCGGTGACGACAGAAGTAAGACCTGTTCGGCCACCAACTCCAATCCCAGCGGCAGATTCCACATAGGTGGTCGTGTTAGATGTCCCGAAGAGGGCACCAATCAAAGTCCCGATTGAATCTCCGAAGAGAGCTTTATCCATTTTTGAGCTGAATCCTGAGCTGTTTTGTAGGGCTAATTCGTCTTCAGCGGAGAAGATGCCAGTCCGACGACCAGTTCCTACGAAGGTCCCGATGGTATCGAAGACATCAGAAAGACTGAAGGCGAAGATGGTCATTAACACTAATGGAAGGCGGCTCCAGTCTGAAAAGAGGGCTGGAAGACCTTCTGGACGGAAGATAACTAAGAAGGTTTGACCTAGTTCCCCAAAAGCATTACCAAGAGAATTTTGTGCTAGGTTGGCACTTGATAGGTCAATTAGGCCCATTGGAAAGGCTAAGGCGGTAGTGATTACAATCCCTAAGAGAAGGGCGCCTTTGACTTGACGGACCATGAGGATAATGGTGATAGCTAAGCCAATCAAAGCGAGAATTGCAGATGGCTGAGTGAAGTTGACCAAGGATGGGACGATACCGGAATCAGCTACGATATTGGTAACCCCGCCAGTATATTGAGTAGCACTAGCTGGGCCGCCATTAACAGAAAGGATGCTAGAACCGGAGGCTGTAAAGTTTAAGAAGCCTGCATTCTTGACCCCGATATAGGCGATGAAGACCCCAATCCCAGCAGAAATAGCATGTTGTAGGGATTCTGGGATGGAAACGATCAAGAGCTTGCGGATTTTAGTGACGGTAATCAGGATGTTGAAAACACCGCACAGGAAAACCATGGCTAAGGCTTCTTGCCAGGTGAAACCTAGACCGAAGCAGACGGTGAAGGTGAAAAAGGCATTGAGGCCCATACCTGGAGCCAAGGCATAAGGGACATTAGCGAAAAGGCCCATGACCAGTGTAGAGGTAGCTGCCGCAAAGAGGGTAGCTAGGAAGACAGCTTGGCTAGGCATGCCGGTTTGAGACAGAATAGACGGGTTGACAAAGACAATATATGCCATGGCAAGGAAGGTGGTAATCCCTGCAATAAATTCAGTTACCACGGTCGTTCCATGGTCACGTAATTTGAACAAACGTTCCAAAATAATAGCCTCCTAGTGTTTGGATTAATAGAACAGAATTGAGTATAGCATAGACAGTGGCAGATAGAACTAGTTCTAAGAGGATTTGTCTTCAAAAAAAATTAAATGTTCGTGTTTTTGAACACTGCAAGAATAGGCAGAATGAAAATGTGCAGAATTCGTAACAAAATGTCTGATAAACGAGGAGCTTCAGGGCTAGATATCGTGTTTTAAAGGCTTTTATGCTATAATATATAAGATTGAATGAGAAGGAGGCGACGACCTTGACTAAGCAGGAAGCATTTGTTATCGGGGATATCCATGGTATGTACCATCTTTTGGAAGAACTATTGATCCATTGGCGCCCAGAAGATCAACAATTAATCTTTGTGGGAGACTTAATTGACCGGGGACCTAAGTCTAAGGCTACAGTCGAAAAAGTAAGGGAGCTTCAAGCCAGTCATGGCGCTATCTGTCTCTGTGGTAACCATGAGGATATGTTATTGGAGATCTTGACGGACCCAGAAAAATACTTTGGCCGCTATAAACGTAACGGTGGTTTGACCACCATCTCAGAATTTTTAGAGACGACGCCTAGTAGGCTAGAAGACCAATCGGGCCAGCTGCTGTCTGACTGCTTGAAGGAGACTCAGCCGTGGCTACAAGCCTGGTTGGAGAGCCTGCCCCTCTATACAGAATTTGGCAACTTCATCATTGCACATGCTGGGGTTAATCCGGAAGTCGACCAGTGGAAAGATTCTTCGCGTCGCGATTTTGTCTGGATTCGCGAACCCTTCCATACGCTGCCTAATAAGACTGGGCGGCCAATTATCTTCGGCCACACCCCAATTGGCCGGCTCAATGACGATGGACAGACTCATCATGTTTGGCATCGTGAGGGTGATTTGATTGGCATTGATGGCGGTGCAGTATACGGTGGCCATCTATTGGCTGTCCGAATCAATCACGAGACCCTTCTCGAAACATTCTGCGTTCCTTCGGACGCACCAAAGGTGGACGATTAAATCATGACAGTAACATTAACACATGAAGTACAAGAGGTAGCAAAGGAACTTAAGTTGCCGGTTGATAAGGTCAGTGTCGTCTTAGAGCTCTTGGCCGAAGGCAACACCATTCCTTTTATTGCGCGCTATCGTAAGGAAAAAACAGGCGCCCTAGATGAAGTCCAAATCCACGAGATTGAGACCCGCTATCGTTATGTCACGCAATTGGCCGAGCGTAAGGAAGAAGTTAAGCGTCTGATTGATGAGCAAGAAAAACTGACTCCAGAATTAGCTGGGCAAATCGAAGCGGCTAGCACCTTGCAACAAGTGGAAGATCTCTATCGACCTTATAAGCAGAAGCGTCGTACTAAGGCCATGGTGGCTATTGAACAAGGCCTGGAACCTTTGGCTCAATGGTTGTTGAATGAGCAGGCAGGGGACGTCGAAGAGACTGCTGCTGGCTATCTTAACGAAGAAGTTACTGATGTGGCAGCTGCTCTAGCCGGTGCCCATGAAATTCTGGCCCAATGGGTGTCAGACAATGCTGCCTACCGCGAATTTATCCGCAAATACATGCGTTATAATGCCATCCTCAAGACCAAGCTCAAGAAGGAAGAGGCGGACCCTAACCAAGTCTATGCGATGTATTATGACTTCGAAAATAAACTTAGCGACCTACCAGCGCACCGGACCTTAGCTCTCAACCGAGCTGAGAAGGAAGAGGTTATCAGCGTATCTATTGAGGTGGATGAAGCGCCAATCTTCAATTATTTGGAGCGGCATGTCCTAGCTGAAAATCTCCCAGAAGCTAAGCGTGTCTTAGGGCAGGCGGCTATTCGAGATGCATACAAACGTTTCATCTTTCCAGCCATTGAACGGGAACTTCGTAATGAAGCGACTGAGCGGGCAGATAAGCAAGCCATCCAAGTCTTTGGTGACAACCTCAAACATTTGCTCCTGACGCCACCTCTTAAGGGACGGACAGTGCTGGGCTTGGACCCTGCCTACCGTACAGGCTGTAAGCTAGCGGTCGTTAACCAAACCGGTAAGGTCTTAGATAAAGGTGTTATTTACCCTCATAAACCAGCAGGTGAACGCCAACGTCAAGCGGCCAGCGGCCAATTGGCAGACTTGATTAAAGCACACGGGGTCGAAGTCATTGCTATTGGGAATGGGACCGCCAGTCGGGAATCTGAGCAGTTCGTAGCTCAAGTCATCAAGACCTTGGACCAACCAGTTAAATATATGATTGTTAACGAGGCGGGGGCTTCTGTCTATTCAGCTAGTGAACTAGCCCGTCAAGAATTTCCGGATTATCAGGTAGAAGAGCGGAGCGCGGTTTCCATTGCTCGCCGTCTGCAAGACCCTTTGGCTGAATTGATTAAGATTGATCCTAAGTCCATTGGTGTGGGTCAGTATCAGCACGACGTGGCTCAAAAGCAATTGACCGAGGAACTAGACTTTGTGGTCAATACCACTGTTAACCGAGTAGGTGTGGATGTGAATACAGCCAGTGTTTCCCTCTTGCAACACGTGTCGGGTTTGACCGCGACGACCGCTAAAAACTTGATTAGCCTTCGTGATGAGTTAGGTCGCTTTGAAGACCGCCGTCAAATTAAGGATGTCAAACGCCTAGGTCCTAAAACCTATGAGCAAGCTATTGGCTTCCTCCGGATTGTCGGAGGGAAGAATCCACTTGATCAGACCGGTATTCACCCAGAGAGTTACGCGGTAGCGCGTATGATTCTGGACCGTGCTGGTTTAGCCTTAGACTCCATTGGCTCTGATCATGCTGTGGAGGCCTTAAGTGCCCTTAAACCAGCCCAACTAGCTCAGGAGCTAGAAGTAGGTCAGGCAACCATTGTAGATATTATTGAAGGTCTCAAGCATCCCCTGCATGATATTCGGGATGCCGGTCCTGCGCCGATTTTGCGGGAAGATGTTATGTCCTTAGACGATCTGGAAGTGGGGATGCAACTACAAGGTGTGGTCCGCAACGTGGTCGATTTCGGTGCCTTTGTAGATATCGGGGTCAAGCAAGATGGCCTGATTCATATTTCCAAACTATCCAAGAAATTCATCAAGCATCCTTCAGAAGCGGTAGCTGTGGGGGATATCTTGGAAGTTGAAGTCACTGTCTTAGATAAGAAAAAAGGCCGTATTGGCCTCAAACGCCTCTTCAAGAAGCCTGCCCAAGGCTAGGCGCCATTGACTTCAATGTTTCGACTAGAAAGGTAGAATACTTAATGAAATTACTAACTGTGGCAATCCCCTCATATAATTCCGCAGATTATATGGGGCGGGCTATTGAGTCCCTCTTGCAGGCAGGCGACCAGATTGAAATTTTGGTCATTGATGATGGCTCTAAGGATGAAACCTTGACCATTGCTCAAGACTATCAACGCCGCTATCCAGACCAAGTTAAGGCCATTCATCAGGCTAACAAAGGTCATGGTGGGGCAGTCAATACTGGTCTAGCCCATGCGACGGGCCAATATTTTAAGGTGGTAGACTCTGATGACTGGGTGGATGAGTCGGCTTTGACTACGGTCATGGCGACCTTGGAGCGCTTTGAAGCAGAGAAGACCCAAGTGGATGTCCTCCTGACTAATTATGTTTATGAACAGGGAGAGGAGGGCGCTAAGCGAACGGTCCGCTACGAGCGTAATCTGCCCATTAATCAGTTCTTTGGCTGGGACGAGGTCAAGCCTTTCTCAGTAGGCGAGTATCTCATGATGCACTCGTTGATTTATCGGACCCAACTCCTGAGAGATTGTGGTCTTAACTTGCCAGAACATACCTTCTATGTAGATAATGTCTTTGTCTATCAACCGATTCAGCATGTTCGGCGTCTCTATTATCTGGATGTCGATTTCTATCGTTACCTGATTGGCCGCGATGACCAGTCGGTCAATGAGCGGGTCATGATGGGGCGGATTGACCAGCAACTTAAGGTCAACCGACTCTTGATTGAAGCGGTTGACTTCAGCCAGCCGCTACATCCTAGCATTCGCCAGTATTTACTTAAGCACTTGGAGATTGTCACTAGCATTTCAAGTGCCTTGCTCAATCGTATTGGGACGCCAGAAGCTTTGGCCAAGCGCCAAGATCTCTGGAATTTCCTAAAAGAACGTAATCCTGAGGCTTTCAAAGTCTTGCGTTATGCTTTTTTCGGGCGTTTAACGACTGCTAATACCCGGGTGGGACGTTGGGTTTCGAACCAAGTCTATAAAGTCATTCGTAAGGTTGGGGGCTATTAGGAGCCTCTGATTATAGCCTGGTCTGCGGGTAAGGTAAATGAGTGTCAGACCTTGCCATGGCGGGGGCTTAGCCTTATAATAGTAATATCTTAAGAGAAAGTGATGTGAAATAATGGGACGTAAATGGGCCAACATCAAAGAAAAAAAAGCCAAGTTGGATGCCAATAACAGTAAGGTCTACGCAAAATTCGGGATTGAAATTTACGTAGCTGCTAAACAAGGCGATCCAGATCCCCATAGTAACCAAAAATTGAAATTTGTCATTGACCGTGCTAAGACCTACAATGTGCCTAAGCATGTCATTGACCGCGCTATCGAAAAAGCCAAAGGTGGCGGCGATGAAAGCTTCCAAGAGCTCCGCTACGAAGGTTTTGGGCCAAACGGTTCCATGATTATCGTGGATGCTTTGACTAACAACGTTAACCGGACTGCCAGTGATGTGCGGGCGGCCTATGGTAAGAACGGCGGGAACATGGGTGTCAGCGGGTCTGTTAGCTACCTCTTCGACGCGACAGCTGTCTTCGTTATTGCCGGCCAAGATGCTGACGAAATCATGATGGGCTTGTTAGAAGCCGATGTCGACGTTCGCGAAGTGACACAAGAAGGAGATTCTGTTGTCGTTTACGGGGAACCAAATGACTTCCACGCCATCCAATCAGCTTTGGAAGCCATGGGGATTAGCGAGTTTGAAGTGGCAGAATTAGACCTCTTGCCACAAAACGAAGTGACCTTAACAGGGGACGACCTAGCTAAATTTGAGCGTTTGATTGAAGTCTTAGAAGACAATGACGACGTTCAACGTGTATACCACAACGTGGACTTAGAAGACTAAGATAAAGTAAAAGACTGAGAAGCATCCACTTCTCAGTCTTTTTTTCTTTGCGAAATTTTAATACCAACCATTTTCTTGGCAGATACGGATGGCATCCGCCCGGTTTTTAGCGCTTAGTTTTTGCAGAATGGTAGACATGTAGTTACGAACAGTGCCTTCTGATAGGTGGAGCTCCTGGGCTAATTCCTTGTTGGAGAGGCCCTCTCTAACGCCTGCCATGAGCTGGCGCTCTTGTGGAGTTAAGGGATTGTGATGAGTGAAGAGGCTATCAACGAGCTCAGGCGCATATTCTTTCTTGCCTGCCAAGATATTTTCGAGTGTTGCCATGAGGGCGTGGACAGGGCGTTCCTTGAGGACGAAGGCATCGACATCGGCTTTGAGAGCGCGTTCGAAGTAGCCGGGACGTTTGAAGGTGGTGAAGATGAGGATCTTGACCTCAGGGTGATGGGTCTTAGCCCACTCTAGCACGTCTAAACCACTGGCATAGGGCATTTCAATGTCTAAGAGGGCGATATCGACGGTCTGGCTATCTAAAATTTCCATGGCCTCCTGGCCATTTTTGGCTGGGCGAACGATTTCTACTTGGTCTTCCAGCTCTAGGAGTTGACAGAGGGCATCTCGAAGCATGGCTTGATCTTCTGCAATTAAGAGGCGCATGGAATCACCTATCCTTTCTCGTAGGGCATTTTAAGTTGGACTTGGGTAGGTTGGCGACGACTGAGGATGTTTAGCTGTCCACCTTGAATTTGCAGGCGGTCCAAGATGGTGTGGAGTTCACCTTCCTGCACGGGGCCAAAACCTTGTCCGTCGTCTTCTACAAAGGCGTAAAGGAAATTATCGTTCTGCCAGAGGCGGATTAGGACATGCTTGGCTTGGGCGTGCTTGATGATGTTGTTGCAGGCTTCTAGCAAGCACAAAGCTAGGGTGGAGGATTGGTCCTGTGTCAAGGATAGGCTGGCTAGCTGATTGTCAATGACCACCTGGATACCAGATATTTCTAACATTTCTTGCAGCCGGATGAGTTCGTTAGCCAAGTCGTGGTGGTCTAAGTCGTTGATGATAGCCCGTACCTGATGCATAGCTTCCTGAGTCAGGTTGTGAATATCCTTAACATGTTCTTGGGCAGCCTCATATTTTTGACGTGCCATCAGGCTAGTGGCTAATTCACTCTTAACAGCTAAGGTGGCGAAGAGATGGCCTAGGTTATCATGGAGGTCACGCCGGATTCGATGACGTTCATTTTCAGCTAAAAGTAAGTTGATTTGCTTATTTTTAGCTTCTTCTCTTTCCTGCATGAGCTCTCGCAATCGACCGAAGCGTTGCCCGATGGAAAAGAGGATGATGAAGCCAATTAGCAGGCCCAGATAGAATAACTCAATGGAATCCAAGCCCCGCCAAGTGTGATAGACATAGATGCCTAGGGCGATACCATAAATACTTAACCAACGCCAAGACCAGAGGGAAGAACGAGGAAAACAATAGGCCATGACATTGCCCAAATAAAAGAGGAACCAAATAAAGTTAGGATTGAGGGAAAGGGCACAGTAACAGATATAGCCTGCCGCATAAATCCAACTAAGGGTGACAATTCGTTGGTCTTGGCTCCATAAGAGGGAGAGATAGGAAACTAAAAAGATAAAGGTCAAGCCCAAAATCCCCCAATTGATGGGGGACTGATTGATGGATTCAATAACGGGGAATAGAATGAAGACCAGACTGATATAGAACATGATGTGAGTCTGTTTCATAGCAATTTTCAGACGTTGGAACACGTTGGTCCCTCCTTCTAAAGTACTTATTTTACTTCAATTTTACGGTGCACCAAGGCAATCAGGATTAAGAAGCAGATTCCATAGGCAATCAGTGCTAGAATGGAATCCCATGCCCAGACGCGGTTACTATACCAGTTTTGGATGATTTGCATTAAGTGGTAGCTAGGAATCCATTTGGCTAGGTTTTGCATCCATTGAGGGAAAAACATTAAAGGCATCCAGAGGCCACCTAAGAGTGACATGGCCATAAAGGCGATGTTCCCAACCATGGAGATGGTTTCTTCACTTGGTAAGTAGGAAATGAGAGCCCCAATAAAGGAGAAGGGAATCATCCCGACCAAGAGAATAAGAATGACCATGAAATAGTCACCAACCGGCAGGGTAATTTGACGAACTAAGCCACCAAAGCTGAAGACCACGCCGATGGCGAGGGAATAGAGAAAGGCAAAGCGTAAGGCTTTTACTAAGTAATATTGTACCACAGACACCGGTGAATGGTGAAGAAAACGCCGCCAATTGGTGTGCTTGTCTGCAGTTAAATTATAGGGTAGGGCGAAAACGTTGAAGCTTAGAAGAGAAGAAGCCGTCATGGAAATCATCATGAAGACTCTGTAGCTATAAGGCATCTCCGCTTGATAGATACCAGAGAAGAGAAGGTAGAAAGCTAAGGGCATGCCGATGGCCATGACTAAACTTTGCCAATTGCGTAATGTAAAGTAGGTCTCTACCTTGATGAGGGCGCGTAAGTTTTTCATTTTATTTTACCTCGCTTTCTTGGTCGTCTCGGGTGGTTTCGAAAATACTATTGAGTAAGGTGCGGCGCGCGACTTCTAATTCACTGAAGTCACAACCCGCTTGGCTAAGGGCAGCCCATACTTCAGCACCATTCTTAGTATGGAAGGTCAGACTATCACTACTTTCGGTTAGGTCCATAATGTCTTGGCGTTTGGACAAGACTTCTTGGAAGCGGACTGGGACGGTAAAGAATTGGGTTAATTCTTCTGACCGCATACGGTGAGGGGTCGTGTCACGAATAAGCTTGCCTTGGTGGAGAACCAGAATCCGTTCGGCTGTATGTTCGACTTCTTCAATGTAGTGAGAAGAGTAGAGAATGGTAGTCCCGGTTTCTTTGATTCGACGGATAATTTCCCAGAACTGTTGGCGGGTCGAAGTATCCATGGCAGCTGTCGGTTCGTCTAGTATGAGAACGGAAGGACGGCCAATCAAGGTCAAAGCAAAGCCCAGAAGACGACGCTGACCGCCGGATAAGGATTGGGTCATCTGATTGTATTGACTAGGACTGAAACACAAAATGTCTTGAATTTCTTCCTGGGTCAAGGGGTAGTCATAGATGGATTGGAAGAAGCTGATTAATTCTTTTACCTTGAGGTTCTTAGGGAGCTCGTTAGTCTGAGGAAGGAGGCCGATAGTGCTTTTGAGTTTGCGGTTTCCTACGGCCATACCCTTAATAGTGATGGTCCCTTGGCTGAGGATTTTGTCATGAAGTAAGAGTTCAATCAAAGTGGTCTTGCCGGCCCCGTTAGGACCAATGAGGGCGATGCATTCACCGGCCTCAATTGAGAAGTTGATATCTTGTAAGATGGGGCGACCTTTGATGGTCTTGCCGACACCTTTTACATTAATGAGACTCATAATAGTTCCCTCCTTGCTGTTGATAGTTTTATTATAGGCCAAGCAATCGGAGGCTAGTAGTAGCTCCTGTCATGACATGATGTGACATTTGTCATGACTTGAGGGATAAGGCTTAAAGGCAAGATTTCTTAAGTTTTCCCAAAGGGCTTAGCCTAAAAGATGCCAAGGGTCCTTAAACTTGATATAATAAGGTATAACTTGAAAATAATGGAGGGATATCCATGAGATATTTATTTGACCCAACTTACTTCTTAATCATTATCGGGATGGCTTTTGCTGGTTATGCCCAATGGAAAGTAAAATCCACCTTCAGTAAATACAGTGAATGGGAAACTAGCAAGGGCACGACTGGTCGCCAAGTGGCGCAAGCTATTCTGCAACAAACTCTAATTAACAATGTTCAAGTCGAACATGTTTCAGGTGATTTGACTGACCACTATGACTCCCGCCACAAGGTCTTGCGTCTGTCTGATGCGACCGATATGGAGACTTCGGTTGCAGCGGTTGCGGTTGCTGCCCACGAATGTGGCCACGCAGTTCAAGACGCTGAGAACTACTTCCCGCTCCGTTTGCGTAATGCCTTAGTGCCTGTGACCCAAATTGGTTCAGCAGCGGCCATGCCAGTTATTATTGCCGGCTTTATCTTCCAATTGATGGGCTTGGTCCAATTCGGGATTATTCTCTTCTCCCTGGTCCTAGTCTTCCAAGTGGTGACCCTGCCAGTGGAATTCGATGCGAGTGCGCGGGCACTTAAAATTTTGGAACAAAACCAACTTTTGGCCCCAGAAGAAATGCCAGCTGCCCGCAAGGTGCTTAATGCAGCAGCCTTAACCTATGTGGCGGCAGCCAGTGCTACGGCCTTACAATTGCTCCGTTTGATTATTCTATCTAGTCGCAACAACGACTAATGTCAGTCCAGGAGGTGGCCTATGCGCCAACTAAATCAACTTTTCAAGCGTCGGGTCAACACCCAGCTGGTGGATGAGTTACTCAATAAAACCCAGACTGAAGTTGACAAGATGCAGCCCCTCAATGTCCTAGTAGCAGGTAAAACTGGGAGTGGTAAATCCACGCTCATTAATGCCCTTTTCCGGGAAAATTTGGCAAGCACAGGGGCCGGGCTACCCATTACTCAACAACTCGTGCGCATTACTAAGGAAGGCGTGCCTCTGACCCTCTATGATACCAAGGGGCTGGAGTTGACAGCTGAATCCCAGCGGGAGGTCTTAGCTAGTTTGTCGGATCTCCTGATTGAGAAGCGTCAAGGCGACCCGCGCGATAAAATTCACGTGGTCTACTACTGCTTGAATTCGACCATGGCTAGAATTGAAGCCATGGAAATAGAAATCATCAAGACCTTGGCCCAGTATGTGCCGGTTATTCTGGTCTTGACCCAACAATTGGATCCAGGTAACCAGGAATTTCTTAATCACTTACAGGCAATGGCCCTGCCAGTTAAGGGAATTGTGCCCATTCTGGCCAAGGCTTATAGCCTACCTAAACAGGCTCTGATTCCGCCTCATGGATTGAATGAGCTCTTGGAATTGAGTCTAAGTTTAGTGCCGGAGTCAGTTCACCGGGCTTTTATCAACGCCCAACAGGTCGATTTGGCAAGAAAGGTCAAAGAGGCTAGACGTTGGGCGCAAACCTATGTGACGACTGCCTTTGGGGTAGGCTTTATGCCAATTCCAGTAGCGGACGCAACGCTCCTAGTTCCCATGCAGATTACCATGTTGGCCCATCTATCGGCCATCTTCGGGGTGTCGCTAGAGAAATCCCAGTTAATTAGCCTAGTCATGGGCTTAGGTGGGACCGGTGGCACGACTTTGATAGGTAAACTCGTGGTATCATCTGTCTTCAAGATCCTGCCTGGTTTGGGGACAGTAACGGGTGGCGCGGTGACGGGAGCCATTGCCTCTGGTTTGACTTTGAGTCTGGCTTACAGTTATATCGAGGTCCTCAAGCAAATTGCCACGGCAGAACGCCAAGGACGCGATATGCGCCTGAGAGAAATCCAGAAAATTATGAACCGGTCTTTTGAACAGCATGTGGCGGTTGTCAACCAGGTCTTGCCTGATAACCTCAAGCAGGGCACCTTAGTTAACTGGTTGCAGAGCTTCTTCGAAAAGTTTTAGAGGACACAAAGACCCGAGACACTTGTCTCGGGTCTTTTGCATATGTCTTAATCTTTGTCGGCTACTTGTTTGACGGGGACATTGAGGGTTTCCTCGCCTAGTTCTAGCCAGCCTATTTGGCCATTGAAACGGTCGCGTAGTTGGGCTTCTAGGGTCGCAGCTTGGTCTTGATAGATAGCCAAAGTATAGGTGACTTGGCCGGCATACTCGGTGTCCATAACCGTGACATCCAAGTCACTATGGTCCAGAAAATACTGGAAGGAATCGACTTGGTTATAGCCCAGCTCTAAAGCAATGAGCAACTGGTTGACGTTAGCGACAATAGTAGCCTGATTCAAGGCTTCACTGACTGCACTGGAATAGGCACGAATGAGGCCCCCAGCCCCTAGCTTAATCCCGCCAAAATAGCGGACTACCACGGCGGCTAGGTTAGTTAACTGACGTTGCTTGAGAACCTCTAGCATAGGAACGCCGGCCGTACCTGCAGGTTCACCATCATCACTCATTTTCTGGGTCAGGGAATCAGGGCCGATAATATAGGCGCTACAATGATGCGCAGCCTTGTAATGTTCCTTGCGCAAGGCAGCAAGGATTGGTGGGAAATCGGCTGGATCCTGGAGCGGATTGAGGTAGCAGAGGAAGCGGGACTTCTTTATTTCGATTTCGTGGACACTGGCTTGATCAATGGTCAGATAGTTCATTGGGGCGCCTCCTTTCCACATTATTCTACCACATAGCAAGACATTTGGCGCGATATTTGATATAATCCCTCTGGAGCGTATTTTTGAATTAAGGAGGAATGTTGATGAAAGCAGCTGTGATTGTTGACTCTACTGCCTACTTATCAGAGGCCTTAGCCCAACATCCAGACGTCTATCAAGTTGCCTTGTCGGTTAATTTCAGTAATGGCTCAGTCATGAAGGATACATCGGACCCGCAATTATTAAATGAATTTTACACCCGCCTCAAGTCTGAAAGCCAATTGCCGACAACTTCTCAACCCCAACCAGGGGATTACTTGGCCCTCTTGGACCAATTAGTGGCTACCGGCTATGATACGGTTTATGCTATTCACCTCTCCAGTGAAATCAGCGGAACCTATCAAACTGCCCGTATGCTCTTGAGCGAGTATGAGGATAAATTGCACGCTTATGCGGTAGACTCTGGCTCATCCTGCATGGTCATGGAAATCTTAGTCAAGGAAACCTTAGGCTGGATTGACCAAGGTTTGTCAGCAGAGGAAGTGGGGCGTCGCCTAGAATGGTCGGCTCGTCATTCGGATGTCTATCTCATGGTAGGAGATCTCAATAACTTGGTTAAGGGTGGCCGCCTGTCGGCTTCCAGTGCCATCTTGGGTAATATCTTACAGATTCGTCCCCTGCTTCATTTTGAAGAAGGTAAGATTGCCGTTTCTGAGAAAATCCGCACGACCAAGAAGGTTTACCGTCGCATGGTGGAGCTAGTGGCAGAATGGAAAACACGCTACCCTCAGGGCGTGCATGTCGGCATTGGCCAAGCGGGTGCACCAGAAGATTTGAAGGTATTAGATGAGATGATGAAGGAAGCCTATCCTGGTATGCCCCTTAGCTATACCAATATTGGTCCCGTAATCGGTACCCATACGGGTGATGGCACCAAGGGCTTAGGGATTGTGCCTAAGTTGCCGGCAGATTTCTAAATCTATTACTTAAATAAAAAGTCGCCAAAGTTTAGCTTATGGCGACTTTTTTGTTTAGTTGAAGTTCTAGTAATTCCGGACATAAATGCTATCTACCAAATGGTTGGAGGCCTTATGTAAAATCAGATCTGCACGCTCACGTGTAGGGGCGATATTTTGAATTAAGTTAACTAGGTTGATGGTCTGCCAAGCCTCGTTAGCATACTGCCGGGCTTGTTCGCGTGGTTTTTGGGACAGCTCGAAGTAGTAGTTATGAGGATCTTGTTTGGCCAAGTCCAGCAAGAGCTCGAAACGTTCCATGTACCAACGTTGAATATGGACAGGATTAGCGTCGATATAGATGGAGACATCGAAGAAATCACTGACATAGAGTTTCTGGTTCTGTGGCAGTTGCAAGACATTAATCCCTTCCACAATCAGAATGTCGGGATCTTCCATGACGGCGTCTTGCCCAACTAAGACATCATAGACCTGGTGGGAATAAACAGGGTAGCTAACTGGCCCTTTACACGTCTTGATACGCTGCATGAAGTCTAGGAGGCGAGGCATATCATAGGAATCTGGGAAACCCTTGCGGCCTAGGATGCCACGCCGAATTAATTCAGCGTTAGGATAGAGAAAGCCGTCAGTTGTCATCAGGGCGACTTTACGCTCTTGATAGGTCCGGCTCAGTAGCTCATGCAAGACCCGGGCCGTCGTACTCTTGCCGACCGCCACACTCCCTGAAATCCCAATGACAAAAGGCTGGTGGGATTGGAGCGAGGGATGGTTTTGGCCCTGCAGAAATTGATATTTGGCGGACTGATAGGCTTGTTGATAGGTCATCATCATATCCAAATAATGAATCATAGGGGCATAGATGGTGGCCACGTCTGCCTGAGACAGGCGGTCATTAAGTGAGACTAGTCGAGCCAATTCATGGACCTGGGGTATGGGTTGGCCCTCTTGGTGGAGCTTTTGCCACTCTTGGGGCGCGTAGCGCGTGAACATTTCCAATGACATGAGATACCTCCTGACGGGGATGCTTAGGCTTATTTTACCACAGAATCTAAGAAAGTTTAAGATTGCTTAAAACTTTCCCTAAAAATCCCACTTTTTCCTGGGATGCGCTACAATAGAACATGACGAATTGACTCGTAAAGGGGACCTTTTTGTGCCTAAAAAGATGCTAGAAAATCAACATAAAGAATTAAATATAAAAAGCCAAGTAGCGGAGAGCCCAGTAGGTATGGGGACCGCCCACGGTAAAGTCATCCTTATGGGGGAGCATGCCGTTGTCTACGATTACCCTGCTATTGCCCTGCCAGTACCAGCTGTGGCCATCCGTGTCCGGGTAACACCCACCCAACACCAGGCAGACTATTTGTCCTGCCGCTACTACAAGGGGCCTTTGGCAGATGCACCACAAGAACTACAAAATGTTCAGGCTGCTATCAGTTTGGCTCAGGAGCACTGTTCGCCTAAAAATTGGGCCTCGGCCATCCATATCCGTATTGATAGCGACATACCTCAGGAAAGAGGCATGGGGTCGTCAGCCGCTGTGGCGGTTGCCTTGGTTCGGGCTTTGGCCGATTACTATGGGGTCAGTCTGACTCAGGAAGTGCTGCACTACATGGTCAACAAGGCTGAAGTCTTGGCTCATGGTGCGCCAAGTGGACTGGATACCTTGATGACCTCGACCACACAGCCGGCCCTCTATCGCAAGGGCCTAACGCCACAAGCCTTCCAAATGAATTTAGGAGGCTATCTGGTGATTGCCGATAGCGGCCAGGCAGGCCAAACCAAGCTTGCTGTCGCTCAAGTAGCTCAGCTAGCGCAAGACCGACCTGACCAGGTCATGAAGACCATGGCAGCCATTGGGGAATGCACCATTCAAGCCCAACAGGCAATCCGCCAAGGAGATTTGGTGGCCTTGGGTCGTCTAATGACTTACAACCACTATTATCTCAACCAGCTCAAGGTTTCGACCCCTGAGCTAGATCATATTGTCAAATCCGCCTGGTTAGCTGGCGCTTTAGGTGCTAAGTTAACGGGTGGGGGCTTGGGCGGCTGTGTCATTGCCCTAGCCAGCCAGGCCCAGCAGGCCGAGGCCATCAGCCAGGCCATGCGTCAGGCAGGTGCTGGCCGTACTTGGACCATGGCCATTTAAAAGGAGGAGGAGCCCTATGATTCAGCCAAATCCACCAAAAGGGAGCGCTACCTATCGCGCTCATACCAATATCGCCCTGATTAAGTATTGGGGCAAACGTGACCAAGCCCTCTTCCTGCCGGTGACAAGTTCGCTGTCACTGACCTTAGATGCTTTCTACACCGATACTCAAGTGACTTTTGATGCCCAGCTAGCCCATGACCGTTTTATTCTCGATGGCCAGGAGCAAGAGGCTAGCCAAGTAGTCAAAGTCTCAGCCTTCCTAGACCGTTTTCGGGCGCTTGCCCAGACCGATTGCCGGGCCCTGGTGACCAGCACCAATCATGTGCCGACGGCAGCTGGCTTGGCTTCATCGGCCTCTGCCTACGCAGCCTTGGCCTGTGCGACCAATGCCGCCTTAGGTTTGGACTTATCTCAACGTCAACTATCCATTTTAGCCCGTCAAGGTTCAGGTTCTGCTAGCCGTAGTCTCTTTGGTGGCTTCGTTATTTGGCATGCGGGTCAGGGAGAGGACAGCAACTCTTCTTATGCTGAGCCTTTTGAGGCAGCTGACTGGGATTTGGCTATGCTAGTTGTTATGGTCAACAAAGGAACCAAGAAGATCTCTAGCCGCCAAGGCATGGCCCTGACCATGGAGACATCGCCTTTTTATGCCTTGTGGCCTGATGAAGTGGCCAAGGATTTGGCTGCTATTCAACCTGCCATTCTAGCCCATGACTTAGACCGTGTAGGCCAAATAGCTGAACACAATGCTATGAAGATGCATGCGACCATGATTGCGGCCAATCCAAGCTTTAGCTATTGGGAGGCGGATTCGCTTAAGGCCATGGACTTGGTACGACAACTACGGCAAGAAGGATTCACCGCCTATTTCACCATGGACGCGGGCCCTAATGTCAAGGTTCTCTGTCCAGCAAGTCAAGCAGAGGCTATTCGCAATCGTTTTATGACCGAATTTGACTCCAAGCAATTGGCGGTGGCCTATCCTGGTCCCGCACCTTACCCTATTAATGACTAAGAAGGAGGCAACCCATGGAAGCAATGGACCAGCTTTTAGAGCTTTTTAATCTGGCGCCTGAATTGAATTTTGGGACTAATCAGGGCTGGGCACCCGGCAAACTCTTTCTGGCAGGCGAGTATGCTGTCTTGGCCCCAGACCAACCGGCCCTGCTCTTCGCAGTTAGCCAGTATTTGCATTGCCAAGTGGGCATCAGCCCCTGGCCAGGACGAGGTCTGCTCCAGTCTAATCTGCCAGGCTTAGAAGACTGGCACTATGAACGGGCAAATCTCTATGAGGTTGATTCGGCTCAGTGGCGCTATGTTCTAGCCGCTATGCAAGTAGTGGAAGACTTAGTAGAGGAAGTGGGGCGCCCTTTACAAGACTATTGCCTAAGTATCGACAGTCAGCTACTAGCAGACAATGGTCGTAAATATGGCTTTGGCTCTAGTGGGGCAGTGACGGTGTCAGTTATTCAAGCTTTGTTAGCTTTCTATGGCTTGGTAGCTAAGTCGCCACTCATGCACTATAAATTGGCTGCTATGGCTATGATGCGCCTAGGTTCTAAGGGGAGTCTGGCTGATTTAGCGGTCAATGCCTATGGCGGCTGGCTCTACTATGTGGCCCCAGACCGGGTTTGGCTACAAGAAGCCCTAGCAAACTATTCTATCTTATCCCTACTGAGTCAAGACTGGCCTAGTCTGGTCATCCAGCCTATGTATGCGCCAGCGGATTTAGAGGTCTTAGTAGGCTGGACTGGCGTGCCAGCTTCTACCGACAACTTAATTGACCAGTGGCAGGACCGGTCTGGTGCCGCCTATCAGACCTTTCTCAGCTCGGCCAAGGAGACAGTCCAGGCCATCAAGGCAGCTTTTGAGACTGGCGACAACTTAGTCATTCAATCGCGTCTGGCTGACTATCGACATTTACTACTACAAATTGAAAAAAACAATACCCTCTCTATTGAGACACCAGCCTTACGAGAGCTGGTGACGATTGCTCAAGCCTATCAATTCGAGGCCAAATCCTCGGGGGCTGGAGGGGGAGACTGCGGGATTGCGGTCGGACAAGGCCAAGGACTCAAGAAAGAGTTGGCGGCAGCTTGGCAGGCAGCCGGCATCACCTTAGTCGAACTAGAGATAGGGGCGCCTCAAAGGCCCTCTGAGGAGGCAGGAAATTAATGCAAGAAGAAAACTTAGTGGCTCATCGTAAGGCCGATCATCTTCACTTAGCCTTGGCCCAACAGGCTGGGGTTCAAACTGCTAGTTGCTTCGATCAACTACGCTTTGTCCACCATCCCTTGGCGCTCCTGTCTCAAGATGAGATTGACCTGACTACTCAATGGGCAGGGCACGTACACGCCTTTCCTTTTTACATCAATGCCATGACGGGTGGTTCCAAGTTAACCGGCCAATACAATGAGCAACTGGCTATCGTGGCGCGGGAGACGGGGCTAGCACTAGCGGCTGGTTCGGCTAGTGCCATGGTCAAGGATCCGACAGTGGCGACTAGCTATCAAGTTATGCGCCAGGTCAATCCAGATGGGTTTATCCTAGCTAATCTGGGGGCCCATCACAGCCTAGAGTCGGCTCAGCGAGTCTTGGAGGCCATGGGTGCCAATGCCTTGCAAATCCACCTCAACCGGCCCCAAGAAGTGGTCATGCCTGAGGGGGACCGCGACTTCAGCCAATGGTTAAAGCAAATTGAGCGCTTAGTGAATGGCCTGGATTGCCCGGTTATCATTAAGGAAGTAGGATTCGGTATGAGTCAACAAACCTTAAGATGCTTGGCTGAAGTCGGCGTGAAGACGGTGGATGTCAGCGGTCGGGGTGGAACTAATTTCATCCAGATTGAAGACCAACGACACGAGACACCTCAATTCCAAGCCCTCTATCAATATGGCCAGACGACGGCAGAGTCGCTCTTGGAAGCACGAGTAGCACCTGTCGAGTTGGAGATTTTGGCTAGTGGCGGTATTCATCAACCCGTTGATATTATCAAATCCCTTGCCATGGGAGCTAGAGCTGTAGGCCTAGCCGGTTACTTCCTACACTATCTGGAAAATAAGGGTCTTGAAGCGACCATTGAAGGGGTCAGAGCTTGGCAGGAGCAATTGCGCCAACTCTATTTGCTTCTAGGTGCGCGTGACTGGCAAGAACTTCAGGCCACTGACCTGATTCTGACAGGAGACTTGCGTAACTGGGCCCAAGACCGGGGCTTGCCTTTCCAAGACTTAGCACGTAGACATCATTAATATTCAAGAGGCTGATTAATCAGCCTCTTTTTTGTGCCCGAGGCCTGTATAGACAGGGAAATTTAAGAAATTATGGGGATTGCTAGACAACAAGCTTTACCGACATAAGGAACGTAATTAAAAGACAAATATCGCAAGAAATCTAAATGATTCAGCAAGAATTTATAATTCATTTTGTAAGGGGATACAATATAATAGAGGGGTAAGAAACTATTATATTTTATAAGGAGGATTATCATGCGAAATTCGATTCAAAACTTGTTTGATAAGAAGTGTCGTTTTTCCATTCGTAAGCTCAGTGTTGGGACTTGCTCCGTCATTATTGGGGCCTTTCTCTTAGGCCAAAGTCCAAGCGTATCGGCCCAAGAAGCTGTCTCCGACACCCCAGCCACCAGTGAGGTAGAGCCTGTTCCGGCGGGAGCCGTTGATGTGGTTGAGCCAGCTGCAAGTGCGGAAGCTACCCCTACAGCAACAGCCACTCCTGCAGCGGCAGAGACTCCATCAGAAGCGGCTAGCCCAGCGACAGAGACCCCAAGTCCTGCTGCCACTGAGGAGACCAGCCCTAATCCGAGTCCTGCGGCGACTGAAGACAAAGCAGTAGCACCAGACTGGACTGCGACCGGCAGCCGTAAGGGGACCGTCGAAGTCGTGGAAGAAGGTGGTGTACGTTATAATAAACTGGCTTCTACTGCTCAGAATGATAACGGCCAGAACCCTGCCCTCTTTGAGAAAAAGGGACTGGAAGTGGATCAGGATGGCAATGCCAGTGTCAACTTGACCTTCAAGGACCTATCAACAGAAAAACAATCCCGCTTCGGGGTTTTCCTCAAGTATAAGGACCCTGCCAACCATATCTTCGTTGGTTACGACCGCGATGGTTGGTTCTGGGAATATAAATCGCCTAAGGCTAGCACCTGGTATCAAAAAGGCCGGGTAGCAGCCCCTAAAGCAGGAGAGGTCAACAATCTCTCCATCACATACAAGAAGGATGGCCAGCTCAATGCCACTAACAATGGTAAGAGCCTCTTTGATACCTTACTAGTGCCAGAAGAAGTGAAGACGGCCTTAGAAGGACAAAATAAGATTTATCTTAAGGCAGCAACCTGGGGCAATGAACGGACTAGTGTGGCTGTGCAGGCAGACGACCAGTCTAACCTCAAGCCAAGTCAACCAGATAATGGAGCAGTAGATCCAGGCCTAGCAGCCAACGACCAAGATGTCGTCTACGACCACATTCGCTCAGACGTCTTAGATGCTGAAATTGATACCCTCTTCCCACGCATCAAGCACTATCAATTCGGCGGCTATACCATGACCGGGCAAGTGCAAAAACTAGATAAGCTCAGCATTAACGGGACTGATGTTAAGCCCCAAGTGACTTACCGCAAGGTGGACCAAGCGACTGCTGAGTACACGCTGACAGTTAAGAATCCTGAAGCCTTTATTGATGCGGTTATTACCGTCCAACTCAAGGTAGTAGGCAATGAACTGCACTTTGATGTGACCAAGGTGGAAAACAAGAACTTGGTGACCATGGGCAAGGAAATCGACAATCCTCGTAAATTGATTTCGACGATTGAATTCCCAGGGAACACCCTAGTTTCTGTTGGCTCTAATCAAACTGGAGCTAAGTTCGATGGTTCTTGGATGTCCAATAATACCCACCGGGCAGGTGATAGCCATGTGGACCTAGTGCCAGGTAAGATGGATGACTTCGCCTATGGCTTTATGTATGGCTTTGTCTCTTCTGACAAAGTCGCAGCCGGGGTTTGGAGCAACTCTCAATTTAGCTACGGCGGTGGTTCTGAAGACTTCACGCGTCTGACCGCCTTCAAGCAACGCGTAGCAGGCGTTAACTATATCGGGATTCAAAGCTCGCCTTACTACTATCAACGGGCCTATGGCAAACTGGTTTATCCTGAATATACCCTCGAATTGCCAAGTAGCAAGGTGGTCTTTGCCCAAGACCTTAATAAGGACAAACAAGTAGACTGGCAGGATGGGGCCATCGCCTTCCGCAAGATTATGAATAATCCTAAGGGCTCTGAAAGTGTGCCGGATTTGGTAGCTTACCGGATTGCCATGAACTTCGGTTCTCATGCGCAAAACCCATTCCTCATGACCCTAGACGGGATTAAGAAAGTCAATCTGCATACGGATGGCCTAGGTCAATCTGTCTTGCTTAAGGGTTACGGCAGTGAAGGGCACGACTCTGGCCACCTCAACTATGCTGATATTGGGCGTCGTATTGGGGGCGTCAAAGACTTTAAGACCCTGATTGAAAAATCCAAGCAATACGGGGCTAAACTAGGGATTCACGTCAATGCTTCTGAAACCTATCCAGAATCTAAGTACTTCAGCGAAGCGATTCTGCGCAAACGCGAAGACGGCACCTATAGCTATGGTTGGAACTGGCTAGACCAAGGGATTAACATTGATGCGGCTTACGACTTAGCTCATAACCGTCTCAAACGGTGGAAAGACCTCAAAGAAACCTTGGGTGAGGGCCTCGACTTTATTTACCTAGACGTATGGGGCAACGGCCAGTCCGGGGACAACGGCGCTTGGGCTACCCACGTGATTGCTAAGGAAATCAATAGCCAAGGTTGGCGCTTCACCATTGAGTGGGGCCACGGGGGTGAATATGATTCAACCTTCCAACACTGGGCAGCTGACCTAACCTATGGTGGTTATACCAACAAGGGGATTAACTCCAATATTGCTCGTTTCATCCGCAACCACCAGAAAGATGCCTGGGTAGGGGATTATCCACGTTATGGCGGGGCAGCCAACTATCCACTCCTGGGTGGTTACGACATGAAGGACTTCGAGGGTTGGCAAGGCCGGAGCGACTATGAAGGTTATATTACCAACCTCTTCGAACACGATGTCATGACCAAATTCTTCCAACACTACAAGGTAACCAAGTGGGTCAACGGCCACCCTGTCCAAATGACCGATAATGGCCAAACCTATAATTGGACTCCAGAAATGGAAGTGCATTTGGCTAATGAAGCCGGCGACCAAATTGTCATCAAGCGTCTATCGAACGATCCAAATGATGCGGGCTACCGTCAACGTACGGTCACCCTTAACGGTCGCGTGATTGAAAATGCCGGTGCCTACCTAACCCCATGGAACTGGGATGCTAACGGTAAGGCCTTGACTGGCGACAAAGAGAAGATGTACTTCTTCTCCAAGACAGCTGGGCAAACCACCTGGACCCTGCCAGAAGCTTGGCGCGGTGATAAGGTCTATCTCTACAAGTTGACTGACCAAGGTAAACAGGAACAAGTAGAACTAGCTGTCGATAGCCAAGGTCGCATTACCATTGATGCGCTCGCTAATCAACCTTATGTGCTCTACAAAGTAGCCCAAGGTAAACGGACCATGACCTGGAGCGAAGGCCTCCACCTCTATGACCAAGGTTTCAACAGTGGCACCCTAGATCACTGGACCAAGACAGGGGATAGTCAACACGCGCAAATCGTTAAGTCTCAAGGGGCTAATGAAATGCTGCGGATTGAAGGCAACAAGGAACGGGTGACCCTAACGCAGAAACTCACCGACCTGAAGCCTAACACCCGCTATGCTGTCTATGTTGGGGTGGATAACCGTAGTAATGCCAAGGCAGATATCACCATTAAATCCGGTAATCAGACCATCAGCAACTATACCTATAAATCTATTGCTAAGAACTACGTCCAAGCACATGCCCATAACACCTCAGCTAAGAATGCGACGGTGGACAATAGCAGTTACTTCCAAAATATGTATGTCTTCTTTACAACAGGATTCGATGTCAGCAATGTGACTCTGACCTTAGGGCGCGATGCTGATCAGGATGCTACCTACTTCGATGAAATTCGAATTTTCGAGAATCAGTCCAATATGTATAGCGGTGGTCATGATACGACTCCGGGCACCTTCAAACAAGATTTTGAAGAAGTACCACAGGGAATCTTCCCATTTGTTGTGGGGAACGTAGAGGGTGTTTCTGATAACCGTACTCACTTGTCAGAACGCCATGACCCTTATACCCAACGGGGCTGGAACGGCAAGAAAATTAACGATGTTATTGAGGGTAACTGGTCCCTCAAGACTAATGGGTTAACCGGACGGGATCGACTTGTCTATCAAACTATTCCACAAAACTTCCGCTTCGAAGCTGGCAAGACCTATCGTGTCACCTTCGACTATGAAGCGGGGTCTCATGATGCCTATGCTTTTGTTGAAGGGGATGGCGAATATACACGTCGCAGCAAGCTTAAGATGCATGCTTTGCGTAATACCTGGGAAGGATCCGATAAGCCAGGTAAGGCTAGCTTTATTGTACAAGCATCGGATTCTGGCAATACTTGGATAGGGATCTACTCTACCAACAAAGCTTCCGATAATAAGGGTGAGACCGGTAGCGCCGTGGATTTTCGCGGTTATAAGGACTTCATGATGGATAATCTTCAGATTGAAGAAGTTAACTTAACCGGTAAGTTAATTGTGGACGAAGCCTACAAGGAAAATACGCCAGTGGTCAATGGCAACTACACTCCTGCTAGCCTAGAAGCCTACAAGAATGCCATTTTAGCGTTGACCGAAGCAGAAGATGACATTAGTGTTGAAGATGCAAACAAACTGGTAGCTGCCGTGCAAGCTGCTAAGGAAGCTCTACAAGTCAAACGGACTAGCCCAGGATGGGATGATATCGAATCAGTGGAAGCACCAGCCCACGAAGGGGAAGAGTTCTGGTATGCCTTTGACGGGGATACGGGGACATTATGGCATACACCATGGGATCGACGTGCTATCGGCGAGTCTGGGACGGTAACCTTTAAGCAACCACTGGAAGTGACTCGATTTGAGTATGTCCCACGTCAAGATGGCGCTAACGGTCGCCTCAAAAAAGGGAACCTAGTCTTGGTAGACGAGACGGGTAAGGAACATCGTTTTGAATTTGATGGTTGGGCAAATGATGCCGCAACCAAGGTTATTCCGTTCGATAAACCAATCAAGATTAAGAAAGCTACCATTACTGGGACGGAGTCCTATGGGGATGGCGGAGCCTTCCAATCAGCGGCTGAATTGCGCTTTGTCTTGCCAGAAGTAGTGGATACGCCATTGGATATGACAGCTTATCAAGCGGAACTTGCACGCGTTAAAGGCATTGATAGTGAGGTGGCTCGTCAAGCAGCCACTGCTGTAGAAGCATATTATCAAGGCTTGAGCCAAGATAATCTGATAACTAAGGCGGCCTTGGATCGTCTGGTTGATTACCTCAAGCAAATCAAGGCACCTGAGCCAAGTCAGCCAGGCCAACCAAGTCAACCGGGTCAACCAGGTCAGCCAGGTCAGCCAAGCCAACCAAGCCAACCAAGTCAACCAAGTCAGCCAGGTCAGCCAAGTCAGCCAGGTCAGCCAAGTCAGCCAGGCCAACCAGGCCAGCCAGGCCAACCAGGTCAGCCAGGCCAACCAAGTCAACCAGATCAACCAGGCACTAAGTTGCCACTCTATGAAACCCAAGGGGTTAAGGTAACCCTTAATGTGGACAAGACCGAAGCGACCTTCGAGGATAATGACGGCGATACGCGCGTTTCGGTTAAGATTCCAACCAAACACTTGGATCCAAGCATCGTGGCAGTATCTGTTGTGCCGCTCAAAGAGAAGTTGGCAGCCCTAGGCGAAGACGAGCACCAAGCCTATGAAATCAGCTTCCTCAACAAAGACGGCAAGGAAGTCCCTGTCAAAGGTGATGCTAAGGTTATCTTCCCAGTGGACAAGGCCGTAACCAAGGCCTACTACTTGACCAGCGACACCAAAGAAATCGTCAATGAAGTGCCATTTGAGATGATGAATGATGGACGCGTGGCTTTGACGGTTAACCACTTCTCGCTCTATGCAGTAAGTTTCGGTAAGCGTCAGGTAACGCCAAGTCAACCATCTACTTCTAGCCAGCCAACTACCCCAAGTCAACCAGCCAATCCAAGTCAACAAGCTGGCGGACCATTGGTGGCTCAGGCTGCTCAATTAACGCCAAGTGAGGGTAAGGGACAATTGCCAGCTACTGGTGAAAGTGATCAAACATTACTCTTCAGCGCAGCTGCCCTATCCTTACTCGCCGGATTAGGCCTCGTCGCAACCAAACGCCCTGAAGATCAAGCCTAGTTTAGATATGAGAGGTTGAGACTTTTGTCTCAGCCTCTTTTCTATTTGGGGCAAGGAGGCCAGCAATAAAATTCTGAAAAAATTGCTTGCCATGCTTAGTCCAAGATGCTATAATAATCGAGTAGTGATTTTGCGGTCATGGCGGAATGGCAGACGCGCTGTCTTGAGGGGGCAGTGGGGGTATCCCCGTGGAAGTTCGAGTCTTCTTGGCCGCATCACCGAGGAGGGGTAACCCTCCTTTTTTTGTTATATATAGGGTTGGGGCAGACAGTCTAACTCTCATCGACATTTAATGACACCGGGACGGGGTTTTGGTACAATAGGCAATAACAAGATCAAGTAAAGGAGCAAAGCATGAAAACACAGGCATCGTTAGAGAAAATTATTGTGTTGGATTTTGGGAGTCAGTATAACCAGTTGATTACCCGTCGCATTCGGGAGTTTGGGGTCTTCAGTGAATTATTACCCAATGATACCAGTGCAGCCGACATTCAAGCCGAAGGCAATGTCAAGGGGATTATCTTCTCAGGGGGACCACATAGCGTCTATGCTGAGGGTGCCTTCACCATTGACCCCGCCATCTTCGAATTGGGGATTCCGATCTTAGGGATTTGCTATGGCATGCAGTTGACGACCCATCTTTTAGGCGGTAAAGTCGAATCTGCTAACAAGCGCGAATATGGTCGCTCCATGTTAGATGTTCACCAACGTGAAACAGGCCTCTTTGCTGGCTTAGATAGCCATGAGAAGGTTTGGATGAGCCATGGTGACCTAATCGTGCAAGTGCCTGAAGGCTTCAGCGTGACGGCCTCTAACGATCATTGCCCAGTGGCGGCCTTCGAGAACCCAGCCCGTCAAATCTACGGCGTCCAGTTCCACCCAGAAGTGCGTCACTCTGAGCACGGGAATGACTTGCTCCGCAACTTTGCCTTCAATATCTGTGGGGCCAAAGGCGACTGGTCAATGGAAGACTTCATCGAGATTGAAGTAGCCAAAATTCGTCAACAAGTCGGTGACCGCAAGGTCTTGCTTGGCTTGTCCGGTGGGGTAGACTCTAGCGTCGTAGGGGTGCTCCTACAGAAAGCCATCGGCGACCAATTAACCTGTATCTTCGTCGACCACGGCCTCTTGCGTAAAGGCGAGGGTGACCAAGTTATGGATAGCCTAGCTGGTAAATTCGGTCTTAACATCATCCGGGTTAATGCCAAGGACCGCTTCTTGTCCAAGTTAGCCGGAGTGAGCGACCCTGAACAAAAACGTAAAATTATCGGAAACGAATTCGTCTATGTCTTCGATGACGAAGCAGCCAAGTTAGAAGGGGTAGACTTCCTAGCCCAAGGGACCCTCTACACCGACATTATTGAGTCTGGGACCAAGACAGCTGAGACCATCAAGTCTCACCACAACGTGGGTGGTCTGCCAGAAGACATGCAGTTCGAGTTGATTGAGCCTCTCAACACCCTCTTCAAGGACGAAGTACGTGCCTTGGGGACAGCGCTGGGGATGCCAGACAGCTTGGTATGGCGCCAACCATTCCCAGGCCCAGGTCTCGGGATTCGGGTTATTGGCGAAATCACCGAAGAAAAACTCGAAATCGTCCGTGAATCAGATGCCATTCTGCGCGAAGAGATTGCCAACCATGGCCTAGAACGTGATGTATGGCAATACTTCACCGTGCTCCCAGGCTTCAAGTCTGTTGGGGTTATGGGGGATGGCCGGACCTACGACTATACCGTTGGGATTCGTGCCGTCACCTCTATCGACGGGATGACCAGCGACTTCGCCCGCCTACCGTGGGAAGTGTTGCAAGTCATCAGTGCTCGTATTGTTAACGAAGTAGCCCATGTTAACCGCGTGGTCTATGATATTACAAGTAAACCACCAGCGACCATTGAGTGGGAATAATATAGAAAGTAAAAATGAATGTTTTACACCGCTTCTATAGGGTTCCTAGAAGTTAGAATGGTATAAATTTATCTTTTTAGAAAAGGTACCCCGCCAATATCCCCGCCAAACTTGGCAAGTAGACTACAAAAAGCTCTCTTAGTGTGAATATGTACTAAGAGAGCTTTTTGTATTTAAATTATCTTCAAAATGTTCATCAAGTTTAGAAATTTTATCTATTTCTTCTTCTGCAATTTCCAGAGTTCGATGTGCCTCTCTTGGGTAGTTGGTTTAGGAACTATTTTCTTTTCTTCAAGTTGTTGGGCGGGCACTTCACTATTATCATCATACCTCGATTGAAGGTAGGTTAGAATGGCAAGTCCTCTATTATAAATAATCTGATTACTAATTTTTACATATTCCTCAAAATTATCAATTTCAGATAATCTAATTAAATATCCTTTATCATCAAAAAATACAGTTAGGAAGTTCTCAGATAGAAATGTCTCAAAATCTTTAAATTGGTCAAAATATTCTTTCTTATCTAAAATTGCTTGTTTAAAAAACTTAACATTAGACTTAACATTAGACTTATCGTCAGACTCATCGTCTAGAGTCAATGTACCATCATATAAATCCCATATTACTAATAAAGCAAGGTCAAAATAATCATTATATGGAGACTGTGCTCTTTTAGGATTTATTCCTCCTTTTTTTGGAAAAATTCCAAAATTTCCTATTTGATAATTGTTACAAATCTGATAAACTTCCTCTTCTTCAAGTTCAAATTCGAAAGGAAAATCATCGTTATGTTCAGTATATGATTTTATAATACCAAGAATCTCGAGTTGTTTATCTCTTGATAACTTACTATATGATTTTCCATAAAATTTTCGTAAAATTGCTGTACGATATGTTATAAGAGTATCGCCACTATGTTCTTTATCATCATACCATTCAAAAATGTCTTTATATATTAATTTTATCAAATCAGAACGATCAGGCTCTTTTCCTTGCAATAAGAAACTAAATTTTATTGCTTTTTCTTTGTCTGATATATATTCTTGAACATTATTGAATGGAGAGGGCTTGGTATGTAAATCTTTAAGTTTCAATTTAAAATCCCCCAATCGATAAATCTCCCTTTAATTATAGTCAATCTATTGAGCATAGTCAATATATTAAAAACGATAAAATGAAATTATCTATTTAGAAAAGAGATGAGAACGATGATTTCATATAAGCCCTTCTACGAGCCCTTGTTTAAACAAGGAAAAACAGAATACGAATTAATTTTTTCACCACGGTCTATCCAGCAATACACTACCTCGGTATTCCTGTTGCACGTACGGCAGAAGAGATTGTTCTACAAAGACGACTTGATAAAACTAGGATATAAGAAACATACTGCAATTAGTATTATTCAAGCGGTAAAGCAGGATTTGGTGTATAATAAAGGTATACCATTCTACAATAACCGTAGACTTGGACTAGTCCCACGGGAAAGGGTAGAAAACCTTATCGGTGTAAAACTAGATGAGGAATAACAAATGGCAAAAACACGTTATAGCGGTGTGTTTGTTGATACGAAAGGAAAATATTTCTATGAAACAGAGCTAGGTATTGATAGAATCAGTGGTAAACGTATTAGAAAGAAAAGTAGAAAAGATAGCAACGGTAAGCCTTTTTCTACTGCCAGAGAGGCGTATTTAGAATTGACTCGGGTAAAACGAGAGTATCACAAAGCTCATACTTACGCTAATTACAATATGACTGTTAAGCAGTTTATTTTAGATTGTTATATACCATATTATAAATCGTATGTGGAAGAAAGTACTTATGCTGTCAGAATCAAAAATCTTGAAAAGATAGCCGAACGATTTTATAACAAGACACTACGTGGTTTGACTATTGAAGATATTCAAAACTATCGGATATGGTTACTGTCAAGCGAAGACGAAAATGGTTCTGGCTACTCTCAATCCTACGCTAGTCTAATCTTTGGTATGTTTAGAAAGTCTCTTGATTATGCTGTAGAAATGGGTTATTTGGAAACTAATATCTCTAAGAAAGCCAAAGCTATTCCGAAAGGAAAGGCTATCGTTCCATACTGGACTAAAGTAGAATTTGAGCGTGTTATTGCTCAAATCTGTCTTGATGATTTTTATGAACATCTTAATTTCGTTATGCTTTGGACTTTTTTCATGACAGGTATTCGAGTAAATGAAGGAATGGCACTTTGGTGGAATGATATTGATTTCGATAAAAAGCGTATGCGTGTTCATCATATGCTTATTCTAAAATCAAGGAAAAACTGGCAAAGAAATGCCTATACCAAAACAAGTGATGGCAAACGTATTATTTCCCTAGATGGTGATACGATTTCTATTTTAAAGAGTTGGAAAGACAGACAGATTTGATAGTAAAAAGCCCCAAAAGTAGGTTCAAAAGGGAGTTGTAGAATTTAGGTGAATTTTAAGAAATCCTTCCATCATTTTGGTGGGAGGCTTTTGTGGAAATAGCGGGTG
Organism: uncultured Abiotrophia sp.; assembly: GCF_938010525.1. GTDB lineage: Bacteria > Bacillota > Bacilli > Lactobacillales > Aerococcaceae > Abiotrophia. The sequence goes on along the minus strand of NZ_CALLVK010000020.1, from coordinate 112,483 downwards.
ACAACCCTGAATTTGTGGAGGAGATAATATGATTGGCAAAGTTTTAAAAGTTAAAATAGATCGTCCACTAGGGAGTTCTCACCCTGATTATCCGGAACATATTTATCCAATCAATTATGGTTATGTTGAAGGAATAATCGCTCCTGATGGAGAAGAACAAGATGTGTATGTACTTGGCGTTGATAAAGCAGTAGATGAATATGAGGGAGAATTAATTGCAGTTATCAAAAGGGACGATGACGTTGAAGAAAAATGGGTTGTTGCTCCAATAGGAACAAAATTTACAGTAGAAGAAATTGAAGAAGCTGTTAGATTTCAAGAGAAATATTTCAAGTCTCATATTGAGTGTAAATAATCGCAAGCAAAGTAATTTAACTGAATGATACAACAAGTCTTCTATCCTTTTTGGTGGGAGGCTTTTGTGTCAAGTAATGGATCAAATTGGAATGGGTGAGCTAGAAATGAGAGAGTACCAAATTAGAGGAAGAAATGACAAAATTCGTTACCATGATCTCTATGGCAAGGGGACACCAATCCTATTCATACATGGTTTAGGCTGCGCCAGTTCTTTCGACTATATTGAAGTAGCCGCTATGCTGGGGCCTAGCCAGCGAATCATTCTGATTGATTTGTTGGGCGCGGGTTACAGCGATAAGCCCTTGGATTTTGAATACAGTGTTAAGGCTCATGCTCAATATTTAAGTGAGTTTGTGGAAGATTTGAAGCTAGATCAAGTGATTGTTTTCGGCCATAGTTTAGGCGGCGCTGTCGCTATCGAATTATGTAATTTGATTAGCAAGCGCGTCAAGAAGCTGATACTGACTGAATCGAATCTAGACCCAAGTTCAGATGGGGCAGCCAGTTTTGATATTGCGAGTCTGGATCAGACCAACTTGGAGCAGGAATTCGCCAAGAAGCTGGTCTACTACCAACAAGCAGGTTATACAACTTGGCTAGCAACTTTAAGAAATTGGCTGCCAAAGGCGGCATTCGAAATATCTCGAAATGCGGTTCAAGGAGGACAAGTCTCTTGGAGACAGCTCTTGTATCAATTTGACTTTCCTAAGTATTTTATTTTCGGCGAACAAACACTACCCGACCCTGATTTTGAGAAGTTGCAAGAGCAGGGTGTGAAAATTGAAGTAGTGCCGAATGCGGGTCATTCAATGGCTTGGGAGAATCCTGAGGGTCTGGCACAGGCTATTCGGAAGTGCCTGTGACAGCAGGTTATTGTTCCCGATACTTTCGTGTTATAATAGAAAAAGGAATCCCCATAAAGGAAGTGACCCAATGAAAAAACTACTGCTCGCCATATTCACCCTCGTGCTCATGGTGCCTAGTCTTGTCAGAGCGGAATCTGGCCTACAAACAGCTGAGGAATACAAGGACTACTTTACGCAAGTAGAGGGCTTAATTACCGACGATGTGGAGAAGTCTTATAATCAATACATGGACTTTATCAAGGCCACGGAGCGCTTCCCAGCTACTAAATCGATTTGGTCATCTCAGATTGACTATTTGTATTATCGAACAGGAGATAATGAGGATAATAAGGCTGTCTTTTTTGGTAGCACCACGGGGCAAACACTTGGTTATGCTTTTGGTCAACTTCCTGCCGAGGCTATTAAAGGCTATTTGGCAGCTTTAGCTATTGAGCCAACTAGTGAGTTAGAGTCGATGCTGACAAGTCCTGACAAATTCCAGGGGCGCGTCCTAATCCTTAAGAATGACAAGGCAATCGTCCAAGTATTTGCCTTCGAAGGGAAGTTTGGTATCCGGATTTATCGTGATTTAGCCTTTTTTGTAAAGGTGAGTCGGCCAGCTGACCCAGAGCGAGCAAGTCAAAACTTAGATTTACTAGTTAACTTATATACTGACTACTTTACTAAGGTAGAGAGCTTGATTAACGATGATGCGGAAGCTTCTTATAAGAATTATATGGACTTAATTAAGAACACACACCTCCAAGATGCCGAAGAGATTACATTAGAAGACGGCAGGTCTGTCAAGTACTATAAGATTAGCGAAGATCAGGAAGGTTTTATTGCGAGTCCGGATTGCAAGACGCTAGGCTACAGCCTGACCTTGGGAACTAAGGAAGCTTTACTTGCCTACCTAAAAGTGCTCAACCTTGAAGAGACGAGCGAGCTTAAGAAACTGTTGGCTGATCCTCAAGTAGGAAAAGGCAGTTTTGTTCTCATCCAAAATGATAAGGTCGGCGTGGCAATCAGAACTTTCGGCGACAAGGAGAGTAAGGATCTTCGCTTCAATATTCTGGTCATGAGAGATTTAGAATTCTACCAGAAATCTGTCAAAGACTATAAGGAGAAGGCTAAAAATTAGCCCTAAGTAAAGAGACATATAATAACAAAAAATTCCAATCCATTATGGATTGGGATTTTTTCTATCTACTTATTCCCCCGCACCATCAACTGCTCCGCCGCCATCGGCTGGTGGAGCTGGGTCAGGTGTTGGGTCTGGCTGGGGTTCGACCACTGGGTCCGCAGGTGTTGGCGGAGTGACTGGGTCTGGGCTTGGCGCCGGGGTAGCCGGTGTGGCTGGCGCGGTGTAGTCGTCATTTTGACGGGTGTTTGGACTGGTTGGGGAGTCTTGGTCATCGTTGTCTTGGGTTCCTGGCCGGGACTCGGAGGATTGGCTGGATGATGAAGACTCAGATGAGGACGAACTAGAGGAAGACGAAGAGCTAGAAGAGGAGCTTTCCGATTTGGATTCAGACGATTCCTTAGAGTTGTCGCTAGAGGAGGAGTCCTTAGACGACTCGCGGCTAGACTCATTAGGCGCCGAGATATGGTCGGGGCGCCGACCAACCCAGGAATCGAGATGGGTCAGGAGATCTAAGCCACTGAAGTTGGCTAGGACATCTACTGTCCCGATAGCTAATAGAATAAGAATAATGTGGGAGATGAGTTTTGCCTTTTTCATGTTGTTGCTCCTTGTGCGCAAGTATACTATCATCATTATAGCAATTTTGCATAAAAAGGCAACTAGCACGCATCAAAATAGGGGGAGATTATGAAAAAAGCTACAAGTAGTTTTAAATCGGACAACAGCTCGGTCTAGAGACTGATTTTTGGCCTTGGCCCAAAGTTTTTCTTGCCTAGGAAGCCTAAACTTTCTATACTAGAAGTAGAGAAAGTTAGGATGCAAGGAGGGAGTAAGATGTTGAACTTCTTACTAGTGACTATAAATATTATCTTAACGGGTGTAGCGGGCTATCTTTTGTTGCGCCGCAAATCACGTTTCACGCCTGAATGGCAGAAGGCAGTCTGGTATTTGCTTTTAATCCTCGCTCTTTATGCCGTCCAAGAAGTCTGGGGTTACTGGCAGCATGAGGTAGGAACAGGTGTGCAAGTCCTCAATCTGGTCTATAGCCTCCTGATTTTCCTGGCTGCTTACATGGGGAGCGAGACCGTCATGTTGGCGGTGCGCGGTGATGATACTTATTTGGACAGCCTATTAGGCCTTCTAGCTCATATTAAGGGCTTTGGTCGTAGCATGGTAGCGGGCGTTAAAGACAAACTTGAAGACAAAGGGGCCGGGCGATAGCCGGGTCTCTTTTTTGCGTTCGGACACGATTGAGAGCCGTGAGTGAAACTTCGCGACAAATCGGATTAAAGTCTATACAATTGTCTATGTATACATACAAATTTCGAATATTGAATGGTGAAAAGAAATTTTCAATATTGTTAAGTATGTTAGCCTGGATAGAGCTCTAGTTCGAAAATAGGATAATCTTTATTTTACAAGGAATATAGGTAGGTGATATGACTGATAACTTTGTTCTAATTTGTTTCGAAAAAACATCCAAAACTTTAGTGCAATCGTCGATTATCAAAAAAGTGCATAACTCTACAAAAAATGAGTCTATACTCTTTTCAAGCGACTTAAGACATGCTATAATGCCTTTGCAACCTGATAAAACTCCTCAACAAGGAAGTCGAGTATGGGGGTACTGATTCCTTGTCGAATATATAGTTTCATAGGATTTCCTTCTAAGTAAGAGGGATGACGAAGAGGCTTGCTCAAGTGCCTCAAGTCAAGGATTCGATGGCTGAATGGATTTTCACCCATCCATGGTCAGGTAGCTGCTATTTATGGATAGGGCTACTAAGACGCTTAAGGCGTTTTTCAACGGATCGTCATATATACAAGGAGATGCTAGATTTTTGTCATCAGTATCAGGTGCGCGTGCAGAGCGAGGGCTCTGCATTTGAGGAGGCTTGGCTCGAGAGATTAGGGACTCTTGGACTGGGGTAGGCTTATTTTACAAGTGAGGGATAATAAGCTGCTGGACAAAATTAAGCATTGACATGAACCGCACCTGCTTGCCACGATGCAAGAGGTGCGGTTTTTGCTTAGAGATAATGTTGGGGTAAGCTGTTTAATGCCTTTTATCGATAGAAGCTGTGCTATAATAGAACTATGAACTAGAGAGGAGTTTGAAGTATGAAAGTTTATCACGGTCGCACAGACATTGAGCGTTTTGAGCATTTGGTGGAGACGCCTAGCCAGACAGTCACCCACCTGGTACTACCTGCCGGTCAAGCCATTGGCCAGCACCACGTCCCTTATACGGTGGTCGTCGTCCCGGTCAAAGGACGAATCCTTTTCTCTGATGAGAAGGAAACAGCCGAAATCTATCCTGGCGTCATCATTCGCATGGCTCCTCACGAAGTACACTCCCTGGAAGCCGTCGAAGATAGCGAACTCATGGTTATCAAATCCCACCTAGCGCCAGAAGCTTAGATGGTATAGCCCCTGTCCTGAGGACAGGGGCTTTTTGGTGTGGGGAAAAGGTGACATACAAGGCAGAATCCCTGAGCCAGTGGTCCACTCTTTGGAGTGGACCACTGGCTGGGTTGGAACCGGGGAAAAGTGCCCGAACTGAGGCGAAAGTCGCGAGCTAGTGGTCTACTCTGGAGAGTGGACCACTGGCTGGGGTGGAAACTGAGAAAAAGGGCAGAACTGAGGCGAAAGCCTCGAGCTAGTGGTCTACTCTGGAGAGTGGACCACTAGCTGGGTAGGAAACGGGGAAAAAGGGCAGAACCGAGGGGAAAGCCGCGAGCTAGTGGCCTACTTTTGAGAGTGGACCACTAGCTGGGGTGGAAACGGGAAAACAGGCCGAAACCGATGGAAAAGTCGCGAGCCAGTGGACCACTTTAGAGAGTGGACCACTAGCTCGGCTAGGAACCCGGAAAAGGGCCCAAATCAGAGGGGAGGCATGAGCCAGTCCATTGATAGGAGGAACGATGGACTAGCTGCGAGCTTTTTCTGTCAAAAAGGGCCTTTAGGGGTGTTTTTTGTGAGGCCAGTCCATTGATAGGCAGAACAATGGACTGGCGGTGTCCTCTTTGGTCGGAAGAAAGTTTGTTAGCGTTAACAAAATGACCTGGCTAGGAGCAAAGAAGGGTGGAGCATGCTATAATAAAATAATGAAAGCGCATTATATTGCAGGAGGGATATCGAACTATGAAAGATATGCAATCAACTCAAGTCCGACGCCAAGAGCGTTATGGCATTAAGAAACTCAGTGTGGGAGTGGCTTCTGTCCTAGTAGCGACAACTCTATACTTCCTGCCTGGCAGTGCCCAGGTCTTAGCTGCTAGTCAGGCTCAAGAAGAGGCAGCTAGCAGCCAGTTAGCGCCAGCCCCAAGCTCTGACACGGGAGACAAAGCGGTGCCGGCAACTGATGTAGCGCCAGCGGCTCAATCAGACGCTGGGCAGGCTGATAGCGCCAAGCCAGCTGACCAAGCCGCTTCAGCCGGCCAAGCTGATGGCAATAAACCAGTTGCTGCCAGCCAAGCGGCGGACGGCACTCAAGCAAGTGATGGCACTAACCCAGCGGACCGTACCAAGCCAACTGACAGCACTAACCCGGCCGACAGCACCAAGCCAACTGACAGCGCCACCCCAGCCGACACCGCCAAACCAGCCACCCCTGAGGTAGGTGCCAGCCCTACAGCTACACCAGCAGCAGCGCCGCAGGTGGCGCCAACCAACCAAGCGCCGGAGATTCCGGCGGGGCATTTCCGTATGCATTTTGCTAAGTTGCCAAGCGACAATATTAGCGAGATTGGCGCCTGGGTCTGGGGCAGTGGGGTTCAAGCGCCGTCCGACAACTGGCCAACCGGAGCTATGCGCTTCTCGGAAGACAAGAAGACGGCTTATGGCTACTACTTAGATGTGCCGGTGACACCTCAGGCGACCGCCATCAACTACTTGCTCAACAACGTCAACGATGGCAGCAAGAAGTTTACCGAGGACTTAAGCCTGGCCATCACCAACCCGCAAATGAAACAAGCCTGGCTGGATGAGAATTACCAAGCTAGCGTGGAAGAGCCAATTCCAGCCAACAAGAATCGCCTGCGCGTCCACTATCACCGGGCTGACGGCCAGTATGACAACTGGGGTCTCTGGGTCTGGGGTAAGGATGTGGAGCACCCATCTAGCGACTGGCCTAAGGGCGCCTTAGACTTTAACCAAAGCGGGCCTTTTGGTCGCTACTTAGATTTACCTATTACAGAACTTGGAAAGGACATTCATTTCTTACTCGTGAACAAAGCAACTTCAAAACAAACCAAAGACATGAGCTTCAGCGACCGCGCCAACCATGAGCAAGTCTACCTGCATGATGAGGAAGACACGGTCTACACGACGCCATTTAAGACCTTATCTGAACGCATTACCCGCGCCGAAGTGACGGCGCCACACCAAGTCCTAGCTAACTTTACGGCAGTGGATCAGTTGGACCTAGCCAAAGTCCAGCAAGATTTGGCGGTTACAACGAATACCGGTCAGCCGGTCAAAGTCACTAAGATTGAAGTCGATGCAACTAACAAGCGCCTGATTTTGACTACTGAAGAGGATGTCAGCCGGACGCCGCTTAAGCTGACCTATCATGACGAGACCGTCAACAGTCAGACCGGTTGGAAGCTAACTGACTCTCTCTATAATTATCAGGGCGAGTTAGGCTCCACCCTACAGGCAGACGGTTCCGCCCTTATGCGTCTCTGGGCGCCAAGCGCGGACGCCGTGACCGCTGTCCTCTATGATAAGGATAATCCGGACCAAGTGGTGGCGCGTGTGCCTTTATCTAAGGATGCTAGCACGGGCCTGTGGACGGTGACCTTGGATGGCCAAAACACGCCAGCCAAGAATCTGGACGGCTACTTCTACCACTATCAAGTGGACCGGGGTGGCCAATCCGTTCTGGTCTTAGACCCTTATGCTAAGTCCTTAGCCAAATGGGACCAAGCCACTGCCAAGGAAAAAGTAGCCAAGGCTGCCATCGTGGATCCAAATAAGATTGGGCCAAAATTATCTTATGCTAATATTCCAGGCTTCAAGAAACGCGAAGATGCGGTCATCTATGAAGCCCATGTGCGTGACTTCACCTCTGATCCTAAGTTAGAAGGCCAGCTCAAGTCACCATTTGGGACCTTCTCAGCCTTTGCTGAACGCCTCAGCTACCTCAAGCAATTGGGTGTGACCCATATCCAGCTCTTGCCAGTCATGAGTTACTACTTTGCTAATGAGAGTGCGCGTGCTCAGCGTGAGCTCCAACCAAGTACCCAAAACAATAACTACAACTGGGGTTATGACCCACAATCCTACTTCAGTCTCAGCGGTATGTATGCTAGCGACCCAAGCAAGCCGCAAGCCCGTATTGAAGAATTCAAACAATTAATCAAGGCTATCCACGACCAAGGCATGGGGGTTATCATGGACGTGGTCTACAACCACACGGCTAAGACTCATATATTTGAAGACATTGAGCCAGGCTACTACCACTTCATGAATGCTGATGGTAGCCCACGCGAAAGCTTCGGGGGCGGTCGTCTAGGGACTACCCATAAGATGGCGCGTCGGGTCCTGGTGGACTCTATTAAATACTGGACCGACACCTTCAAGGTGGACGGCTTCCGCTTCGACATGATGGGGGACCATGATGCTGAAGCCATTGCCCAGGCTTACCGGGCAGCCAGCGCCCTCAATCCTAAGGTCTTCATGCTTGGGGAAGGTTGGCGGACCTTTGTCGGGGACGAAGGGGATCCTGTTCAAGCGGCCGACCAAGACTGGATGCGGTCGACTGACGGTGTGGCGGTCTTCTCCGATGAAATCCGTAACGAGCTCAAGTCCGGCTACCCATCTGAAGGGCAACCGCGCTTCTTGACAGGCGGACCACGCAATGTCTACCAAATCTTCAATAATATTATTGCCAACCCAAGTAACTTTATTGCGGATGCACCGGGCGATGTCATTCAATACATTGCTGCCCACGACAACTTGACCTTGCATGATATTATCGCCCAATCTATTAAGAAGGATCCTAAGACCCATGCGGCTGAGATTCATCAACGCATTCATCTGGGCAACCTCATGATTCTGACCTCCCAAGGGACGCCATTTATCCATTCCGGTCAGGAAATGGGGCGGACCAAGCAATTGTTGGACCCTGCCTACAAGAATAAGGTGGATGACGACAAGGCGCCTTATAAGACCCATCTCTTAGTCGATGAGCAGGGCAAGCCATTCGACTATCCATACTTTGTTCACGATTCCTATGATTCTTCCGACATCATTAACCGCTTTGATTGGAGTAAGGTTGCGGAAGATGGCCAATATCCTCACAACCAAGCGACGCTAGCCTATACTCGCGGCTTGATTGCCTTACGTAAGTCTACTGATGCTTTCCGCAAAGGAACGGCTAAGGAAATCGCCGACCAAGTGACCATGATGACGTCGCCAGACATTGCGGATAGCGATAATGTCATTGCCTATCAGGCGGTGGACTCTAATGGCGACCGCTACCTGGTGGTAGTCAATGCAGATAATAAGGTGCGTAAGCTACGCTTCAACCCTGAGCGCTTCCCTGGTTTAGATAAGGCGGAAGCCTTGGTGGACGGGGCCCGTGCCGGGACCCAAGTCCTGACGGATCTGGTAGGGGTAGCCTATGATGCGGAATCCGTCACCTTGCAACCATTAACGGCGACTATCTTGCGGATCAAGGCCAAGCCAGATCAAGCGCCTCAGTCTGAACCTGAGCAAGAAAACCAAGCGCCAGACCGAATTGATCCTCTGTCTGTGGCGCGGGCCGGTTTTGGTGGTTTTGGCGGCGATGTGGCCCAAGCGCCAGCAGGCCAACTGCCCGCAACCGGTGAGAGCCAAGCCCCACTCAGTCTTTGGGCAGCGGTCATGGCCGGTCTAGGTAGCCTCATGGTCGGCCTAGGTTTGAAGAAAGAACGCGAGGCACAATAGCATAAAGTCAACTTAAAAGGTAGGGGTCTATCCCCTGCCTTTCGCTTTGTTTGTGTGTTAGCTTAACAAGGGAACTTCCGCTAGCTAGAGTCGACTAGGTAATTGGTATGTTGACTGCTAGGCCTTAGCACAAGCAACTTAGTTAAGAGCGTGGTGGTGGCACAAAAGTTGTCATCAGAATCTGATTATATAGAGGATTAATATCAGAGGAGACAAAAAATTTTAAAGCTAGCTTATAGAAGCTAGAAGAAGTTCTTATACTAATTGAAGGTGGCTGAATCGTTAATTTATCAAGCCTTTTAGTAGGAGTATAAGGGAGAGTAATTAGCGGATTTACTTTCAGTTTTAACATAATTGAGCAAAATGTATAGAAGAAACCGATTAACTTTTACAGGTCTATATACTTTTAATAGCGGCTATGTTACAATAGGTTGGACAAATTTGACGCCCTAGGGCGCCAATGATATTGAGTGAGAGGATAAGGTGGCATAAGCATGATAGATATACATTCCCATGTGCTTTATGGCGTGGATGACGGGGCTCAGTCCTTGGATGAGGCGCGGGCACTTTTGCATCAAGCTTATGACCAAGGTATTAAGACCCTCATCGCGACACCTCACCAACGCAAAGGGCGCTTCGAGGCTAGTCGCTCCACGATTGACAAGCATTTCCAGGACCTTCAAACCATTGCCCGAGAAGTAGCGCCAGATCTGACTGTGCATTTAGGAACAGAAGTCTTCTATTCTAATAGTATGCTTGACCGGCTGGAGCAGGGGCAAATCTTGACTTTAGCCGGCAGTGATTATGTCTTGGTGGAATTCGATTATGGGCTCCCTTACCGGGAAATTGTACGTGCCATTCGAGCCATTCAAGGCTTGGCTTATGATGTGGTCATTGCGCACATTGAGCGTTATGACGCCTTCCACAAGCATCCGGAACGAGTCCAAGAAATGAGAAGACTAGGCTGTCTAATCCAAGTCAATGCTGCTAGTCTCTTGCCAATGGGGCTCTTTGACCGTTACAAGGTACTCAAGAAGCGAGCACGCCAACTCTTAGATGCCGACTTAATCGACATCATTGCCAGTGATGCTCATCACGTAGAAAGCCGTCCTTATCATATGGCTGAAGCCTATGCCTTTGTAGCCAAAAAATATGGAACCGACTATGCCCACCAACTCTTTGTCAGCAAGCCTGAAAAAATAATAGGAAAAGGAAGTTCATACCCCCATGGAAACTAAAAAGCAAGAATTTGTTGAAATTGATCTGATGGCCCTCTTGCGCAAGCTCTGGGCGGCTAAGTTTATTATTGTCTTTGTCACGGTTGTGTTGGCAGTTGCGACCCTATTGGTTAACTTGGTTGTCATTCGACCAACCTTCCAATCGACTACCCGTGTCTATGTGGTTAACCAGACCGAAGACAAGGCAGTAACCACCCAGGACTTACAGTTAGGTAACTTCCTAGTTAAGGACTATAAAGAAATTATCCTATCTGACACCGTTATGTCGGAAGTCATCAATTCTGAGAACCTCAGCATGACTCCAAGCCAACTCAAACGTGTGGTTAAGGTAGATTCTCCTCGCGATACGCGGATTCTATCCATCTCTGTCTCTGACCGCGACCCACAAAAAGCCAGCAACCTGGCTAACCGGGTCCGTGAAGTGGCTTCTGAACAAATTAAACGCGTCACCAAGGTTAACGATGTGACCACCTTGGAGGAAGCTAAACCAACTAATATTAAATCCTCACCAAAAACTCGCCGTAACACCCTCTTGGCGGCAGCCTTAGGCTTCCTCTTATCAGCAGGTTATATCGTGGTGCGAGAACTCTTAGACGACCGCGTGCGTTATGCGGAAGACGTGGAAGACGGCTTAGGTATGGTCCTCTTGGGGGTTGTCCCTCAAGTTAAGCTCAAGTAGAAAGGTGTGTGTCCTATGGAACAAGTTGAACCACGATTAAATAAAAAACTCATTTCTGCAGAGACAGAAGAATATTACAACGCCATTCGGACCAATATTCTCTTCTCAGGTAAGGATATTAAGGTGATTGCCATTACCTCAACCAAGGATAATGAAGGTAAGTCTACTGTGGCTATGAATATTGCTTCTTCACTTGCAGCGTTAGGTAAGCGCACCATACTTATCGACGCAGACACTCGTAATTCCGTCTTCGTCGGTCGAATGAAGATTCGCTCCAAGGTGGTGGGATTGACCCACTATTTAGCAGGTGAAGCAACTGTTAAGGAGATTGTCTTCGGGACTACGGAGCCTAACTTACACATGATTTTGTCTGGCCCAGTGCCACCTAACCCAACGGCCCTCTTACAGGGGGATTCCTTCCAAGAGCTGATTGATGTTTGCCGTCATCACTATGATTATGTGATTGTTGATACGCCACCATTGGGCTTAGTCACCGATGCCTCTATCGTGGCTCATCAATGTGACGCCAGCATTTTAGTGGTTGAAGCGGGTGCGATTAAGCGCCGTGCGGTTAAGAAAATTCAGGAACTCCTAGAACATACAGGAGCTAAATTCTTAGGGGTTATCCTCAACAAGGTAGACCTTAAGGCAAGTCACTATGGTGCCTATGGTTCTTACGGGAACTATGGCAATTATGGTAAGAAGGCAGAGTAAGCTAGGATAGGTTGGCTATTGTGTTCGGTATTCAAGGGGGAGAGTGAATCCCTGTGATTTTTATCTAAACAAAACCAAATAATCAGCGCTATCCGGGAAGGGATTCAGATTCTCAAAGAGAGGGTGAATCTCTTTCTTAGTGTATAAATAGGAGGATAGAATTATGGTCGCTGAACAACATGTATTTATTATCGGGTCAAAAGGAATCCCAGCCAAATATGGTGGGTTCGAGACTTTTGTTGAAAAATTAACTGAATATAGAAAGAGTAAAGAGCTCATATATCATGTGGCCTGTATGGATGAAAATTCTCGGAAATCAGAGATTGATGCAGAAGAATTTGAATATAACGGTGCCCATTGTTTTAATGTTAAAGTCCCAAATGTTGGACCGGCTCGAGCTATCTATTATGATGTCAAGGCCTTGGAGATGGCTATTAAAATAGCCAAAAATAAAGGCTATGAGCGACCTATTTTTTATGTCCTAGCTTGCAGAATCGGACCTTTTATTGGAAGACTAAAAAAGAAAATTCATGCTCTCGGTGGCTTGCTCTATGTAAATCCTGATGGCCATGAATGGCTAAGAAAGAAATGGAGCTTGCCGGTCCGCAAATATTGGAAATTTTCGGAAAAACTGATGGTTAAACATGCGGATTTATTGGTATGTGATAGTTTGAATATCCAGTCCTATATTGAGAAAGAATACCAAGCATTTCACCCAAAAACCACCTACATTGCTTATGGTACTGATCTGACGCCATCACAATTAAAGGAACACGATCAACAGGTGAGAGACTGGTACCAAGCTAAAGGAGTCAAAGAAAAAAACTACTACTTAGTAGTGGGACGTTTTGTTCCAGAAAACAACTACGAAGCGATGCTACGTGGTTTTATGCAGTCAAGGTCTAAAAAAGACTTTGTGTTAATTACTAATGTTGAAACTAATAAGTTTTATGAGCAACTAAAGGCTCAAACTGGGTTTGACCGAGACCCACGCGTTAAATTTGTTGGTACGGTTTATGATCAGGAATTATTAAAGTATATTCGAGAACAAGCTTTTGCCTATTTCCACGGCCATGAAGTAGGCGGTACAAATCCATCTCTATTAGAGGCACTCGGTTCGACCCATCTCAACTTATTGTTAGATGTTGGGTTTAACCGTGAAGTAGCTGAAGAAGGTGCTTTATACTGGCCAAAAGATAACTTACAAGAGGTCATTCAAGAAGCAGAAGAATTGTCTCCAGAAGACATTAATCAGCTAGCTGATAAGGCCAAACAACGAGTGACAACAAGTTTTACCTGGGATTATATTGTGGATCGTTATGAAAGCCTATTATTGAGAGGACAATAAGTATGAGTCAGTATCAGTTTCGTAAAGAGGATATTATTATTCTAGACGACCAGCAACTGCAACGGTATCAGGCAGAATTGCTTAAGATTGGTAAGGATGTGGCACAGGCTTTTGAGAATTACGGGATTGAGTATTCCTTAAGTGGAGGGAGTATTCTAGGTGCTATCCGACATCAGGGTTTCATCCCTTGGGATGACGATATCGATCTGAACATCCCACGAGCAAGCTATAACAAGTTGCTTGACATTTTTGATCAGGCTCTGGGAGATAAGTACTACTTACAGACTCCAACTATGCACCCTGAGTTAGGCTTGCTTGTAACGCAAATCCGGAAAAAGCATACTGTAGCGCGGCGAAAATATGATTGGAATTCAGAAGACTGTGGAATCTCGATAGATCTCTATATCATAGAAAATACCTTTAATAATCCCGTCTTACGTTTTATTCAAAAATACGTAAGTTTGGCACTATCCTTTGCCTTATCATCTATCAGAGAAATTCAAATGCAGGAATTACCTAAGGAAATTTTCGAACTAGAAGGCCGGCCACTTAATTACTCGGGACTCAAGCTAGCCGTGGGGCGCTTTTTCAAGCTCATTCCGAATCGATACTGGATAAAGTGGGCTACTAAAGTTAATGCCTGGTGTCGAAATAACAAGAGTAAGTATGTAGCTATTCCAACAGGACGCAAACATTTTACTGGGGAAATTTATCTACGCGAAAACATGTGTGTGTTTAAAGATCAAGCTTTTGAAGATACGAGCTTCAAGGTGCCTATTTGGGCAGAGACTTATCTGCGCCTTTTTTATGGCGAAAATTACTTGGAACTACCCCCAGTTAATCAGAGAGAAAAGCATTTATTCTTAGAATTAGAATATCACGATTAAAGGAGTAAAGTGATGAATATCGCCATATTAACGGCTTCTGGTGTAGGGAGCCGTATCAAGCAAGATATACCTAAGCAATTTATTCATGTAGATAACAAGCCAATCATCATTCATACGCTAGAGAAATTCCAATATCATCCTGAGATTGATGAGATTTGTGTGGTCATCCTTAAAGGTTGGGAGGAGATGCTACGCTCCTATGCTCGTCAGTTTAATATTACAAAGCTCAAGTACATAGTCAACGGAGGAGCTTCTGGGCAGTTATCAATCTACAATGGATTGAATGAAATTAAAAAGCAACGTCCGAATCAAGCAGTTACTGTAGTAATTCATGACGGTAACCGCCCGCTTGTAAGTAATGAGATAATAAGCGATGCGCTAGTAACCTATAAAGAATATGGTAATGCCGTTGCTGCTATTCCATGTACAGAAGTTGTTTTTGTTCTCGAATCAGTAGAGGGAACACAGTCTACTGAATCTCTTAATCGGGATGTTTTAAGACGGACACAGACACCACATGTCTATGACTTAGATGCTATTTTGGATTTACACAATCAAGCCTTAGAGAAAGGGATTTCTGAGGTGGCGGCTTCTTGTCAACTCATGCAATTGTTTGGGAATCCGACTTATTTTTCATTAGGGTCTGAGAAAAACTTAAAGATTACTACCCTGGAGGATTTAGAGATTTTCAAAGCCCTACTTAAGTCAAAAGCTGATGACTGGTTGAAAGGATAACCCATGATTTTATTGGATAATATATCTTATCGCGAAGATTTAGCTCTGACATTAAAAGGAATTGCTAATCTAGAGCTACTTAAGGGCAAGACGTTCTTAATTACAGGGGCAAGTGGTTTGATTGCTTCTGCCCTAGTAGATCATCTTCTCTATTTAAATGAGCAGGATGATTTTGGCATGACTCTTTATTTGGCTGGACGACATGAAGCCACACTTAAGCGCCGATTTGGCCATTATTTAGATCATTCTATGGTTAATTTCGTCTCATATGATGCTACTCAAACACTAGGTTTTCATGAACCGGTAGATTATATTATTCACGCTGCTAGTAATGCTAATCCTAGACTCTATGTAGAAGCACCTGTTGATACCATGTTGGCTAACTTTGAGGGCATGCACCAACTCTTAGAATTTGCGAGAAAAGTAGGAACCAAGCGTCTTCTCTATGTCTCATCGAGTGAAGTATACGGTCAAGTAAAAGGAAATCGAGCGATTGCTGAGGATGACTATGGTTTTGTGGATTTACTGAATGTACGTTCTTCCTATGCCTCTTCTAAGCGTGCGACAGAAACTTTGTGTATTTCTTACGGACAGCAATATGGGCTAGAAATAAACATTGTTCGCCCTGGCTATATATACGGTCCGAGTGCGCGACCTAATGATGCTCGTATCTCTTCATCTTTCATCTTTGAAGCTTTGAAAGGAAAGGATATTGTGATGAAGAGCGATGGTAGTCAACTACGGTCTTATTGCCATGCCTTGGATTGTTCCGCTGCTTTGTTGACAGTACTTATAAATGGTCACGCCAATGAAGCTTATAATATTGCGCATAGTGATGCTAATTTGTCTATTAGGGAATTTACAAGCTTAATTACTCAAAAGACGGGTGTTGAGTTAGTATTTGAATTACCTAATAACCTTGATCGTAAAGTAGCTAACCCTATGCAGAATTCGACTTTAGACGGTCAGAAACTAATGGATTTAGGTTGGAGATGTCTTTTAAGTCCGCAAGTTGGCCTAGAACATACCATTAACCAATTGAAGGAGCTATATTGATGGCAATCGCTAATCCGACTATTCTTATCATGATGACAACTTATAACGGGGAAGAATTTTTGATCCAGCAGATAGAGAGTATTTCCCAACAAAGTTATAGTAATTGGCAATTAGTGGTAAGAGATGATGGTTCAAGTGATCAAACTTTAGCTATTCTTAATGCCTATGCAGAAAAAGATGCTCGTATTCAAGTTGTTCAGAACCAGACCGACTATCATGGCGCGTATCCTAATTTTTGGGGGCTAGTAGCTTATTGCAAGCAACTCAAGGCTTATGATTATTATATGTTTGCTGACCAAGACGATGTGTGGGATAAAGATAAGTTAGAAGTTTATATGGACTTTTGTTCAGACAAGGGATTAAATGAACCGCTACTTGTTTATGGGGATATGAGAATTATTGATGGTGATGGACAGGTAATATCTAACAGCCTTGAGGCTAATTTAGGCATTGCCTATACTAATGCTATCTCAACCTTCTTCGCTCATAAGGTCCATGGATGCAATAGTTTCTTCAATCGTTGCTTATTTGAATTGGCTTTGCCCTTATCACCGGAAGAGCCAGAAGCTAAATATGTCTCACACGATAATTACTATACGAAGTTTGCTGCTCTATTAGGTCAAGTTTACTACCTACCTAGACCAATGATGAGTTATCGACGTTATGGGACAAATGTAACGAGCCAACATGCTTATGATTTTAAGTTGAAGCGCATTTTGAAAAGAATCAGCAGAATTGATTCTCTAGCAAAGGATCATGCACTTACATACAATCAAACTTTAGTGACTATTAATAGAATGAGAAGCTTACCCCTCACTCAAAATCAACAAAAATTATTGATACAAGTAGAGTTAATCATAAAAAGAGGAGGGTGGTTTGCTTTGTACCATGTCCAAATGGCTAAGGTTGATTGGGGAAAACCAGTGAAAAATATTAGTCGAAAGTTACTTTTGTTAACTAAATTATATAGACAATATACGAATTGATTAGTTTATAAGATAGAAAGAGAGTGCTGAATGAAAAAGATACTGTATCTTATGAATGTGGATTGGAATTGGATTAAGCAACGTCCTCAGTTTATAGCTGAAGGGTTATCAAGTAGTTTTGAGGTGTCGATTTTATATCGCTATAAATACAATCGTAAAGGTTTAACAGCAGATAACCAAGCACATAACTATAAGCTATCTAGAATATACACGATTCCTTTCATCAATAAGCAGAAGACACTAAAACGGATTAATGATTGGATCATAAAGTGCTGGATTAACCTTCTAATCAGACTAACTAAACCTGATTTGGTATATGTTACAAACCCAGAACATATTGCAGGCGTGCCATCTAGTTATGCGGGGAAAATAGCCTATGATTGCATGGATTATCATAGTGCATTTATTGAAGATAACATGGAACGGAAGCAACTCATTGAATTTGAAAGAGAACTAGTAAATCGAGCTGATTTAATCGTAGTATCGAGCGACAAGTTAAAAGCTAATCTTACCCAGAACTACCAACTAGATGGATTATCTAAGAGGATTAGTGTTGTGCGTAATGGGTATAATGGTGAAGTTTTGGATAATGTGTTAGAGTCAGAGACTGATAAAAAGGAAAAGTTCTCACTTGCTTATATCGGAACGATTAGTCATTGGTTTGATTTTGATGCCTTGCGGTATAGTCTTGAGCAGTTACCAAATATAGAGTATTGGATCATTGGCCCGCAAAGTAAGGTTTCTGTATTAGAGCATCCAAGAATCAAATATTTTGGAAGCGTAGAGCATACTAAATTGTATAACTTTATAAAAGATGCTAATGCTCTAATCATGCCTTTTCAGCTTAATGATATCGTAGAAGCAGTAGATCCCGTTAAATTGTATGAGTATATCAACTTTAATAAAAATATTATAAGCATACGATATGATGAAGTAGAGCGCTTTGAGGACTTCGTATACTTTTATAACACAAAAGATGAGTTTGTTGAGGCAATACGCAATATTCAATTATCAGATGGTATTAAGTATTCTTTTGATAAACGAATTACTTTTTTAAAGCATAATACCTGGAAAAGCAGGGTAAAACAACTGGTAGACTTAATTAAAAAATTATAGTTAGGAAGGGGAGGTAAATGAAACTAAGTAGTAAGTTTGATGTCATTGAGTGGGGGTACTATCTTCTAGTAGCTTTCGCGGTGGGGTTACCAGAGGTCTTCTTCCTTAGTCTAGATACTGTGCGTAATTATATGACAATTTTATCATTGTGCATTCTTGCCTTGTCTATTCCTGTGGTAGCCTTAAATAAATCACGGCTTTCTAAATCTAGCTTTTTCTATTTAGGCGCTTTGATACTGTGTATAATTTTTGGGGCTTTTCGGGCATATAACCTATATCATTATAGCCTGAAAAATATGTTTTATGCCTTGCGACAATATGTATGGATTTTCCTGTATTTTCCAGTGCTTTATATTTTTAAAGCAAAAGATTATAACATGATTAAAGCATTAGGGAATGTTCTTACTATTTTGAACATTTCTCTCTTGTTCAGAACGCTAACCTGGGCAATGTATACATTAGCACGTATTGAGATTTTCCCGACTATATTACGTGAATTTGGTGATTTATGGTATCGTAATGATTCATCTATCCGAATAGATGGAACCCCCCTGATCATGGTAGGAGTCTTAATCTCTGTATATTTATATTTCAAGTTAAAAAAAGCGAAATACCTTGTTTCTACTTTTTATATTTTGCTTTACATTTTAATGGTTAACCAAACTAGGGTGTTAGCCTTTTCGATTTTGGTATCAGTATTTTTTATGTACTTAGCAGTCCATATAGATTCAAAGATAACGCTAAAAAAACTTGTAACCTACACTGCTATTATTGTGAGTGTTTTCGTGGTGTCTATATATGGATATCGATTCTTTATGCAAAATTCTAGAGCATCAGATATGGGGATAGGCTATCGCTACTGGGAGTTAAATTACTACCTAGGCCTCCTATCTGACGGTAATTGGAAGAGTGGGTTAGGCATATTAACGGCGACGAATCCACGGAGTTATGCTGTGCTATATGGGCATTGGGATACTAGAATGTACCTAGATGATTTAGGGATGTTTGAACTGTTCTTCCAATTCGGACTTGTATCTATATTCATGTATGGTTATCTTGTGTGGAAAACAATTCAAATTTATAGAAAGTATAACCAAGAAGAAGATCGGATTGAAAAAGCTTTGCTTATTGGATTGGCAAGCTATATTGTGTTGACGGCAGTTTCGTTAAATGCATATGGTATTCAAAGGAGTTTTTCATTATCGATTATTCTCGCCATCTTATTTTTCCTTGAACAAAGATATGTTGAGGGTGTTAGTTTTAAAAAGCAAAGGGTGTAGTATTGAAGACGATCTGTATAGTAATTTTAAATTACAATAATTATGAGGATACTATTGAATGTGTAAGCAGCTTACAAATGGCCATTGACCCGGCTAAATATGATATTGTTATTGTTGATAATAACTCTAATAATGATAGTATATCTATTATGCAAAATAAGTTGAATGGAGTAACTTTTATTCAATCAAATCAAAATAGGGGCTATGCGTACGGTAATAATCTAGGTATTCAATATGCAAAAAAAGAAGGATATGAATATATATGTGTTCTAAATAATGATACGATAATTACAGAAGATTTTTTAGACATTTGTATTGGTTATTTGGAAAGTCATAAAGAAACCGTCTTTGTTAGTCCAACTTTATTGGATTATGATCGTAGCCACCGCGTTCAATCAACAGGGGGAGATATCTATGTATCTAAGGGGTATGTTAATTTAAAAAATAATGGGAAATTCTTAAATGAATTACCCCCTATAGTTGAGAGTGATTATATAGGTGGAGCTTGCATGGTTTTCCCTGTTAAAGTAGTGGAAACAATAGGATATATTCCAGAGGCTTACTTCTTATTTTTTGAAGAGACGGAATGGTGTTACAAAGCAAAAGTTGCAGGCTATAAAAATATCTGTTTAACCAATACATATATATATCATAAAGGTTCTGTATCTATCAAAGCTGTCTCAGGATTACAGGAATACTTGATGGAACGTAATCGTGTAGTTTTTGTTAAAAGAAATAGTAGAACAAGATTAGGTTATTATCGATTTTTAATATACTTACTACTCAGGACGACGGTACGCTTCTGCATGGGTAAGGAAAAAAATCTAAAGAAATATCGATACTATTTTGATGGAGTGTTTAACAGAATAGATAAAAGATTTCCATTTATATGTTTCGGATCAAAGTAAGATTAAATATGGTGTGTAGGGGTGTAATGTAAAATGAAAAAGATTATGCTTATTTTTGGAACTAGACCAGAAGCTATTAAAATGTGCCCTCTAGTTAAGGAATTGAATCAACATGAGGAATTTAAGACGGTTGTGTGTGTTACGGGGCAACATAAAGAAATGTTAGAACAAGTACTGAAGACGTTTAATGTGGTTCCTGATTATGATTTAGCGATTATGAAACAAAACCAGACCTTATTTAGTATTACTACTAGCATATTAGAGGGTATTAAAAATATCCTTGAAAAAGAACAACCAGACATAGTTCTTGTACATGGGGATACTTCCACTACATTTGCAACTGCTTTAGCCGCTTTTTATTTGGGTATTAAAGTAGGACATGTAGAGGCCGGTCTAAGAACTTACAATCTTCAGAGCCCTTACCCAGAAGAGTTTAATAGACAAGCGGTTTCGATTATTGCAGATTATAATTTTGCACCAACTGAAGTAGCCAAAAAGAACCTTGAACAAGAGGGCCCAGGAACTGGGAAAATATATGTTACAGGGAACACCGTGATTGATGCATTAAAAACTACTGTTACTGAAGCATATTCTCATCCAATTTTGGGTAGGGGATAGTAAATTAGTCATGTTAACTGCTCATCGAAGAGAGAACTTAGGCGAACCTATGAGACATATGTTTAGTGCTATAAAACGTGTGTTGGAAGAACATGAAGATGTAAGAGTTGTTTACCCTATACATAAGAATCCTAAAGTAAGGGCACTTGCTAATGAGATATTTGGTGAAAATAGTCGCATGAAAATTATTGAGCCATTAGAAGTTATTGATTTTCATAATTTCATGGCAAATAGTTACCTCATTCTTACTGATTCGGGTGGTGTACAAGAGGAAGCACCATCTTTAGGTATCCCTGTATTAGTACTTAGAGATACAACTGAGAGACCTGAAGGCGTTGATGCAGGTACACTTAAGTTAGTTGGCACTGATGAAGAAGCGATATATACTGCATTTAAATCTTTGCTAGAAGATAATGAGGAGTATAGAAAAATGACACTTGCTAGTAACCCATATGGAGATGGAACTGCTTGTGCACAAATCGCACGAATATTAAGTGAGATTTGATTTGGAAGGAGTCTCGGCATGACAAATGCAGGAAATATGGTAATAAATACTAGGATTGTGGCTTTCGATTTTTTTGATACGCTTGTTCATCGAGACTGTCATCCTGAGGTCGTACTATATGAATGGGCTAAAGAAGTGGCTGCTTACATGAAGTACAGAGTATCGCCATCTCAAATATATGATTGCCGGAAAGAAGTAGAATTTCGATTTAAACAGCAGAGTGGCGAAGAAATGCCGTATGATTCTCTACTAGGAGACACGTACTCGCGGTTACTGCCGAATGAGTTGGAAGATATAGACTTGAAAAATGAGTGGGTAGACGCTGCTAAGTCAATAGAACTTCAGGCTGAATTAGCGCATCTCACAATAGATTCTGAAACTATAGCATTGGTAGAGAAACTCTATCGAGAGGGAAAAGTACTGATAGTCATCTCAGATTTCTATGCGGATTATAACTTTTTACGAAATATCATGACTTCGTTAGATATCGGTCAATATTTTTCTCAGATTTTCGTTTCTAGCTCAACAGGTTGTAGAAAATCTACAGGAAGACTGTATCAGTATGTGTGCCAACAATTAGATCTTTCCTATGATGAATTAACGATGCTTGGAGATAATGAGCAATCAGACGTTAAAGTACCGCGTAACATGGGAATAAAAGCAATTTGGCGGCCATATGAGGATCCTCATTCTATGATAGATTACTCTGGATTATTTAAAAAGTATCAACAAATATTGTTTAAAAATCCAGACGGTGAACCATTTAATGGATATTTAGCTGATATTTTATTCTTTGTTTCAAAACTACATTGTCATTTAGTAGCCCAAGGGGCAAAAAAAGTATTATTCTGTGCAAGGGAAGGGCAGCTACTTAAAAGACTATTCGATATTTATCAAGCCTCGGTGTCTAATGAATTATTGATTGAGTCCGTATATTTTTATGTATCTAGGAGGTCAACATTATATCCTTCATTTTTAAGTGCCAAGGAAGAAAGTTTCGAGACAATTTTTAGGCAGTATCAACATATATCCTTGAATAACTTCCTTTTAAATCTCAATTTTGAAACAAAAGAAATTGCACAAATTTTCGAGGATTTACATGCTACATCAGAAAGTATTGTAACGAGTGACGGTGAACTATTGTCCAAATTACGTCAAAATCCAACGTTCATTTATAGATATGAATTAGAGAGAAAGCAAGGGGAAGATTTCCGGAGCTATATTGAAGGCCTCGTAGGAGATGAAGAATCGATTTATCTTGTCGATATAGGTTGGAAGGGTAGCATTCAAGATAACATCCAACGAGCATTACCTGATAAAATAATTTACGGTTATTACTTAGGATTAATGTTGAATGCATATCCAGTAAAGAATAAAAACCAGAAGTATGGAATGTTATTTACTGATTACCCGGTAAAATCGAAGGGCTATTCTTTACTGAGCAGAAATTTTGAGTTTTACGAAGATATCTTTGTCGCTGATCACGGACCAACACTATCATATCATCGCCTAGAGGATGATATGATAGAACCAGTACTTGACATGAAAGAAGAGCATCTACAATTGTATAGATTGGTATTAAACTATCAAGAGGCTTTGGTAAAAGGATTTTGTGAATTAGTAGATGCTTATCAGTATACAAAATGGCTTCCTTACGAGTTAGAAGAATTGTTATTGCGAATGGCATTGA
The DNA here is from genome assembly GCF_938010525.1 of uncultured Abiotrophia sp. Classification (GTDB taxonomy): domain Bacteria; phylum Bacillota; class Bacilli; order Lactobacillales; family Aerococcaceae; genus Abiotrophia. The sequence continues at coordinate 89,444 of NZ_CALLVK010000020.1, read as the reverse complement.
AGAAAGAATGTAAGTTTCTTCCGCAGCTATTGCCCCTACGCGAGGAAATCCGAAACAAATCAACCGAAAATTTCGGAGAAATTGTAAAAAAGCCGCATAAGATATCTATAAAGAGAAAAATTAAAGATAAACGTGATTTTCTATGGGTAGACTATGCCTATAAGCCGTTTGATAGAGTAAAATGCATCCCTAAAATGTATACAAGTTTTGTTTATGGACTAAAACGTTTAGGGTACGCAATAAAAGGGTGGAAGTAAGAAGTGAAGAAAGCGTCGATACAGTACAATATTATTTTTAATGTAATACTGACTCTGTCAAATATTATTTTCCCCTTGGTTACCTTTCCCTATGTGTCTCGAATCTTAAACCCTAGTGGAATGGGAGTTGTAAATTTCTATTCATCAATAGGTAATTATGCAATATTAATCGCGACTTTAGGAATTTCTACATATGGAATTAGAGTGGTTGCGTCTGTTAGAGAAGACAAGTCGAAGTTAACCAAAGTTGTACAAGAATTAACATTGATAAACGTGCTTATGGCTATATTAGTCGCTAGTTTATTATTAGTTTCAGTACTATTTGTTGATAAGTTTCAAAGTGAAATAGGACTTGTGCTCATAACGGCTATTTCAATAGTTACATCCGCATTTTCTTTAAACTGGCTGTATAGTGGGTTAGAGCAGTATGATTATATTACGAAGCGCTCAATTCTGTTCAAAGTTATTTCTTTGGTATTGATTTTTATACTAGTGAGAAAACCGAGTGACTATATTCTATATGCGGGGATAACCTTGTTTTCATCACTAGGCTCTAATATATTGAATGTTTTTTATAGTCGCAAGTTTATTTCTTTTGTTCCTACGAAGGGGCTAACATTTAGACCACACATCAAGCCGATGCTCTATTTGTTTGCTTCAATGCTCGCTGTCAATGTATATACGAATCTAGATGCAGTAATGTTAGGGTTCATAAGTGGTGATGTTGCAGTAGGACTTTACTCAGTAGCATCAAAAATGAAGTGGTTATTGCTGATGTTGATTACTTCAGCTAGTGCTGTACTTTTACCGCGCTTAACTTATCATTTAAGCAAGAAAGAGTCGCACCAATTTAACAAGATTTTGAGTGAGTCTTCAGCCCTTATTTTGCTAATAGCAGTCCCTTTATCCGTTTATTTTATATTTATGGCGAGAGATAGTGTACTTTTACTGGGCGGCGATAACTATGTTGATGCCACTACATGTATGCAAATACTGATGCCGATACTCATCATTTCGGGGTTCTCTAATATTACAGGGAATCAAATTCTAATCCCGCATAATAAGGATAAGTTATTTATGATAGCAGTTAGCGTAGGTGCTTGTGTAAATCTAATACTCAATGCCCTTCTAATGCCACCATATGGTATAGTTGGAGCGGCTATTGCTACACTAGTTGCTGAAGCTACTCAGATGGCAATCCAATACTATTATTCAAAGGAATATCTAAGAGGACAAATCTCATATGTTGTTATCCGAAATATTGTTTTATCGGTGGTCAGTGCCTCAGCAACTATGTGTTTAATCATAGGAACGTTGCATTTTGCTCCACTTGTTAACTTAGTACTTAGTGCTAGTCTGTTCTTTGGCGTTTACTTGGTTGTTTTAATAGTTTTGCGAGAAGAGAACATTCTAAGATTTTTAAAGAAAGCTAAAGTGTAGGTTGTTATTGACAACTAACCTGAGTAGGAGGAGGACTCAAATGAAAGGAATTATTCTAGCAGGGGGAAGTGGCACTCGACTATACCCGCTCACTAAAACTGTTTCGAAGCAGTTAATGCCTATCTATGACAAACCTATGATTTACTATCCTATGTCAATCTTAATGCTAGCTGGGATTCGTGAGATTTTAATTATTTCAACACCTACTGACACTGAGCGTTTTGAACAATTATTTGGAGATGGGAGTGACTTAGGTTTATCTATCCAATATAAAGTCCAACCAAGTCCGGATGGATTAGCGCAGGCCTTCTTGATTGGTGAAGACTTTATTGGTGATGATTCAGTCTGCCTGATTCTGGGAGATAACATCTATTATGGTGGCGGTTTATCTAAGATGTTGCAACGTGCGGCTAAACGCGAGCAAGGTGCCACAGTTTTTGGTTACCATGTCAACGACCCTGAACGCTTTGGCGTTGTAGAATTTGATCGAGACATGCGTGTTATTTCAATTGAGGAAAAGCCACAAGTTCCTAAGTCACACTATGCGGTAACGGGGTTATATTTCTATGATAATCAGGTGGTGGACATTGCAAAGAATATTCAGCCATCTGCGCGTGGTGAACTAGAAATTACCGATGTCAATAAAGCTTACTTAACTAAGGGACAACTAAATGTAGAGCTACTTGGCCGTGGCTATGCCTGGTTGGATACAGGGACTCATGAATCCCTACTGGAAGCTAGCACTTTCATTGAAACTATCGAAAAACGGCAGAATTTAAAAGTAGCCTGTTTAGAGGAAATTGCTTATCGTATGGGTTATATTAGCCGTGAGCAATTGTTAGAGCTCGCCCAGCCATTGAAGAAGAACAGCTATGGGCAGTACCTATTACGTATTGCTCAAGAAAAAATGTAAGGAGAGAGCCAATGTTAGTAAGAGAGGCAAAATTAGCAGATGTGAAAATTATCGAGCCGGATGTATATGGAGATCATCGAGGCTTTTTCATGGAGAGTTATTCTCAAACTAAATTCAATGAATTGGGCATTCATCATGAATTTGTCCAAGATAATCACTCCTTGTCTGCTCAGGCAGGTGTCGTGAGAGGATTACACTTCCAAAAGGGACAAGCTGCACAGACCAAGCTAATTCGAGTTGTGACTGGGGCAGTTTTAGATGTCATAGTGGACTTACGCAAGGGAAGCCCAACATACGGCCAATGGGAAAGCTTTATTCTATCTGAACATAATCACCGTCAGTTATTGGTACCTAGAGGCTTCGCGCATGGATTTGCGACCTTAACGCCTAATGTTAACTTCCTATATAAGTGTGATAACTATTATCAGGCAGATGCGGATGCGGGTATTGCCTTTGATGATCCTGAACTAGGAATTGATTGGCAAATGGATTTGAGTCAGGCCATTACATCTGAAAAGGATGCTAAACATCCAACATTTAAAGAATTCGAAAAACTGAATGATTTTGTCTATGGAGAAATCTAATTCTTGCGTCTAGTCGACGGGTTATCAGAATTGGTGTTTGGGGCATTGGGACAGTCAACAACCCAGAAGCAAATAGTCAAGATTTACTAGTGGAGGTATATATGCAACATATTATAGTAACGGGTGGTGCCGGATTTATTGGCTCAAATTTTGTACATTACGTGATTAACCACCATCCAGATGTTAAAGTAACCGTACTTGACAAGCTAACTTACGCAGGTAATCGGGCCAATTTGGCTGGCCTACCAGAAAATCGATGTGAATTGATAGTAGGAGACATTGCAGATGCAGAGTTAGTAGATAAAATAGTAAAAGACGCAGATGCAGTAGTTCATTACGCAGCAGAGTCTCATAATGACAACTCGTTAAAGGACCCCTACCCTTTTGTACATACTAACCTGATAGGGACATATACTTTAATTGAAGCTTGTCGCAAATATGATGTTCGTTTTCACCACGTTTCAACCGATGAAGTCTATGGAGATTTACCTCTTAGAGAAGATCTCCCAGGTCACGGTGAAGGGGAAGGCGAAAAATTTACAGATAAAACACCATACAATCCTTCAAGCCCATACTCTTCTACTAAGGCGGGGTCTGATTTGCTGGTGAAGGCTTGGGTGCGCTCCTTTGGCCTGAAAGCAACCTTATCAAATTGCTCCAATAATTATGGACCATATCAGCACATTGAGAAATTTATTCCTCGCCAGATTACCAATATCTTAAGTGGGATTAAGCCAAAACTTTATGGCCAAGGTAAGAATGTTCGTGACTGGATTCATACAGAAGATCACTCTTCTGCGGTTTGGACGATTCTAACTAAAGGTAAGATAGGGGAAACCTACTTGATTGGCGCTGACGGAGAAGAAGACAACAAGACAGTGATTGAACTTATCTTGGAATTGATGGGACAACCTAAAGATGCTTATGAGCATGTCAATGACCGAGCAGGCCATGATTTGCGATATGCTATTGACGCAAGTAAGTTGAGAGATGAATTAGGTTGGACGCCTCAATTCACTGATTTCCGAGCCGGGTTAGAAGATACTATTTCATGGTATCGAGAGAATCAAGAGTGGTGGCAAGGTCAGAAAGAAGAAGTTGAAGCGAATTATGCCAAGAATGGGCAGTAAGGGGTAGAAACAATGTACTTAATCACAGGTGCAAATGGTCAGCTAGGAACAGAATTATGTTATTTGCTTGATGATATGGGGCTGAAATATGAGGCCACAACGCTAGATAACTTGGATATTACTAATCAAAAACAAGTATTTGAGACACTTCGTCGAGTACAACCTAGCCATATTATTCATTGTGCAGCCTATACTGCTGTGGACAAGGCAGAAGATGAAGGCCGGGAATTAAGTTATAAGGTTAATGTCGACGGCACTCGCTATTTAGCCACTGCAGCTAAAGAATTAGGAATTCCGTTAGTTTATATCAGTACGGACTATGTGTTTGACGGTAATTTAGCGGACGGTGAGTACTTGGTGGATTCACCTACTAATCCCATGAATGAATACGGTAAAGCTAAGTTGCAAGGCGAAGAGGTTGTTCGAGATTTGCTCTCGAATTACTACATTATCCGAACTTCATGGGTTTTTGGGAAATATGGGCATAATTTTGTTTACACTATGAGACGCCTAGCTAAGGAACGTCCGCAGTTAACAATTGTTAATGATCAGTATGGCCGTCCGACTTGGACTCGGACACTGGCAGAGTTTGTGGTTTTCCTACTTCAAAATCAATCGCCATATGGCATCTACCATTTATCCAATGATGATGCTTGTACTTGGTATGAATTTGCTAGAGAAATTTTGAAAGACACGGATGTTGAGGTTTTGCCAGTGACTTCGGATGAATTTCCGCAAAAAGCCTATCGCCCTAAACATTCCGTAATGAGCTTGCAAAAGGCCAAGCGATTAGGTTTTACTATACCTACTTGGCGTGATGCCCTACAACAATTCTTGTCTTCCTTAAATGATTAGTTTAAAGCTTGAAAACAGGGGGTTCTGATTTATCTGGCTATTCTCTGGTTCAGTCGCGAGCAGTTTGTCAGCTATCTAGGCCAGATGGCCCTAAGCTTCTTAAAAAGACGCAAGGCTTAATTAAGGCTTCCTATCTATTAGTGTTTACACTAATAGATAGGGTAGAAGTCAGCCAAAATACGTGCTCTACCATAAACAAATTTCAAAAATCCCTCGTGGCTATGGCTAGTCGCGAAGGATTTTTTAATAGGCCGGGGCTATGACGTCTATCACCATGTGATGACATTCAATAACACTGGCTTAACTAGAAGATGAAATTTTGGTTTCTTGGTGCCAATCCAGCAAAAATCTATTGCTTTTTGAATGGCTTACTTGTATGATAGACAAGGATTTACAAGCCACAAATGTGTATTTTTTAGGAGGAATCACCAAAATGAAGAAACATGGTTTAGCGGCCTTAGTGGTCGTTGCCTTAGGTTCTGTCATGATTTTGGATCAGGTGCATGCTGAATCAGTCAGTCCAGTAGCACCTACCAGTCATGAAGTCCAGGACCCCCTACAAGAATCGGCCCCAGCAGTGGCCCCCGCTGCAGCAGGCCAAGAAGCAGCCCAGGAGACGTCGGCGTCCCAAAATCAGGAATCTAGTGCCAAAGAAGCTAGTTCCGATTTGCTTCAAGCTGATGAGTCAGAGCCGGCGACCTTGCCTGCAGTTCCTGCCCTGGATTTAGCCCCTAAGGCTAATAGCCAGCCGCCAGTTAAGCCGGTTGACCAAGGCATCTCGACTTCTTTCTATCAGTTTACCGAATCAGCCGGGCGTGGGACCTTCCTCGCTCATATTGCCTACGGGGATTACGATGAGGCTGGCTACCGTAAGGTGGCCCCTAAGAGCCAGATTAGTGCGCAACTCCAGTCCGCCACTGGCCAAGGCCATGTGCCTCTAGAAGTTAAGGCAAGCCAGAACCCACGGCTCTTCGAGCTCAGCTTCGATTCCAAAGCCCTTGCGGCCGATATGGCTTACCGGGTGATGATTAAGGTAGCTGATAACCAGGAGCAACTCTGGTATGGCGACCGCCAGTATAAGCAGGCAGTGGCCGGCTTAGAACTCAATGCCCAAGGCGCACGCGTCAGCCTACGTAAGGCAGCCCCAGTGCAAAAGGGGATTTCCACTTCTTTCTATGAGTTTTCGGCGACTGATATGGTGGGGACTATCCTAGCCCATATTGCCTACGGGACTTATGATGCGACGGGTTACCGCGAGGTGGCGCCGCAAGCTGTCATCAAGGCTCGCTTAGAAGCCACTAAGGGTCAGCATCAAGTCGACCTGCGGGTGCGGGCTAGCCAAAATCCACGACTCTTCAACCTAGACTTTGATCGGACGGCGCTTAAGGCCGACCAAACCTACCGGGTGCTGATTAGTGTGGCTAATAAGGAAGAAGCCCTCTGGGCAGGCGACAATAGCTACAAGCAAGAGTCAGGGGACTTGACCGCCATGGTAGCCAAGCAACGCTTCCTAGTTAAGAAGGCGGCTCCTGCTAAGCCAGTTGACAAGGGGATTTCGACTTCTTTCTATGACTTCTCTCTAGTAGACGGGGTAGCCAAGATTTTGGCTCACTTGTCTTACGGGGCTTATGATGCGGCCGGCTATCGAGAAGCGGCGCCAGCTAAGGAAGTGAGTGCCCAAGTCCTATCTCAGGATGGCCGTCATAAAGTCAATGTCCAAGTGAAAGCCACTCAAAATCCGCGACTCTTCGAACTCTTCTTCGACGCCAGCCAAATACGCAAGGGACAAGTCTATCAAGTAGTAGGTGGCGTAGGCAATGCTAGTGAAGTCATCTGGCATGGTGACCGGAGCCTCAGCCAACAAGGAGGTAACCTTTTGCTGACCGCGCCAGGTGGTCGTCTCCAGCTGCAATACCAAGAGCGTCTAGTTAACCACGAAGTCAAGGTTCGCGGCATTGGCACCACCCTTCAAGTCCTAGACGCCAATGGCAAGCGCCAGACCGTGCCGGTTAAGGACTACTTCGGCCAACGCTTTGGCGTGGCGAGTCTACCAGGCTCTAAGAACGCTGAAGTGGCGCTGATTCGCAATAACAAGGTCTTTGCTTATGCTAAACGTTCTGACTTAGTGGAAGTACCAATGGGCAAGCGGACCGTCTACATTGACGCAGGTCATGGTGGTGCCGAGACCGGGGCGGTGGCCTTTGGTCGTGCCGAGAAGGACATGAACTTAGACATTACCCGGCCACTGGCTGACCGACTCCGCCGTCTAGGCTATGAGGTCTATGAGTCGCGCGTGGACGACAAGGAAATTCCGCTAGGCCAACGCGAGCTTGAGCCTAACCGACTCATGCCGGATATCTTCGTCAGCGTTCACCACAACGCTATGCCGGCGGCTCTGTCTGGCAAGGTGCAGGGGATTGTGTCCCTCTTCCACGATCACAGCATTGAGGAAGAAGGCTTCATGTCCATGCCTTATCACCCAGAAAGCAAGATTACAGAAGGGAAGCGTCTGGCTCAACTTCTGCAACGCGAAATGGTTAAGATGACAGGCGGCCGTGACCAAGGGGCACGTCCTCAGAACCTGCATGTGACTCGTAAGACGGACATGCCAGCTGTTTTGGTGGAGCTAGGCTTCATGGATAACGCCGAGGAGTTCAAGAAACTTAATCAACCTGCCTACCAGGACAAGCTCATTAAGGGTCTGGTTCAAGGCATTCAGGCTTACTTCGGTAAGGCTTAGGAAAAAATGATAGCGGTAGAGGCTTAGGCTTCTGCCGTTTTTTTGCTTTTGCGGGTGAAGGACGAAAATTCAAGTAAATTTTCTAATATTTTTAGGGGAATGGCTTGACGGGGTTGACCGGGCGGATGTAAAATATGTAATATAAATGTCTTATTTCTGTAATTATAGCACTTATCTTCCTACAAAGGGGTCTTGTTTATGAAATCAGAGTTTTTAAGTAAGTATCGTCCGCAACTTATTGCGCTTGCCTTTGTTCTCTTCCTGGTGTCCGGTTTCGCCATGATTGGCCTCCTGGCGGGCCAGCCCCATGATCATTTGCAGAACATAGAATCGGAGTCAGTGGTCAGCGAGAGCTCCTCAAGTGAGTCCAAGCCTCTGGTCTTGGCAGAGCCTCTGGTAGGTCTGAAGGCTAAGGATCAAGAAACGCCTTTTGAAGGCAAAGAGGGAGAGCTCAAGTTGCGCTCAGTTGGCGATGTCTTATTGCATGAATTTGTCAGCGAGATGGCCAGCGTTAAGAATCCTTTCTACAAATCAGCGGTCGATCGGCTCCACAAGGACGGCATCAGCTGGGAAAATCCAGGGGGCGCCTATGATTTCTACCCAATGCTGGCGCAGATTGCTCCATACATGTCCTATGCTGACGTGACTTTGGCTAATATGGAAGTTATTGTGGCCAACCCTCAGTATCCGGTGACTGGTTACCCTTCCTTCAATGCACCTAAGCAGATTCTCAAGGCCCTTCAGGCCATCGGTGTGGACATGGTGACCAACGGGACTAACCATACCTTGGACTATTCGGCGCGTGGGGCGCTAGCCTCTATTGCTAACCTCAAAGAGGCCAAGATGCCTTATGTGGGGAGCTTTGAGAGCCAGGAGGATCACGATACCCCGCGCATTATCGAGAAGAATGGCATTAAGATAGGGATTCTGACCTATTCCTACGGCACCAACGGCGTGCCCGTGCCAGAAGACCAGCCTTATTTGATTAACCTGGTAGACCTGCCTCAGATGGTAGAAGATGTCAAAGCCCTCAAAGACAAGGTCGATGCTGTGGTGGTGACTTTGCAGCTAGGTCAGGAATATGACACTACTCCAGATCCAACTCAGGAGCAAGTCTTCCAAGCCCTGAGCGATGCTGGCGTCAAATTGATTTTGGGCGGCCACCCGCATGTCTTGCAACCTATGCAGTGGTTTAACGGCAAGCAGACCTTTGCCATCTACTCCCAGGCTAGCTTCATGTCGGGCCAAATTTACCCGGCTAATAAGCAAGGGGGCATCACCGAGGTGACGTTCAAACGCGGCGAGGACGGCCAAGTGACGGTCACGGATCCCAAGTTCATGCCAATCTACATTACGGGTGCCGAGAATGCCGAGTTCTACGAAACGGTGCCTATGGCCGACTACAATCGCTACGCGGTCACCGAGGGTGCCGACTGGTACGAGATTATTCGCCAGCGCATGCAACTCTATACCAAAGACTTCCGCTATGTCAGCCACCTAGAAACCCAGTGGACCCAGGAAGATACCGATATTCATCGCTAATATAGTTTGCGCCAATGGCCCACTCCTTTGAGTGGGCCATTGGCTATGTGGGGGGCTGGGAAAAAGGCAGAAAACGTGGTCCAATCCGAGAGCTAGTGGTCCACTCCATCGAGTGGACCACTAGCTGGGATGGAAAGCATGGAAAAAGGGCGAAACCGTGGAAAAAGTCGAGAGCCAGTGGACCACTCTTTCGAGTGGACCACTAGCTCGGTTGGAAAGGCCGGAAAAGGCTGAAACCGGGGAAAAAGTCGAGAGCCAGTGGACCACTTTTTCGAGTGGACCACTAGCTCGGTTGGCAAGCTAGGAAAAGTGCGGGAAACAGGGAGGAAGTCATGAGCCAGTGAACCACTTTTTCGAGTGGACCACTAGCTAGAATGGAAAGGCCAAAAACCTGGACCTCTAGCTAGAAAAAAAGCCCCTTAGGGGCTTTTGCCGGGGCGGAATCTTTGCTATAATAACTTTTAGTGCAAAAAGTAACGACGAAATGATATCCAATTTATGGAAGGAACTTAACAATGACAGCATCACATCACTCAAAGGGCCGGCGTCACGGTCACTCCCGCCATGGCCATGGGCGGACTAAGTCAGTGCTCTGGCGGATTAACTGGCTCTTTATTATTTTGGCAGCGGTAGCCAGTGGCTTGGTTGCCTATTTCCTCTTAACCTACAAGATTCTGGCCGGGCGCGGCTACCATCTCTGGGTCTTGGGCGGCTTGGGCGCAGTCTTACTGCTCCTGATTCTGCTTAACGGCCTCAAGCGTCTGGGCAAAACCACCCTGATCCTAGCCACGATCGTCATTTTGGGGGCTAGCTACGGCGCCTACCAAATGAATGCCACCGTCAATTTCTTCAACAAACTCAATACCAATACCCAGAAGAAGGAACTGACCATGAGCCTGGCTACCCTAGCAGAAGGTGGCGTGGCAGATGTGTCGGCCTTAGACGGCAAAGTGGTCCTAGCGCCGCTGGGCCAAGATCGCGAAAATGTCCAAGCCCTAGTCGACGACCTCAAGGCCAAACGCCAGGTAAGTGTGACCGTTGAGGAAGTGCCATCTTACCTAGCGGCCTACCAACAACTCCTGGACGGCAAGGCTCAAGCCATGGTCCTCAACTCAGGCTATGAGTCCCTCTTAGAAGGCATGGCTAGCGACTTCAGCAGCAAGATCAAGAAGCTCTATCAGTACAATCATGTGACCGAAGTAGCCGAAGAGCCGGCTAAGCCAGCGACGGAAACCCAGCAGACCAGCCAGACGCCAGCTGAGAACCAGCCTTTCAACCTCTACATTTCAGGGATTGATACCTTCGGGCCAGTCAGCTCCGTCTCTCGGTCAGACGTCAACGTTATCGCCACTATCAACCCTAAGACTCACCAGATTCTTCTGACCACTACGCCACGTGACGCCTATGTGCCGATTGCGGATGGCGGGGCAGACCAGAAGGACAAGTTGACTCACTCGGGGATCTATGGCGTGGAGGCTTCCATGCATACCTTGGCCCGTCTCTACGACACGCCAATCGACTATTATGTCCGCCTCAACTTTACCTCCTTCCTCAATATCATCGATACGGTAGGGGGCATTGATGTCTACAACGACCAAGCCTTTACCTCCCTCTACGGCAAATACGATTTCCCGGTTGGTGAACTTCACCTTAATGCCGACCAAGCCCTAGGCTTCGTGCGTGAACGCTACTCCCTTTCAGGTGGGGATAATGACCGCGGCAAGAACCATGAGAAGGTTATTACGGCCCTGATTAAGAAATTAGGCAGTCGCCAGACCCTGCTCCAAGCCCAAGAAGTCATGGACCGCATGAGCCAGTCGGTGCAAACCAATCTGCCACTGGCTAAGGTCATGGAACTGGTCAACGAGCAACTTGAGAGCGGTCAAGCTTACACAGTTACCTCAGTCGCCCTGACTGGCCACGGTTCAACTGGCTTGCCATCTTATGCTATGCCGGGCGCTGAACTCTATATGATGCAAGTGGATGAGGCTAGCTTGGCTGAGCGTCAAGCTCAAATTAAGCAAGTACTCGGCCAATAGGTTCGCTTTCAAGAAGAAAAGGAGAAACTTATGACACAAACATATGATTATCTAGTGGTAGGCGCCGGCCTCTTTGGCGCTACCTTTGCCCACGAAATTGCCAAGAAAGGCAAGCGCGTCCTAGTTATTGAGAAGCGCGACCACGTGGCGGGCAATATCTATACGGAAGAAATCGCGGGCATTCAAGTCCACAAATTTGGCGCCCACATTTTCCATACTAACGACAAGGCCGTTTGGGATTACGTCAATCAATTTGCGGAATTCAACCAGTATATCAATACCCCAATCGCTAATTATCATGGGGAAATCTACAACCTGCCCTTCAATATGAACACCTTCAACAAGCTCTGGGGTGTGGTGACGCCGGAAGAAGCGGCCGCCAAAATTGAAGAACAGCGGGCCGAAGTAGCAGGCAAGACGCCAAGCAACTTGGAAGAACAAGCCCTGTCCCTAGTGGGTCGCGATATCTACGAGAAACTGATTAAGGGCTATACCGAGAAGCAATGGGGCAAGGCAGCCACTGAATTGCCAGCCTTCATCATTCGCCGCTTGCCAGTCCGCATGACCTATGACAACAACTACTTCAATGACCGTTACCAAGGTATCCCAATCGGGGGCTACACCCAGATTGTGGAGAAGATGTTGGATCATCCTAACATTGAAGTGCGCCTAGAGACAGACTTCTTCGCGGATAAGGACCACTATTTGGCGGCCTTTCCTAAAGTTTTCTACACGGGTATGATCGACCAGTTCTTCGACTATGAGTTGGGTGAATTGGAATACCGTAGCTTGCGCTTCGAGACCGAGGTCTTGGACCAGGCCAACTATCAGGGTAATGCGGTGGTTAACTATACCGACCGCGAGACGCCTTATACCCGGATTATTGAGCACAAACACTTCGAGTACGGCACTCAGCCACAAACCGTGGTAACGCGTGAATATCCAGCCAACTGGTCACGAGGGGATGAGCCTTACTACCCAATTAATGATGAGCGCAATACCAAGCTCTATCAGGCCTATACTGACTTGGCTAAGTCCCTGCCACAGGTGACCTTCGCCGGCCGTTTGGGCCACTACCGCTACTATGACATGCACCATGTCATCGGCCTGGCCTTGCAATTGGCAGCCAAAGTAGACTAAATCAAGAATCAAGCCCCCTTACTGGCTGGTAAGGGGGCTTTTGCGCGGTTCGAGCTTTTCTGCTAGAATAGGAGTCAAAAGGGAGGTTGTCGTCATGAAGAAAGCCAAATACTGGTGGTCCTTGCTAGTGGGTTGCCTGGGCGCCTTATTAGTCTTTAGGGGCTGGTGGACCAGCCAAGTGGCGCGAGCCCAGGTAGATTCGGACCAGGTGCAGGTGGTCCAAGCCAAGATTCAGGCCCAGGGCTATGAGTTTGGCCCGGCCGTTAACAAAATTGTCCTTCAGCTCAGTCAAGCCGTGACGGCAGTGGACCGTGATGCCCAGCTAGAGGTCACCACCCAGGGTAAAGGGCGCCAAGTGAGTGCCCTCTATCTAGCTGATGAGCAGGGCCAGGCCTTGCCAGAGGGACAAGCCAGTCAATGGCTGGCCTTGGACTTGGTGGTGGACTCTTGGGATTTAGGTAGTCTCTTTGGCTACAACCAGGAACGGTTGATTAGTCAATGGCAGGCTAGCTATCTCATCGCGGTAGGGCCAGTGCAGGCGACGACCCAAGAGGGCAAGTCGGCCCAAATTCGCTTGACGGACTATGACGCCCTGCCCCATCTGGAGCTGCCGGACTTGGCGGGCTATCAATTTGAGCAAGTCCATGTAGACGGGGTGACCAATCCCCTGACTGGCCAAGAGGAGAGCCAGACTCTGCACTATGGAGCCTTTGAGCCGGCTGCCGCCAAGGACCAGTCCCAGGCCAAGTTTCCGCTTTTGATTTGGCTGCATGGCCAAGCCGAAGGAGGCGAGGATCCTCGTATTACCCTGCTAGGCAATGAGGTGACCGCCCTCAGTCGACCGCAAGTTCAAGAGATTTTTACGGCGACCGACCAGCCCGCTCTTAAGGGCGCCTACGTCCTGGCGGTGCAGACGCCGACCTACTGGATGGACGAGGGTGATGGGTTGAATGGGCCAGGGGCGGGCCATTCCCGCTATACCGAGTCCCTCATGCAGGTCATTGGCGACTATGTGGCCAGCCATCCCCAGATTGACCCGCATCGGGTCCATCTCATGGGCTGCTCCAACGGGGGCTATATGACCCTCAACATGGCCCTGCACTATCCGAACTACTTTGCCGGCTTGGTGCCCCAGGCAACAGCCTATTCCTACTATGAATTCCAGCGTCTAGACAACGGTCACTATCTGATCAAAGACCCTAAGAAACGGGGCAGTATTCAAACCTATGTGCCAACCCAAAAAGTATGGTTCGACCAGGACAAGGTGGCTGCCCTCAAGGATCAAGCCATTTGGTTTGTCCATAGCTTGGATGATCCGACCGTGCCAGCCAATGCCTATGTCTTGCCGATTTACAAGGACCTAGTCGATGCGGGTGGGCAGAATATCTGGCTGTCCCTCTTCCAATCGGTGCAAGGCCAAGACCTGCCTAATATGCGCTATTCTGGCCATTTCTCCTGGATTCCCTTCTTCAATCAGCAGGTCCAGGGCGTGCAAGATCCGGAAGTCATTCGCCAAAGCCCGGGCTTGAGCGGCTTTGAGGTCGATAATGCCAGCGGTGGTGGCAGAGCCCAGGTCCAAGTGGCCGGCCAGCCCTATCAAGATGTCTTCCACTGGCTTAACGCCCAACACCGATAAGATAATTAAAAAAGCGATGGACTACTGGCCTAGGTTGCATAATATGAACTGAACATGAGTGATCTATAGACAGGGGAAAAGGATCTAATGCTTAAGTCGAAATAGCACAAAATAACGAGGAGATCATAAGATGAACAATTATATAAAATTAAATGAAGATCGATGGAATAATGTAAAAAATGCCTATACTGAGCCATTGACACATGAAGAACTAGAAGAAGCTAGACATAATCCAATTTCTGTTGCCTTAACTGTTGGGAAAAAAGTTCCGACAGAATGGTTTGAAAAAGCCAAGGGAAAAAAGATATTAGGTTTAGCTTGTGGTGGTGGCCAGCAGGGTCCAGTTTTTGCTATAAAAGGGTATGATGTCACCATCATGGATTTTTCTAAATCACAATTAGAAAGAGACGAGATGGTTGCTGAAAGAGAAGGCTTAAAAATCAAGACGCTTCAAGGCGATATGACCAAACCATTTCCGTTTGAGGATGAAACTTTTGATATTATTTTTAACCCGGTTTCAAATGTCTATATAGAAGATTTAGAAAATATGTATAAAGAAGCCGCTCGAGTATTGAAAAAGGGTGGACTCTTAATGGTCGGATTTATGAATCCTTGGATCTACATGTATGATGCCGACATTGTATGGGACAAGCCCGATGAGGAATTACTTTTGAAGTTTACACTACCTTTTAATTCAAAAGAGCTTGAAGCGGAAGGCAAAATAACCATAGATCCAGCATATGGCTATGAATTTAGCCATACCTTAGAAAGTCAGATTAGAGGACAACTTAAAAATGGTCTCGCTATGATCGATTTTTATGAATCATGTGATAAAAGAAATAGACTATCACGTTATGGGAATGACTATATCGCGACGCTCTGCGTTAAACTATAATATTAAGGGTTAAAAAATCTCAGTTTCTACAATGGAAGATAAGGACTTGAGAAAGAATCAATCAAATGAAAAGCACCCCATAAGTTGGACAATCAAAATCCAACTTATGGGGTGCTTTCAAAAAATCGTCTAGTATTTAGCGGATTAACTTATCCCAGATGACGACCTGACCAGTTGCCAGAGATTTGGGGACGTCGATGATGCGCTGGTTGCGGCTGCCCCGGAACTGCAGGGTTAGGTCTAACTGTTCTTGAATGAAACGACCGTCGACCAGAATATCGACATAGGACAGGAGTTCCAACTTGTCCGCCGTCTCCTGCATGAGTTCCTCCCAGTCATAGCCTGTCCAGGACCAGATATCCTTGCTGCGGCCATATCGTCGTCTGACTTCCTGGCAGAGGTCAATCAGCACCGCCGTATGGAGAAAGGGTTCGCCGCCCAGTAGGGTCAGGCCTTGACAGTAGCTGGCGCCTAGGTCGGACAGGATTCTTTCCTTGAGTTCCTCCGTGTAGGGGGTGCCGTAGTTGAAGTTCTGGGCCACCTTGTTGTAGCAACCCGGGCAGGCGAAGTGGCAGCCACTGACATAGAGGCTACAACGAACGCCTTCGCCGTCCACGAAGTTATAGGGCTTGTAGTCGGCCACCTTGGTAGTCGTCTCAGGAATGGCCATGACTAGACCTCCTTGTCGTCAGCTGGGTCCTGGTCTTTGTCGGAGGTCTTAATGCGGATGGTCAAGTGCTTCTGCCGGGCCACGATTTCCTTGTGGCGGCCCGCTACCATGGGTCTAGCCTGAGGGTTGCCCAGGTAACCACAGGTCCGCTTGACCACGTCGCAGGTCTCGGGATTGCGGTTCTTACAGTAAGGACACTCGAAGCCCCGTTCGGTCGGGTTAAAGTCCCCTTCGTAGCCACATTCAAAACATTTATCAATCGGTGTATTGGTGCCCAGATAGCCGACCCGGTCATAAGCAAAGTCCCAGACGGCTTCCAGAGCCTTAGGATTCTGAACCATATTAGGGTACTCGCAGTAGTGGATGAAGCCGCCTGAAGAATAAGGCGGATAGGCCGCTTCAAAATCAATCTTCTCAAAAGGCGTCGGCTTCTTGCGGACATCGTAGTGGAAGCTATTCATATAGTAGCCCTTGTCAGTGATATCGGGCACCGAGCCAAAGCGCTCTAGATCCAGGCGACAGAAGCGATCGGTCAGACTCTCACTTGGCGTCGCGTAGACGGAGAAGTGGTAGCCGTATTGATTGCCCCAGTCTTGGGTGTGTTGGTAGAGCTTTTTGACAATGTCGATTGTAAAGGCTTTGGCTTCTTGATCCGTCTCCCAGTCGGGACCGAAGAAGCGGGTAGCCACTTCATAGAGGCCGATGTAGCCCAGGGAGATGGTGGCCCGTTTGTCGCGGAAGAGGTCATCGACCTTGCCGTCGCGACTCAACTTGCGACCGAAAGCCCCGTGTTGATAGAGGATTGGCGCATTGTAAGGCTTGGCCTCCTTGACCCGCTCGATGCGGTAGCAGAGGGCCTGACGGGCTATCTCTAATTTGGCTTCTAAGTGCTGCCAGAACTCATCCAGAGTTTGGCTCTCGAGGGCAATCCGGGGCAGGTTAAGGGTCACCACGCCCAGGTTCATACGGCCAGCGTTGATTTCCTGACCGTGCTCGTCCCACCAACCTTGCAGGAAGGAGCGACAGCCCATAGGCGCCTTGAAGCTGCCGGTCAGTTCGACTAGCTTGTCATACATGAGGACGTCGGGATACATGCGCTTGGTGGCGCAACGGACGGCTAGCTCCTTGATGTCGTAGTTGGGGTCTTTGGGTGCTAGGTTGACGCCACGTTTAAGGGAGAAGACTAGCTTAGGAAAGATAGCCGTTCTTTTCTCTTTGCCGATACCGCCCAGACGAACCTTAAGGATGGCGCGCTGAATTTCGCGTTCAATCCAGGAAGTCCCCAGGCCGAAGCCCAAGGTGGTAAAGGGCGTCTGACCTTGGGAAGTGTAGAGGGTGTTGATCTCGTACTCCAGACTCTGCATGGCGTCATAGATATCTTTCTTAGTCCGAGCCGTAGCAAAGTCATGGTGTTGGGTGGTGTCGGGGATCCAATCTTCCGCCAGCTTGAGATGCTTCTCGTAGTTGAGCTGGGCGTAAGGCGCCAGCACCTCGTCAATGCGGTCGGCGCTACAGCCCCCGTACTGGCTAGACGCCACGTTGGCAATGATCTGCGCCATTTGGGCGGTGGCGGTCTGAATGGATTTAGGGGAATCGACTTCTGCATTACCAATCTTGAAGCCTAGCTTGAACATGGTTTTGAAATCAATCAGGCAGCAGTTGGTCATAGGCTGGTAGGGATGGTAGTCTAAATCATGATAGTGCAAGTCGCCGTTCAAATGGGCTAGGGCGACTGCTTCCGGCAACATGCCAATGCCGATGGCTTTAGCAACGATGCCTGGCAGTCAAGTCTCGTTGGGTGTTGTAGACTTGGCTGTCTTTATTGGCATTCTCGTTAACAATACTTGACTCCTGTTGGTGCAGGCGGTCAACTACAGCTTGAATATCTTGGGCCGCTCTAATTTGTGGATTCATACTTATCACCTCAAAGCCTATGCTACCCTAGTCTAGGTGTAAAGTCAATAGACTTTACACTATATATAGTGTTTATAAATTTGTTCCACAACTATATATAGTGTTTCTGCCTGGGTCTTGAGGTGTTAGGGTGCTAACTTGGTTGGCGCCTGCTCTATAGCCAAAACAGCTAGCCTAAACTGTGCCAATGTCCGGTCTAGACAAGGCAACTTTGACAGCCAAAACTAGGCCAAAGTTTCGCAAGATATAGTGTGGACTTCTTCTTCCATCTAGGCATTAAAGACGGTAATAGCCAGCGACTTCATGAGCGTGTTCATGTCACTGTTTAAAACTGCCTCTGTTAATTCTTCAAGTTTTAGGTTAATATTAAGGTAAGTCATGGTAATCTCCTCTTTCAATGTTTTCCGACAACTACATTGTACCAGAGATTACCTGGCTTTTTACACAATTATAAGGACTTAATCGGAAATCGCCGGAGCCAGTGGTCCACTCCGTCGAGTGGACCACTATCTTCCTGGGAAAGTGCCGAAAATGGGGCAAAAGCTAGGAAAAGGTGTGAGCCAGTGGTCCACTCCGTCGAGTGGACCACTAGCTCCCTGGGAAATCGCCGAAAAGGGGTCTAAAGCCCCGAAAAGCCGTGAGCCAGTGGTCCACTTTGAAGAGTGGACCACTGGCTTCATGGAAAGGGCAGAAAAACGGCAAAAGTCTCGAAAAGTCATGAGCCAGTGGACCACTAGCTCCTCAGAAAAGTACAGCAACCTGGCCAAAAGCTCCGAAAAGCCACGCTCCAACGCCCCACAACCTAACTAAGAGGCCGGAAAAAACAAAAAATTTCCCCTTGCATCCCGGTCTAAGCTGTGCTATACTATCGTAGTTGAGTAAAACAAGTAGAAACCAGCCGTTTCTCGCCAATCCCCTTAGGTGCTTGGCCGATAGAGAGTTTCCTTTGCGTCTCGGCGCGGGGATAAGTAGCGGCTAGTTTGTGTACACAAGCTAGTTTTTTTTCTTGTAAGGCTCGAAATCTAACTGGAGGTGGACTACCATCGTTAAAGAAATGATCATTAACGAAGATATCCGCGCACGTGAATTACGTGTGATTGGAGACAATGGTGAACAAATCGGAGTCAAATCACTTAATGATGCGCTCACTATTGCAGAATCTTTCGGACTTGACCTAGTACTTGTCTCACCAAATGCCAAGCCACCTGTTGCTCGGATTATGGACTACGGTAAATACCGTTATGAGATGCAGAAGAAGGAAAAGGAACAACGGAAGAATCAGAAGATCGTAACCGTCAAAGAAGTTCGTCTTTCTCCTGGTATCGAAGACCATGATTACCAAACCAAATTACGCCAGGCCATCAAGTTCCTCGAACATGGTGACAAGGTCAAAGCCAGCATTCGTTTCCGCGGGCGGGCCATCACCCACAAGGAATTGGGTCAAGACGTATTGGAAGACTTCATTGATGACACAAGCCATGTGTCAACGGTTGAAGCTCGACCAAAAATGGAAGGTCGCAGCATGTTCATCGTGCTAGCCCCATTAGCCCAAGCGGCGCAACAAGACTAATCTTTTTATAGGAGGAATTCCCATGCCAAAACAAAAAACACACCGCGGTTTAGCAAAACGCGTTAAGAAGACTGGTTCAGGTAAATTGAAACGTTCACACGCTTTCACTAGCCACCGTTTCCATGGTAAAACTAAGAAACAACGTCGTCAATTACGTCAAGCTGACTTAGTATCTAATTCAGACTACAAACGTATTAAACAACAAATTTCGCAATTATAATACTAGAGAAGAACCAAGGAGGAATTTACTATGCCACGTGTTAAAGGTGGATACGTTACCCGTCAACGTCGTAAACGTACATTAAAATTAGCTAAAGGTTACTACGGTGCCAAACATCTCTTATTCAAGACCGCTAAGCAACAAGTAATGAAATCTTACATGTATGCTTACCGTGACCGTCGTCAGAAAAAACGTGACTTCCGTCGTTTATGGATTACCCGTATCAACGCGGCAGCTCGTATGAACGGGATCAGCTACAGCGTCTTAATGAACGGCTTGAAGAAAGCTGGCGTTGAAGTGAACCGTAAAATGTTGGCTGACTTAGCAGTTCACGACGCAGCAGCATTCACTGCTTTAGTAGAACAAGCTAAGAAAGCTTTATAAGAAGCGGATTAAGAAGATAAATGGAGGCAGGACCGGTCGGTCGATGCCTCTATTTTTTGAATTTTAATCAATCAATAACAAAAAGGAGGTTCTATATGCAGTACATTTGGCGTTATTTACGCAAGCATCCCAAGCTCTTGTTTCTAGATTTCTTAGGGGCTTTCTTCTTTGTCTTAGTTAACTTGGGCCTGCCGACCATCCTAGCTCGGATGGTAGACGAAGCCATCCTACCTCACGATGTCAGCCGTCTCTATTACTGGTCTGTCATCATGTTCCTAGTGATTCTGGCCGGGGTGGCAGGGCGCATCCTGCTCTCCTACACCGCCAGCAAGCTGACTACCGAGATGATTCGGGAGATGCGTAATGATCTTTATGACAAAATCCAGCAGTTTTCCCACCATGAATATGAGCAGATTGGGATTTCCAGTTTGGTAACCCGGATAACTTCGGATGCCTTCGCGCTCATGCAGTTTGCCGACCAAAGTCTGCGTCTGGGGATGATTACCCCCTTTATGATAGCATCTTCCATGGTCATGATTCTGGTAACCAGCCCGTCCCTGGCTTGGTTGATTTTATTGGCGGTGCCACCGCTAGCCATTTCCATCTGGTTCTTGGCCAGAAAGTCAACACCCCTGTCTAAGCAACAACAGAAGACCTTAGATAAGATTAACCAGTATGCCCGCGAGAACCTATCCGGTTTGCGGGTCATTCGGGCCTTTGCGCGCGAGGATTTCCAAGAGAAACGCTTTGATGAGCAAAACCAATCCTATACCGAGACCTCAGCCCGTCTCTTCAAATTAATGGGCTGGGCCAACCCACTCTTCGTCCATATCTTGATTTGGATGATTGTGGCCATTGTGTGGTTTGCCTTGGAGCCAATCGCTCAGGGTTCGCTCCAAGTGGGGAACCTGGTAGCCTTTGTAGAGTATGCCTTCCATGCCCTCTTCTCCTTCATGCTCTTCGCCAACCTCTTCATGATGTATCCGCGGACGGCCGTATCGGCAGCCCGGCTGCAGGAAGTCATGGATCTACCCATTTCTATTGACCCCAATCCAAACGGGGTGACCGAGACGGAAACGCGAGGTTATCTAAGCTTCGAGAATGTGACCTTTGCCTATCCAGGTGAGACGGAGAGCCCGGTTCTTCATAATATTAGCTTTGAAGTTAAGCCTGGCCAGACCATCGCCTTTATCGGGTCGACCGGGAGTGGTAAGTCCTCTCTGGTGCAACTCATTCCGCGCTTCTATGATGTCACCCTAGGAAAAATCCTGGTGGATGGCGTCGATGTCCGCGACTACAACCTCAAGGCCTTGCGCCAGAAGATTGGTTTTATCCCGCAGAAGTCCCTGCTCTTTACCGGGACTATCGGCGAGAACTTGCGCTATGGTAAATGGAATGCCAGCGAAGGCGAGTTGGAGAAGGCCAGCGATATCTCCCAGGCGCGGGAATTTATTCATAGCCGGTCTGAACGCTATGAAGCCTTCCTGGAAGAGGGTGGCAGCAACTTGTCTGGGGGCCAGAAGCAACGCTTGTCTATTGCCCGTGCCGTAGTCAAGCGTCCTGATATCTATATCTTCGACGATTCCTTCTCGGCCCTGGACTATAAGACTGACGCCCAACTGCGTAAGCGGCTCAAGGAAGTGACCCAAGAGGCCGCCGTCTTAATTGTGGCTCAGCGCGTGGGGACCATTATGAATGCTGACCAAATCATCGTCCTCAACAAGGGCGAAATCGTGGGTCGCGGGACCCACCAAGAATTAATGGCTAGCAACGAGATTTATCGTGATATCGCCAATTCTCAGCTTAAGCAAGCCAGTTTAGATGAGGAGGCCATGTAAGATGAATAAAAAAGTATCCAGTATCAAGCGCCTCCTGCCTTATATGAAGCCTTATGGCTTGTCTTATTTCTGGGCAATCCTCTTGACCATTGTGAGCGACATTGCCTCCGTCTTGGAACCCTTCATTTTGGGTTTGGCCCTGACAGAAATCTCGCGGGGTAGCGTGGCTATCCTGCAAAAGGTGCCGGGCGCTAGCCTCAATTACCCCTATATTGGCTGGATTCTGGTCATCTATTTCTTCCGTGGTTTGACCTATCAGGTGTCTGCTTATCTCGCCAACGTGGCCATCACCAATGCTGTCCAAGGGACTACTCGGGATCTGCGTCAGGCCATGAATCAGAAGCTCAACCGCCTGCCGGTCTCCTATGTGGACCAACATCAATTTGGTGACCTCTTGGGCCGTATGACCGGTGATGTGGAGTCCGTTTCTAATGCCTTGCAGCAGAGCCTGCTCCAAATTGTCAATGCCGTCTTCACCCTTGGTTTGGTGATTGCCATGATGATTTGGCTTAACGCAAGCTTGGCCTTGGTTGTCATCATCTCCATGCCGCTGTCTTATTGGGTGGCTAAGAAGGTCCTGGTTCTATCTCAGCCTTATTTCAAGGGCCAGGCCGACGCCTTAGGTCGCCTCTATGGCTTTGTCCAGGAGAACCTAACGGGTTTCAATGTCATCAAGCTCTATGGCCGGGAAGAACAATCCGCCAAGGAATTTTATGACATTACCCGCAACCTACAACAAGTAGGCTTTAAGGCGACCATGGTGTCTTCGATGGTCATGCCGCTGGTAGGCTTCATCTCTCATATGACCTACTTGCTCCTAGCGCTGCTGGGGGGCTTGGCCGTCTTGCAAGGGGTGCTGACTATCGGGAACCTGCAAGCCTTCGTCCAGTATGTCTGGCAGGTCAACCAACCGATTCAGACGATTACCCAGCTGACAGGTGCCTTGCAGTCAGCTAAGTCTTCCCTGGACCGGATTATAGAATTGATGGATGCGCCCGAAGAAGTGGTGAGTGCTAAGGCTCATTTGGCAGGGCCGTTGACCGGACGGGTCAGCTTCCAGGACGTGGCCTTCCACTACCAGGAAGATAAGCCTCTGATTCGTAACTTCAACCTAGAAGTTGAACCCGGCCAAATGATTGCCATTGTCGGGCCAACGGGCGCCGGTAAGACAACCCTGATTAACTTACTTATGCGTTTCTATGACGTGACCCAGGGGGCCATTCTAGTGGATGGCTTGGATATCCGGGACTTGCCACGTCAGGAATTGCGCCAGCAGTTTGGCATGGTGCTCCAGGATGCCTGGCTCTATGAAGGGACCATTAAGGACAATCTACGTTTCGGTAACTTAGATGCCACGGATGAACAAATCGTGGAAGCAGCTAAGGCCGCCAACGTGGACCACTTTATTCGGACCTTGCCGGGTGGTTACAATATGAAGATGAACCAGGAATCCAGCAATATTTCCTTGGGTCAGAAGCAACTGCTGACAATCGCCCGGGCCTTGCTGGCAGATCCTAAGATTCTGATTCTGGACGAGGCCACCTCGTCAGTGGATACCCGTCTGGAGCTCCTCATTCAGAAGGCCATGAGCCGTCTGATGGAGGGCCGGACCAGCTTCGTCATTGCCCATCGTCTGTCGACCATTCAGGAAGCCGATAAGATTCTGGTCTTACGTGACGGCCAGATTGTAGAACAAGGCAATCACGACAGCCTCTTGGCAGCCAAGGGTTTCTACTACGAGCTCTATCAAAGTCAATTTAATCAATAAGCCCATAAGGTTAGGATTTTGTCCTAACCTTATTTTTGTAATTGGACTAGACAAAAAAGTGTCATAATAGTGCGGATTAGATAGCTTATAGTTTTATCGCCCAAGTGTTGCCTTTAAGAATGATAGTCAAAATTAAGCTGAAATTTATCTCAATTAGTGATATGCTGAATTTAGGGAAGAAAGGCTTTACATTAAGGGGTTTCAGGACTATAATGAAGGCATGACGTATCCTAGAATACGTTTCAAAAATATCTGGAAAGGAGGAGAAGCATGGCTCATAAACGTTTGTTGTCTTGCACAGCCAGTGAGGTCAAAACTTTGACAGCCGCGCAACTAAAACAAGCCATTAAGGCCAGTGAAGGCCGGATTATCTTGGCGGAAACAGTGGTCACTAAGGCGCCGCTAATTGAAGGGGTAAGCAATGCGGAGATGATGCGGGCATTTAGTGCGGATATGCTATTATTGAATGAATATGATCTATCCACCAAATTTATCCATAGTTTGCCCGCAATGGACGCGCCCATTGCCTACCTCAAGGAATTAACCGGTAGACCTATGGGCTTGAATTTAGAACCGGTTGACCCAAGTGCTGAAGCGCTAGAAGATTGGATTGACCTACCGGAGGGCCGACGTGCCACCGTAGAGAACTTCCAAGCCGCTAACCGAGAGGGATTTGATTTCTTGGTCTTGACGGGTAACCCTTCGACAGGGGTTAGTCATCAGGCCATTGAAGCCACGGTGCGGCTAGCTAAGCAGCATTTCAAGGGACTGGTCTTTGCAGGTAAGATGCACAGTGCCGGGACCGGCGAGAAGGTGGTCTCTGAAGCGCATTTGTTAGCCTATATGGCAGCAGGTGCAGATGGCGTCTTGATTCCAAGTGTGGGGACCGTGCCAGGAGTCAGAGAAGACCAGGTGGCGCGGATTGCCGATCAGGTCAAGGACTTGGGCGGTTTAGTTATCTCAACCATTGGCACCAGTCAGGAAAGTGCCGATAGTGGGACCATTCGCGAATTTGCGCTAGCCAACAAACGCGTGGGTACAGATATTCATCACATTGGCGATGGTTCCTACGGACGCATGCCAGATCCTGAGAATATTCTGGCCTTGTCGCTAGCAATTAGAGGGAAGCGGCATACTTATTTCCGTATGGGACAATCAGTATTAAGATAGATAGAAAGTAGGAAAAAACAATGATGTCATATTTACAAAAAATGGGTCGCTCATTGATGCTACCTGTTGCCATTTTACCAGTGGCTTCCATTTTAATGGGGATTGGTTACTGGATTAGCCCTGCTGGTTTAGGTGTTCCAGGCCAAACCGGGACCAACCCAGTTGCAGTCTTCTTGATTCAAGCAGGTTTAGTCTTAATCGACAAAATTCCACTCTTATTCGCCGTTGGTTTGGCTGTTGGTTTAGCCAAAGACAAGAACGGGGCAGCCGGTCTCAGTGGTTTGGTAGCCTTCTTAATTATCACGACTATCCTATCTAAGGATGTTGTGGCTCAATTACAAGGGGTAAAACCAGAAGAAGTGGCTTTGGCTTTCTCTAAGAGCACTAACGCCTTCATCGGGATCTTATCAGGGATCATCGGTGGGGAAATGTACAACCGTTTCAAAGATGTTAAATTACCAACCGCTCTAGGTTTCTTCAGCGGTCGTCGTTCTGCGCCAATCATGGCAGGTCTTGTAGCATCACTTGCTGCCCTTGTCTTGCTCTTCGTATGGCCAGCAGTCTTCAGTGCTTTAGTTGCCTTTGGTAAGTCATTTGTTGGCTTGGGTGCTATCGGTGCTGGTATCTATGGTTTCTTCAACCGTCTCTTGATTCCAGTTGGTTTACACCATGCCCTCAACGCTGTATTCTGGTTCGACGTAGCTGGGATTAACGATATCGGGAACTTCTGGGGTAACACTGGGGTTCTAGGTCAAACTGGTATGTACCAAGCTGGTTTCTTCCCAGTCATGATGTTTGGTTTACCAGGGGCCGCTCTGGCAATGTACCGCAATGCCAAAGACAGCAAGAAAAAAGCTGTAGCAGCCCTCTTAGTAGCAGCTGTTTTGGCTTCCTTCTTAACCGGGATTACCGAGCCACTTGAATTCGCCTTCATGTTCTTAGCACCTGTTCTTTACTTGGTGCACGCAGTCTTAACAGGGGTATCCTTGACAATTGCAGCCTTGTTACATGCTACTGCAGGCTTCAACTTCAGTGCTGGTTTGATTGACTTTATCTTAACTAGCCGCTTGCCAATGGCTAACAATCCTTGGCTCTTGATTGTCTTAGGTGTGGTAATGTTCGTTGTTTACTTCTTGGTCTTCGACTTCTTAATCAAGAAATTCAACTTCACTACACCAGGTCGTGAAGATGACGAGTCTACTGAAAATGATCCTAACATGACCGTTAAAGCTAGCGACTTCAACATTCCTTTATTAATTGAAGGTTTAGGTGGCAAGGACAACATTGAAGCAACTGACCACTGTGCTACTCGCTTACGTTTAACCCTAGCTGACACTAGCAAGGTTGACGAAGCTAAGATCAAATCTACCGGTGCTGTTGCAACGCGTGTCCTCAACAAAAAGAACGTGCAAGTCATTATCGGGACCGAAGTACAATTTGTTCACGATGCCTTAGCAGCACAAGTAAAATAAGCCAGTCTATTGATAAAGTAGATAAAAAAAGCGTTGGTAGCCTGAGGGCTCCAGCGCTTTTTCTTATTATTTGCCTACTAACTGTTGGAATTTTTCTGAGATGGATACGCTATAGCTAAATATATCTTCAGAGGATTGAGAAGAGTCCTCCCTATTCGTGTGTTTCGATAGGGCGAATTTTAGATAGATCTCTCGGTCTCCATTAATATAGACTGTAAACATGATTCCGCCCATAGGATTTGGTCTGGCAGAGGAGTAGTCAATCTCGTAGGATTGGATTTTTCCTTTACTGGTTAGGGCTTGCTTGTCTTCTTTGAGCAAGAAACCTTCAATCTCCGCGTGTACAGCGGGACTATGCATGGTGCGATTGATTTCTACCTCAATCTCTTGTTGAGTCTGATGGTATTGATAAAGAGGAAAGCAGATAATGGCGAATAATATTAAAAGGCTGATGGTAACCATCTTTCGAGTTTGCTTAAACATTATACGCCCTCCTTCAGAGTTCTCCGTTTCTCAAATTGTTATATTGTTATGCGTTATCCTCTATCGACTAGTAAAACTACATATTTCATCTATAGGCACCGTGTAACTTGCGGTAGTATTGCCTGATAACTAAAAACTACTGGAAGACTCAATCATGATAAACCGTAAATAGAAAGTAAACATAAGGGTATCTTAGCTAGCATCCCAATAAACTTAAAATTTTGTTTTTATCGTGGGAGCCTTCAAGGTGTTTTTAACGTCACTTTAAATTCGTTCTATGGCTTCAATAATTAATTTCATTATACCAGAGGAAGACTAGAACAACAATAAGCTTTATCGTCTAAGAACAGGTCTCAGGTCCTAGAAGTCGACTAAGAGGGGGAGGGTAAGAATGTTAGAAAGACAGCACAGAGTCCAGTTGGCCTCTTCAGTTGCTGGTCACATTGTGTTAAAATAGATAGGTGATAAATTCAGAGAAGGAGGCGAGCGGCATGGCCAAGCTTGCATTAGATACGGCGACGGAGGCACTGTCAGTGACAGTCATAGATGATGCGGACCGGGTGCTAGGACATACCAGCTTAGCGGCTGGCAAACAGCATGGGGAGCGTTTGGTGCCGGTTGTGGCCCAATTGCTGGAGGATTGCAATGTGGACCGCCAAGCCGTGGATAGCCTCTATGTGGGGGTAGGACCCGGATCTTATACCGGCGTGCGGATTGGGGTGACTCTGGCTAAAACCTGGGCGGACAGTCTGGATCTGGCCCTCTATCAGATGTCTTCCCTAGCCCTGCTAGCAGCGCAAGCCAGCGTTCCTGTAGGGGACTACATTATTCCCCTCATGGATGCCCGCCGCTTGTCAGCCTACACGGCCCTCTATCAGCAGACAGACCAAGGGCTGGTGGCGGTGGCAGGGGATTGCCATGCCGATTGGCAGACTTGGCTGACTAGTAAAGCCCGCCAGCATTTGCAGGCCGGAGCCCAGGTCGTGATGATTGGCCAGAATCTGGCGCCATTTGCTGAGGCCTTTGGCCAGGCCTTGCCAGATGTCAGCCTCAAGACCCTGGAAGGTTGGACCGCCTATCCTCATACCGACAAGTTCCAGCAAGTCGCCCATGAGCGGGTGGCAGAGCCGGCCCTCTTGGAGCCTGTCTATGGCCATTTGACCCTAGCGGAACAGGAATGGCTAGCCAAAGAAGGAGGCACCAGTGTCGACCATGCAGCACTTATCCACTATTATTCGTGAGTTCTGGCAGGAGCGGGTGCTAGGCCACAAGCCTGAGCAAGCGAGTCAGACGCCACCTAAGCGTCATGCGGCGCTTGACATCAGCCAGTTCCCGCCCCAACCCTTGGGCGCAGGGGCCTATCTACGGCCATTAGTCGAAGAGGATTTGCCTGAGCTAGTGGCCTTGGAAGAACTCTGCTACGACGGTTTTCTGGCCTGGACCCTCAAGGATTTCCGGACCGACTTCCGTTATAATCTCTATGCCATCTACTGGGTGTTAGAAATTGATGGCCATATCCAGGGCCTGATTTCTGGCCGTTGCCAGCAAAAGACCGCCCACATCAGCCATCTCTTCATCCACCCTCGCTTTCGGCGCCAGGGCTATGCCCGTCGCTTGGTGCAACGCTGGTGTCGTTGCGTCAGCCAAATTGGTAGCCCGCGCGTGACCTTAGAGGTCCGGGCGACCAACCAGGCTGCTCAAACCCTTTACCAGGGGCTAGGCTTTGAAATTGAACGCCTAGTGCCCAACTACTACCACACCATGCAGGAGGACGCCCTCTTCATGGTCTACGACTGTCAGCAATAGGAGGTGTCGGCATGGACAGCAAACATTATCAGGTGGTGCCCTTCACCGGCGCCCAGCTACCCGAGGCCTTCCGTCAGGTTATTATTGAAGGCAATCAGGCCTTGCACTGGAATGAAGCTCAGAGTCGGGACGACTTCCAACTGGACCAGGCCGAGTATTACCTGTTGCTAGACCATGATCAGGTCTTGGGCTATGTCGGATTACACCATGTCTTGGATGAAGCCACTCTCAACCTAGTCTATATCCAACCCGACTTACGGGGCCAAGGACTAGGTCGTCAACTCCTAGACTTCGTCTTAAATCAACTAGCCCATCGGGGCATCCGCCATGTTTTCTTGGAAGTGCGCCAGGCTAATGCAGCGGCCCTGGGCCTCTACCAGCAGGCCGGCTTTGAAACCTTAATCGTTCGGCCACATTACTATCAAGATCCGGTGGATGATGCGGTCATTATGCAAAAATTACTAAGTCGACCAGAAAAGGAGGGGGAGCCTTCATGAGTCAAGCAGTTCGGATTCTGGCCTTTGAATCGTCTTGCGATGAGACCAGTGTGGCCATCGTCGAAGACGGCCAGACCATCTTAGCCAATGTAGTGGCTTCCCAGGTCCAAAGCCATATCCGCTTTGGCGGGGTGGTGCCAGAGGTCGCCAGCCGCCATCATGTGGAACAAATTAGTCAGGTCACCCGTCTGGCCTTAGAACAAGCAGGCGTCACTTGGCAGGACATTGATGCCATTGCAGTCACCCAGGGACCGGGCCTAGTCGGCGCTCTCCTAGTCGGGATTACAGCTGCTAAGACCTTGGCCTTGGTCCACGACAAGCCTTTGATTGCGGTCAATCATTTGGCCGGTCATATCTATGCCAGTC
The DNA here is from genome assembly GCF_938010525.1 of uncultured Abiotrophia sp. GTDB lineage: Bacteria > Bacillota > Bacilli > Lactobacillales > Aerococcaceae > Abiotrophia. The sequence continues at coordinate 60,115 of NZ_CALLVK010000020.1, read as the reverse complement.
AAATCGGCCAGCCACTAGCCTTTCCTCTGCTGGCCCTGATTGCTTCGGGTGGCCATACCGAGTTGGTTTATATGCCTGAGCATTCCACTTATCAAGTTGTAGGGGAGACCCAGGATGATGCGGTCGGCGAAGCCTATGACAAGGTCGGGCGCTTGCTGGGCCTGTCTTATCCGGCCGGCAAGCATGTGGACGCCTTGGCCCATCAGGGTCAGGACACCTATCCGGTGCCACGGGCCATGCTGCAAGAAGATAACTTGGACTTCAGCTTCAGTGGTATGAAGAGTGCGGTCATGAACCTGGTTCATAATGCCAAGCAAAGGGGCCAGGAGCTAGTGACAGCTGATTTGGCCACTAGCTTCCAGAATGCGGTTGTCGATGTCTTGGTAGGTAAGACCCTCAAGGCTTTGGCGCAATATCCAGTTAAGCAATTTATTCTGGCCGGGGGTGTGGCCGCTAACTCTGGGCTCCGCCAACGTCTTAGTCAAGAATTGGCCAGTCGCTATCCTGAGCTTGAAGTTCTGATTCCGCCTCTATCCCTCTGTGGGGACAATGCGGCCATGATTGGGGCGGCCGCCTATCCGCTGTATTTACAAAAAAGATTTAGTCCACTGACCCTCAATGCTAAGCCTGGCTTATTCTTATAAGCTGGGCTATTTTTTCTTCTTGGGGGCCAAAGTTTGCGCACTAAGGGTCACTAAATCGATTTAAGCCAATGAAAAAAAGCACTGAGATTTAAGTCTCTGTGCCTTTTTGATTGCCCGATATATCATATATGATATATTGGGCAAATGCTAAACCTAGGCTAGAAAGTCTTCCAAGGCCAGGCTGGCGCTTTCCCAGGCTTCTAAGGCCTCAAGTTGGGCAGTTTCAGCCTCTTGCAGGTCTTGGTGGAGCTGGGCTAGCTGGCTCTGGTCATTGGCCAAGGCAGCCGTCTCCATCTGGGCGTGGAGTTGGGCGATGCGAGCCTCCCATTGAGCGTGGCTAGAGTCTGCCTGATCCACGGCTTCTTCCAAGCGGCGGCGTTGACGCTTGGCTTCTTTCATGGCTTGATAGTCTTGTTGGGCCGGATTAGCTGAATTGGTCGCCTTAGGTTCAGTGCTTGCCTGGCTAGCTTGGCTCTGGGCAATTAAGGCTTCTTCGGCCTTCTTCTCTTGATAGTAGTCATAGTCGCCTAGGTAAATCTTGACGCCTTGTGGGGTGACTTCAACTACTTGCGTCGCCAATCGATTGATGAAATAGCGGTCGTGGGAGACGAAGAGTAGAGTGCCATCGAAGGCAATCAAGGCATCTTCTAGAACTTCCTTGCTGTCGATATCCAAGTGGTTGGTCGGTTCGTCCAGAATCAGGGTGTTGTCGTGCTCGGTGGCTAGCAGGGCTAGACTGAGCCGGGCCTTCTCGCCCCCACTCAGCATGGAGACCTTCTTGAGGACGTCATCGCCCGAGAAGAGGAAGCTACCTAAAATGGTCCGAATGACCTTCTCGTCGGTGGTGTCATGGGCCTGCCAGAGAGTTTCTAAGACGGTCAAATTCTCGTCAGGCAAGACCAGGTTCTGGTCGTAGTAGCCGATTTGGACGCCCGCGCCAAAGCGATAGGTCCCTGCCAGGGCAGGCAGTTGGCCAATTAGGGTCTTGAGCAGGGTGGTCTTGCCGACCCCGTTAGGCCCCACTAGGGCGATGGCTTCTTGGCGCCGGACCTGGAGGTTGAGGTCCTGGGCGACAGGCATGGCTTCATAGCCCACCGCCAAATGGTCGACGGCGAGGACATCTTCACCAGAGTCCTTAGCTGCCAGGAACTGGATGCGGGGTGCCTGCTTGTCTTGCTTAGGCTTTTCTAGGCGGTCCATTTTCTCCAACTGCTTGCGGCGACTTTGGGCCCGTTTGGTTGTTGAAGCCCGAACTAGGTTACGTTGGACGAAGTCTTCCAGTTTTTGAATGGTGGCTTGTTGAGCGGCATAGGCCTTCTCTTCAGCCGCCAGACGCAGGGCCTTCTCTTCCACATAGTAGCTGTAATTACCCTTGTAGGTGTGGAGACGATGATGGCGCAGTTCCAGGACCTGGTTGACCACCTTATCTAGGAAATAACGGTCGTGGGAAACCAGGAGGAGGGCGCCCTTGTAGCCAGTCAGGTAAGTTTCTAGCCAGGCTAGGGTGGTCATGTCTAAGTGGTTGGTCGGCTCGTCCAGAATCAGCAGGTCATAGTCCATGAGTAGGATGCGGGCCAGGGCCAGGCGGGTCCGCTGTCCCCCAGACAATTGGCTGACCGGCGTGGCGTAGTCGGCTTCGTAGAAACGAAAACCGTGTAAGACCGTCCGGATATCGGACTCAATGGCATAGGCATTGCGTTGGGTTAGGGCCTCCTGGAGTTGATCGTAACGCTCCAAGGCAGCCTGGTAGGCTGGCGCTTGGGTGTCATGAGACAGCTCAGCTAGTCGCATGGCGGCTTCTTCAGCTGTCTGGCGCAGGGCCAAAGTCTCCTGGAAGACTGCTAGCATAGTATCCCAGATGGACAGGCTGTCGTTCCATTCGGTCCGAACATGTTGGGCCAGGTAGCCGATTTTTAGGCCCTTGGCCTTGGTGATGGAACCGTCCGAGATTGGCTCCTCGCCCATGATTTGCTTAATCAGGGTGGACTTGCCGGCCCCATTACGGCCCACTAGGGCAATACGGTCTTGTGTTTGGATATTGAAGGAGACCCCTTCATAGAGGGTGTCATCGGCAAAGCGCCGAGCCAGGTCATTGGCTTGTAGTAGAATCATAGTAGGCGATCCCTTTCTATCAGTGTCTCTATCATTATACCTTGAAGATTCAGGACCTTCAAGGAAAGAAAAGGGAGGCTTGCTAGGAGACTGGAGGGCGGGCTGTTGTTATCTTGCTTTTCAACATTTCAGGCCCAGTTCGGGTTAAGTCGAACTGGGTAGACAATCTTGAAAATCAAGAAGTTTATAGAGGGCGACCTTATTGCCTTTATATTAAGAGGAGAGTGTCGAAAAGGAGGAGAAACTTAAAGTGGCTCAAGATTTTTTTGTGGAGACAAAGTTCATGTGCGGGCCAAAAGTGACAGCCGGGTCGAGAAAAACCTAAGAGCTGGTCATAGAAGGCCTATAAAGAGTCTTGCTAGAGCTAAATGATAACTATATCGTCATCTTGCTTTTCAACATTTTAGGTCCAGTTCGGGTTAACCCGAACTGGCTAGATAATCTTGAAAAGCAAGAAGTTTATAGAGAAAGGTCTTATTACCTTTATATCAAGAGGAGAGTGTAGAAAACAAGGAGGAACTTAAAGTGGCTCGAGTATTTTTTAGCGGAGACAAGGCTCATGTTTGGGACAAAAGAGGGGTCGGACGGCGAGAAATCTGTTGGAAGACTGGCTTAGCCAGGCTAGAGGCGGTCCAGCTCCCAATACCTGCTTTAGGTTTAAATGCCGAAAGGCGATCACGAGTTCTCGCCACAAACACCGAGAATTTAATTATCTTGCTTTTCAACATTTTACGCCGAGTTCGGGTTAACCCGAACTCGCATCAAAATACTGAAAAGCAAGAAAGTGATGGTGGTGTCTATTATTGCTGTGCTATCAATGTTCATCGGAATAATATGGCTAGAAATGTAAAATGGCCAGAATAATTTTTGTTGAAAATAGCCAATGGAGGCATAAGCCTGACACAACTAGATAGCTACTTTAGGTCCAAAGACACTCAGAACCGATAGACGCTAACTCCAAAACAATCTTGCTAATCAATATTTGGCATCGAGTTGTGGTTAACCACAACTCGCATCAAAAAACTGAAAACCAAGAAGTTTATAGCGTGTCCTACTATGACTGTTGTGCCAATAGACGCTATAAAATATTAAGCAAAATCTAAATTGCCCCAAAATATTTTTGCCTAAAATCTTATCGAGCTAGCCACAAAAAAAGAGCCCCCAAGGGGGCTCGTGTCTATTTAGCTAGCAACTTGTGACCGATCATAGTCAAAGAGACGGGTCAGGACATAGGCCAATCCGCAGGACACACCATGCGTGAAGGTGATGTGCTGGGTTAAGAAGAGAGGGGCCACATAAATCAAAATAGCCAAGGCGCCATAGAAGTGCGGTTTGTATTGTGGGAAGCGGCGGACATAGCGCAGATAAATCATGGCGAGCACATAGCCCCAGATGGCACCACCCGTAATCGGATGTATGAAGAGTTGATAAGCTGGCATGCGGAGAAAATCCATGGGGGAAACAATCCTTTCTACTAGTGACTAAATTATTTGATTTTGTATCGTCTGATGGTAAGAGTCAAGACGCCGTCTTGGAAGCCACCCTGGGCTTCGTCAATGGCCTTGCCCAGGAAGCTGTAGTCATGGCCGGAGCAGTGACTACCCAGGAGGGCATTGAAGTATTCGTCCACTTCGATTTCCCGCGGACTTTGTAAATCCTTGAGTAGCTCTTGGAAGCTAGCGGGTTCGGCCTGGCAGGGCGCCTGGACCGTTATTTCAATGACTTGGTTGCTAGCCTTAAAGTCCAGGTTAAAATCATTGAGGCCATTGTCTAAGAAATAGGAGACAATCTCCTTCATAATACGCGTTGCTTTGTGTTTTTCGATATTCATAGGGGACTCCTTCTAATCATCATAGGCGTGATGGTTGCTGCGCAGGGTATCATAGATGGGTACCAGGAAGGCGGCGACAAAGCCACCCGCAAAGCCGTTGTTATAGAGGCTCATGCCTGCGTGTAAACTAAAGACCATACTCACTACATTATAATGCAAAAAGCCTGCGACTGCACCATAAATGATGCCATAATGTCCAGCAATTGGCGCCAGGGTGGTCCCGAATAAGATAGGCACCCAAACGTTGGATTGGGCGGGATCTTGACCTAGCAATAAGGCAGCTAGCAGAATGCCGGCTGAGATAGGCAGGCAGTTACGCGGATGCTTACCGAAGGAGGAGAAGCCCATGACCCCTAGGATGCCGCCCAGGATAGGGCCATTGAATTGGACACCCAAGGCCAGGGCAAGGAGCAAGTAGAGGCTGCCGTTAAGGGCCATATTGAAGGCGGCTGTCCCGAAGCCAAAGTGAGCCAGGAAGTCATCCGGTGTCCGCCCGGCCCGGCGCAAGAGTTTGCCGTAGTTGGCTTTGACTTCTGTCCGTTTGAAGACTGCTAGGCCAAAGAGCCCTAGCAAGATACCCAGCAAATAGAGGACTAAGAGGCCATGATGTTCTTGATTGAGGATGCTGAGGCTAGGCGCCTCTAGCTTGAAGTAGCGGAAGCTAATGGTCCCGAACATGGCGATCAGTCCCATGGCGAAACCAAAGTTATAGAGGTTAAAGCCTTGGTGGAACTTGAGGTATTGCTCGGCCAAAGGCGCCGAGATAAAGCCAACGCCAGTCCCGATTAGGGCTGCCAAAATTAGCGACCACCAGGACAGGCCAGGTGCGATGGCCCAGAAGGAGATAAAAGGCGCCGCCGAAGTGGCGAAGAGGCTGACCGTGGTCAAGGAGCCGAAGGATTGGCCGGTCCAGCGACTATAGAGGTAGACCCCATAAATAATAGGCAGGATATTCAAGACATGGGTTCCGAAGAGGGCGTGGCCAGCAAAGATACCGGCGGCTGCCGCTTGCAGACCATTAAGGCGTGACCGGGTATTCGTGTAGATGAGAATGTAGGCAATGACAAAATGGCAAGCCACATTGAAGAAAGTCGCCGCCATCCCCATGGCCGTGAAATCGGTCATTAGGTAGCTTTGTTTACTTAAAATTTGGCCGTAATCAGACCAGAGGCTTCCAGCATCTGGCATCAAAAAGCTAAAAATAAAGGTATAGAGGGCCAGCACTAAGAGACTAGACTTCTTGTTGGGCCGCAGGAAAGATGGGATAGTAGAATCAGCCATGGGAACCTCCTTATCAGCTGCTAATGTTAGTATAGCACAAAGGAAAGGCTTTCGCGGGGTTTTTTGCTGTTTTTCTGAGGGGCTTATATTAACAAATTATAGTTGTTTTAGCAAAAAATAGAGAAGTCTGTGACAAGACTTGATTTAGGGTAAGCGCTTAGCAATAATAGAGGATAGAGGAGACTCGATTCGTGATGAGGAGGAAGAAAAATGGCAATGCCAGTATCAACTGAATTAAAAAAATATATGGAAAAGATTTGTGATCAAGCCCGGGCGGTCAATCCCCGTTGGGCTGAGGTCTTTCATGAGTGCTTCCTAAATACCCTAGAGACCACCATCGAACGCCTAGAAGACGGTAGCACCTTCGTGGTGACCGGGGATATCCCGGCTATGTGGCTGCGTGACTCGACCGCACAAGTACGGCCTTACCTAGTCTTAGCTAAGGATCATGAGGACATCTATGACATGATTGCCGGATTAGTCCAGCGCCAATTTAGCTATATTTTAATTGACCCTTATACCAATGCCTTCAACCAAGAACCAAATGGCCAAGGCCACGGAGCGACCGACCACACACAAATGAATGACTGGATTTGGGAGCGCAAATACGAAATTGATAGCTTGGCCTATGCCATTCAGTTAGCTTACCTACTTTATGTCAATAGTGGCCGGACCGACCACTTAACAGAGACTGTCCGCAAGGGTTTGGTGACCATTCTAGACCTTTGGCGCACAGAGCAAGACCATGAAGGGTCTAGTCCTTATCGCTTTGTGCGTGACACCGACCGCCAGGAAGACACCCTGCCTTTTGATGGCATGGGCTCGCCCGTTGGCTACACCGGTATGACTTGGTCTGGCTTCCGTCCAAGTGATGACCGCTGTACCTACCACTACCTGGTACCTTCCAACCAATTTGCCAGTGTGGTCTTGGGCTATGTGGCAGAATTGGCGCCATTCTTGGGCTTGAGCCAAGAAGAAATCGAACTAGCGGCTACCCTTCAAGCTGAAATCCAGGCCGGCATTGAGCGTTATGGGATTATTCAAAACGCCCAAGGTCAAGCAGTCTATGCTTACGAAGTGGATGGTTTAGGCAATGCCAGCATCATGGATGATGGCAATGTGCCAAACCTACTTTCCCTGCCTTACCTAGGCTTCTGTTCAGAAGATGATCCTATCTATGTGGCCACACGCCAGACCGTTTTGTCGCCAGAGAACCCTTACTACTACAGTGGCAAATTAGCCAGTGGCTTGGGCTCCTCTCATACCTGGGATCAATATATCTGGCCTATTTCGCTCTCTATGGAAGGCTTAACGACTAGCCATAAGGCAGAGAAGGCTCGGATTTTAGACTTGCTGGTCAATACGGACGCCGGCACCAACCAAATGCACGAATCCTTCCACGTGGACGATGATACGCGTTACACCCGGGAGTGGTTCTCCTGGTCTAATATGATGTTCTGCGAACTCCTCTTAGACTACTTCGATATTCGCGTTAAACGCTAGAAAGACATGAGGCAATAAAATGAGCAAGAAAACCGTTCATATCATTTCCCACTCCCACTGGGATCGGGAATGGTACCTTCCCTTTGAAGAACACCACCTACGTTTAGTCGACTTGATTGATCAAGTCCTAGACCTATTCGACACAGACCCAGACTACCGTTACTTCCACCTGGATGGCCAGACCATCACCTTGGACGACTATCTACAAATTCGTCCTCATCAAGAAGCGCGCCTTAAGGCAGCTGTTCAGTCCGGTAAATTACGGATTGGGCCCTTCTATATCTTGCAGGATGCCTTCCTGATTAGTGGCGAGGCAACCGTACGTAACGGTCTGATTGGCTATCAAGATCTCAAACGCTGGGGGGTTAAGGGCGAACAATTAGGTTACTATCCGGATACCTTCGGCCTAACCGGTCAAACCCCACAAATTACCCGAGGTATGGGCATGTCTGTGGCGGCCTTTGGTCGCGGGGTCAAACCAACGGGCTTTGACAACCAGACCTTTGAAGAAGGTAGCTTCAAGTCGGCCTTCTCAGAGCTTACCTGGAAGAGTCCAGATGGCTCGGATGTCCTGGGGATTCTCTTCGCTAACTGGTACAGTAACGGCAATGAAATCCCTGCTGATCCTGAGCAAGCCAAAGTCTTCTGGGACAAGAAATTAGCCGATGCAGAGCGCTATGCGGTCTCTGACCAGTTGCTCATGCTCAATGGCTGTGACCACCAACCCGCCCAGACTGACTTATCTCAAGCTATTGCCTTGGCCAATCAGCTCTATCCAGACTATGAATTTATCCATTCCAATTTTACCCTCTATCAAGAAGCCCTAGAAGCGAGTCTAGCAAGCAATCAACCACCATTAAGTGTGGTGGAAGGGGAATTACGTTCGCAAGCAACGGATGGTTGGTATACTTTGGCCAACACCGCTTCTTCCCGTCTCTACCTCAAGCAGTATTCAGCTCGTCTGTCTGACTATTTGGAGCAAGTTCTAGAGCCTTTGGCCACCTTAGCAACTCGCTACGGCTACGTCTACCCAAGCGATAAAATTGATTTTATCTGGAAGACACTCTTGCAGAACTACCCTCATGACAGCATTTGTGGCTGTAGTATCGACGAAGTTCACCGGGGCATGGTGTCACGTTTTGAAGCCGTCCAAGCGGCTAGCCAGACCTTGGTGCGGGGCATCCTAGACTTCTTGGCTCAGCAAGTCAAGGCGCCAAATCGTTTGGCAGATCAACCTTATGTCTTGCAGGTCTGGAACCCAAGCAATTGCCTCAAGGAAGGACGTCTGGTCAGCAAAGTCGTCTTAGACCGGGCCTTCTTCAGTCAATATCCGGTTAAGGAAGCCTATCAACACATGGCGGAATTAGCCATTGAAGACTACCAATTAGTGGATGGCCAAGGTCAAGTCGTGCCAGCCACCATTGTGGACCTAGGGGCTAACTTCGACTATGACCTACCAGATGACCGCTTCCGCCGGGCCTACTTCGCACGTGAATTAGAAGTGGAATGGCTAGCCACTGTGCCTGCCATGTCCTTGGCTGAGTACTATTTAGTTCCTAAGACAGAGGACTTGGAACTAGAAGGTGGGGTCCAAGACAAGGAGTTCATCGAGAATGACTACCTCAAAGTGGCCCTAGCAGCTAACGGCTCCGTTACCATCACCGATAAGGTGACCGGCAAGGTCTATGAAGATCAAGGGCTCTTAGAAGAGACCGGAGATGTGGGCAATGAATATATTTTCCGCGAATCCTTAGGTCAACGCCTGACCCAAGCCGACGCTCTCATTAGCACCCGGGTCATCCGCGATGGCTTGGCCGATCATCTGGTCTTAAGCTATCAACTTCAAGTGCCAATTTCGGCTGACTATGCCTTACTAGAGGCGCAAAAACAAGTCATTGATGTGGTCGAACGCCAAATTGGCCGGGCGTCTGAGACCGTGCCGGTTGAAATCTTCGTGACCTATAGCCTGACCCCTCAATCACGAGGCCTGGACATCCGACTAGAAGGTCACAATGAGGTCTTGGATCACCGAGTACGACTGGGCTTCAAGCTACCTGAGCGCACGGACCGCCACTTTGTCGACTCTGCCTATGAATGGCTCTGGCGCTCTAACCATGTGGCGCCTGAATGGCGTAACCCAAGCAACCCACAAGCCTTGCACCGCAATGTGGCCATTGGGGAGAGTCAAGGTTTGACCTTGAGTGTACAGGGGCTACCTGAATATGAAGTGACCGTCGACGACCAAGCGACTTATCTCTATTTGACCTGCTTGCGTTGCACCGGCGAATTAGGTGACTGGGGTTACTTCCCGACACCAGAAGCTCAATGTCTGGGCGATTACGAAGCCAGTGCCTACCTCCAATTCTGGCAAGGCCAAGATCAGTTAAGCCAGAGCTTTGCGACCGGGTCTTCCATCTTCATCCCACTCTTGGTTAAGCAAGCTAGCCTATGCCAAGATTTGGCTGACTGGCAAGCTAGCCCAGTCAAGGTCAATGACCTGCCAAGAGGCATCGAAGTGACGGCCTTCAAGCAGGCCCACGATAGCCAAGATTGGATTCTCCGCCTGGTCAGCCATGCCTCAGAGAGGCTAGACCTAGCGCCTTATTTGCCTAGCAAGTTGCAAGCGGTCAACCTCTTAGAAGAGGACCTAGAGGAGACCTCTTCGCTGATTGCGCCTTATGAAATCAAGACCTATCGCCTTAAGAAAGGGTAAGTATTATGACTAAGATTTGGATTGAAGAGGCTGCCTTGCGCGACAAGGTTCAGCGTCTAGCAGCAGAATTAGACCTATCCCTAGCGCCTGATGGCCGCCTGGTTGACTATCAAGTGGGCTCGGCGGGTAAATTAGAAGTATCCGACCAAGAGGAGGGCGTCCTCATTGTGGCACCTGACCTACCGCATTTCTTCCATGGCTTGGCCCTCTGGAATATGCGCCAGCAAGCTGGACAGACCAGCAGTTTTAGTCAGCCTATTAGCTTCAGCCGCAATGGCCTCATGCTGGATAACTCCCGCAATGCTGTTGCCAAGGTGGACTATGTTAAGTCCCTCTTAAGACGCTTGGCAGTCTTAGGCCACACTTGGTATATGCTCTATATGGAAGATGTCTATGAAATTCCGGAGCAACCTTATTTTGGGGCCTTCCGAGGCCGTTATAGCCAGGCCGATTTGCGTGAATTGGATGCTTACGCCCAGGACTTGGGTATTGAGTTGGTGCCTTGTGTGCAGACCTTGGCCCACCTCAACCAGTTCTTCCAATGGGAGCATATTAACAGTCAATATGCAGACCTGGCTGACGTCCTCCACGTAGGGCGGGAAGAAACCTATACCTTAATCGACCAAATGCTGGCCTCTCTCTCTTCTTGCTTTACAACCAAGCGCATTCACTTAGGCATGGATGAAGCCTATGACCTAGGGCGAGGCCATTATCTGGATCAAGTGGGCTTGCGAGCCAAGACTGACATTATGTTGGACCACCTAGCCCGTATGAAGACCCTCTGTGACCGCTATGATCTGGAACCAATCATTTGGGATGACATGTTCTTCTCTTGGTATAACCAAGTGGGAGAAGACGAGAAAATCGACATTCCTGAGGGCATCAGCCTCATGTACTGGGATTACTACCAACATACCACCCAAGCTTACTTGGATAAAATCGCCCAACGCCGTAGTTTAGGGGCTCAAGTCAGTTTTGCTGGTGGGGCCTGGCGTTGGACGGGTTACACACCGCACCATCGTAAGACCTTGGTGGCTAGCCTAGCCGGGCTAGCAGCGGCCCGCCAAACCGGCATCCAGGAAGTCATGGCGACCGCCTGGGGTGACGATAGTTCTGAGTCACCATTTGAAGTGGCCGTCTTCGGCCTGGTCCTCTATTCTTACCTAGACAGCCATGCTGACTATGTAGAAGAGGAGTTTAGCCAATGGCTAAGCTTCTTCACCGGCTTATCCCTATCCGACTGGCTCAAACAAGGGGAATTAGACTTATTGCCAGAATGGGATCAATTAGCAGGCATTGATGTGACGCCTTCTAAATACTTCTTCTATCAAGATTTGCTACTGCCAATGTTTATGCCACAAATTGAGTCCATGGATGTGGACTATGGGGCCCGTATGGCCAAATTAGCCGTTGACTTCGATGCTATGGAGGGTGGCAATCCAGCTGTCAACCAGTTCTATAGCGACTATGCCCTCTGCTTGGCTAACAAATGGAACCTGCCTTACCTAATTTGGCAGGCCTATCATGCCCACGACCGTCAGACGCTAGCTGATCTCGTTCACAGTCGCTTGCCACAACTGATTGCGGACTATGACCGCGTCCTACAAAGCCGTCGTCAAGTCTGGCTGCAAGAAGCCAACCCATTTGGCTTGGAAATCTTAGAATATCGGATTGGTGGGCTGATGGCTCGGACGCAAGCGGTCATTTCACGCTTGAAGGATTATCTGTCAGGCCGTGTCGACAGTCTGCCAGAGTTGGAGGAAGCACGACTCAATCCGCTGCCAACAGACCAAAGTGGCTTCAAACCAGCCGTCAACTACAACCGCGCCCTACGGACCATGTCGCGGTCCCGTATGACCTGGTAGCACAAAACAAAAAGGCAAGGGTATAACCCTTGCCTTTGGCTTTATGAATGCAAAACTGACGAGGACTCAGTCCTCGTCATTTGATTTCGTCTGTGATTACCAGGCGCGGATGCGACCTTGGCAGTCTGGGCAGACACCGTAAACTTCGACTTTAGTCCGGTTGGTTGTATAGCCGGTTTGTTTATGGACGTCTTCGGTTGGATCTGGGAACTTAGTCATAGCGAAGTCCGCAATTTTCCCACAGCGTTCACAGATAATGTGCTGATGGTTGTAGCCATTTAGGCCCATGTAGTCATAACGACTGGTGACATCAGAGAATTTCATCTCATTGACATAACCTTCTTTGACTAGGAAAGACAGGTTATTATAGATGGTCGCAAGACTAAGGCTTGGCCAGTCAGGTAAGAGATCATGGTAGATTTCTTCCACGGTAGGGTGATTGTGTGTCTGAATCATATAGGATAGAATGGCGCGACGTTGCGGCGTCATCCGAATGTGCTTGTTCTTAAGTTGGGCAACAACTTGTTCAAGTTCTTTAGCGACATCAGTTACATATTCCATTTTGGGTCACCTCCTTTTATTTATTGATAATTAAAACAATCTGCTACATATAACATTATAGCACAAATTTTAGCGATAAGTCAAGCCAATTGCCTTCTCCATCCGCGCTAGGACCTTGTTAGCCTGTTGGTTGGCCTTCTTAGCTCCGTCAGCCAAGATGTCGTCTAGGGTGCTAGATGTCAAGAGACGGTGATATTCCGCTTGGATTGGCTCTAGGGTCGCGATAATGCTGTCGGCAATAGCCTGCTTAAAGGTCCCATAGCCAGCCTCATGATATTCGGCTACCAGAGAGTCGATTGAACGGCCAGAAAAAGCAGAGAAAATATCCAGCAAGTTGCTTACAGCCGGTTGATTTTCACGGTCATAATTGACTTGGCCAACCGAGTCGGTGACGGCACTCTTCATCTTCTTCAGGATGGTCTTAGGATCATCTAGGAGGGAGATGGTCGCCTTGGCGTTGGTATCGGACTTGCTCATCTTGCTGAATGGGTCTTGCAGACTCATGACCCGACCACCGGATTTAGGGGTGATGATTTCAGGTTTGACTAGGAGCTCCTTGCCCTTGCCATAGCGTTGGTTGAAGCGGTCCACATAGTTACGGGTCAACTCCAAATGCTGCTTCTGGTCTTCGCCCACTGGTACATAGGCTGCATCATAGAGAATAATGTCCGCTACCATTAAGGCAGGGTAGCAGAGCAAGCCAGCATTGACACTTTCCTGCTTGGTGGATTTATCTTTATATTGAGTCATGCGCTCCAATTCGCCCAAGCCGGTCGTACAGAGAATCATCCAAGCCGCTTGCGTGTGGGCTGGGACATCAGACTGAACGAAAATGGTGGCCTTCTTAGGATCAATCCCTAGGGCTAGATAGAGGGCAGCCAACTCACGGGTTGTTTGGTGGAGCTTGGCTGGGTCTTGGGGCACGGTAATGGCGTGCTGGTTGACGATACAGTAGGTAGCGTCATAGTCATCTTGTAATTCAACAAATTGGCGCATAGCCCCAACGTAGTTCCCGATGGTTGGAACCGAGGTGGGTTGAACGCCAGAAAAAATTTTGGATTTCATCAAATCGAGCCTCATTCTCTCTTAGTTTCGCTACTATTATTATAACGCAGTTTCACTTAATTGACAAAAGCAATGTGGTGTCCGCCTAGCAAAAGCAGGCAGAGGAGAGATTGAACAAGGACTTTTAAAGAATTCCCTAAGAGTATATGAATTTTTTGTGAAGTTTTGTTTACGGCTGTGAACTAATCTCGGTCTTAAGTATGATTTATTGTTAAATTTCAAAAAAAGTATAGTAATCAGGGGCTAGGGGTAGTATAATAGCAGAGTAGTAATCGTAGTGGTTATTGAAAAAAGGAGTGATTAGTTTGGTAACGTTATATACGACCCCAAGTTGTACTTCATGCCGTAAGGCCCGCGCCTGGTTGGAAGAACATCAAATTCCCTACACAGAACGTAATATCTTTTCGGAACCACTGTCTCTACAAGAAATTAAAGATATTTTACGTATGACAGAAGAAGGGACAGAAGATATCGTCTCAACCCGTTCCAAAGCATATTCAGACTTAAATATTGAAATTAGCGAATTATCCTTGAATGACTTTTATCGCATTGTGCAAGAGCAACCAGGTCTCTTGCGTCGTCCAATCATGATTGACGAGAAACGCCTGCAAATCGGCTTCAATGAAGATGAAATTCGTCGTTTCTTGCCACGCGAAGTGCGTGCCTTGGAATTGCGTAAGGTGCAAGCCTTAGTCAATGAGTAATGAATAGAGTCTAGGTGAGGCCGGAACCTTGTTTCTGCCTCGCCTTTCTTTTCCCTTAGGACAATACATTAGGATAGCGTCTTGGCCTAAAGTTTAGTATAATGAAGAAATAGAGGAGGTGTTACTATGGAAATGGAACGTATCAATGAGGATACAATCAAAGTCTTGATTATGCCGGAAGATCTGGAAGAACGAGGGATTAACTTCCTAGAACTGATTAGCAACCATGCCCGCATTGAGCAATTCTTCTACTCCATCCTGGAAGAGGTGGACGTGGAGAACCAATTCGCGGAATCTGATTCCGTCACTTTCCATGTCATCCCATCCGATCGAGGCCTCGAACTCTACATTAGCCGTAGCAGTGGTAATGGCCTAGAAGATTTGCTGGAGAACGAAGTCCTCAAACGTCTCTTGGACCGTCGTAAATCCGCCCTAAAAGATAAGCAACAAGCCCAGGATCAAGAAGACCTCAGCGTCAATGAGAAGCTAGAAGTCCTCGAAGGCTTGACCAAGGAGATTGAAGCCGAGATTGAACAGGCCCAGGATCAAGAAGAACCTGTAGGACCTGAGATTGTCTGCTTCGATAGCTTGGATGATTTCCTCAAGTTGGCACGTCAACTACGGGACTTCCCGGTTGAAAATAGCCTCTATCGCTATCATGACGCCTACTATCTGGTCTTGAGCGATGTGATTGGTGATTATGAACCAGACGGTCTCTACCAACAATTCCTCTTCATGCTGGAATTTGGGGAAGAAGCCACCGTCAAGGAAGCCATCTTGAAGGAACACGGGGAACTCTTGCAAGCGGGAGATGCCTTGGCATTCTTCGCACAATTTTAAGAATAACTGCCGTCGACAGGATTTACCTGTGGACGGTTTTTTTGTGGTCGCTTACGGGCCATGGATATGTTAAAATAAGAGTAGAATGGGCAACTGGGCCAAGACTGTCCAGTGTCATCAAGAAAAAGGGGGAAAGAGCATGACTTCAGTCATCACCTTCGGGCAGGGGGCGCATCCAGCGCAACTTCGCCTTGATAAATTAAACCGTCACGGCATTATCGCCGGTGCGACAGGGACCGGTAAGACCGTGACCCTTAAGGTCTTGGCCGAATTGCTAAGCCAAGAAGGCATTCCAGTCGTCCTCTCTGATATCAAGGGGGACCTTATGTCCTTGGCTCAAGCCAATAATACCGATGTCAGCGAGCGTCTGGCTCAGACAGGTCGTGAGAACTATGAACCAAGTTCTTATCCTGTACAACTTTGGGATGTCAAAGGCGAGAACGGGACGCCTTTGCGTTTGACCGTCTCCGATATGGGGCCTGTCATGTTAACCCGTCTCTTGGGCCTCAATGAAACCCAAGAATCCATTCTCAACGTGGTCTTCGATGTGGCCGATAAGCAAGGTCTCTTGCTGATTGACCTCATGGACTTGCGGGCCATGCTTAACTATGTAGCCGCTCATGCTGGCGAATTAAGCCAACACTACGGTAACATTCCAGCGCGTTCAGTTGGGGCTATTTTACGCTCTTTGGTTATTTTAGAGCAACAAGGGGCTGCCAACTTCTTTGGTGAGCCAAGCTTGGAGATTGCCGACCTCATGCGTCAAGACAGCAATGGCCGTGGGATTGTCAACATCCTCAATGCGGAACAGCTCTTCAACCAACCAACCTTGTATGCGACTGTGCTCTTGGCCCTCTTGGCTGAGCTCTATGAGAACCTTCCGGAAGTCGGGGACTTGGATAAACCTAAGTTGGTCTTCTTCTTCGATGAAGCCCACGCCCTTTTCAAAGATGCGCCGGCTGTCTTATTAGAGAAGATTGAGCTCATTGTCCGCTTAGTGCGGTCCAAAGGGGTTGGGGTTTACTTCATTACCCAAAACCCAACCGATATTCCAGACAAGGTAGCCAGCCAATTGGCTAACCGCATCCAGCATGGTTTGCGGGCCTTTACACCTAAGGAACTCAAGACTGTTAAAACGGTAGCGGACACCTTCCGTCAAGAAGCCAACCAAGACCTAGCCAAGGTCATTCAAGAACTCAAGGTAGGGGAAGCTGTGGTGTCTACCCTGACGGAAGATGGTAGCCCTAGCCTGGCTGACCGGGTATTGATTTACCCACCGCAAAGTCTCTTAGGAACTATCGACCCAACCCTTAAGGCTAGCCTAATGAATAGCTCACCATTGGATGATAAGTATGGTGAAGCTATTGACCGTGAGAGTGCCCATGAAGTCATTCTCAAACAAACCCAAGAACAGGAAGCGGCCCTCTTAGCAGCCGCTCAAGCCGCAGAGGCAGCAGAAGCAGAAGAAGAGGAGGATGAAGACGTGGCAAAAACTAGCAAGAAATCAACCAGCACTGGTGGTCGCAAGACAGACAACCTCTTGGATCGTTTCATGAAGAACGTGGTCGGCCAAGTGGGTCGTGAAGTCGGCCGTGTGGTATCCCGCGGGATTACCGGTATGTTCAAGAAGTAAGACCTTGTCCCATTCCTACGCCAGCCAATAAAGGAGTCGCTATCATGGAAACCTTATGTCTTGGTCGTCACTTGGCCGGAGCCAGTCGCATCGCCCTAGGCTGCATGCGCATGGCCTCCCATTCGCTACAAGAAGCTAGCCAGGTTCTGGAGACCGCCCGCCAGGTCGGCATTAATTTCTTCGATCATGCCGATATCTATGGCCGGGGCGAGTCGGAAGTCCGCTTTGCTCAAGCTGTCAAGGAACTAGGTATTGCGCGTGATCAACTGCTAATCCAGTCCAAATGTGGGATTCGCCTGCCGGAAGGATATTTTGACTTTTCCAGCCAGCATATCCTGGATTCGGTAGACGGCATTCTCAAACGCCTCAAGACCGACTATCTGGACGTCTTGCTCCTACATCGGCCCGATGCCTTGATGGAGCCGGACCAGGTGGCAGCCGCCTTCGACCGTTTGCATGCAGCCGGTAAGGTGCGTTATTTCGGCGTCAGCAATCAGAATCCCTATCAAATGGAGCTGCTTCAGGCCAGTGTCACCCAGCCCCTCATTATTAATCAATTGCAGTTGGGGCCTGCCCACACCCCCATGATTGATGCCGGCCTCAATGTGAATATGCGAGAAGAAGCAGGCATTAACCGGGATGGAGGCATTCTGGATTATTGTCGCCTCAAGGGCATCACTATCCAACCATGGTCGCCCTTCCAGGTAGACTTGCATCAAGGGGTCTTCATGACCCATCCAGACTATCAGCTCTTGACCGAGACCTTAAGTCAGGGTGCTAAGCAGCATGGTGTGGCCTTCGAAGCCATGGTCATTGCCTGGCTCTTGCGCCATCCGGCAGGCTTCCAACCCATTGTGGGGACCATGAGTCCTAAGCGGATTGAAGCGCTGGCCCAGGCTGAACGTGTGCAAATGACTCGTCAAGAATGGTATGACATCTACAAGAGTGCAGGCAATCGCCTCCCTTAATCAAGTGTGAAGGAGACAAGAATCAATGAAATTAATCGCCATTGATATGGACGGTACCCTCTTAAGAGGGGACAAGTCCTTTGATTTGGATCGCTTCGAGCGGGCAGTTCATGCCCTTAAGGAAGCCGGAACCCGGGTCTGTATTGCCTCAGGCAATAGCTATCCTAAGTTGAGCGGCTATTTTGATGACCAATTGCGTCAGGAACTGCTCTTTGCCTCCACTAACGGCAATGCCATTATGGTAGAAGAGCAAGGCCTTCATTATAGCGCCTTGGACTACGACACAACCGAAGCCATTATTGACTTCCTCAACGAGTTCTCGGATTTCTTCTGTCTAGTCATGACCGACCGTGGCTCCTATGCCGTTACTCAAGATTTGGAGGCCTTGGATCATTTCCGTCTCTACCATCCGCATATTGATCATTTGGCTAATTTCCGTGACCTCAATCCAGAAGAAGCCATTCTTCAACTATCGGTCATGAGTAAGCGTAGCGTAGCTGACAATAAGGTCATGACGCGGATTCTCAATGAACGTTTTCCAGAGGGGCATGCGGTGACCAGTGGTGGCCGTTGGATTGATGTCTTCAGTCCCCAAGGGGGCAAGGGCAAGGCCATCCGCTACCTGCAAGACTATCTGCAGACGGATGCCAGCCAGACCATGGCCTTCGGTGATAGCCTCAATGACCAGACCATGATGGAAGTGGTCGATTATAGCCTAGCCATGGGCAACGCCGATCCAGATTTATTGGCTATCTGCCATTATCAAATTGGCGATAATGAATCGCAAGCTGTGATTGATATCTTGGAAGCCCTAGTGGCCGACCCAAGCGCGGCCTTCCTGGCCCAATATCGTCGCTAAGTAAAGGAGCAAGACCGTGTCCAAAAAGCCAAGCAAAAGAAAGCAAAAAGCCCACAAGGAGCAAGCCCAAGATGACTTGGTGCAGGTTGACGCCTTTATGATTCCGGCGCCCTTTGCCGCCATGTATCAAGTCTTACGGGAAGCCGTGGCCGAGGATTTGTTGGCTCTCTTGAGCCAGGAATTCGCCCGGGTGGCTCGGGTCTCGGACAATGAGGAAGAAGGGGAGGCAGTGGTCGCCTATGATGCGGCCGACGTCGAACAGCTACGGATTTACCTCAATCCAAGCAATATTTCTCAGGCCCAGAAGGCGCGGGACAAGCATCAATTGGATAAATTTGTGGACCATCTCCGCCAGACGGAGGGGTAATATAGAAAGGGTGGGAAAAGAATTTCCCACCCTTTTTATCTGTGTCCGGGAGCGTGTGAGGCCAGCCCCACTCGAGCCAAAAGACGGGCTTGTGGTGGGACCGGCTGCAGCCAGCCTGCGGCTGTCTTCCGCCTTGCCTCGCTATCGAAGGGCTAGGTCACTAGCGTTCCAAGCCCTTCTGATACGCGAGGCATCCTCTGCACCACAAGCCCGTTTTTGGACGTGGGGCTGGTCTCACACTGGACTACGAAAGGGGATAGAGACGAAGTTGAAGGTGTCCAAATGCGTGTGAGCCTAGCCCCGCTTAAACCAAAAGGCGGAGCTTGAGGTGGGACCGGCTACAGCCAGCCTTTGGCTGTCTTCCGCCTTGTGTCGCTATTGAAGGGCTAAGTCACTGACCTTCCAAGCCCTTCAGATAGGCGCCACATCCTAGACACCACAAGCACCGTCTTTTGACCGTGGGGCTTGGCCCACACTGGACTGTCAAAAAGCATAAAGAAAGTGGATGAAAACACTTTCTGGATGTATAATGAGTGTGTAGATAGGATTTGGATGACGATGTATTTGGGAAGGGAGGATTAGGATAATGTCGTCATCAAGCATGCAACTATATAAAGGAGCAATGCAATATGAAACGTTTTATTTTGACTCCACTCACTTTCTTGTTTCTACTGCTCTTTTGTCTATCGACTTCAAACGTTCAAGCCAACCAATCAGTAGGTGATGACCTATGTTGCTGCCCTAAGAAGCCACATGAATCTTGGTGTGAAGAATATGCTGTAGAGTGGTTCAAGGGAGCAAATCCAAATGATGTGCGGCCGATTGAAGAAGATTTGACAGCCTATATTCCTGATAAGAAGGACAAAAAACGAGACGCATTTCCAACCTCTATTGTGGTAGAAGAGATCCGATTCTTTAGTTCTCAGCCACCTCAAACCATTTACTATAACAAAAATCACTACTATGGTTATATCCCTTTAGTTAAAATATGGCAACTGGGCCCAATTTACTACGCTCAATATAAGGGGGCGGTTATTTTACAAGGTCCAGGGGCAAACCATTGAGTTAGAAAATAAGATTTCGTCTTTTAAGAAAAGCACCCCATTAGTTGGACTTTTAATGTCTAACTTATGGGGTGCTTTTCAAGAGGCAAACAACTTAGCTTTCTTCATTTTGCCAATCGTCCAGTGTAAGACCAGCCCCACGTCCAAAAGCGGGCTTGTGGTCTAGTGGATGCCTCGCGTATCAGAAGGGCTTGGAACGTTAGTGACTTAGCCATTCGACAGCCGCAGGCTGGCTGCAGCCGGTCCCACTCCAAGCCCCGTCTTTTGGCTCGAGTGGGGCTGGTCTCACACGGTTTAGAGCATAGAAAAAGGTGGGAAACTCCCACCCTTTTACGTACTTTATAAACCTTGTCGCTCCTGACTAGCACGGATAGCATGGCCGTAGATGCGGCCTAGTTCTTGGCCGATGACCGCTAGGTCACGTTGAACCGCTACAGGATAGGCTGCCTGGGTCAAGTCAGGTAGCTCTTGGGCTTGGCTAGCCCGAATCAGACGCTCGAAGTCATCGACATCCTTAGCCTTATAGACGTTGACCTGGTCGGTCAACCAGTCATCGAAGACTGGAATGTCTCGAACGATGAATTTGGCATGGGCGGCACAGGCCTCGACGGCCGGAATGCCCTCGGTTTCTTCCAAGGTAGGGAAGAGGTAGAGGTCGCTACCCTGCATGGCTTGAATAATCTGCTGATTATCGACATAACCAGCAAAGGTCAGGTTGGCTGGCGGATTGGAGACCGCAGCCCGAATGGCGGACGGCACTAGGTTCAAGTCCGTATAGCCAAACCAGATGAAGCGGATGTGGGGCAGGCGCTTAGCCAACTCCACAAAATCTAGAATGCCCTTGCGCTCAAGGTAGAGGCCAATCCCAATGCAGACGAAGTCTTGCTCGGTCAGTCCGTAGCGAGCCCGGAAGAGCTCCCGCGCCTGAGGCTGAGGGGCAAATTTCTCTAGTTCAATGCCGTTAGATAGGACGAAGATTTCCCGACCCATATTATAAGAATCGAGTAGACGCTTGGAGTAGGGCGTAGGTGTAATGAGGACATCGCCCTGCTGATAGCAGGTCATGAGCCAACGCTTGAAGATGGGCGCTAGCTGATTAGAGAAGCGGAAGGAGTTACGGAAGTCTTCCATGGTCGAATGGGCATGGTAGACGACCGGAATGCCTTGCTTGCGACATTTGCGGGCGAAGAGCATGGATTGGGGGAAGTAGGTATTGATATGTAATAAATCGAAGGAGCTCTTGGGATCGGTGGTGTAGTCAATCCCGGCATGTTCCAAGGCCTTCATTTGATGTTTAATTGATTTACCAAGGCCAGATTTGGCGATCTTGTCGAGATGTTGACTGTAGAGTAGGACTTTCACCCCGAAACCTCCTTTAAATAAAATGCAATTGCTTTCCTTAAGTGTATAGTAATAGAAGCTAGAGTGCAAGCTTAGCTGAGAGAATAGTTGGGACATTTGAAAAAAATAAACCATAAATAACGCTTTCATCTTAAAAATATCTTGCACTATGGTTCGGAAGGTGTATACTTATTATTATAATTCTATTAATAGGAGTGAGAAAAATGAAAAAATCGTTAAAATTCTTGGCATTAGCCTTCGTTGCATTCATGATGGTAGCGTGTGGCGCCAAGAAGCAAGACGCTCAACCCCTATTGATCGGGATGGAAGCGGGCTATCCGCCTTATAACTGGACACAGTCCACCAACGCTAACGGTGCTGTACCTATTAAGGACTCCAAGGAATTCGCCAATGGTTACGACGTGCAAATCGCGCGTAAGATTGGGGAAAAATTAGGCCGCGAAGTCCAAGTGGTCAAGACGGAGTGGGATGGGCTCTTACCAGCTGTCCAATCAGATAAAATCGATATGATTATTGCCGGCATGTCGCCAACAGCGGAGCGGTCTAAGGAAATCGACTTCTCCGAGTCTTACTATGAGTCACGCTTCGTTATGGTGGTCCGCAAGGATTCGCCTTACGCCCAAGCTAAGACCTTAGAAGACTTTGCGGGTGCTAAGGTGTCAGGCCAACAAGGAACTCTACACTATGGCTTACTGCAACAACTCAAGGGCGCTCAGGTTGAGCAGGCACAGGATTCTTTCCCTGTCTTGCGGGTGGCCTTAGAAGCAGGCAAGTTAGACGCCTACATTTCAGAATATCCAGAAGCTGTCTCTGCGGCAGCGGCTAACCCTCTATTCACTTACGTGGAACTTAATCCAAGTTTCCAAGTGGCACCAGAGGATCGCAAGGTCTCTATCGGGGTCAAGAAGGGGAGTCCCCTCATGTCCCAAATCAATGAAGCCATTGCGGAAATCTCAGATCAACAACGTAAGGACTTCATGGATCAGGCCATTAAGAACCAGCCAGCGGCTGATGGTCAAGAAGAAACCAGCACTGAAGCAGCGGCAACAGAAGAATATAACTTCTTTGCTCGCACCTGGGAGATTGCCACTCAGAACTGGCGTCAATACTTAGCCGGGACAGGCATGACCCTCTGGGTATCCCTAACAGGTACCTTAATCGGTCTCCTGATAGGTTTAGCCGTAGGGATTATCCGGACCATTCCTAAGTCTAAGAGTCAAATCCATAATGGGATTTTGAAGGTTGCTAACCTCTTGCTCAATGCCTATATTGCCATCTTCCGTGGGACACCGATGATCGTTCAAGCTATGATCTTCTACTACGGGACTGACTTGCTCTGGGGCTGGAAATTAACTCCTATGTCAGCAGCCTTCCTGGTTGTCTCCATTAACACCGGGGCCTACATTGCCGAAGTCGTTCGGGGTGGGATTTACGCCATCGACAAGGGCCAATTTGAAGCCGCTCGTGCTATCGGGATGAACCACTGGCAAACCATGAAAGAAGTGGTCATGCCACAAGTCTTCCGGACCATTCTGCCATCTGTCGGGAATGAATTTGTCATCAACGTCAAGGATACATCTGTCCTCAACGTTATCTCGGTCAGCGAACTCTACTTCACGACCAAGACCATTGCCGGCAATAACTTCCGTTACTTCGAGACCTTCTTCGTAACGGCCGTTATCTACTTCATCTTAACCTTTACCATTACATCACTCTTGCGCGCCATTGAAAAACGCATTGACGGGCGCCCAAGTGATCAATTGGCTGCCGGTAACCAACAACAAGTGGCAGTGCTCAAAGAGGAGGCCTAATCATGGCGATTGTAGAAATTCAACACTTAAGCAAAACCTTTGGCGACCGTACGGTCCTCAAGGACATTGATTTTTCCGTTGAAGCAGGGGAAGTCGTAACCATTATCGGCTCTTCAGGTTCAGGTAAATCCACCCTCTTGCGTTGTATTAACCTCTTAGAGGAACCAAGCGGTGGGGAAATCATCTATCGTGGCGAGAATATCTTGGACGTTAAGCATGACGTTAACAAGTATCGGACCCATATCGGTATGGTCTTCCAATCCTTCAACCTCTTCAACAATATGGATGTCTTGGCTAACTGTACTGTCGGCCCTATCAAGGTCCTAGGTAAGGACAAGGCTGAGACCGAAGCCTTAGCTACTAAGTTCCTAGAACAAGTAGGTATGGGGGATTATGTCCATGCCCGTCCTAGCCAATTATCTGGGGGTCAAAAGCAACGGGTAGCCATTGCTCGGGCCTTAACCATGCAGCCAGATGTCATTCTCTTCGATGAACCAACTTCCGCACTTGACCCTGAGATGGTCGGCGAAGTCTTGAAGGTTATGAAGGAATTGGCACACACTGGTTTGACCATGATTATTGTCACCCACGAAATGGAGTTCGCTCGCGAGGTTTCCGACCGCGTGGTCTTCATGGACCAAGGGGTCATCGCCGAACAAGGCGCACCAGAGCAACTCTTCGTCAACCCACAAGAAGAACGGACCCAACAATTCTTGGAACGTTACTTACGCAGTTAATCAGTTACAGGCGACTGGATTTCCAGTCGCCTGTTTTTATGCTTGGCTTTGCCTAGGGCGGGTGGGCGCCAACTTAGCCCTCAGTGCGGGACCGGCTGCAGCCATCCTGCGGATGTCTTCCGCCTTGCCGATCTATGGTCCCCTAGGTCGCTAAAGCTCCCAGGGGAACTCATACGCTCGGCATCCTTTTGGCACTGAGGGCTAAGCTTGGGCCCACCCGCCCCTGGCAAAGCTCGATTAATAATCTATTGAGTTGAGAATGCTATCGGATTTCGGTAAATCTTGACAGAAAGTTGATGGATAAGACCGCAAGATTGCGCATGTTTTCAGCAAGAATCTGCAAAGACAGTCAGCCTAAAAAGGAGTATAATGGAAAGTCAACCAAGATAATGAGCCTAGTCTTGGTGGTAAAAATAGATAGGAGGATGGAATATGAAAAATTACTGGAAAAAGTTCTGGCTAGTCTTAGCCCTCTTAGTCCTAGTCATGGGTCCCTTGGCTAGCCTAGCTCAGGCGATCGGCAGCCAAACGGTCAAGGGCCAAGGCCAGGGCAAACACGGGACCGTCGAGGTGGAAGTGACCTTCCAAGACGACCGGATTGCGGACATTAAGGTGCTCCAGTCCGATGAGAATGAAGTCCTAGCCACACCCGTCTACAAGCAGCTTAAGGACAAGATTATCGGCAACAACAAGGCCGATGTCGATGTGGTGTCTGGCTCCACGGCCACTAGCCAAGGCTATCTAGAGGCCGTCCAAGATGCCGTCAAGAAATCAGGCGTGACCCTAGCAGAAGTAAGCTCTACTACTTCAACCCAAGAGCAGCTAGACAGCGAACAATCCTATGACGTAGTCGTTGTCGGAGCCGGGGGTGCGGGCTTTAGTGCAGCCATCGAAGCAGCCCAAGCCGGAAAATCCGTGGTTATCATCGAGAAGATGCCAGCTGTCGGCGGGAACACTCTCATTAGTGGGGGCGAAATGAATGCGCCAGGCAACTGGGTTCAGAAGAAACTAGGTATTGAAGGCGACAGCGTAGAAACCTACTACCAAGACACCATGAAGGGTGGCGACAATCTGGGTAATCCTGAGATGGTTCGCTATCTAGCAGAACATGCCCTAGAGTCAGCCGAATGGCTACGTGACGTGGTGGGCGTCAAATTCCTAGAAGACAAGCTCTTCCAATTTGGCGGCCATTCTTACAAGCGGGCCCTAATTCCAGAAGGCCACACAGGCCAAGAGCTGGTGACCAAGCTCAATGCTAAGGCAGAAGAACTGGGCGTCAAGATTTTAGTTAACACCAAGGCTACTGAACTCATCCAAGACGACAGCAAGCGTGTTGTCGGCGTCAAGGCAGACCATCAAGGCCAGGCCGTGACCTTCCATGCTAAGAATGGGGTCGTGCTGACGACTGGGGGCTTTGGCTCTAACATTGACATGCGTAAGCAATACAACCCTGAGATGGACGAGCGCTACCTGTCCACGGATACGGTCGGCTCTACCGGTGATGGTATTGTCATGGCTCAAGCCATTGGTGCAGCTGTCACCAATATGTCTTCCATCCAAACTTATCCAGTTTCTAACCCTGAGACTGGGGAAATCTCTCTCCTTGCCGATACCCGTTTCGATGGGGCGGTCCTGATTAACCAAGAGGGCCAGCGCTTTGTCGAAGAATTGGACCGGCGGGATGTGATTTCTAAGGCTATTCTGGCTCAACCAGGGGGCTATGCTTATCAACTCTGGAACCAGAAGACGGACGATATCTCCCACTCTAAGGAGCACCACCAAGCTGAGTACCAAGAACTCAAAAAACAAGGCCTGCTAGTTGAAGCAGATACGCTGGAAGAAGTCGCGGCTCACTTCGACATCGATCCAGCTAAGCTCAAGGAAACGGTAGCCAAGGTGAACCAATATGCCAAGGACAAAAAAGACCCCGACTTCAACCACCGGGCTGGCTTGGCATCCTTGGAAGAAGGCCCTTATATCCTAGAAAAAGTTCGACCAAGTGTCCACCACACTATGGGGGGCTTGGTGACCGACAAGGATACGCGAGTTCTAGATGAAGCTGGCAAGCCTATTGAAGGCCTCTATGCAGCCGGTGAATTAACCGGCATGATTCATGGTTCTAACCGCCTAGGCGGGAACGCCATCGCTGATATCATCACCTTCGGTCGTGTTGCCGGCAAGATGGTAAGTAAATAAGACAAGTTCAGGCAGGGGCGAGACCCTGCCTCTTTTGTTGTATTAAGACCGCCACCAGTACTTAATACAAGCAGGGCAAGCTAGGTAAAAGGTCAGCGCCAGTCCATGGATGGCCAGAACAATGGACTGGCTCAAGAAAAATTGGTCAAAAAATGCCAGATAGCCTAGAAAAGGTGTCGCCAGTCCATGGATAGCTAGAACAATGGACTGGCTCAACGAAAATAGGTCAAAAAGTGCGAGATAGCCTAGGAAATGTGCCGCCAGTCCATTGATAGGAAGAACAATGGACTGGTTCGACAAAAATAGGTCAAAAAGTGCCAGATAGCCTAGAAAAGGTGTAGCCAGTCCATGGATAGGTAGAACAATGGACTGGCTCGACGAAAAAGGTGGCATATGGCTTCCTAAACTAGTCCGCAAGGAGGGGCCACGTCTTTGCCTAGCCTTTGATTCATGGTATGATAGGAAGGAAAAGCAAAGGAGACTGAAGATGGACGCAAAACAAGTATTTAAGAAGAATCAAGTACACCAAGGTCAGGTAGTAGACCTAACCCATGAAGGCCAGGGTGTCGTCAAAATCGACGGCTACCCCTTCTTTGTGGAGGGCGTTATTCCGGGCGAGCAGGTAGCCATTAAGGTCCTCAAGGTCGGCAAGTCCTTCGGCTTTGCGCGCCTAGAAGAGATCCTAACTGCCAGCCCGGATCGGGTGGAGATTACCGATCCTATCGGCCGTCAGATTGGCACCATGACTCTGCAACATATGGCTTATCCTGCCCAGCTTAAGGCTAAGCAGGCCCTAGTCAAGCAAGTCTTCAGTCGCCTAGGAAAATTCCCGGAAAGTCTGGAAGTCCGGCCAACTCATGGCATGGACCATCCTTGGCAATACCGCAATAAGGCGCAAATTCCTGTTCGGACGGTCAAAGGGCAGTTGGAGACTGGCTTCTTCCGTAAGAACAGCCACCAACTAGTGCCGGTGGAGAACTTCCATATTCAAGACCCGGCCATCGACCAAGCCATTCTTAAGACACGAGATATCTTGCGCCAACTGGGCTATACTGCCTATGACGAGGAAAGCCGCAAGGGCCAAATTCGCCATATCATCGTCAAGCGCGGCCACTATAGTGGCCAAGTCATGTTAATCTTGGTCGTCAACGGCAAGGGCCTGCCGCGAGAAGAGCAGTTGGTTGAATCCCTGACCGACGCCATTCCTAACCTAGTCAGTCTGGTCCTCAACAGCCATACTCAGGCCAATAATGTCATTATGGGGCCGACCAATCGCCTCTTGTGGGGGCAGCCGGTCTATCAGGATCAGATGCTGGGCTTGGACTTTGCCATCTCACCTCATTCCTTCTATCAGGTCAACACCCCTCAGGCCGAAGCCCTCTATCGCTTTGCCATTGAGGCAGCCGATTTATCTGGCAGTGAGACCGTCCTGGATGCCTACTGCGGGATTGGCACCATCTCCCTGGCCCTAGCCCGTCAAGCCGGTCAGGTCTATGCTATGGAAATCGTACCAGAAGCCATCGACATGGCGCGGGCCAATGCGCAAGCCAATGGCCTAAGTAATGTCACCTTCCAAGCCGGCAAGGCCGAAGAAGTGCTGCCAGCTTGGCAGGCGGAAGGCATTCATTTTGATGTGGCGGTGGTTGACCCACCACGCAAGGGCCTAGACCCAGAATTCGTTAAGACCCTGATTGAGCTGGCGCCGGACAAGATTGTTTACGTGTCCTGTAACCCAGCCACCTGCGCCCGAGATTGCCAACTCTTGGCCCAGGCAGGCTATGAGCTGCAGTGGGTGCAGCCGGTCGATTTATTTCCGCAGACCGCGCATGTTGAGTGTGTGGCGGTGCTTGTTAAAAACCATAATAGCTAGGTATTGATAAATTTATTGAAAAGGCAGGACTGATTATCAATGGGAAAGGGAATGACAAACAAACAAAAGGTGGATATAGCCAATGAACGAGGGATTGATTTGCCTTTGGAAATGCTTGAAAGAGATATAGTGGCGGTCTATGGCGTGTTTGCTAAAAAGGAGAACGAAGAATTTTGTCTCTATGTGGGGAAAGCCACGAACTTACGTGCTAGATTGTTAGGTTGTCACATTCATCGTTATCTCAATAATTACGTTACGAACTTAGTGCCTAAACTAATCGACCAACACATACAAGCGGGCTATAGGATAGAGGTCAAAATACTAGAAGAAATAGACTACCAAGATAGCTCATTCTCGCGGGCAGCCCATCGACTTGCCTTTGCAGAACTTAAGTGGATTGTAGATATGCAAAAAGAAGATTTGTGTTTAGAGCAGCTTCCTGAGGGTGCTGGTCCAAATTCAAGGACCTATTGGGAAAATCATTATCAGAATTAAGAGGGTCCTAGTCTTTGTTAAGCCTATATTGATGATGGGAAAAGTTATGTTATCGATAGTTAGGAAGTATAGGGAGTCTTGTCATGGGAATTCAGAAGGTAGAAACGGTCTTTAAAGAAGAAAATCTTGAGTTGGTCTTTAGACCAGAAGATAGTGAGAAAGCATTTATTGCTAAGGCGTTCAACCTATTTTCGGATTATATGGGCATGGACGATGTTGGCTATGACTGGGGCAGTAACTTTGAGTCTGGGAGATATGTGATTGTAGTTTACCAGAGATTTTCTGTCTTCGAGAACGGTAAGCGTATATGGATAAATAAAGCTTTTCAGAATAAAGTAGGGAGATTTTCGCGCTACAAGAAGCAAGTGTTTGCCATTATGTTGGATCGCGAAATAGAATATAAAGTCTCAGGATGGAGTCGGAGTCTATGGACATATACGCGTCAGGATCCTAAAAACACACTACAAGTCCTAACTTTTCCTAGTGCTTGGGTGGCTGAAGGCTATGCCAAGAAATACTCAAAAGAAGGCTATAAGGTCGCGGTTCTGGGCTGGTACGAAGACTACGGTATGTACTAAGCTATAGGGGGTTATCCATGCTAATCAGACAATTAATTGAAGAGGTCCAAGGAGTTGAAGACGCAATCCCGCATTGGTTGACCCACCACGCAAGGGCCTAGACCCTGAATTCGTTAAGACCCTGATTGAGCTGGCGCCGGACAAGATCGTCTACGTCTCCTGCAACCCGGCCACCTGCGCCCGGGATTGTCAACTCATGACCCAGGCAGGTTATGAGCTGCAGTGGGTGCAGCCGGTTGATTTATTCCCTCAGACTGCACATGTGGAGTGTGTGGCGGTAGTTAGAAAGATATAATTACAATATGGGGAGTTAGTATAGTAAAAGAAAATGAAATAAATTTAAGGCTTTGCGAAATCGTAAACATCTCTGTAAAAGTTATCTTGCTTTTCAAGATGATATAGAAAAATTTAGAGTAGCTTAATGGCATGAAAGCTAGCTCTATTTGAGCTAAAAATAATAAATTCAGTACTTGAAATGCTATACGTTTAGTACATTCAAAGTACTTATCATGAAAGAGTCCGCTTAAACTATATACAAATATTTGAAATAATTGGAGAGTGTAAGATTATATTGGAAGATGTAATTCCTTTCAAGCTAATAGTGCCAGTATAGGTAATTAGAAATTAAATAATTGAATTGTTATAAAGGCAGTTATTCGAGATTGTGATTTTGATTAGGTAGCAAAAAGTATATAGTACTAATGTTCCCTTGAATTTGTTATAACTTGTTGCATACTAAAACGAGATTAAAATGTGATGTTTCTCAAGAAATTGGTAAAAGTAAATTTAACAACGTTACAGTGATGATGTATCGTGATATAAGAGGAGTGAGATTTTGATAAATTTAGACTTCTTCGAGAAATTATCTAAAATTTTCTGTGGGGATGACTTAGATTTATTTATATATAAAACAGGACCAGATTTAGTTCGATTCTTTAATAATAGGTTTAAGTCGAATGACAGTTATGGAGGAGGTTTTCCTACAAGATGGAGGTATGTCAATCAGAAATTATTAGAATTAGAAAGCAGCAATAAGATTAGTGATTTTTTAAATGTTATTCTTAGCAAAAAATATATTTTAATAGAACGACAAACTAATGAGATTGATGCGCTAGAGCATCAGCAGAAGATAATCAATAAAATAGGTAAGATGTGTTCTATATATTCATTGAAATTATTCCAGAAAGAGGGTAGGTTTCAGTTGGTTGAAGTAGATCTAGATTTGGTTGAAATTGGTAAAGGTGGATTTGCGACTATTTATTATCAAAACTCAACGGGTTTAGTAATGAAAAAGCTAAGTGAGGAGTCAAGTAAGAAAAGAGAACTTAGAAGTCGCTTTAAGAGAGAATATGAAATTACTAAATCTTGTTCAGATATAGATAGTATAATCAGAGTGTTTGATTTTGATAGCAAAAACTGTTCGTATACTATGGAAAAAGCAGATTCTACATTGGATACCTTTATCAAAGAGAACCCTTTATCGTACGAGTCTCAAGTTGATGTTGTACGGCAAATATTGCGTGCCATGTCTCTTGTTCATGAAAAAAACGTATTGCATAGAGATTTAAGCTCAACAAATATTTTTCTTGTAGAAAACAAAATAAAACTAGCTGATTTTGGCCTAGGCAAAAACTTGGATACCTTAACTTCTCATCAGACAGTTGATACCGCATCATATGGACAGCTTTATTATTGTGCTCCTGAGCAACTAACTATGTTGAAAGAGGCGGATAAGCGCAGTGATGTTTATTCTCTTGGACGTATAATCAATTTTATACTAACGACTAACCCTGATGATTTTAGTCATCCTCTTGGTCCAATCTGTGAGAAAGCTACTATTTTTAATCCCGATTATAGATATAAAGATGCAACTCATATGTTAGAAGAACTTAATGACTTTATTAGTTTGATGAGTGATAAAGAGTACGAAAAAGAAATCTGGAAGAAAATTTCAAATCAGGAATTTGATTCTGATGTAGAAAACTACATTTCTTCTTTGCGCGGGAAGGATTTGTGTAAAAATTGCATTCAAAAAGGCACTGATTTTATATATGCTATTGTTAGTTTTATGCATACTGATGAAAGGCGTGCGAATAATATAATTCAATCGATCGATTATTATTATATAGAAAACTTAAAGGAATATGAATATGCAGATGTTTTCGTTGATCTTTCATATTTGATTTTAAAGGAAGAGTTCCCCTATCCAGTAAAAGAGGTTGCTGCAAAGATTTTACGTTATTTAGCCGAAAGTGTGGGTAGATATAAAGCCCAGCATAAAATTGAGGATTTAATAGACGGTGGCATAGATCCTCTCCTTGAAGATATTTTAAATGCTAATACATCATATTAAACTGTTCTGATTTAGGTTTTAGGGGCTATCAGAGGAATACGATGAAGATAAGTTCGTTTGTCAGAATTTAAGACAATTGCTTTGATAGTTTGTGCTCTTTTAGAAAGTGATAATCATGATTAGATCAAGTAATGAATACAGGTACCACTATTTATTGCTTGTAGTTCAACGCCTCACTTAAAAGGGTATACGGCAAGACAAGAAATATATTTGGCAAACGTGTAGGAGAATAAGGAGCGATATGGTATCAGAAGAATGAAAGTTTTTGTGAAAGGTGGGGTCATTAGGAAGATTGAGAGAATGTTACAAAGTGAATATATATAGCCAATTATTTGTATCCTACGTTATATATTATGTTGAAGAGGTAGTGTTGCTTTCAAGAAACGGTTAGGTTAAGCTTAATAGTTTATACGATAATGTTATAGAGTTGTAAAATTTACTATGCTGGGGAATTTTAGTGAAAGAGTGGAGACAGTATATGGGACATGGCGGAGAAATTTTTGCATTTATATTTGATAGCGGAGATACGGGAAGCAATTTTTATGGTCAAGTTATATTCGAAAATATGATCTGTGGAAGGGAATTAGTTGATAACCCTTTTAAAATGATTGTTTCTTTGGGAGATTGTCCTGTTGATATGAACTATTTTGGTATGGATATTGAGCCCTATGTATATAAGGATAAGTGCTGTACAGTTGATTTTAAAAAACTAAGTAGTAACTCTTTTAGGGATTACCCTTTTGTTTGGATAATAGAGGATATTATCCCAGATATTGCTACATTGATAAATGATAGGTTATCCAAAAGTTTTACTGCGTATATCGGTATGTTCAGAATAAACCAGGGCAGTACTAGTGAAAAAAAACAATTTTGGAAACGCATGATTAGGAGTTTCGCTATAAGTAAAAATACAATTTTTACTTTTGTAAATGAAGAAGGTGAAGGTCCTTTCTATGATAAAGAAATACTCAATAAATATGGATATATACAGCGGGTGCATGAAGCGAATTCGTATAGTACCCTAGATGATGAAAGTTTTAGGCAATCTAATCTTGTTAAAACAGAAAAAGATTTAGAAGTAACACTTCAAAAAACAAAAGAAATTGATCGAGACTTGACGACTTTAAACTTCTCTATTAGAGAAGAATTGCAAATTGCGGGAGTCTTGATTTGGAAATCTATTCATTCACTGGACAAAATATGTTTTGATACGCAAACATCTTATTTAGTTGA
The DNA here is from genome assembly GCF_938010525.1 of uncultured Abiotrophia sp. GTDB lineage: Bacteria > Bacillota > Bacilli > Lactobacillales > Aerococcaceae > Abiotrophia. The sequence continues at coordinate 27,470 of NZ_CALLVK010000020.1, read as the reverse complement.
GTATCCATTTATGACGCTTTATTTTGCGTCTCAGGGGATTGAGAGAATTCAAAAAACGTTAATAGAGTTAATTTGTAAGAATAAACATATATTGGAAAGCGAAAAGAATAAAGCATATGATCTACTAATGAGTCATTCACATAATGGTTTAAATGACTGGATTGAAGCAAATAGGAACGTATCTATAAAGAAGTCGGGTAAGAATTTGCTAGGTATCCTTTCGGATTTTTATAATACTATACGATATGCAAGGTATAATGATGAGACCTACTTGAAATCAAAAACACCAGAGATTGACTTGTTACGAAAGTTAAAAGAGAGAAAGGAGGAAGGCGGCGACTATATAAAAAAAAGATTTGGTAAATTCTTGTGGGAGATAGCTAATAAGTATTATAACGAATGCTGCGAAATTTGCCATGAATTAAAAATTTATGCTTACGAGCTAGATTATGATTCATCATCAAATATGGTATACAGTCAAAGGAGTCCAGAGAATTTATATGAGAGATATAAAATTATTCAACAGTATAAGAAGGAGGTGCTGTATTGGATAATTAAAAATAACGAAGAATACCCAAAATATGCTTATTGTGAACTAGATGCTTTGCAGTTTGACCCAGCGATGATTGATACATTTTTGAATGAGATAATCTATTCTCCAGAAGGTATATATAGTTTTTTTGATTCAGCTGATGACCTCTACGATGAACTGTGCACTACGGATAAAAAGGCTTGGAAACAAAGGATAGATTTGATAGATTTCTTATTTAATGATATATTAATATGATGTTTTTTCCGATTATTATACATAGCTCGCGTGTTTAAAAATATGAAGTTGTATTCTAATAGTTGGGCAGAACGCCCCTGGTGGACCCTGCTAAATATTACATTCTCATGATGGTATTAAATTCATTATTTTATGTTACAGGAGCTGATGCCACTGAATGCATAAAATCTACTCCTTATAATATGGCAAAATCGGGATATGCTGTCCACGTCATTTTCGATGGAATAACTAGCTATAACAAAGCAAAGATTCCTGAAATGATAGAGTACTATACTAAAAAAGGCTGCGATGTTATAAAGTTAAACGAACTAGGCACAATATAAAAAACTACTAGCTTGATATCACGATAAATATGAAGACGTGCTAATAGTTTGGAATACAGACTAGGATGTGCACTAAGCTTATAATGTAATGAAACGAAACAAATGCCACATAATAACCGGAGGCGCCTTTATAGGCTGACCTCCGGTTATTTCATTTCCTATTTTGTCATCCCCTTCCTCTGGTGGATTTCAAAGCCAAGTGCGACCAGCAAGAGTATCAGGCCCACTGGTAGGTAGAAGCTTGGGTAGACTGAATGGGTGCCGTAGATGTCGAAGACGCCTTTTAGGAAGGCGCCGAAGATGAGGGTGAGGACGCCCATCTTGTAGGCTGCCTTGGCGTTTTCTGATCTGAGGAAGTACTTATGAAGTTTTTGGGCTAGTAGATTAGGTATGACGACGATTGTTCTCATTGTTTTACACCGCTCACCTCTGGGGGGGAGCTTTCTCCTTTCCTTAGTGCTAACTCTAATGTACAGCATGAACCTGAAAGCTACTTAAAAGCAGTGGAAAAAAATGAAGAAACTATTTAAAATAGAGATGAGTAGACAAATGAGTTTAAAGGCAAGCTAAAGATTAAGCTGGTATCGAAATTAAGGGGAAAATATAATAGACATAGGCGTTGGAGAAGGATTACCTTTTCGAAGGAGATAGCTAATGATACATCTAAAAGATATCACACAAGGTAATTGGAGAATCCCTCTGGGAGTTGCTCCGCACCAAGTAAAGCATGTTGCCAGCTCTATGAAGTTGCTAGCACGAGCATATGCTTATCGGAATATGGGGAGTTATGCCTGTTTGATTTATGATGATGAATTGCCGATTGGAATGGGCTTGTATTATGATTGTCCACTATTAAATGCCTATGATTTTAGCCATTTATTTATTGATGAGCGCTATCAAGGGAAGGGCTATGGCAATATCAGCACTTACTATACCACCAAGTCCTTAAGAGTAAGAAGATGAAGCCTTCCATGTCGCGCAGAGGGAATAGTCCTGATAATGAGATGATGGAGTCCTTCTTTGGCATCTTAAAATCTGAGATGGTTTATGGCAGACAGAAGTCCTACAAAACGATTGATTACTTAGCCAGAGCTATTGAGTCCTACATTCATTACTACAACCATCGCCGTATTAAACTCAAACTAAAAGGACTTAATCCTGTACAATACAGAACTAAATCCTTTGGTTAGTCGTTCTTTTATTTATTGTCTAGCTTTTTGGGGTCAGTACAGTATCAAGGCTTTTTTCTATATATGCAGACCAAATAGATGGAATTACTTACCTATAGTTTTAGACTTTCTCCTTCAATTGGCCGTCATTCATGGTGTAAATACGGTCGAACTTGTCTAAAAGTCGTGTGTCATGGGTAATCATGACAACTCCTCTCCCTTGTTCATGAGCAATAGTAGCTAACATATCAGTGACTTGATAAGCCCGTTGGGTGTCTAGACTCGCAGTTGGTTCGTCGGCCAAAATGATACTTGGGTTATTGTAGAGGGCTCGTGCAATCGCAGCACGTTGACGTTCGCCCCCAGAAAGTTCTTTGGGGTAGTTGTTTTTGACCTTGTCTAAATCCAATAGATTGAATAATTTTTGACGATCTTCTTTAACCGACCTTCCCTTATCCAAACGGTCGATTAAGTCTAATTGTTCTTTGACGGTTAGAAATGGGATTAAGTTAGAGGTTTGCAGAATAAAGCCAAACTCCTTGAAACGTAAAGCCGTTTTTTCTTTTTCAGATAACTGGTGCGTATCTTTTCCTTTTACAAGAATATCACCACTCGATGGATGTTGGAGTTGTCCGAGTGTGGTCAAGAAAGTTGTTTTCCCGGAACCTGACGGTCCAATAATGGCCACAAACTCACCAGCATTGAGATGGAAGTTTGTTTCGTGTAAAGCAACCACCTGTAAATGCCCATGCCCGTAAGTTTTCGTTACTTGTTTCATTTCAATTAATTTAGTCATCTTTTTCTCCTTATTCGGAAATAGCAGTAATTGGATCAATCTTGAGCACGCGCGGTAATGAAATCATTCCGCCAAGTAACGCCATCAAAGCAATAACCAGACTTAAGGCACCATAAGCAGCCCAATTTTGATAGGAAGGGAAGGTTGTTGGCAAGACAAAAGTAATCGCCCAGATTCCAATTAAAGCTAAGCCAATCCCAATAAGAGACAGGATGAATATTTGGCAAAATAAGGACCAAACAATGGTTCTAGATTGAATCCCTTGAGCGCGCATCACGCCATATAAGCCCAACTTTTGAATGGTAAGAATATAAATGAAGATCCCGACAATCAGACCAGTAATCACAATCATGGCAACAATCATCCCAGAGAACACATTTTTCTGAGGACTATAACCAGGAATACGGGAGATCATCTCATCCTCCGTAACCTGAGTCAATTCGTCCGCTGCAATCATTTGATCATTTTTCAAGATTAAGGCTGAAACCGAACGGCTAGAGTCAAGCGTCCCTTGTAAGGTCCAGTAGGTTGTCAAACTGCTGTATACGACAGGCGCAGTAAAAAATTTACTATTAGTAGTTAACCCCACAACCTTATAGCTGGTCTTACTCCCATTAAGCTGAATCTCGTCTCCCAGTTCGACGCCGTAGTTTTTCAAAGATTCGTCAACCACCACTTCATCATCTTGAGTTGGATAATTGCCTTCAGTTAACTTAGGTGCAATAAAGCTGTCCCAGTTTTGGGCAAAGAGAGAAAGATTGAATTTTTCACTATCGTCATTGTCTTTGAGATTTGTAACGACAGACATAAAACCAAGAGCAGCCACGTCATCCGAGAGCTTATCTTGGTAACTGGCCTCCGGGATAAAAGAAGCAGTCAAATTCTTGTTAGCATACTCAGATAAGACGACGCCTGTTGCTTCCCAGTTATCTGCAGCAATGCGATTGGCTCTAATCAATCCAAGTGCTAGGCTAGTTAAGAAGAAGACCATAAAGGTAATCAGAAAAATGGTGGATACAATAAGACTATAGCGTAATTTATTTTGCAGAATTTCTTTAATTGCGAGATACATGTGAATGCTCCTTAACTTGGTTGTGATTTGGCTCTTAGATAGCTTAAGTCTAGCCGAGCCCATTATATAAAAACATTTGAAGCATTGAATTACTGCTTGGATATCTCTTTGTAACCAATTCTCCGAGTTTAGTCCTATCAATCTACCAAAACTAAAAAGTACTGTCAAGAGAAAGGAGTCGTGGGTTAGAATCATACTAAGGGAATTAAAAGATTAACAGGAAACAATGATTATATTCATTTATGCCAGATCTTTCAATATCCTTTGTTCTAAAAAATCTTGCTGGGCTAGTATGAAGAATACGATAGATATTAAGATTTAGGAGAGAAATTATGCACCTGTTGACTCGATTAGGCTATATTTTCTATTTGTCGGACAAGCTAGATTCGTCTGATTATCCGATAAAGCCTTTTCTATGGTAGAATAAGAGACGGAAACTACGACACACACATAAGGAGTTTGACATGTCTAAGAAAGCTGTCCTCATGATGACCTTTGGGTCACCAGAAGCGATTAGCTATGAAGCAGTCGCGGAATTTTTCACCCATATTCGCCGGGGCGTTCGTCCAGAAGAAGATGAAATCAAAACGCTATATGATAACTATGTTCGGATTGGAGGTACGCCTCTACAAGCCATTACTAGGGAAGAAGTGAGGTTAGTAGCTGATGCCCTAGAAGGTCAAGCGAACGTTTATTTTGCCAATAAATTTTCGCGTCCCTTCATCCCCGATGTCATTGCACAGATGGAGGCAGATGGGATTGAAGACTGCCTCTGTTTAATCTTGGAACCTCATTTTTCCTATTACTCCGTAATGGGCTATGAGAAATTCCTAGAGAGCCAGACCATCCGCTTTCAAGTCATTAAAGACTGGTATCGCGAGCCCGCCCTGATCAATTACTGGGTAGAGGAGATTCGAAAAATTATCCAAGAAATTGGTAGTCAGACTTATCGGGTCGTTTTCTCAGCCCATAGTGTGCCTGTCTTGGCCTTGGAGTTTGGCGACCCTTATATCGATCAAATCTACGACAATAGCCGCTTGATTGCTGAAGGTCTCGGTCTTGCTCCAGACCAGTATACTAACACTTGGCAGAGCGAGAGCGATATTGGGATGCCATGGATTAAGCCAGATGTCTTGGAGTATTTGCGGGAGCAAAGCCAACATCCCGACCAGTATATCTTTGTGCCCATTGCTTTTATTAGTGAGCATATCGAGGTGCTTTTTGACAATGACGTGGAGTGTCAAGAACTCTGCCATGAATTAGGGGTGGGCTATAAGCGTCCCCCTATGCCCAATACGGATCCACGTCTGATTGAGGCCTTGCTGTCAACCATTGCCAAGCATCTCCATGGGGACTTCAAAATCCATCAAGCTGATGAGACTACTTTTGATGAGATGGCGGCGCCTAGAGACAGCGATGCGATTCTAAAAGAAGACCAAGACATCCAGATGCCTGATTTTGTTAAGAAGCTCATTGCCAAAAAGGGACGAGAAAACGTCAAGATGCCATATCTAGTCAAGAAAATGCTGGAGAAGAAATTCGGCAAGAAGTATGATTAAATAGCCCAAAATAGCCCCTAAGTTGGATGAAAATTCAACTTAGGGGGCTTTTTTAATGGGCTGAAGCTTTTCCTAGTCACCACACCCCATAAATCCTGCTCCTTTTTTCTAGGGTGGCAGGCCTAACTGCACTGTATAATCAAGCTATCAATGAGAAGGAGGCAGTCTTATGCAGCTCTATTTTGGCGATGTATCGCTTTGTTATACTTATTCTTTAGCCATGGCTTTGGAGGCTTATGGTTATGACCTGAGGCCGGAATATCTTGAGGCCCTTATGTTGATGGGGAATGGGGCTTCGATTGTCAAAGAAGATGAACAGCACCCATTAGTATTCTTCGATAACGGCATGCCGGACCTTTCGATCTCTCATGTCTTAGAAGTTCTAGGTTTTGACTATGAAGAATATTATCTAAGAGAGGGGCAAGCACTTGATCTGGATTTAATCAGAAGCAAGCTCAAAGCTCTCCTAGTTAATGGTCCGGTAGTGTTGGGGCCACTCGATATGGGGCATCTGACCTATAATCCTAACCACACTCACTTATACGGAGTGGATCACTTTGTCTCAGTTTATGATTTAGATGATGACTATCTCTACTTGCATGATCCAGCAGGTTTTGCCTGTATGAAGATTCAGTTCGAAGACTTTCTGCCAGCATGGCAAGCTCAGGCAATCGACTACAAGCGGGGTGCTTATTCTATGTGGGGCAATTTCAAGCGAGTCGCTAATCCAGACGCGAGCGCAATCTATCTGGCCACCTCGCAAATAATGGCCCAAAGATACCTGCAAGGGCAGGGAGGCGTCCTCTCACTCTACGCGGCGGCAGTGGCAAAATATGGCTTGAACGATGAGCAAAAGCAACTGCATCAGTATTTCAGCTTTAAACTGGCCGCTGTCAGAAATCTCTACCTGAGTAGATTCCTAGCAGAGCATGATAGTCTGCGTTCAAAAATAAAAGAAGACTTAGCCTCTTTATTTGGACAAGCCCACCTGTCTTGCCTAAAGGAAGATTACGAAGACTTGTCCCGCCTCTTGTTGGAGATAGCGAAATTAGATAAACAATTTAGAGCTTTATGCCTAGAAGCTAGAGATAGTTAAGTTTTAACCTCATATCCAAAACAAACCGGAGGCGCCTTTATAGGCTGACCTCCGGTTATTTCATTTCCTATTTTGTCATCCCCGCCCTTACGATTCTAAAAAGATTTGTGTTGACGCATATTATAAAATAATATATAATAAGTACACTTAATAAATAGAGGTGAAAACAATGGAATTTAGTTTCAGTTTGAAAATTAAAGCAACAAAAGAAGCTGTTTGGGAGTATTATGCCAATATTGAAAAATGGTATGCCTGGGAAGAAGATTTAAAAAAAATTACATTAAACGATGATTTTAAGACTGGATCCCATGGGACGATGGAGCTTGAAGGTATGCCCCCTATGGACTATCAACTTACACTTGTAAAAGCCTTCGAAGAATTTTGGGATAAAACAGCAACTCCTTTTGGTGACATCCTTTTTGGACACCAAATAATGGAGAACAATGATGGAAGTGTAATAGTCAAACATTCTGTATCCTTAGATAGTGAGGATAAGCAACATTTAGAATTTTTACGCCAGGTGTTCTCAGATGTCCCTAACTCTATATTTATTCTGAAAGAGCTTTTGGAAAGATAGGGGGAATTGCTGTTTGTTTACATCGAAATATAAAAAAGATTCAGAACAATCAACTGGCTTGCTGTTCATGAGGGTGTACAATAAATGGCATTTTATAATAAAAAAAGAGTTAAAGAAAATGAATCTGACACACCCTCAATTTGTTGTTTTAGCTTCGCTTGCCTATCTATCGCAAACTAATGACGAAGTGACTCAAGTCATGATTTCCAAACTTTCTGGGATAGACGTAATGACTGTTTCTCAAATATTGAGTCTATTAGAAAAATATGCATATGTAGAGAGAAAAGAACACTCCAGAGATTCAAGAGCCAAGGCTGTTATTTTGAAGAAAAAGGGAGAAGAGATTTTACAAAAAGCTGTGCCCGTAATCGAGCAAATTGATGAGTTGTTCTTTGGAAAACTAGTTGAGGATGAAGAACATTTCAAACACCTTCTTGTTAGGTTAAACGAAGAATAGATTAAACGGAATCTTGGTTGAGTTTTGCAACCAAGATTTTTTTATTTCTTACCGTGCTCGAGGATTTTTTGAAGGTACGATAATTATGATAACTAATTGTCTTATGTAATAAACAAAACCCCATCAGCTGGACAAGAGAATCCAACGGATGGAGTGCTGTTGCTCTAGTAATTAATTTCTTATTTCGCCATCTCCTTCCTCTGGTGGATTTCAAAGCCAAGTGCAACCAGTAGAAGCAGCAGGCCAACTGGAAGGTAGAAGGTCGGATAGACTGAATGGGTGCCGTAGATGTCGAAGGCACCTTTTAGGAAGGAGCCGAAGATCAGGGTGAGGATCCCCATTTTGTAGGCTGCTCTGGCGTTTTCTGAGCAGAGGAAGTACTTATGAAGTTTTTGGGCGAGTAGATTAGATATGACGACAATTGTTCTCATTGTTTTACACCGCTCACCTGTGGGGGAGCTTTCTCCTTTCCTTAGTGCTAACTCTAATTTAAAGCATGAACCTAAAAGCTACTTAAAAAGCTAGGAAAACTTAGCAGTGATAGCTAGATTGTGTGATGGATATCCTCAATCGCTAGAAGTAGACACTTAGGAAGAGATTTTTTGAGATAAAAGGAGCTTGTCAACGCCTTTTCTTCTATTAAAGTGCTATAATAAAGTAAGAGCCACCTAGCTTACTGGATAGAGGCTAGATGGAAGCTATGAAGATTTTGGAGGCACTTATTTATGGGATTTTTAGCTTATGACAAGAATGAAAAACTAGCATTTAACTTCAAGAAAGCCTGTGGTTTGTGGTTAATGGCCGTTGCGTCGGTGATTGGGGTGGCGACCTTGATTGGTGGCGAGCAGATTATCAACATGCAGGTTTTCAGCATAGGCTACATTGTCAGCTTTTTCGCTATCAACCAGAACAAGTCCTTGCTTAATAAATTATCAACGGGTAGCTCTAGCCCCTTCCAGAAGAAAGTAGCCCTTTATGCGGTCATTTTACTCTTTGTCCTAATGGCCATCTTAGGCGGTCCCTTCTTCGCAAGCGAGAACTGGCGCCTAATCTGGCTAGGAGCCTTGATGGCTACTGCGCTACACTTCTTCCCCTTCTATTTCGTACATGGCAAATCCATGATTTATCTAGCCCTAGTTTGCGCCATCAATATTGCGGTGGGCTACCTCTTCCCTAATATTTCCATGGTGGTCATCGCCTATGTGGATGCTGCCATCAAGTTTGCCTTCGGGGCCTATCTCTACTTTTTCTCGCAAGCATCTCAACAAGCATAAATAGTTCATTATACCTTTTAACCTATTGTTAAAAGGTAAATTTTTTAAAAATATCAGCTAGAGGAGAGACCTCATGTTCAAAAACACCAAAACCATCATTCTATCCCTCGGCCTTGTCTTAGCTCTAGCAGCCTGTAGTCCTAAGCCGAGTGGCCAAGAAGCAGGTCCTGCTCATCCCAGCTATTCCAACCTCAATAGTCCAAGTAGCTTGGAAGAAGTGAGGACCCTCTTGTCTGCTCATTTGGACAAGGATAGCGTTGAGGAATTCCTCAAACTCGTCAAAGACTACAATGACATTGTTGGACCTAGCGGGCTCAAGGGGGACTTCACCGAATTTACCAAGACGGACTACGATGTAGCCAAGATTAATCCACTTTGGCATGAGCAGAAGGGAGATTTTATCGGGACTAATTGCCGCATTAACAGCTATACCTTGCTCAAACACACCATTGAGATTCCGCCAGTCAGCCAGGATGATGAGCTACTCTTCATGGATAATGACGCCATCGACAAGGGACATGTCATGGATGCCAAGGATAAGGCGGCCTTCAATATCCTCTTCTCCCGGGTTAAGACCGAGGCTACCCAGGACGTCAAGGTCCACGCCAAGCATATGGCGCAATACCTGTCCCAGTTCAAGTTCAACGACAAGGTTAGAATGCTGTCGGTAGTTTTGCACGACAATCTGGATGGCGACAGTCTCTTCATTGGCCATGTCGGGGTCTTAGTTCCAGCCAAAGAGGGCTATCTCTTCCTAGAGAAGCTGACCTTCGAAGAGCCTTATCAGGCCATCAAATTTGCCAGCAAGGAAGAGGTCTATCAATATCTGGGAACCAAGTACTCTGACTATACTGGCCCTGGACTGGCCAAGCCCTTTATAATGGACAATGATCAGTGGGTGGAGAGGGCTCAATAGCTAGTTTATCGCCATTACCATAAGTTCTAGGGACTCGATGGGATAAACAATCAGAGAACTCAGACCGGATGAGGGCAATCAATTAGATAAGCTTGTATATGAGGCCATCTTGTTCTTAGTATAGCAGAATGGTCACCACCAAGAATGAAAGGAAAAAATAATGCAACAATTAGACCAAGTCTATGACCAACTTCCGATTATATCTTTTGAAAAGAGACAAGAACTACATGATTGGTTACTAACCAATGAACAGACTTCGCCGGGTATTTGGATTCGAATTTTTAAAGCTAAGTCCAAGTTGCCATCGGTGACCTTCCATGAGGTCTTGGAAGAAGGGTTATGCTTCGGCTGGAGTGAAAGCATGCTACGGTCCTATGATGATCTGTCCTATCTACAGAAGTTTACACCTCGTAAGGGCAAGTCCACTCAGTCTGAGCGGAATTTAAGACTGGTTGACAAGCTAGCAGCCGAGAATCGTATGCGACCTTCGGGCTACTCGGCTTTAGGTTTAAAGCCAAAAAACTAGATTTACTTTGTCTGAAAGGAGCAACCCATATGGACAAGGACCTGACTCAATTATCTTTAGAAGAACTCTGGCGCCTGTTTCCAATCTTCCTAGTGGCGCCTAAGCCCCAGTGGGAGACCAATTATCAAGAAATGGAAGTGCGACTGGAACAAGTCCTAGGAGATTTGCCTCTGGTACGTATCAGCCACATTGGGAGCACGGCCATCCCAGGCATCTGGGCCAAGGATATTGTCGATGTTCTAGTCGAGTTAGCACTCCAAGCGGATTTGCGCCTAGCCAGTGATTGCTTGATTCAGGCTGGCTTTCTTAAAATGTCGGAGTCAGAAGGCCGCATATCCTTGAACTCGGGTTACACCCCAGAAGGCTTCGCGGATAAGGTCTATCACATTCACTTGCGCTACCAAGGAGATCACGACGAGCTCTACTTTAGGGACTATATTAGGGAACATGCCCAAGTAGCCAAGGATTATGAGGCCCTCAAGTTAGCTCTCTGGTCTCAGTATGAACATAATCGTGATGCCTACACCGATGCCAAGACTGACTTCATCCAAACTTGGACGCGCCAAGCCCGTCAGGAATACGGGGAGCGCTATGACAAAGGAAAAACAGACGAGTAATTTAGCTCTAATATTGCAACAAAGGGCAGAAAAGGAAGGAAATTGATTAATGTGGATACCTTATAAAAAATTAGTCTTCTACGGCGCTTATCTGCGCCAAGTCCAGAAGGAAGCAGACCGTCGCTTGCTGGCCGAGTATGACCTCTCTAGTGGGCAGCTGACCTGGAAAGAGGAAAGTCCCACTGACCTAAGCCGGCGTGTGGCCTGGACCCTGTGGTCTTTAGGCTTGGTCATCTTGCCCTTGCTAGCCGGGCGCATCATTCGCTGGCTAGGTTATGATGCGGGGCGTCAGCCACACTACCCGGATAGATATCTAGGTAGACTGGGGGCAGTGGCCTTGCCTCTGCTCTTGGGGCTCTTGTTAGCACTAGTATATGAAGGCGTGGCAAGCCATCTCAGAGTCCAAGTCAAGTCAGTGCCAGCGCCAAATCTGGCTACTCAGCGTGCCATCTTAAACGATTTTCGTGACCAGACCCTGCGTTTTAATGGAGCCTTACCAGGACGCCAGCGGCCTTATCTGGTTAATAGTCTCTTGTTGTTAGGCTATCTCTTTGGTCTTGTGCCCCTAGTTTGGGGGCTCTACTGGCAACCTGTCCTAGTCTCGTCCTTTGTAGCTCGTCTGGGAATTCTAGCTTTTCTCCTATCCTTGTTGCCAAGCTTTATCTTGACTCTCGTGCTTAAGTCCTGGGTCATCCAGCGTCTCTTGCGGGATTTAGACTGGTAAGCTTAAACTTTCAATAATGTAAGATAACCCGGCCAACTGTAAGCTCAGCTTATGGTTGGCCGGGCTTTTTGGGTCTAAACTTAAGCTAAGAAAACTTAAAGGAGCATTCCTATGAAGAAATTAAATGCCAATCAAATCAAATACTTGTTGGCAGCCCTCATGGTTTTAGACCATCTGCCCCATGTGCCCGGTCTGGTGCCACCGCTCTGGGAGGGCATCTTTCATGCCATGACGCGCTGTGTGGCCGCGGGCTTTGCTTATTTTGCGGTAGAAGGCTTCATTCATAGTCGCAATCTAGACCGCTACCTAGCCCGGCTCTGGACTGTTGCGGCGACTATGGCGGCCGGCAACTGGCTGCTCAATAGTCTCTTGGCCAATCGTGGCGTCCATATCAGCAATAACATCTTCCTGACCCTAGCTCTGGGGGTCAGTATTTTAGCTTTGGCTTTTCCAGGCCAAAGTCTGACGCAAGAAGCCAAACGTCTCCGTTGGGCTGGCGCAGGCTTGCTCTTCTTAGCTGGCCTCTTGCTGACAGAAGGGGGCATGGTGGTACTACCCTTTATCTTGATTACCTACTGCTGCCGTCAGCGCCAGGGGCTACGGAACTTGCTTTATCTGGGGCTAGCCTTGATTCTTTTTGCCCTCTCTTACTCCACCTACGACAGTTGGCAGGAGACCCTCACCATGTTGCTCTATAACTCTGATTGGATCTTCATTAGTGTCTTGCCTCTCTTAGCCCTCTACAATGGCCAAAGAGGCAAGCAGTCAGCCTTCAACCGCTACTTCTTCTATGTTTTCTATCCGCTCCATCTCTGGCTTCTAGCCTTGGTGGCGGCGGGTCTAGCTAAATAGGCCTTTCCTTGCTTGACGAGCTCAAATAGGTTAGACTAGGGCTAGGTACTCCAGTAACCAAGGTGACTCCCCCCTGCATCGGTCACCCAAGGAGGTAAAGTATGAAAAAATTACATCTAGTCTTAGCTAGTCTAGCGACCGCCACTAGCTTTTTACTAGCTCCTCAAATAGCCTGGGCTAACCAATCAGACGATAGCCAAGAGTCCAGTTCAGCGGTCTCAGAGTCCAGCAAGGAGTTAGAAAACAAGGAGCAGGAAGAAGCCTTCTTCAAGACCCTCTTGAAGGTGGAGCCTACTGCCATTGAAAAGGGCCAAGATAAGATTTTCGAATCATCCAAGAACTGGATGTATGAAGCTGTTGATGGCAAGGAGCCCCCTAAGCCAACTGAACGTCCCTACAAGATTCCCGAGGATTGGAAGATGCATCCATCCTTGACCAAGGACGACCGTCGGGATATAGGTTATCGCATCATGACGCCTGGCATGAAGGGTTATGTCAATCTCTATACCTTAGAGGCCTATACGACTTCCCCCCTCAAGGGTGGCAAGTTGCTCACCGATAAGGAACTGGAGGAGCGTCTCAAGTCAGACAGGCCAACTCCCATCTTCCAAGAATCGATTGAAATCGACGGCAAGCAATTTCAGGCCCGCTATGAAGTCGAGCCCGAACACGACACGGCTTGCCTAGTCTTCTACCGCTTAGAGGATACGGGTAATCAAGATGATTCTGTCGTAGTCGGAGCCCTCTATTTCCCCTTGGAACGGGACCAAGACCTAGAGACGGCCATCAGCCAGCAAGTAGGCAATCTCAAGGGGATTTTAAGCCAATTGAGTAAAGATAAGTAAGGTGGTCTAACAACTAGTCCTATGACCATAGTGAGGTTAATGCCTTTAGTCGAGGCCTATCAATTAAGACAAGAAAAAGAGGCCTAGGGCCTCTTTTTTAATGATCTAGATAGAAATAAATATCAGCTTTTCCTTCTTGAGCCGTTCCCGTGTAGACTCGAGTGTCTAAGCCACCTATCTGGAAGCCATAGGCAAGATAGAAGCGACAAGCAATTAGGTTATTATCTTGGCCAATGGTATAAATCCCGCGCGAGCCACGTTCCTTGGCGATTTGACGCCCTCGGTCCAGCAATTGGCTAGCAATTCCTTGCCCACGGTAGGCACTAGTGACCTTGAGGTCAGCTAGGTAGCTATAGGCAAAGAAGCCATCCTGGAAGATGGCCAGACCAAGGCAAGTTTCCTTGTCGAAGGCACCTAGGGCAAAGCCAGCTTGGTTGATCTGCTGGAGGTCATAAGTCTCATCCGGGAAGCGCATGAGGCTGATATCATGGTCGGCCAGTAGCTGTTCCTGGTAGGACCACACACCCTCCTTGTAAGAGGGGAGAAGTTGGCCAATAAGGGTGAAATCTTCATTGGGGAGTTGAAGAGCGGTCTGGCGCTCAGGAGTAATTAAATGGATATCAATCATAGGCTGTCCTTTCTGCTGGAAGGGAATCTGTTACTTTGCCCCAGTCTAGTCTCTGCCATGAAATTTGTCAAGGTCTGGCCGATAAGAGGGGGAGACTCTGGCAATAGATAGGAGGCGTGAATTAGTAGGACGTGTGCCCGGTTTAGGGTGCAATATATAGTTAATAGTTATATCAGATTCTAGAAAAATAGTCTAAGGGAATAAGTTCTTCTATCTTGTTTTGCCTCAATGAACTTTGTTATACTGCCTTTACAGTAACTATTAGCTCTTAGTTAGGAGGAAACAAGATGTCAGATTTACTTTCACTCTATGAAACACTCAAGTCCAAAAAATGGGTTGACCTTAGCCATGTCATTAACGAATCTAGCCCCCACTTCCCGGCGCTACCAGCCTTAGAGAAGGAAGACCTCTTCACCCTTAAGGATGGTTTCCACGTTCAGAAAATCTCGGTGGTGGGCCAATACGGCACCCACATTGACGCTCCAATCCACTTCGTGGCAGGCGGCCGCTGGTTGGATCAGATTGAGCTCAAGGACCTGCTCTTGCCTCTCTATGTTATTGACAAGTCGGCTCAAGTGGCGGAGAACCCTAACTACATTCTGACCAAGCAAGACATCCTAGATTTCGAAGCAGAACACGGTCAAATTCGCCCAGAAAGTTTTGTAGCCTTCCGGAGCGACTGGTCTAAGCGTTGGCCAAGCCAAGAGGCTATGCGCAACCTAGATGATGCCGGTGTTCAGCAGAGTCCAGGTTGGAGTCGCGAGGCCTTGGAATTTCTGATTAAGGAACGCCAAGTCAAGGCAGTGGGCCATGAGACCTTTGACACCGATGCTGGTATTCCGGCAGCGGAGCATGGCTTAGTTAACGAATACTATCTCTTGGAGCAAGATATCTACCAAGTAGAAGTCTTGAATAATTTGGACCAAGTGCCAGCCACTGGTGCCTTGATTAGTGTCCACTTCCCACATTGGGAGCAAGCGACTGGTTCACCTGTGCGCGCCATTGCTATTTTACCTTAAGCCAATAAATGAGGTCGGATTCTTGGAGTCCGGTCTCTTTTTTATGGGGATGTGTGGCAAAAGGCTTTGTTTGACTCAGCTAGGGCTTGGTGTATACTAGGGCTAAGAAGTTTATAAGGGGGTGAGGCTATGACCAGACGAAAAATTAAGTTACTAGATTGCGATGATTTGAGAAAGCAGTTAGATTTCGACTACCAAGCCGCTAGTCAAGAGACTTGTGCCCGCTTCGGCCGGGATTTGGTCGAGCACTTGATTGAATTGACGGGCTCCAAGGTAGGGCAGGAGCCTGATGTTGAGGCAGGCTGGGCTGTCAGCCAAGCTTGTTTGGCCGGCCAAGCCCGTATGCACGATGTCAGACAAGCTGGCTTCAAGATACACGCCCTGGCCAAGCAAGCTGAAAATCCCATTGAGCAAGCCCTTTTGCGGGTCATCGGCCATGCAGTGGCGACCGCCCATATGAAGGAGCACGCCATGGTCGCCAGTGATTATGCGATTAAACTTATTAACCTAGCCCATCCGGATGACCTAGCAGCAGTACAAAAGGAACGCCAGTGGCAGTTAGCTTGGTGGCGAGACAAAACAGACGATGACAGAGCCTAGCTTCTGTCATCGTTTTTTTAGGAGCATCAATAGCTCCCAACTATCTCCTCTTCTAGAAAGAATCTTATATAACAGATGCGGTCAGAAGATGTTGATAGGCCGGAGTAGGGCTTTACTTTTCTTGTATTAGGTCAGAATCACGAACATTTAAGGACAAACTATTTAAACTTACTAGTGCGGTTTGCGCCCCAGAGTCAAGAGAGTATATAATAAACCCAGCAGGACTATATTGATTAAATTAGGGGATTGATTAGTATGACCGAAGACTATTTGTATTTTGGATCTGATTATTTAGAGGGAGCACATGAGCGGGTTTTGGAGCGATTGATAGAAGTCAACCGCCAACCGGCTGCGGGTTATGGCAGTGATGGCCACAGTGAGCGGGCCTATGACTTGATTCGTCAAGCCTGCGACTGCCCTCATGCCACGGTCCATTTCTTTGTAGGGGGAACTCAGACTAATTCGACTGTGATTCGGGCCCTCTTACGGCCTTATCAAGGGGTCTTGGCGCCGGATACAGGCCATATTAATGTCCATGAAGCGGGCGCGATTGAACTAGGGGGCCACAAGGTTTTGCCCCTGCCTAGCCATGAAGGTAAGTTGACCGCCCAAGCGGTTGAGGATTGGGTGACGACTTTCTATGCGGATGCTAACCATGTCCATTCAGTCTATCCTGGCATGGTCTATGTGTCGCAACCAACCGAGCTAGGCACCCTCTATAGTCTGGCGGAATTGGAGGCCTTGTCAGCGGTTTGCCGTCAGCACCAGCTCCCCCTCTTTATTGATGGGGCGCGACTGACCTATGCCCTGGCCAGCCCAAGTAACGATGTCAGTCTAGCAGATTTGGCGCGTTTGACGGATGTCTTCTATATTGGCGGGACCAAGTGTGGGACCCTGCTAGGGGAAGCCGTGGTGATTTCCAACCCAAGTCTGCTGCCACACTTCTTCACCGTCATGAAGCAGGGGGGCGCGGTCCTAGCCAAAGGCCGAGTCTTAGGGGCTCAATTCGAAGTCTTGTTCGAGGATGGCCTCTACCAGGTCATCGGCCGCGAGGCGGTGGCAGCTGCCCAGACTATTCAGGATTGCTTAGTCGCCAATGGCTACGAGCTAGTCAATCCTTCGGTGACCAACCAGATTTTTGTCCGCCTACCTAAGGTCTTGGTGCCAATCTGGTCGGACAAGGTCCAATATGCGACCTGGGAACTGGCTGAGGATTATGTCGTGGCCCGTCTGACAACGGCTTGGTCTACGCGACCAGAGCAGGTGACGGCACTATGCGACTTCATTGCCCAGCATCCAGTTCAAAGCTAAGTTTATTTTGACCGCCTTGATAGGATGCGGTCTTTAGTAAAAGCGAGAAGGTGACTGCCGATGCAAGACTATATCAAGCGCCTGGAGGCGGAGTTCTCACTGATTGAAAAAGGCTTCAAGGAAGAGGAGAAAAGGGCTCAAGCGGATTATGCCAGTCAGGATTGGGATTATATCAAGCAATTGGCCATGCAGGCCTATCAATCAGAAACCTATCAAGTGCGCATGTATGCCGTCTTCCTCATGGGCTACCTGTCCCAGCAAGAGGACATACTGGCTTATTTGAGAGAGCAGGTCTGTCTAGACCCTAACTGGCGGGTTCAGGAAGTATTGGCCAAGGCCTTGGACCATTACTGCAAGACCACAGGCTACCAAGCAGCCTTGCCGGTCATTGATGAATGGCTAGGCCATAGCCAGGCTAATACCAGACGGGCAGTTACGGAGGGACTAAGAATTTGGACCAGCCGGCCTTATTTTAAGGACCATCCCCAGGAAGCCATTGTGCGTATCGCTCGCTTGAAGCGGGATACCAGTGACTATGTCCGCAAGTCGGTCGGCAATGCCCTAAGGGACATTAGCCGGAAATTTCCTGATCTCATTCAAGCGGAGTTAGCAACTTGGACCTTGGATGGCAAAGATATCCAGCAGGTCCATAAGCTAGCCAGCAAATTTCTAACAGCATAAGAAAAAGGCCATAGTCTATGGCCTTTTTGTCATTATTCGGCAGTGTCTTGACGTAGTTCCCAGTAGTGATCCAGCTTGTCTAGCAAGAGGTCCAGGCTAAAATAGCCAGCTTCTTGCAGGTAGCGGCGGCCGTCAATGTAGACTTGCAGGGTAGGCGCGGACAGGATTTGTTCCTGGGCGGCTACTTGGGGCCACTGGCTTAAGTCGATATAGCGTAGGGTAGCTTGGGGATGGCTTTGAGCCCATTCATCCAGTCTCAAGGCCAAGCTAGCGCAGGGTGCGCATTGGGGTCTAGCGAATTGGAGAATGAGGAGCTGAGACTGGGCCTTGAGTTGGGCCAAGTCTTCGTGGGCTTGGAGTGCTTGCATGTGGATCCTCCTTAACAGATTGTACTTTTTATGGTAGCATGGTGTCTGAGACTGGGCAAGTGAGGTGCTTGCGTCCATAGGAGGAGACGGGAATGACAGATTTGAATTTAGCAGCTCTAGAGGCCTATCTAGCAGAATGGAAGCAGCGACCATGATGACCTATATTTGGCTCTATCTAATCCTGATTAATCTGCTGACGGCCGCAGTCTATATCTGGGACAAACATCAGGCGGTGGCCCACCGCTGGCGAGTGCCGGAAGCCCGCCTACTAGGCCTAGCTGCCATAGGTGGCGCCCTAGGTGCTCTCCTAGTCATGCAGATTTGGCGTCACAAGACCCACAAATGGCCTTTTGCCTTGGGGGTCCCTCTTATGATGATTCTTCAGGCCGTCCTTCTCATTTTCCTTGTATTTGAGTGGCTCCCTAAGCTGGGGCATTAAGCTAGTACTAGTTAGCGTCAAGCTCATGGCTTGGCGCTTTTTTCATGAAATTTCCGATTGTTTTCAGAAAGTGATACAAATTTCTGCCGCCAGGGTCTTGTATAAGAAAAATAAGTGTGTTAGAGTATTTTCTAATAAAACTTTAATCATTCACTTAGTTATATCTAAGTGATAAGGAGGACGCTTATGGAATTTGTACAAGTCGTACGTAGTACACCCGGACAATATATCAGTGAAAAAGGAGCTTTGGCTTCTTTAGCAGGCATTTTAAAGAACTTCGAGCGTCCCTACATTATTACCGGGGAGAAATCTTACGCTGCCTTTCTTAAACATTTACCTCAACCGCTAGAAGGTGTGCAAGTCTTACGTTATGACCACACAGCCAGCTATGAAGATATGGACCGCTTGGCTCAGTTAGCAGCCGATGCCGATGTGATTGTGGCCGTCGGTGGGGGCAAGCTTTGTGACACCGCCAAGGGAACGGCTGACCGCCTCCACTGTGAAGTGGTGACCGTGCCGACGATTGTAGGGACCTGCGCGCCCACTACACCGGTCGCGGCTGTTTACCATCCTAATGGGGTTTTTAATGACGTAGCCTACTTCAAACGCACTCCTTATGCTTGCGTGGTGGACTTAGATCTCCTAGTTGAGTCGCCTAAACGCTACTTCGAAGGGGGTATCTGTGATACGGTGGCCAAGTGGTATGAAGCCGAAAGTATCACCCGTCATTTGCCTGGGGCTCTAGAGGCCAATGTGGAATTGGGTTTGGCTGCTGCCAAGGTAACCAAGGATATTCTGCTTCGTGACACCCATGCTGCCTTGGCTACTCATGCCTTGGGCGTGGTCAACGACACCTTCAAACGCGTGGTCGACACGGTCTTCAACGTAGCCGCTGCCGTGGGTTGCTTTGCCTGCGAATATGGCCGTATGTCGGGGGCGCATGCCGTTCACAATGCCCTGTCACAATTTGCCGAAACCCACACCATTGAACATGGGGTCAAGGTGGCGTATGGGCTGCTGGTAATGTTGGCGGCCATGGGCGAAGAGGGCGAAACCAAAAAACTCATCGACTACTGCAAAGACAATGGCTTCATCTATTCCTGGCAACAACTAGGGGTTCAAGAGGATATGGAGACTGCCGTAGCTAAGATGGCTGACTTCGCCGCCTCCGACAAGGAAACCTTCAAACTGGCGGTGCCTGGCGTGACACCTGAGCAAGTCCAAGCGGCTGTATACCAGGTAGAAGCCCAAGCCAAATAATTCTAATTTCTGCTTCCATAAGATCGGTCCGGTCATTCAGTTCGCCATAAGCTGAATGAGCGGGCTTTTTTGTCGAGTGACTTGGCCCAGAGAATTCCATAGCTTGCAGGGCCAGAATTTGCTATAATAGGAAGGAACGAGACATAGTAGTAAAGGAGCTAAAGGCATGACCCAACGCGATAATAATATATCCTATCAAATCGACTCCATCCTGACCGACGTTAGTCAGGACCAAGTCCAAGAAGACAAGCAAATTCGCCAAATTAACGAAGACCATCTGCTGATTAAGGAGGAACCTTATCAATTGGTCCTCAACTATCGTGAGGGCTTCGACTTGCTAGCTTTCGAGAATCGCTACCAAGAATACTTCGAGAAGTTCGACTTCATCGTGGGGGACTGGGGCTTTGAACAGTTACGCCTGCGAGGCTTCTATCAAATCGGCCAGGCCAAGGTGCCCAAGGACCAGACCATTGATTTCCTAGAAGACTACCTCAATGAATACTGTAACTTTGGTTGCCGTTACTTCGTCCTAGCCAAGGAGCGGGAAGTGGCTAAATACGCCAAACTTAAAGACAAGGCTAAGACTAAGCCGGCCCCAATCGATAAAAAGGTGGGCGAAACCAAGCAGTTAGCTAAAATCCAAGTCAAGGAAGATCCTAACCGCTTCAAGGGCAATAAGGTGGATGCGCCAGCCAAGGGTGGCAAGAAGCCGTTCAAGAAGCGTAACCGTCGCCCAGCCGTTAGCGATCAGGCGGCCCCTAAACAGGCGCCAGCCGCTGCCAAGCAACGTAAGAATAACTTTGTCATCAAGCAAAAGAACAAAACCAACCCTTAGGAGGTCCCTATGAAAGACTACGCAGGTTATTTGATTGATTTAGATGGAACGGTCTACTTCGGCAAGAATCGTATTCCGACAGCCGAAGCCTTCATTAAGAAGTTAGTGGCGCAAGACATTCCCTTCCTCTTCATTACCAATAATGCGACGCGCTCGGCTGCTCAAGTGGCCCAGGCCCTCAGCACCCAGTATGAATTGCCTGTAACCGAGAAGCATGTCTATACCTCCGCCATGGCCATTATCGACTATCTACATGCCCACCATGAGGGGCAAACGGTCTATGTAGTGGGCGAAGCGCCCCTTAAGGAACAAGTGGCAGCAGCCGGCTTCAGGCTAGTGGAAGATGAATCGGCCCAAGTGGTGGTCCAAGCCTTGGACCGCCATACCACCTATGAAGCCCTGTCCATTGCGGTCCTAGCTATCCGTAATGGTGCGGCCTTCTTGGTGACCAATACCGACAGCAATATCCCAACTGAACGGGGCATGATGCCAAGCTCAGGGGCCTTGACTTCCTTTATCCAGTATGCCAGTCAGGTAGAACCGGTCGTTATGGGCAAACCTTTCAGTCCTATTCTGGAGGGCGGTCTCCATACCCTGGGCTTGACCAAGGATCAAGTCCTCATGATTGGTGATAACTACGAGACCGACATCAAGGTGGGGATTAATGCCGGTATGGATACTTTGTTAGTTCTGACAGGCTTTACTCAAGAAGAAGATCTCAATTCCGTGCCAGTGCAACCAACCTACGTCCGGCCAGATCTGTCCACTTGGGAGCTCTAGTCATGGAACAAATATGGACCTGGATTCGGGCGGGAGTCAGTCTCTTGGGTGGCCTGGCCAATGCCGTTCTGGGCACCGTCATCTTAGCGCCTCTGCTCTATGGGGCCTATCTGCAACTAGGCTGGGTTCCCCACATTGCAGGCCTGTCAAAGGTGGCAATCTATGATGACTTTATGCGCATCTGGACCTATCTCTGGCAAGTCTGGCGGCCCAGCCTGGAGCTGGCGCACTTTGCCAGTTCAGCCGGGGGGCGCCAGCACTTTGCTGAGGTTCGGACGCTCATAATCGGCCTGGTCTTGTTAGCTCTCCTGTTCAATGTCCTCATCTGGCGTTGGGCCCGTCAAGGCCAATTCAACTCCTGGTCCTATTGGCAGGCGCTTAAGCAGGGTCAGTGGGGCCTAGCCCTCTTAGCGAGCGGCATTATCCTCTTCTTTGACCAAGCCTTTGTGGTCTTCCACCGGCTCTTCTTCGCTAATGAGCTCTGGCTCTTCGATCCGCGTCTGGACCCCGTCATCTGGATTCTGCCCCAGTCTTATTTCTTGGGGCTGACGGCACTTATTCTGGTTCTCTATGGCCTAGGGTCTTGGCTTTTCGCAAAGTCTTTCGCTCCTCAAACATCCTGAGCATCCTGAGCACGCTAAGCTCAGGCTTATGTTATAATGAAGGTAACCTAACAGAGGAGGAAGTAAGTATGAGCAAAAAAATTTCATTATCAACCGTCGTGAACACAGGTGGCCGTGATGGCGAAGTTAAATCCGTAACCGGGGACTTAAACCTTAAGACTAGCATGGCTAAAAAAGAAGGCTACACCAACCCTGAAGAACTCTTCGCCGCTGGTTTATCTGCCTGCTTCAATGGGGCTTTGTCCTTCCCATTACAACGTGATGGCTTAGGCGACCGTCAACGTCAAGTGCGCGCTGAAGTAGTGCTCTTAGGCGACCTACCAGATACTAACAGCTTGCACCTAGCAGCTAAATTAATTGTATCCATTGAAGGTTTGAGCCCAGAAGAAACCTTACGCTATGTTCAAGAGACAGAAAACATCTGCCCTTATACTAAGGCAGTTAAAGGCAATATTGAAGTAGAATTAGTAGCTGAATAAGCAAAATAAAGACGAGGCCTAGGCCTCGTCTTTTTATCTATCCTCGAAAAGGGAGGAACTGTGAACATGTAGATTGTTGCGCTCTGGATAGAGGCTGGCCATGGCGTGGCTAATCGCTGTAGTGGCTTCACCAAAACCAGTCGCAATCAGCTTGGTCTTGCCTTGGTATTGGGCAATATCCCCGATGGCATAGACAGCTGGCAAATTAGTTTGGTGGCAGCTGCCGGTCTCGATAGTCTGACGCTTGATGGTAAGGGGCCACTTGGCGATTTCGCCCAAGGAAGAGACGAAACCATAGCTAACGATGAAGTCATCGACGGATAAGTCGACGCTTTCTTCTTGGCGTGGCACTTGCAAGGTTAGGTGGTCAAGCTGGCCGTCTTGGCCATGGAGGGCAACTGGAATATAAGGGGTCCAAATCTTGACGCTAGAAGCTTCTAGCAAGCTAACGCTGTGTTCGTGGGCCCGGAATTGGGGTCTGCGGTGAATTAGGTGGACTTGCTTAGCGTAGGGTTCAAGGGCTAAGGCCCAGTCAACCGCCGAGTCGCCCCCGCCACAGATGGCTACGACCCGATCTTGGAAGGCCTCAGGTTGGCGGACAAAGTAATGAAGCGATTTTCCTTCAAAGTCTGACGCCTCGGGCAAGTCCAATTTACGAGGACGGAAGGCCCCGTTGCCTACGGCGATAATAACCGCGCGGCTAAAATGACTGGCTTGCGGGGTCTGAATTTCATAGTAGGGCTTGCCGTCCTCATCTTCATGTTGGATTAGTTGACGGGCTTCCTGGCCGGTACAGATGGTGGTGTCGAAGTGGCCCAGTTGTTGAATCAGGGACTGGGTGAGGTCGCCCCCCTTGATTTGGTAGTGGGCCGGAATATCGTAGATGGCCTTCTCAGGATAGAGGTGGGCTGGCTGGCCACCCAGTAGGTCCAGGCTTTCGATGATTTTGGTTTTGGCCTGGCGCATGCCGGCGTAAAAGGCAGCATAGAGGCCGACCGGCCCGCCACCGATGATGGTGATGTCGTAAATTTGAGACATAGTAGGGACTCCTTATTCAATCATAGTTTTTAAGGCAAAAGAAAAGGGCAAGTCCAGGGTCCTTGCACCAGATTTCTTAGAGACTGAGATAGATGGCCCGGCTGACGAAGGCGACTAGAACGCCGACTAAGACGCCGACCACCACTTCGGTGGGGCGATGGCCCAGGTATTTTTCGATGATCATATCTTCATAGTGATCGATGTCGTGGCTTTCTTGCAGACGGCGGAAGTCAGCTTGGATCTCCGGGTCTTGCAGGCGACGCTTAGCTAAGAGGTTGAGCAGAAGACCCTGCTCACCACTCTGGCGACGCACGCCCATGGAGTCAAACATGACGATGACCCCGAAGATAGTGGCAATGGCCACCAGAGGGGATTCAAAGCCGTATTCCAGCACCAGGCTGGTAATCAGGCTGCTAACTGCGGCCGAATGGGAACTTGGCATGCCGCCAGTGGTCATGACAATATTTACTTTGACCTTATGACGGTTAGTCACGAGGGCAATAGGGTATTTAATAGCTTGAGTGAAGAGAATCGCGACAAGAGATGTCAGCAATATGGTATTCATAAGTGGGGGGGTCCCTCCTTCTCCTTATACAGGTATCTATTAGATAATATCAAAAAATGCGACTTGAAACTAGTAGGAAGCCGTAAATTCTCAAGAAAAATCATGAGAAGGTCACTTTTGATTTGAATCTGACGGGATTTAGTGTATCATATAGATGATATTCAACCATTAACAATAGGAGGATGATTCATGACATATCCACAACTTGATCTGGCCCAAGCCAGCTTACATGCTTTAATTAAAACCAACCACGGTGACATCAAGGTAGCCCTCTTCCCAGAACTAGCACCTAAGACCGTGGCTAACTTCGTTGGTCTTGCTAAGCAAGGCTACTATGACGGCGTGATTTTCCACCGGGTCATTGAAGACTTCATGATTCAAGGGGGCGACCCAAGCGGTACCGGTATGGGTGGCGAGAGCATCTATGGCGAGAGCTTCGAAGATGAGTTCTCACGAGAGCTCTACAACTTGAAGGGGGCCCTTTCCATGGCTAACGCAGGGCCTAATACTAACGGCAGCCAATTCTTTATCGTAACAGCTAGCAATGTACCAAGCACCATGTTGGGCCAAATGCAGGAACTGGGCTTCCCTGAAGAAATTGTGGCAGCCTATGCGACAGAGGGTGGGACACCTTGGTTGGACCAACGCCACACGGTCTTCGGTCATGTGGTAGAAGGCATGGATGTCGTCATTGCAATCAATAAAGTTGTTACCGGTCTCCAAGATAAACCGGTAGAACCTGTTGTGATTGAGACGATTGATGTGTTAGAATAAGCAAGGATGGTGACATCCTATGACTGAATTTAAAATAGGCGATATCGTTGAAGGCCAAATCACAGGCATCCAAAATTATGGCGTCTTCGTAGGTCTCTCGCCAACCGAACAAGGTCTGGTTCATATTTCCGAGTGCAAGCATGGCTACATGAATGAGCTCAGCAACCAGATTAAGGTAGGCGACAAGGTCAAGGTCATGGTCATTGATATTGATGAATATACCAAGAAGATTAGCCTGTCCATGCGGGTCTTGATGAAGCTCAACACCCCGCCGTATCCAGCCCGGACCAAGAAGCGCGCCAAGCGCCATTTGCCTGACATTGGTTTTTCCAGTGTGGCTAAGAAGTTACCGGAGTGGATTGACAGCGCCCTTCAATCCATTGAAGAAGATCGCTTTGAAGTCAAGCAACAAATCAAATAAACTAGTCCAATACTAGCTAGACAAGAGGTAGGAAAAAATGGCACATATTAAATTTGATTACTCTACTGCCAAAAAATTCTTTGGCGAACACGAACTAACTCAACTCCAAGACTACGTGACCGTAGCTGACCGCCAATTGCGTGAAGGTACAGGGGCAGGTAGCGACTACACTGGTTGGGTGACTTGGCCTGAAGCATACGACAAGGAAGAATTTGCCCAAGTACAAGCAGCTGCTGAGAAGATCCGTCAAGATTCTGATGTCTTAGTGGTTATCGGGATCGGGGGTTCATACCTAGGCGCTCGTGCAGCCATCGAGTTCTTGAACGATAGCTTCTATAATATGAAAGCTGGCCGTAAGGGGATGCCACAAGTGGTCTTTGCTGGTAACAGCATTTCTTCTACTTATTTACATGACTTATTAGACTTGATTGGCGACCGTGATTTCTCCATCAACGTTATTTCTAAATCAGGGACCACTACTGAACCAGCCGTTGGTTTCCGTGTCCTCAAGGAAAAATTAATTGCTAAGTATGGTAAGGAAGAAGCCATCAAACGTATCTATGCAACCACTGACGCTAAGCGTGGGGCCCTCAAGGCAGAAGCCGACCAAGAAGGTTACCAAACTTTCGTTATCCCAGATGCAATCGGCGGACGTTTCACTGTCTTAACACCAGTTGGTCTCTTGCCAATCGCGGTTGCGGGTGGCGACATCCAAGCTATGATGCAAGGGGCAGCAGCTGCTATGGCCGAATACAGCCAAGCAGATTTAGCAAGCAACCAAGCTTACCAATATGCGGCGATTCGTAACTTACTCTACCGTAAAGGTAAAGTAACCGAACTCTTGGTTAACTACGAACCAGGTATGGCCTTCTTCAACGAATGGTGGAAGCAACTCTTCGGTGAATCAGAAGGGAAAGACTTCAAGGGCATCTACCCATCAAGTGCTAACTTCTCTACTGACTTACACTCCTTGGGTCAATACATCCAAGAAGGCCGTCGCAACATCTTCGAGACGGTTGTCAAGGTTGAGACGCCTCGCCATGACGTGGTCATTCCAGAACAAGAAGTTGATACCGATGGTTTAGGTTACTTACAAGGTCAAACCGTTGACTTCGTTAACACCAAAGCCTTCCAAGGGACACTCTTGGCTCACATCGATGGCCAAGTACCTAACTTAGTCGTAAGCATCCCAGCTATGGACGCCTACAGCCTAGGTTACTTAGTATACTTCTTCGAAATCGCAGTGGCTATTTCTGGTTACCTCAATGGGGTTAACCCATTCGACCAACCAGGGGTAGAAGCCTACAAGAAGAACATGTTTGCCCTCTTAGGCAAGCCAGGTTTTGAAGACTTAGCTGCAGAATTGAACAGCCGCTTATAAGACTTTCTACTATAATAATAGGCAGAATCAAGCAGGGATCCAGATGGACTTCCCTGCTTGTCTTTTTCTACCACTATATCTTGTGGCCAAAGAGGGCCCCAAAGAGCCTTAAACACAAGTTTTCAAATAGACCAAAAAAGATGAAAAAAAAGTGGTTGACACTAGTAAGTGGACCATGGTATATTACTAGAGTCCTTACGACAGCGACAGCTGAAAAAGCTGCTGGCTAATTCCTAAAAAGGGCTTGACCTGAAGCGGTTGTAATGATATTATAGAGTAGGTCTGAGAGCTAACGAACATTCACTGAAAAAAGTTCCAAAAAGAGCTAAAAAGTGTTTGACAAGCATAGCCGAGACTGATATGATATATGAGTTGCTACCAGCAACAAGCACTGACCAAAAACTTCGAAAAAAACTTCTGAAAAGTTGTTGACAGGAAGTGAGGCTTGTGCTAATATATAGAAGTTGTCACGTGGTGACGACGAGCACATTGAAAACTAAACAAAGACACACCAAGAATGTGAGGGTCATCGAGGAAACTTGATGAACAACCAACAATTCGGCAGCAGACAAGCTGGGTAAAAAACAAGCTAGTAAAGAAATGAGTCAAGTAGACTTATGAATTTTTTCATGAGAGTTTGATCCTGGCTCAGGACGAACGCTGGCGGCGTGCCTAATA
>NZ_CALLVK010000019.1:0-45512 GCF_938010525.1 uncultured Abiotrophia sp. | reverse complement strand
CCGATAACTCGATAAAGAAAAGTGCCGCAAAACAGAGGGCAAATAAGAGAAATGCTAATAGACTGTCGGGTTGCCTCAATAGATAAGAAAAATTATTAATGTCTAAATGGGTCTGGTTGCCCAGAACGAGAGCTAAGCGAAAAATCAGTTTGAGAAGATAGCCCCCCACATAGGTAATGGCTACTTGGAGGAGGGCTGCAATCGTCACAAAACTTAACAAATGACGAAATAAAAGCAAGAACAATTGCTTCAATGAGTGTCGCATGGTCTGCTGCATGGTCTCCCCTCCCCTTCAAGATTTTTTAAACACTTTCTATTGTAACCTAAAATCAGTCTGTCCTTATCAGTCCAAGGGCTGAATTAATCGGCAAAAAACCCGTTCTTGACGTAAGAACGGGTCCTAAGACACTGGTTATTTCTTGACGTAAATTGATTTGAGATAAAGGCTACCAATGCCATCAATTTTACATGCAATGTCGTGACCATCAACTGGCTCATCAATTAAACGGATGTTTTTAGCCTTGGTCCCTTGTTTAATCGTTGTCGTCGCATTCAACTTAAGATCCTTAATGACCGTGACACTGTCACCATTCTCAAGTTGATTGCCGTTGGCATCGCGAATAATCCCGGCTTCAGCACGAGCAACTTCGTCTTCCTGGGTCCATTCATGGGCACACATTGGGCAGACAAAGAGCTGGCCATCTTCGTAGGTATATTCAGAATCACATTGCGGGCAATTTGGTAATTTAGACATCTTCTTCCTCCTTTTTGCTTAGTCTCAGTATAGCAGAATCAGCTAAGAGGAATCAAGAATATTTTAGTAACTAGCGCTTAACAAAGGCTAGAATCTCCTCTGGACTTAGGGAGCTGTCACACTTAACATGAACCCCTTCTTTGTCCGAAAAGAGGAAACCTGGCACAGTTGGAACTTGCCATTGATCGCGTAATTGTTGCACCTGGCTCAAAGTTTCTGGATTTTGCGAGTGCAGATAAGCCACTTTTAAGCCAGCTTCTTGTGCTAATGGACTAAGTTTAGCCACAAAACGACGGCAGTATGGGCAGCTTTCACGGCCAATAAAGAGGATGCCACCATCTTTGGCGTCCATCAATGCCTTGGCTTCTTCAGGGCTGACAGCTTGGAATACTTTGACTTGTTCTAGGTAGTTTGCTACTTCATTCATGAATTAATCACTCCTTTGCATTTTACCCTTTTATTATACGATTTTTCCTGCCCATCACAAAATGCTTTGCTTAGTCAAAATGAATGTCTTTGAGTTTCTTGCGTTCGCGATAACGCCGGTAGAGATAGATAGCTACAATGACAGCTGCTAAGCCACAAAGTGCCAAGGCTAATGTCATGTAAAAGGCTTGCTCGCCTGTATCAGGCAACTTGACACTGCCCTTGCCCTTGTCTTGACTACTCTCATTGGCTTGATTTGAATTGGCTTTTGCTTTAGCTTGCTTTTTAGATTGGCCGGACGGGGTTTGATGCTTGGATTTGCTCTGATGATTGGAATTCTTAGCCTGCCGTTTATTGAGTCGCTCCTTAAGTCGCTTTAGTGTCTCGGGATTATTATCTCCTGACGATTCCGAGCTAGACTCTGACTGCTTTTGACTTGAGCTTGAAGTTTCTTGATGCCCTTGACTGCTAGGGTCTCTTGTCTGCCTATCATGGTCGGACGGTGTCCATTCTCTAGTAGAATTATGATAGTTGCTATCATCCAACTCACTATTTGAACTGTTAGTCTCAGGATTTTCTGACATCAAATCTGGTATAGTCAGGAAGCTTTCCTCCTCATCTTCAACTAGCTGCCACTTTTGACTGGTCTCATTATAATTCACTAAATGTAATTGATAATGCTCCACCAAGGCTTGCAATTTTCCTTGGGCTTCAGCACCATAGTGGTGGGCGTTAAGATAGTCGGCTAAACCTTGTTTAAGGGCTTGAAAAACCTCTTTGTTAATGGATGTCAGATAACGATATTGGCCGATTTTGAGTTGGTAGACTTGATCGAACTTTGCTTGCAAAGTCGCCTTATCACCTGATTGGTAGTAGTGACGCAGGGCTAGATTAGCCAAAATTTCTACGTCAAATAACGATAGTTCCTGCGCATACTGATAATAGGTCTCTCCTTCTGGTGAAAGTCGCAAGTCCTGTTTGCCCTCCAATAGCTTGTTAACCTCATCAAGATTGCTAGTTTCAGGTGAAAATAGTGTCTCAATCTCTTGGTACTTAAGCTTTTGATAGGCTAAGGGAACAATCTGCTTGAGCACTTGATTGACCTGTACCAAATAGTCAGCCAAGGTCTCACTAGCAGGATTGAGCGCTAGGCTCTCGGCACTAAGATAGTGACTAGAGTAAGGATAAAGCAAGCAGGCATTAAGTGCCGTCTTATTGGATTTGGATTGCTCTAATTGGTCTTCTTTATGGTCATGCTCATAATCCAAATTGGCTATATCTGACTTGATTTGGTCTAACTTGGTCTGATTTTCTTGTTTTTCAGCTTGCGCACTCGATAAAGCATCTTGCAAACTGGCCACTTGAGGTTGATTGGCTAAAGTGGCTGCCTGCTGGTCTTCACTAGCTTGAGCTAATTCAGGATTTTCTTTTACTAAATCTTGATAGGCACTATCTAAGACTTGATCTAACTGGTCGTGTAGGGTTTTGATTTTATCGTCTAAGCTAGCTAGCTCAGCTTGTACTTGCTTGGCTTGATCTTCTAGGCTGGCTAAGCTAGCTTCTTGATCCCGCATCTGACTTGCTAAGTCCTGGGAACTGCTAGTGTCGTTTGCATCTGCTTGGGTCATTTGTCGAATAAGGCTGACACAAGTTGAGGCCTCAACTGGTATCTTATTAACAGACTGAGATAAAACATAGGCTGATTGTGCCCCCACCTGACTAGCCACCATGACAACTAGTATGGAGCCAGTTGTCAAGATGCCCTTAAATTTTACTTTCATACTGCTCCCCTCCATATATATATACCCAAAATAGGCTAATTATATCCGAAAAATCGACATAAAAAAAGAAAAGCCCATCCCATCAGGCTTTTCTTTTATATAAAATATGTATGATTAATCCAGGTAGTCAACGACTTGAACCTTGTTAGTAAAGCGCGTCATACGTTGACGGATTTCGTCCATAAGGGCTTGTCCATTTGCAATATTGTATTTCTGCCAGTCAGCCAGTGGTACAACCAGGTATTCAGTAGACTCTGGTAGGCCAATATTATAAGTTGGCATAAAACGCATGCTATCCAGAACAACCTTACCATCATTTAGCTTACGGTAGGTAAATTCTGTGATCCCCCCAACCTTGGTTGCTGTCTCGTATTGACCCGTCAGGAAGTTACCATGTGAGAAGAGTCCCGCTTGAGATTCATTATAGTAGATAAAAGGCTCTAAAACGTGTGGATGACCACCTAAAACGAAGTTGGCACCAGCATCACGAGCCATTTGATGAGTAGCTATTTGGTCTGCCGTCGGCATGGTCTCATACTCTTCACCATTTTGAATAATGACTACTGAAACATCGACCTTACTATTCAAGTCCTTGATTTCAAGTGGTATGAGCTGCTTGTCGATCAGTGTTGCTAGATACTGCTGATTCTGAGGACGTTCCAAACCATTAAGGCCATATGCATAAGCCAAAAAACCAACCTTAATGCCGTTTCTTTCAATGATGCGAGGCGTATTATAGTCCTCCCAGCTCTCATAAGAACCCACATACATCATGTCTCGTTGTTTGAGGGCCTTAATGGAAGCTAATACCCCTTGTGCCCCCATATCCATGGTATGGTTGGACACATTGTTGACGATATCTACCCCAACATTTTTAAGGCTGTCAACAATCTGTGACGGTGCATTGAAGAAGGGATAGGTACCTAAGCCAACAGACTCCCCTGCTACAATGGTTTCCATATTAGCAACGGTAATGTCGGCATTTTCTAAATAGGACTTGACTGGCGCTAACATGCTATCAAAATTATAGCCATTGGCAGTTCGTGCCCGTTCATAGACAAAGTCATGCAAGAGAATATCGCCAATAGCACGCACGCGGACTGTTGATCCCTCTTGGCTCGACTCACTGCTTTGGCCTACGGACTGCATGGCTGACTCATTTTTATCAATGGTCATTTGAGCCTGAACCAATGACAGGGGCGTCCATAAAGTCAATAGACTCATGACTAAAAGAAGTTTGCGCTTCAACTTGAATTTGAATACTTGTTGGGCTTGCTTATTTCTTAGCTGCATAGGCGATTCCTCTCTTATTCTTGGATAGTAAATTTTCCCTTATCATTGACGTAGTTGGGGATGGACCAGATACCCTTTTTAGCATTCTTAGCTTGTTTTTGGGCCTGTCTTAGAGTCTTTTCTTGACTGTTGTTAGGGGGATTGACATAGGAAACCGAGGCCAAACCTTCCTTGACTAATTCTAGGGATACTAACTTGTCATCGGCATAGACATAGGCAAGCGCCCGGTCATAATCATCGGCATAGGGTCCCTTGTCGAACTCAAGGGTAACCTGCTTAGCATTGGTCAATAATTCTTGGTTGCGATGGGCCGCATCTTTACCAAATGGCTGTGGCTTGAGACCTTCCTTAACCGATTCTGGCGTATCAATCATCAGATAACGGGTCCGAAATTCATGTCCGTTTAAGGAGAGGACAACTGTATCCCCATCTACAATGCGGACAAAGTTAACCGGAATTTTCTGGCCTTTTGGCAGGACTTGATAGTTGGTCCCAGTAAAAGCCTTGATATCAAGCTTCTCACTAGTAGAGCCAGAATTTTGCGATCCTTGGCTAGACTCAGGGCTGTGATTCTTGTCCTTAGGGCTATCTAGGCCACCAGGACGGAAATACCAGATTAGGACTAGAATCAAGAGTCCAATTACTAAGCGAATCCAGTCTTTGCTTGTATAGTCTTTAAAGTTCATATATCCTCCTAGGGCTTTACAGTTTTTTGCATATGGTGGTAGTCATGGCCTGAGAAAGTAACTTGGTCACTGACTTCAAAACTCAAGCGATGGTAAAGGGCCTTGGCTCTGGGATTGACTAAGTCACAATTAAGGCCTAAAACAGTCCCCTCTGAGTGAACAGATTCAAGGTGCTTAACCAGGGCGGTCGCAATGCCCAATCCCCGAGCTTGAGGAGCAACGACTAGCATATCAATGTACCATTCATCGTCTCGACTTTCGCGAGTCAAGGAGAAATCTCCTAACTCTGTGTGATCACCAAAATGCTGCTCTATGAGGCGATCATATCTAGGCTCTAAATGGCCAGGGTAACCTAAGACAAGCCCCTGAATCTGGCCCGTATGTCTAGATTGATAGACCCAGCAATTTTGGTAATTATACTTTTGCTTAGTATCTAAGAGATGTTGAACCATAGCCTCTTTAAAAGTCTGAGAATCTAGTGTAACGTATGGTTCAAACTCCATATCTTGCCAGATAATGGCCATTAAATCATAGAGAGCAGGCACATCACTGGCCTGGGCTGGGCGTATCATAGGGCACTTCCTAACATTTACAAAGATTGAAAAACAAGCCCAAACCAAGGGCCTGGACTTGTTCTAAAGCTTAAAATACATAGGTTGCTTCTTCGGACGGAATCCGTCTTACTTCAACCTTAGTCCCTGCTTGAGCCTGACTATCCAGCCAATCCATTTCCTCTTGGCTTAAGGAAGTTGAGGCTGCAATATGACGTTTACCAGGCGACATATCCAAGTTACCAATATTGATATATGGGATTTTAACTCCTGCAGCTACCAAGCTACGTAGGTCTTGGATATTCTCAAAAATGAGTAACATTTTTTTATCTGAAGTCAGATTAGGCAGCTTGTCAATGGCTTGTTGTAAGGTGCAGTAGCGTGTATGGTATTCATCTGGAACAGCCATATCTAGCAAGCCTTGTTGTACCTTGTTTTGTGCAACAGCATCGTTGACGACAATGATTGTATTGATTTCGAGTTTACTGCACCATCGAACTGAAATCTGGCCATGAATGAGTCGATTATCAACTCTGGCCATTTCGATTGTTGGCATTGAGATTTCCTTCCTCTCATGACTAAATACTTTCTACAATCAATAGTATAATGCTATTTAAGGCTAGATACAACTGTATTGATGGAATCTTAGACATTTTTAATTTATCCTTTTTAACTTTTAGGACATTTTTAGTGATTAATAGCCAAAATTGAGGTATACTAAAAAGGTAAATATGTTATAAATATTAGGGGTGATCCTATGTACATTAAGACATCCGCTTTTGCTCACGCTGACTATTTTGATACCCTCACTAATTTTGAATTTGATAGTCATAAGCATACCAAAAAAGCCCTCACCATCAATCGTCAGAAGTCAGATAGTTTCCTGAAATTTCCTGATACTGTTACAATCACCGCTCACAGTGGTATTGCGCTGATCATTATGACCCACAATCCCTATCTAGTGGACACTTACCAAGAGTTTGTTTTACAAGGCTCGATTGAGTTACATTCTAATATTTGCTTTAACATCTTATCTATTACAGATGAATGTAGCATTCTGTTAGAACCCCGCTTTAACCATCGTCCAGAATTAGTGGCTGCTAAGCAAGCCCTTAAAGTCAGAGACTTTGTAGAAGAAATCAAAATTGAAAAAGTCTATGGTTTCTTCTATCAAGTCAAGACTGCTCCTTACCGTTTCGTCAACGATCAACATGACTACTTTGAAATGACAATTGTTGACCAAGGTGAACTTGTCCATGAAGTAGAAGGAATGAAGCATGTTGCCAAGCGGCATGATTGTATGCTCTATTATCCTAATCAGCGACACAGCCAAATGGTTAAGAAAGATGGCGTATCTACCTATCTATCTATTATGTTCCAAGCAAGTGGCATTAGTCCTGAACTTAAAAATAAAATTGTACATCTCAGCAATCACTACACCCAAGTTATCGAAAAAATGGTGGAATTATCTAATCGACCAAGTGCTCCCTTTTATGCTGATGAAATGATTACCCTCTTCAAGTCGGTCATTATCCAAATGCTTAAAAGTGATCAGGCCTTCTATGATGAACCAAGTACTTCTATGCGAGAAAATTACGAGAACGAACTTTTCCAGTCCATTGTCGATTATCTACATCATCATGTGGAAGCTGAGAATCAGGTCAATGATTTGGTTAATCACTTCAGTTTATCGCGCTCAACCCTACAGTTGCTATTTAAGAAATATGCCAACATGACACCTAAAAACTATATCAACCAACTTCGCCTAAAGCGTAGTAAGCTTCTAATCAAAGAATCTAAATTAACCCTATCTGAGATTGCTGAAACCTTGGGATACGGATCCCTACAGTACTTTTCACGAGTCTTCACCCAGGAATACGGCATGAGTCCTTCACACTATGCAAAACAACTTCTAAAATAAAAGAGCCCGGTTTACTCTATAAGGCGTAAACCGGGTCTTTTCTTTTATGCCAATTGTTCAAGCATATCTGGACGGAAACCAAAAAATGGTTCAACACCGTCCGCTACGACTACAGGTAGCGATTGGAAGCCTAGAGCTTGCACACGAGCCAGGGCATCACTATCTTGCATAACGTCTACAGCTGTATATTCCAGATTGTGCTGATCTAAGAAACGCTTAGTAAAATCACACTGCATACAGTTTGGTTTTGAGTATACCGTTATTTTCTTCATCGTTCGAATCCCTCCTTCGAATTTACTTTACTATCATACCCTGTTTCGAAGGAAAAGGCAATCTATATATAGTGAAAATTTTTGGTTTAACAAATTTTACCTACTACATATAGTGCTGCTTCACGAACGTTAAGCAGCATCTAGCCAGACAAAGTTCACTATTTTTTGGATGAGTTCCATGTCTTTTTTAGTTATTCGGAAGAGTTACATCACTAATACTATGATAAATAAAAGGAGCCAGGGGGAAACGATGCCCCAAATAGAAATTTTCGGTGATGGCTGTCTCCGTCATACTACTAAGATAGTCCACTAAAATTGGGCGCTGTCCCTTGTCGTCCAATTCATTGAATTGCCCCAGACAAATTTCGCTTAAATCATCTAAAGTAATTAACTGACTAAGCTGGACTAGCATGGACTGGATTCGCTCTAAGGAACCCGAACTAGCTTCCAGGTATAAGCGACGTCCTACTATATCTTGTGGCCAGAAACTAGTGCCGGCCAGTTTTAGAAAACAACGAATGTTTCCGCCAAAAGCTTGCAAATGGCCTTCTTGCTTATTTTGTAAGAAAGCCTCAAAGTTAGCGCGCGAAGCGCTATCTAACACCAAGGCCAGGGGAAAGAAATTCACCGGCAGAATCATGTCATGAGCCAAACAGGCATTAAGGATCACACTATTATCACTGTAACCCATATAGTAGACGGGCTTTTGACGATTTAGCTGCTGGAAGAATTTTTCCGGTAAGGCTGCTAAGGTTTGATTAGCCAAGTCTCCACCTGTCAAATCCATTATCCAGTCTACCTCAGAATCAGCTAAGGCCTGAGCCAAATAGTCTGCCCTAAGCTCGGCTGAACAGTGACCACCCGTTTCCTCATCTAGCCAAATACTAGGCCTAATCGTAACCTTAGCACCATATTGACTGGTCAGGAGTTTTACCAAAGTATCCAGATTATCGTGAGCTTGAGTGGTCTTGGCCTTGCCATTTGAGCACCCTAGTAGAACCACATGGCTAGCTTGTAAAAGTGTCATATGCGACTCCTTTCATTACGATGTCGCTTGGGCTTCAGCTTCAATCAAGTCTTCCAGATGGCGATACAGGACAGGGGCCGATAAGCTCTTGACTTGATCCTGGTCATAGATATGCTGAATCTGCCCCTTATGCATGAGCAGAATACGGTCGCAATATTCAATGGCATCTGGCAACTGGTGAGTAATCATGAGCGCCGTCAGCCCTTCCTTCTCAATCAGGTCAGAGGTCATTTGCATAACCTGACGAGAAGTACGCGGATCTAAAGCGGCAGTATGCTCATCTAAGAGTAGAAGCTCTGGTCTTTTGAGAGTGGCCATGATTAAAGCGATGGCTTGGCGTTGACCACCCGATAGAGCCTCAATTGGTACATTCAAACGATCTTCCAATTCCAAATGGAATTGACCTAGTAAATTTCTCATGGCCTCATAGTTATCCTTAGTAAGTGATCGCTTAAAGCCAGGTTTTTGACCCCGTCTAGAGGCCAACATAAGATTCTCAAAGACCGTCATACGTGGAGCGGTCCCCATGCGCGGATCCTGGAAAATACGACTAATGAGAGCTGCATTCTTGCTTTCAGCTTGGTTACTAATCACTTGCCCATTAAGTTGAATGCTGCCAGAGGTCACAGGCGTATGGCCAGTCAAGCAGTTGAGTAAGGTAGACTTGCCTGCTCCGTTAGTTCCAATAATCCCCAGAATTTCGCCCTTTTGGACTTGGAAAGAAATATCACTTAGTACCTGTAAAGGACTATCCTGCATACGATAGAAGGTCTTGCTAATAGATTGTACATCCAGTTGTATGGTCATTATCTTATCCTCCTATCTTAATTTTTTAGCTTGGATTTTTTTGCGCATAGCTGGCAAAGCCAAGAAGACGGCTAAGACTAAGGCAGATATCAAGCGGAAGTCAGATGGTAAGAAGCCAAGCTTGAGCACGGCCACCAAGAGTAAGCGATAAAGGACAGAACCCACGACAATGGCACATAGCCTCATAGATAGGGTCAACTGTTTGAAAAGCATCTCCCCAATAATAATGGAAGATAGCGCGATAATCACTGTCCCGGTCCCCATATCCACATCAGCATAACCATTCTGTTGGGCAATCAGCGCCCCACTTACAGCAATAATGCCGTTAGAAGCCATAAGGGCCAAGCATTTCATTAACTTAACCGAAATCCCCATACTATGCGCCATGACTTCATTGTCCCCTGAAGCAACCATGGATTGACCTAAATCAGTCTTAAAGAAATAGCCCAGCAAAAGAATGACAATCAGGGTTAGGATGGATCCCACGAGGAAAATACGACTAGTAGAATCTGCCATTAGGCCAGCTAATAGATCGTAGAGGGTCTTAACCTGGCGCAAACTCAAGTTAGCCCGTTCCATAATTCGCAGATTAATGGAATAAAAGGCAGTTAAGGTAATAATGCCCGCTAAAAGAGATGGAATTTCGAAATAGGTCATCAATAGCCCAGTAACTAAACCGGTCAGCATCCCTGCCACAAAAGCTGTGAGCAAGGATAAGACAGGATGTAAGCCTAGGGTTAAGGTCTTGACTGCGACTGCCGCCCCCACCGCGAAAGAAGCTTCACTTGTCAGATCGGCAAAGTTTAGAATACGAAAGGTAATGTAGAGCCCAATCCCCATAAGGCTGTATAGCAGCCCCTGAGCGATAGCACTATAATAAATTCCCATATAGAAATTACTCCTTGCTTAGATCCTTGAATTGAGAGGTCAGGTCGCTTGGTAATTGAATGCCTAACTTCTCAGCAGTTTGACCGTTATAGACTTTAACGGTTTCTTTAGCAAATTCGATTGGTAAATCAGAAATCTTGGTGCCATCAATAATTTTGAGACCTAGATCGGCTGATTGCTTACCGATATTAGTTTGGCTGATGGCTACTGATAAGAGGGCCCCTTCTTTGACTGCCTTCTCATAAGTTGGAAGAACTGGAATCTTCGCCTTGTCGGTAACATCTAAGAGTGTGCTAATTGAGCTAGCGATCGTATTGTCCGTTGGAATGAAGATGGCTTGACTCTTGCTTGCTAATTCTTCAGCTACTAAAGCCATGTCGTTGGTTGAGTCAATCGTCTTCACTTCTACCTTGTAGCCTAATTTTTCAGCAATAGCTTTAGCTTTTTCAACTTCAGCTTTAGCATTGTCTTCGCTAGTGGTGTACATCATCCCAATAGTTTTAACATCTAAATCAAGGGATTTGAATTGTTTGAAGAGGTCTTCCAAAGGTGCAAAGTCACTAACCCCAGTAATATTGCCGTCTGTCTTATCTAAAGCCGTCACTAATTTGGCGCTGACAGGGTCTGTAATACCAGCTAAAACAATAGGAATTTTGTTGGTAGCTTGTTGTAAGGATTGCGCCACTGGAGTGGTGATGGCAAAGATTAAATCTGGTTCCTTAGCCACTACTTCTTCCGAAATGTTATGAAGTAGGTTCATGTCGCCTTCCGCATTTTGGAAGTCAATTTCTAGGTTATCCCCTTCCTTGTAGCCATGGCTAGCGAGCGATTCCTTAATCCCACCAGTAATTTCATCCAAAGATGGATGAGTCACAAGTTGAACAATGGTAACTTTTAATTTGGCAGGTGCTGCATCCGCCACTAGGCCTTGGCCTGCAATAAGAATTAAAGCGAAGAATAGTGCAACAAATTTAACTACTTTTTTCATGATAAATCTCCTTTTCTCTAATAAAAATTACTTAGCAACAAAAAATCCGACGCCAGCTATGCGTCGGATTAGAAGTCCTATCTAAAAACCTCTGGATTATCTACGCATAGTCTTGACTCAGTGTCTATGCAGTAAACAGAGGTGTTAGGCTACATAGATACAGCAGTATGATAAACTGGGCTGTATCCATTGGAAATGTTCCAAGTCTACAACCTATCTATGCCAGAATTGCCAGTATTTTGTTGCTTGTGTTTGACTTTGAAACATTTGCCTCAACCTTTCATTAATTTATAATCATAGTTTAACCTTGTTTGCAAGCAGTGTCAAGACTAATGTGGAAAATTCTTACTCTTTAACTTCCATGGCTTGAATAAGCTCCGGATTTGGCGTTACACTTAGGGTTTTCTGCCCTTCGTAGATAACATAGCCCGGTTTGGCTCCATTTGGTTTTCTTAGAAACTTAACCTGTAAATAGTCAACTGGAACATTGGCTGACTGTTGAAACTTGGAATAATAGGCTGCTAGCATGGCTGCTTCTGTCAAGGTAGAATCTGAAGGATTTTCAGATTCAATAATGACATGTGAGCCTGGAATATTCTTAGCATGTAGCCACCAGAAGTTCTTATTGGCCTGTTTAAGGCTGAGTTGATCATTCTGAAAATTATTGCGACCTACTAAGATTCGTGTCCCATCACTTGCTTGATAAAGCCGAGGGCCTAAGCCCTTTTCTTGACGGCGTTTTTTGAGATTTTGTTGCTTGGCACTTAAGTAGCCTTGCTCCGCTAGTTCTAGGCGAATTTGCGCTACATCCAGGAGGTCAGCTCGACTAAGTTGTACTTGCACAGATTCCAAATAAGCAATTTCTTCTTGTGCAAGCTGCCTTTGGAGCTCGATATGCTTGAGAGCATCGCGGTATTTGGTATAGCGCTTGAAATAAGCCTGGCTATTTTCAATTGCCGTCTTACGCGGGTCCAAGTCAATTAATATCATTTGTTCATTGTCATAATAATTTGGTAAAGAAACTTGACTCTGTCCCTTTTGAATTTGGTAGGCGTAGGCAGACAGCAATTCACCCTTGACGCGATAGCTTTCTGATTGGGAAGCCACAGCTTGATCTCGATCCAAATTAGCTAGCTTAAGTTGGTTTCGTTCAATCAAATGCTGCAAACGTTGGTTCAAGTCCCCCGTCATTTGCTTAATTCGATCTAATCGAACGCGTTCCGCATAATAGAAAGCAATCAAGCCTGACAATGTCTCATGGGGCACCCACTG
The DNA here is from genome assembly GCF_938010525.1 of uncultured Abiotrophia sp. Classification (GTDB taxonomy): domain Bacteria; phylum Bacillota; class Bacilli; order Lactobacillales; family Aerococcaceae; genus Abiotrophia. The sequence goes on along the minus strand of NZ_CALLVK010000019.1, from coordinate 32,846 downwards.
ACCAGTCACACCTACTAAAGGCGTCATATAAAAATCAGGTTTCTCTGCTTCTAAGAAATAGGCGCCCCCTGCTTCTACTGCCTGACAGAAATCAGCTAGAACTGCCTCCCATTTTTTCCCTGATTGGACTTGGGCTAAGAAGGATTGACTGGCTAGTCGGCCTAGGCCCTGAATGTGGGCTTGAACCTGACCCGGGCTAGTCGCACTAGCTAATCGCTCTGCTAGTTCTACTCTATCCACCTGGCTGAGCTTAAACAAGTTGACTTGTTTCTGATCTTGAGGTGGCCGGCGATAGTCAGCACCGGGCTGCAACAAGCGATAGGAATTAAAAGCCATAGGTACATGTTTAAGACAGTCAATGATGCGACCTTGGCCATTAACCAGAATCACATTGGAATGCCGCCCCATTAGTTCAATAATCAAGCGATAAACCTGACTGTCCCCCAACTCATCTCGTCCCGTAAAATGCAGCTCAACAATCCGATCATTCTCGACTTGTTGAATATCTAGTAGCACGGCTTGCTCTAAGTGTTTACGTAAGAGCATGCAAAACATTGGGGCGTGTTCCGGGTTAGAGGGACGCTCATCCGTCAAATGGAGGCGATAGTATTGAGGATGGATAGAAACCAGAAGACGGAAATTTTGGCGTTGAGATCGAATAACAAGTTGCAGTTCTTGCTCAAAAGGCTGATAAATTTTGGCAACCTTCCCCCCTATTAAGTGGCTACCTAGCTCCTTAACCAAGGCATGAGTCAAAAAACCATCAAAACTCATCCCATCACATCCTCTCTAATTACTTGAATAAAAGAACAGCGCCCTAGGCACTGTTCTTACTTTTAGTCACTTAAACTACTGCTCAGCCACCATTTGCTCTAGTACTTTGAAGAGTTCTTCCCTTGGCACAGAACCTTGGCCACGTTTAAGAATTTCTCCTTTAGCATTGAGAATATAGGTTGTTGGCAGGCTGACAGCGTTAAAAGCAATTTGGTTCTGACGTTGATCGTCATAATAGATTGGTAGGTCAGTCAAGCCAGCTTCTTTCAAATAAGCTTGCGCCTTCTCTGCTGTCTCATCTGGACGGCTACCAGTTGCATTAATCATAACAAAATTAACTTTATCCCCGTATTTGCGGTAGGCTTCCAAGAAATAAGGCATTTCCTCCCGACATGGTGGACACCAAGAAGCCCAAATATTGATGATAGTTGGTTTACCAAATTTTGATGACAAGTCAATGGTATTTCCAAGCTCATCAAGCAACTTAGTCTCAGGAGCAGGCGTCCCCTTACGTTCTGGCTTGTTCACCCCGCGTACGGCCTGGCTACTAGACGACGTGGAACTTGCTGCCTCACTAGAGGAAGAATCAGCCTTGGCAACTTGTGAGCTCGACTCCTCAGATGTGTTAGTAGACACTGCCACTGAAGCAGGTTCTTGATTCGATTGGTTGGCTAGCCAGATACTAGTTCCAATCACTACTAATCCTAAAATGGCTAGGGCTGGATAAAGCAATTTCTTAACTTTGTTCATAAAAGCTCCCTTTCGACAGATAACTAGCGAGCCGCGTAGCTATCAGTTAATGGTGGTACAATTTGTTTTTTACGTGACACGACCCCAGGTAGCTCTAATTGTTGGTCCACCACTTTTTGACCAAAAGCAGCCTCTAAGGCAGATAGGTCTTGACCTACAACTAAACCAAAGGAATTGCTATCTAAGACATCTGTCACAACCAGCAAGAAGAGTTCATATCCTTTTGCTTCAACTTCTGCTTGCATTGCCTTTAGGAGAGCCTCTTTACGTGCCAAGAGCTCAGCAAAGCCAATGGCATTGACTTGAGCAATCCGTACTTGACGGCCATTCATGTCAAAGCTCTTAGCATCTAAGTTGAGTAAGGTTTCTTCGGATTTGCTTGCCAAGTTAGTCCCAGCCTTCAATAAATCCAAACCATATACTTGTGCATCAACACCTGCCAGTTGTGCCAAAGCTTGAGCAGCATCCACATCTTCAGGGGTGCAGGTTGGTGATTTAAAGAGTAAGCTATCAGAGATGATGGCAGACAGCATAAGACCGGCAATTTGGGCAGGAATTTCAATTCCTGCTTCACCAAACATCTTATAAAGTACGGTGGCAGTACAGCCAATTGGCTCACAACGATAGTATAATGGTTGCGCAGACTCAAAACCAATCCGGTGGTGGTCAATGACATAGTCTACTGTTAAATCAGCTAAATCATCAATAGATTGGCTGGCTTCATTGTGGTCAACCAAAGCCACATGGGCACCTGTCCCAGCCGCTGATTCAATCACTCGAGGCGCTTGAGCTTTAAAGTAATCAAGGGCAAAGGCCGTTTCTTCATTAGGTGTGCCAAGTGCTACGGCCTCTGCTTGGTGGCCTTTTTGATTAAGGTAGTAGGCAAAAGCAATAGCAGATGCAATGGTGTCAGTGTCTGGGTTTTTATGTCCGAAAACTAAATATTGGGTCATGTCAGTGGATCCTCCTATAAGATAATTACTGCCTTAATTTTAACATGTAGCTGGGAAAAATTATAGCCCCAAAGAGGTCCAGGCAAAGTCCCTCATACCCTTTCATTTTACGCTTTCACACACAGCTTGGCAACTTTCCCGCCTATAACTTGTCCACAAAAATAAATAGCCTTTAGTGATAGTAAATCACTAAAGGCTATTCAATCCTTAAGCTGTTAGATAACCGCGATAAGAGGCAGTTTCTAGAATACGTTTGGCATTCTCTACCCGATCAGGTGTTGGCGGCTCAATACCTGCTAGACGGTATTTAATCCCCAGGGCTTCGTACTTGTAAACTCCTAACTTATGATATGGCAAGACTTCAAATTTCAAGACATTCTTAAGCGTCTTAACGAAGGCACTAAGACGAATCAGGTATTCATCAAAGTCAGTTCGTTCAGGTACCAAGACATGGCGAATCCATACTGGTTGACCAATATCAGATAAATAGTTGGCTAAGTCTAGGATATTCTCGTTAGGCTGACCAGTTAACTTACGGTGGCCATCTGAATCAATGTGCTTAAGATCCAAGAGAATTAAATCTGTATACTTAAGCAATTCATTAAATTTACTAAAGAATGGCTCCTTGCGGGTGAATGGTCCCCCACATGAGTCTAAAGTAGTGTGGACTCCATTGGCTTTACAGATTTTGAAAAACTCAATAATAAAGTCAATCTGCAAGAGAGGCTCTCCCCCACTTACCGTAACGCCACCCTTCTTACCCCAGAAATCCTGGTATTGAACGGCCTCGTCAAAGAGTTGTTGAGGTGTGTAGTCATGTCCCCCACGCGTCGCCCAAGTATCTGGGTTGTGGCAAAATTCGCAACGTAGGCGGCAGCCCTGCATGAAGGTAATAAATCGAATGCCTGGGCCATCCACGGACCCAAAACTTTCGGTTGAATGGACATGACCAATTACTTGTGTTGTGGCTGTGTTCCCAAATTGCATTGCATTTATCTCCTTACCTATCTCTATATAAAGGGCAAAAGCGACGAGTTGCCCCGTCACTTTTCCCAGTCAAGACTCGACTATTACATTTGGCTATGCATAGTCCGGTTGATAACGTCTAATTGTTGTTCACGGGTCAACTTAATGAAGTTAACGGCGTAACCAGATACCCGGATGGTTAATTGTGGGTAGTTTTCTGGGTGTTCCATCGCATCCACTAAGGTGTCGCGGTTGAATACGTTGATGTTGAGGTGGTGACCACCTTTTTTAGAATAACCATCCAACATGTTGGATAAGTTTTCTTGTTGCACATCTTCTTCCTTCCCTAAGGCACGTGGGATGATGGAGAAGGTGTTAGAAATACCGTCTAGTGCGTAAGAGTATGGTACTTTAGCAACAGATGATAAGGAAGCCAAAGCCCCGTGAGTGTCACGACCGTGCATTGGGTTAGCACCTGGTGCAAATGGTTGACCTGCACGACGACCGTCAGGTGTGTTACCAGTCTTCTTACCATACACAACGTTAGAAGTGATGGTTAAGATAGAAGTAGTGTGTTGCGCATTACGGTAAGTTGGGTGCTTCTTAACTTTAGTCATGAAGCGTTTCAAGAGATCAACCGCCATGCTATCTACGCGGTCATCGTTGTTCCCATATTTAGGGAAGTCGCCTTCAACTTCAAAGTCAACAACTACGCCGTTTTCGTCACGGATTGTCTTAACTTTACCGTATTTGATTGCAGACAAGGAGTCAGCCGCTACAGAGAAACCAGCGATACCAGTCGCCATTGTACGGTGAATGTAGGTATCTTGAACCGCCATTTGAATGCGTTCGTAGCTGTACTTGTCGTGCATGTAGTGGATACAGTTGAGGGCATTGACATAAAGTCCTGCCAACCATTCCATCATATCATCATACTTTTCCATTACTTCTTCGAAGTCTAGGTATTCAGAAGTGATTGGTCGGAACTTAGGACCTACTTGAGCCTTAGATTTTTCATCGACACCACCGTTGATTGCGTAGAGCAAGCACTTAGCTAAGTTAGCACGAGCGCCGAAGAATTGCATTTGTTTACCAACACGCATTGCAGACACACAGCAGGCAATCGCATAGTCATCACCATATTGTGGACGCATTACTTCGTCGTTTTCGTATTGGATAGCTGAAGATTCGATAGACATCTTAGCTGCAAAGGTCTTGAAGCCATCAGTTAACTGTGGTGACCAAAGCACGGTTAAGTTTGGTTCTGGTGCTGGACCTAAGTTAGATAAGGTGTGGAGGTAACGGAAGGAGTTCTTAGTTACCAATGGGCGACCATCTAAACCAACCCCTGCAATAGATTCAGTTACCCAGGTTGGGTCCCCAGAGAAGAGTTCGTTATATTCAGGTGTACGCATGAATTTAACTAGACGTAACTTCATGATGAAGTGGTCAACTAATTCTTGCGCTTCTTCTTCCGTCAAGGTACCATTGCGTAAGTCACGTTCTACGTAGATGTCTAAGAAGGTAGAAGTACGACCCAAGGACATTGCTGCCCCGTTTTGTTCTTTAATAGCAGCTAAGTACGCTAAGTAGAGCCATTGGAAAGCTTCTTTAGCAGTAGTTGCTGGTTTAGAAATATCGAAGCCGTAGATTTCCCCTAATTTCTTAAGGTCTTTCAATGAACGATATTGTTCTGACAATTCTTCACGTAATTGTAAGATGTCATTGGTCATAACATCGCAACCGATGTTGTTGTAGTCTTTGAGTTTTTCTTCCATCAAACGGTCAACACCGTAGAGAGCAACACGACGGTAGTCACCAATGATACGGCCACGACCATAAGCATCTGGTAGACCAGTGATGATCCCAGACTTACGAGCTGCACGCATTTCTGGTGTATAAACATCAAATACCCCTTGGTTATGCGTTTTACGGTATTCAGTAAAGATGTGAGATACTTCTGGGTCTACATGGAAACCATAAGCTTCTGCAGACTTTTCAGACATACGAATCCCACCAAATGGTTGTAAACCACGTTTGAATGGTTTGTCAGTTTGGAAACCAACCACTTGTTCCTTGTCTTTATCTAAGTAACCAGGACCGTGAGAAGTGATGGTAGATACAACAGATGTGTCAGTATCTAAGACACCGCCTGCTTCACGTTCTTGCTTGTTCAAGTCCATTACTTGCGCCCATAAGTCTTTGGTTGCTTGGGTAGGACCTGCTAAGAAACTATCGTCTCCTTCATAGAGCGTATAGTTTTGTTGGATGAAATCGCGCACGTCGATTTCTTCCTGCCATTTTTTACCTTTAAAGCCTTGCCATTGTTCCATAGATATCCTCCTTAACTGAACTGTAAATTATCTAGTACAACAACTTTTATATGTTCATTATAACACTCACATTTTAAAATGCAAGCCCTTTAGCTCAGAAACATCAAGTAAAATATCTTGTTATATCAAGGTTTACACCGGTTTCACAAAGTCGTGCATATTGTGCAAAAGTTTGTGAAATATCTATCCTGTACTAATTCTGTTTGCTAATAATTTGTCATCTGTATTAGTACATTTGCTTCTAACCCTAGTCCTACACGTTTTCTTTTTCTTACAAAAAATCTATAACAAGCAATACTAAGACAGATCTATCTTCTTCTACAAGTAAAATGAACAAACTTTATTACCCTACCCTCACTATCTTGCACAAAGTCCAAGCAAAAAATAACCATCGCCCAATCAGACGATGGTTAAAAAACTAATTTACTTCTGAAGCCTGAGATTGGATGTCCAAAACTAAATAGCAGTCTAAGACGTTACCTAATTTGGCTAAATCAGGCGCTTGCGAGCCGTTAGCAAGGCGATCCGACAGTGGGATCTCACTAGCTGGAAAGACCACACTTTGTCCTGTATCCCCTAAAAGACAGACTTGGTGCTGAGCTTTATCAAGAGCTAGGACTTTCAATAATTGATGTGGATTGGTTTTTAATTCTTTTAGTAAGAGGACACCACGAGAACCACGTCCCAGTTCAGGTATGACAGTTAGGTCGCTGCGTTTCACATTGCCACGTTGAGTCAAGGCAAAGAGTTGCGGGCGTTTTGCTTCTTGATTAACGACTAGGCAGGCCACCACTTGGTCTTCTTCTTTCAACTTAATAGCTGTTACCCCCTTGGCTTTCAGACCCATTTCTGATACTAAGTCAGCTGAGTAACGCAAGCAATAAGAACGTTTGGTCAACAAGACCACTTCATAGTTCTGGCCGGTCTTAAGGCATTCTGCTGCTACCACTTCATCTTGATCGTCTAGCAGATTCATAGCCTTTGCCGTCCGCGTTTTATATGATCGGTAAGTTGTGAAGGCCGATAATGGCGTCTGCTTAATCATACCAGCCTTAGTAGCTAAGATAACTTTATGATCCTCTTGGTTGGCCACAAAAGCATTAACAAAGCGCTCGCCATCTTGAAGTTGATAGTTTTGGGACAGATGGACCCCAAGATCCTTCCATTTAATTTCAGGCAGTTCATGTACCGGAATATGGATATAATTTCCCTTGGAAGTGATAATGACTAATTCTTGGTGAGTACTGAGTTCCTCAACAAAGATTGGATAGTCAAAGTCACGTAAGCCCAAACTATTTAGATCAGATGAGGCAAAGGAACGCATACTGGTTCGCTTCATATAGCCTTCCTTGGTCAAGGAAACCATAACCTGTTCGTCAGGAATCAGAATATGGGTGTCGATTTCCAGGCTCTGAACTTGAGCTTGAATTTGACTACGACGAGGCGTTGCAAACTCTTTTTTAATGGCTTTAAGCTCATTAATCAAAACCTTATTGAGAATTTCAGGATTAGATAGGATATTTTGATACATCAAAATTCGTTCATTTAATTCCAAACGTTCCTGTTGCAAGGCCGTAATATCGGTATTGGTCAAACGATAAAGTTGTAAGGACACAATGGCTTCGGCTTGTTCTAAAGAAAAATCAAACTCGGCTACCAAGTTTTCCTTAGCATCCTGTTTATTATCAGACCGACGAATGGTAGCAATGACTTCATCCAGAATGGAAACCACGCGAATCAAGCCATCTACAATATGTAGACGTTTTTGGTCATTAGCCAAATCATACTGAGTACGACGGGTGACGACTTCCTGTTGATGACTGATATAGGCTTCCAACATCGTTTGTAAATTGACCAGTTCTGGTCGTCTTTTGTTGATGGCTACCATATTAAAATGGTAGTTAACCTGCAGATCAGTATGTTTTAGGAGGTAGGTCAGAATCCCCTTGGCGTCCACATCACGCTTGAGTTCTACAACCAGACGCACTCCATTGCGGTCAGATTCATCGCGAACATCCGCGATGCCTTCTACCTTACGCTGAATGCGAATTTCGTCTAAGCGTTGAATGAGTTTGCTCTTGTTGACTTCGTATGGCAATTCGGTCACCACAATCTGACTCTTACCACCTTTTAAGGTCTCAATATCAGTTTGCGAAACCAGGGTAATTTTTCCCTGCCCAGTCTTATAGGCTTGTTGAATGGCATCAATGCCTTGGATAATGGCCCCCGTAGGGAAGTCAGGTCCCGGTACTAACTCCAACAATTCCTCTAACTTAGGGCGCTTGTGGGTTAAGAGATAGATGACGGCATCAATAATTTCACCTAGGTTATGAGGAGGAATTTCAGTGGCATAACCAGCTGAAATCCCTGTTGCCCCATTGACTAAGAGGTTAGGGAAACGTGCTGGCAGAACCGTTGGCTCCTCTTCCGTATCATCGAAGTTAAGGATAAAATCAACGGTTTCTTGCTTAATATCACGCAGTAACTGAGCAGCAATAGGTGACAGGCGGGCTTCAGTATAACGCATAGCCGCGGCTGGGTCCCCATCCATAGAACCGTTATTTCCGTGCATATCAATCAGAGGATTACGTAACTTCCAGTCTTGACTCATGCGGACCATGGCTTCATAGACAGAAGAGTCCCCATGAGGGTGATAATTACCGATGACATTACCGACCGTCTTTGCGGACTTACGATAAGGATTGTCGGCTGTATTACGGTCACGATACATAGCGTATAGAATTCGGCGTTGAACCGGCTTGAGACCGTCTCGAATATCTGGCAAGGCCCGGTCTTGAATGATGTACTTGGAATAACGACCAAAGCGATCACCAATCACATCCGCAAAGCTTAATTCTTGAATCATTTCTTGGCTCATGCTTAGACCTCCTCATCATTAAAGAGTGAAAATTCACCGGAATCCTGGGCGATTAACTCAGGTCCTTGGGCTTCTTGACGCGCATCTTGTTGTTTGACTAAACTTTCATGATGGGCATGACTAGATTCTTGCCCTTGCGACATTTCCAGAAGTGAGTCTTCTGTATCTAGCGTAAAACTGACATGACGCTCAATCCACTTACGTCGTGGTTCTACCTTATTACCCATCAGGGTAGTCAGTCGGCGTTCCGCGCGTGCCCCATCATCAATCGTGACACGAATCAATAGACGGGTTTCCGGGTTCATGGTAGTATCCCATAGCTGGTCAGCGTTCATTTCCCCAAGACCTTTATAGCGCTGGAGGACATAGCCTTTGCCAACTTTGGCAATTTTGCTGGCTAATTCTTCATCTGTCCAGGCATATTCCACCACTTGCTTCTTACCTGATCCTTTAGATATTTTGAAGAGCGGAGGCATAGCCAGATAGACCTTGCCCGCTTCTAACAAGGGCTTCATATAACGGTAGAAGAAAGTTAAGAGTAAGACTTGAATGTGGGCACCATCCGTGTCCGCATCGGTCATGATAATGACTTTGTTATAGTTAATCGACTCTAGGTCAAAATCTGCCCCTACTCCAGCCCCAATTGTATAAATCATGGTATTGATTTCCTCGTTTTTGAGGATATCTTGCATAGAGGCTTTTTCGGTGTTGATGACCTTACCACGAAGTGGTAGGATGGCTTGATATTGACGGTTACGACCAAGCTTAGCTGAGCCACCTGCAGAGTCCCCTTCGACTAGGTAGAGTTCATTCTTGCTAGCATCTTTTGATTGAGCCTTGGTTAATTTACCGGAAATCGCTCGTTCTTGGGCCTGCTTCTTAGAACCAGAACGCGCCGCGTCACGTGCCTTACGAGCCGCTTCTCGCGTTTCTCTGGCCTTAATGGCCTTACGCAAAATCATCTGAGAGAAGTTACCATTCTCATTGAGATAGGCCGTCATTTTCTCGTTAACGAAGTTTTCTACCAGTGGGCGCGCCTTAGGCGTTCCGAGTTTTTCCTTGGTTTGACCTTCAAATTGTAGGTATTCCTCAGGAATACGTAGCGAAATAACCGCTGTTAGCCCTTCTCTGACATCTGAACCTTCCAAGTTCTTATCCTTGTCTTTGAGCAGCCCCACCTTACGTGCATAGTCATTGAAGGCCTTGGTCATGCCGGTCTTCATCCCAACCTCATGGCTACCCCCGCCACCTGTGCGAACATTATTGGCGAAGGATAGAATGGTCTCAGAATAGCCATCATTATATTGAAAGGCAAAATCAATTTCAAAGCCCTCAACCTCACCAGCAAAACCAGCGATATCTCCAAGAGTATCTTTCTCTTCATTTAAATAAGTAATGAAGTCAATCAGACCTTGGCTGAAGTGGAAGACTTCATGATAATCAATGCGTTCATCAATTAGTTCAATCGTTAAGTCCTTAAGTAAGAAAGCTGACTCGCGCAAACGTTCTGCAATCGTCTCACTGTTTATGCTAGCATGACCGAAAATTTTGCTGTCAGGCATAAAATGCACGGTAGTCCCATGTTTAGACTTGTTGGAGTTTTTAGTCTTAATTAGTTTAGTAACCGGAACGCCCCCATTCTCAAAGCGCATCTGATAGGTATAGCCATCACGGTCCACCTCAACCTGCACCCAAGTAGAGAGCGCATTAACCACTGACGCCCCTACCCCGTGAAGGCCGCCGGCAGACTTATAGCCACCTTGACCAAATTTACCCCCGGCATGGAGGACAGTAAAGACCACTTCAATGGTTGGCTTACCGGAAGCATGCAAGCCGACTGGCAAACCACGACCATTATCTTGAACCTTAACGCTGCCATCTTGACAGATGGTTACATTAATATGGTCTGCAAAACCTGACAAAGCTTCATCGACAGCATTGTCCACAATTTCATATAAAAGGTGATGCAAGCCACGTTGATCAGTAGAGCCGATATACATACCCGGACGCTTGCGTACGGCTTCTAAACCCTCTAGGATTTGGATGGCATCATCACCATAATTTGTTAATAATTGCTGCTTATCAGCCATTATTGTCACCTCAACTTTTTGTTTCAACTGTTCTATCATACCAAATACTAGGTCTAGATTTCAATTAAATCTTTCATCTGGCCCATTCTAGCGCATCATCCGCCAAATAGCAACTGAAAGATGTCCTCTGGCCTTTTTTTTACTAGGAATTCGTGATACACTAAAGGGGAATTTAAAGGAGGCTCTCTATGCATCTCAAAATCCTATTGATTATTGCTACCTACTTACTAGGTTCCATTCCTACTGGGGTTTGGTATTCACGTCTACGCTATCGCCAAGATGTGCGCCAAACCGGCTCTGGTAACAGTGGTGCGACTAACATTGGACGTACCTATGGCTTTCAGTCAGCCGTCTTAGTTGCCATGATCGATGTCTTAAAAGGCTGGATTCCAGTCCTCTTAGCCAAATGGCTCTTCACAGATAATGCTTGGGTGATCTCGGCTGTCGCCCTTGCAGCCTTAATTGGCCATGCCTATCCCATCTGGGCCAACTTCAAGGGCGGCAAGATTGTTGCTACTTCTATTGGTGTTTTGCTAGGCTTCCATTTCTGGATTGCCTTGGTCATGGTTATTAGCTTCTTTACCCTACTCTATCTAACCAGTACCGTTAGCTTCTCAGCCATGGTTGCTTATAGCTTGACCGCCTGCTATCTCTTCTTGACTCAGCCCAATAAAATCTACGGTGTGACCTTTATCATGATCGCCCTCTTCATGATTTATCGTCACCGCCAGAACATTGAGCGCCTACTGCGCCATGAAGAAAAGACTATCAGTTTTGGTCTCGGTCTCTGGCTCAATCAGCATGGATCCAAGGATTCATCACAAACTAAATAAAAGCAAACACGCTTAGCTCCCAACAGAGTTAAGCGTGTTTTTTTACTTATCTTTTTCAGCCAGATAGGCCTCAATGGCATGCATAAAGTCATAGCCATACTGAGATAATTTCTTCTGCCCCACACCAGAGATGGTCAGAAAGGCTGTCTCCGTCGTCGGGAAATGACGACACAATGCCCGCAAGGTAGCATCCGAAAAAATAATAAAAGGTGGTACTTGGTGCTTTTGGGCCAAATCATAACGGACTTGCCGTAAACGCTCAAAGAGTACCTGATCATAGGCATCGTGGCTCTCATTACCACGTGCCTTGACTTGACTCATCTTAGCAATACTCATGGCCAAGGTATGCTTAATGGATACCTGCTCCTGTCCCTTTAATACCGGCTTAGCCTTAGAAGTTAGGTTGAGAATGGGATAGTCTTGCCCCACCATCTTAAGATAACCTTCTACCACCAAGGCACTAATATATCGCTTGATTTGGGCTTCTGGTATGTCTTTCATGAGCCCATAAGTAGGTAAGTCAGCTAGATAAGTCCCTTTGATGTCAGCTTTCTGACTACCCTTAAGGACCTCGGCCACCTTAGTCAAACCATAACGTTGGCCCATACGATAGACACAGGCTAGAATTTTTTGCGCAGGCAGCGTAATATCAACCTGTTCTACTGTCGTTGTGCAATTGGTACAGGACTGACAGTTCCTTTCATGTGGGGCTTCACCAAAGTAACGTAGCATAAACCCCCGCAAACATTGAGTCGTTCGGCAATAGTCAATCATTTCATTGAGTTTCTGGCGACCGATTGGATCGCCACCTTGTTCAATCAAGTAGACATTGGTCATAATGTCACGGTCTGAATAGAACAAGGTACAACGAGAGTCTTCGCCATCTCGGCCAGCGCGACCAGCTTCCTGATAGTAGGATTCCAAATCCTTGGGCATGGCATAATGGATGACCTGACGCACATTGGATTTATCAATCCCCATACCAAAGGCATTAGTTGCTACTACTACCTGAATCTCATCAAATTGAAAGGCGCGTTGAGTGGCATGACGATCCGACATGTCCATCCCAGCATGGTAGGGTCTGGCCTGAATTCCGGCCTGATTTAGCTTGCTCGCGACAGACTCCACGTCTTTACGTGTGGCACAATAGACAATGCTGGGCTCGCCACTTGCCAATAATTCCTTGAGCCTTCTCATTTTATCGCTTGGTTCTTCCAAGGCAAAGAAAAGATTAGGTCGATCAAATCCTGTCACCATTTCAAAGGGCTTTTGTAGCCCTAAATAATGGACAATGTCTTGCCTAACCTGTTGCGTGGCTGTCGCCGTAAAAGCCGCCATAATCGGCCGTTTGTCTAGATAGTCCAGCAAATGAGGAATGGCTTGGTAGGAAGGACGAAAGTCATTGCCCCATTGGGAGATACAGTGGGCTTCGTCCACTGCTACCAGACTGACCTCTACTTGACTAACTAAATTCAAAAAATAATCATTTGACAGGCGTTCTGGTGCAATATAAGCCAGTTTGACTTGCCCACTTCTTAAGGCTGCTACCGCTTGGCGATTTTCTTCCAAGCTTTGCCCACTATTAATCAGTACGGCAGGTATGCCCATGGCTACCAAGCTAGAAACTTGATCTTGCATGAGGGAAATAAGTGGCGAAATCACCAAGGTAACCCCTGGCATGAGCATAGCTGGCACTTGAAAGCAAAGAGACTTACCAGCAGAAGTTGGCATAATGGCCATAGCATCCCGTCCAGATAGAATAGCATCAATAATGGCTTCTTGACCGGGACGGAAATGATCATACCCATAATAGGCTTCTAGAACCCCCATTTTGGTTTGGGGCGCCAATTCAAGGGAATGCATATGTTTAGCCTCGCTTTCTGCTAATTCCTAAATTTCTTGTCTTAGTTTTTCTTAGTAAAGGTCAGGGTGTAGTCATGAGTGGATACATTGGATGGTCCCACTTCTATGACCTGGTATTTTTCTGGCCACTGGCCACTTGTCTCGCTACTATCCGCAATGCCCGCCCATGGTTCTAGGCAGACAAATGGTGCTTTAACAGGATAAGGAGACCAAATCCCCACAAAGGTCATGCCATGATGGCTGAGTCCAATGCTGGCTTGAGCGTCTTCTAAAAGCAACTCAGTCTCTGGCTTGATTTGATAGATGAGCGCGTCCTTCTTAAAGGTCTTGTGGCTAAGTTCCATTCGACTAAGCTCTTGGTAGCGCGCCTTATTAAGCTCAATTAAGCCACTCGCAACATCTAAGGGAATATGGCGCAACATCTCTTGCGGTTGGAAGCTAAGCCATACCCCGTCAAATTCTTCCTTGGCATTATGGCAAACATTAAAGGCCGGATGACCTCCGATGTTATAATAAAGGACCTGACTCGTATGAGGATTATGGACCGTATATGAAACAGTCAAACGTCTACCTGACAAAATATAGGAGACTTGCAACACAAAGTCGAAAGGATACAGGTTCTTAGTCTCATCATTTGAGGTAAGTTCAAAGGTAACCGCTTGTTGCGACTGAGCAATAACACGAAAGTAACTATCTCTAGCAAAACCATGACGTGGTAAGCGATAGGCTTGCCCCTGATAGGAGACAGCCCCTTCCTTTAAGCTACCCACAATCGGAAAGAGAATGGGTGCCTGTCGTCCCCAGTAGTTGGGATCTCCTTGCCAGATGAATTCATAACCAGACGCACGGTCCAAGACAGAGGTCAATTCAGCCCCCATCTCTTTAATTTTTACGATCACTTGCTCATTCTCTAGTTGTATCATGGATCTACCTCCTCAAATCTCGTTTTACGAGTTACTTATAAGATATAGTGGCTTAAATCAGGACTTTCTACAATCTTATCTAAACGTTGACTGACATAGGCACCATTAATCTCAATACGGCCCATATTCATATCAGCAGCTTCATAGAGTAATTCCTCTAAGACGGTCTCGACAATGGTGTGGAGACGACGAGCCCCAATATTATCGGTTGTCTCATTTAATAGCACCGCGTATTCCGCCATTTTATCAATGGCAGATTCCGTGAAGATAACTTCTACCCCTTCAGTTGCAAGCATGGCTTGGTATTGATGCAAAATAGCGTGAGCTGGCTCTTGTAGTATACGGCGGAAATCATCCACCTTAAGGTCGGTCAACTGGACACGGATTGGGAAGCGGCCCTGTAATTCAGGAATTAAATCAGAAGGTTTGGCCACATGGAAGGCACCCGATCCAATAAAGAGTATATGATCAGTTGAAATAATACCGTACTTAGTCTGAACGTCACTACCTTCAACAATTGGCAAGATGTCACGTTGGACCCCCTGACGGCTAACTTCTCCTCCATGGTTGGAAGAAGTCGCAATCTTATCGATTTCGTCGATGAAGATAATGCCACTGTTCTGAGCCAATTCCAAAGCCTGTTGGTTGATATCATCTTGATTAACTAGGTGATCTGACTCTTCTTCTGTCAGTAATTCGAGGGCTTCCTTAACGGACACACTGCGTTTGATTTTTTTCTTAGGCCGTAAGTTTTGGAACTCGGATTGGACATCCATCATTTGTTCCATCATAGGATTTAAGTTGTTGAGTTGCAGTTTCTTCTCTTCTAATTCAATGGTGACTTCCTTGTCATTAAGTAAGCCTTGGCGCAATTGCTCCTTGATTTGGCGGCGACTGACCTTAATGTCATCTGTCACCACTTCCTGAGGCTCCTCCTGGCTTTGAGTCATTTTTTGCAACATGGCCATAAAATCATTAGGTTGAGCTTGTTGTTTCTTCTCTTGTTTAATACCAGGTTTAAGAGCCTTAGCTAGACGAGTCAAGGCACGTTCATAGGCCTCTTCTCTCACTTCTTGATGTTTAATCTTCTTGACCATGCGAATGCTGGCTTCAACCAAGTCACGTACCATGGCCTCTACGTCACGACCAACATAACCGATTTCGGTATACTTGGTCGCTTCTACTTTGACAAAAGGAGCATTGGCGATTTCAGCCAAGCGTCGCGCAATCTCGGTCTTCCCGACCCCAGTTGGCCCAATCATCAAGATGTTCTTTGGCTTTACTTCAGCCTGCATAGCTGGATCTAGCTTGAGACGGCGCAGACGATTGCGCAAAGCAATGGCAATGGCACGTTTGGCTTCATCTTGTCCGATAATGTATTTATTTAACTCATTGACGACATAACGTGGTGTTAATTGACTCATAATCAATTCATCCCTTCTATTATAATGGCAAGTCAGCCCTCTTAGGCTTCTTCCACACGGATTTGGTCATTGGTGAAAACATCAATCTCACTGGCAATTTGCAGCGCTTGTTTGGCAATGTCTACGGCATTCAATTCTGGCGCGTTACGCTTAAGAGCACGGGCTGCCGCTAAAGCATAGTTGCCTCCTGAACCAATGGTCAAAATGCCATCATCTGGCTCAATGACTTCACCGGTCCCACTGACCATGAGGAGATTGTTCTTATCCATGACAATCAGTAGGGCTTCTAGCTTCTGTAATGTCCGATCAGAACGCCAAGACTTGGCTAGTTCGACTGCCGCTCGGGTTAATTGTCCTTGGTGCTCACTGAGCTTGGTCTCGAACATTTCTGATAAGGTGATAGCGTCCGCTACACCACCCGCAAAGCCAACTAGAACTTGGTTATGATAAATGCGTCGAATCTTACGGGCAGAGCCTTTCATAATGACTTGTTGGCCCATTGTAATTTGGCCATCCCCAGCCATGGCTAGTTGATTATCTTTTTTTACAGCACAAATTGTTGTCATGATGGTCACTTCCTTTTAGCGTGATTATTTATCTTGCTTGGCTTGTTTGGCCCTAGGATGGGCTTTAAGGTATTGGCTGCGCAATTGGTCTTTAGTTACATGCGTATAAATTTGGGTTGAACTGAGGTTGGCGTGGCCCAGTAGTTCTTGAACCGTTCTCAGGTCTGCCCCCTTATTTAGCAAATGTGTGGCAAAAGAATGCCGCAATTTGTGGGGATAAATCTTCAAGTTCATAGCCTGTTCTTGAACCAAACTGTTAAGTCGCGTCCGAATCTGTCTAGGTGTCATTTGAGCACCCTTGTCAGTCAGTAGCAGGTATTGACTCTTCTTAGAGTCTATTTTTGGTCTTAGATACGTCAAATAATCCCGAATAGCTTGGGTTGCCGAATCACCCAAGGGGACGATACGCTCCTTATTCCCCTTCCCTAGAACACGAATAAGTTGCACCTCTAGGTTGAGGCGATCTAAGCTCAATTCGCTCAGTTCACTGACCCGCATGCCTGTCGCATAGAGAACTTCTAAGAGCATTCTGTCACGCCAAGCTGCATCATCTTCCCGCTTATAAAGGGCATCGAAGAGTTGAGTCAGTTCTTGTTCATAGAAGAATTGTGGCAAGCTCTTCTTTTTCACCTGGTACTGAACCAATTCCATGGGATTAGTCTCAATCCACCCCTGGCTTAGGCAGTAGGTAAAAAATGATCGAAGGCTGGATAACTTGCGACGAATACTGGTTTTGGCGTAAGCTTGTTCATTGAGGTAGGCCAGATAGAGTCTTACGTCTTGGTAGGCAATTTGCTTCAAATGTCCGCCACCGCTGGTCTCAATAAAAGACTGAAAAGCCGCTAAGTCTTGTTGATAGGCAGCCAGGGTCTTCTGGGAATAGCGTCTTTCAACACTGATGTATTGGAGAAAACGCGCAATAGCTTCCTGCATAAGACCACCATCTTTCATTCTTTCTATGTCTTTTAGTGTATCACTTTTTTGCTCTTGAAGCGACTGCCCCGCCTCATTTGCTGTCATTTGTTAAGAATTGATAAACAAAAAGAGATTAAACCACGGTTTAATCTCTTTCATGCCGGCAAGGGACTTACTTACTTTTGAATGTCTTCTTGATAGTCACAGTGACTGCAAGCAACTTGTTTGCCCTTGCGACTTGTTTTTTCTACTAGATAGTGTTGGCAGACTGGGCAGTCGCGACCAACCGGCTTATCCCAAGAGACAAAGTCACAGTCAGGATATCGATTACAACCAAAGAAGAGACGATTCTTCTTGGATTGGCGTTCGACCACTTGGCCCTGATGACACTGCGGACAGGTCACGCCAATGGTTTTGACGATAGCTTCTGTATGGCGGCAATCCGGAAAGTTGCTGCAAGCATAGAACTTACCAAAACGGCCAATCTTAATGACCATATCGTGGCCACATTCAGGACAGGCAAACCCAGCAGGCTCATCCTTGATATCAATCTTAGCAACTTCTTCTTCGGCCTTGGTTAAATTGCCTTTAAAGCCTTCATAGAAGGATTCTAGGACTTGTACCCACTGGAACTTGCCTTCTTCAATGGCATCCAGTTCCGTTTCTAAGCCAGCCGTAAACTCGGTATTCACGATATTAGGGAAATAACTCGTCATGAGATTATTGACAATCTCGCCTAGTTCAGTTGGTTCAAACCGCTTAGCTACCATTTTGACATAGTAACGTTTGCGCAAGGTTTCAATAGTTGGTGAATAGGTAGATGGACGGCCAATCCCCTTTTCTTCTAAGACCTTAACCAGGGAGGCTTCGTTGTAACGAGCAGGTGGTTGGGTAAAGTGCTGACTTGGATTCATATCCGCCACCTTGACTGCTTCTCCAACTTTTAAGTCTGGCAGGAAGTTATCCTTAGTCCCTTGAGATGGATAAACCTTAAGGAAACCAGGAAATTTAATCTTAGAACCATTTGCACGGAAGCTTGCGCCATTCTGACTTAAGTCACAACGAATGGTATCGTAGACTGCATCTGCCATCTGACTAGCCACAAAACGGGACCAGATCAAATTATAGAGTCTATATTGGTCCTTAGTTAAGGATGCTTGGATGGACTCTGGAGTAAGTGTCACATTAGATGGACGAATAGCTTCATGGGCATCTTGTGCACTTTGACCATTACGAACTACTTTTCCAGGTCCAAGGTATTCAGATCCAAAGGTCTCATCAATATAATCCAGGGCCGCTTGACGAGCACTTGGCGCAATGCGGGTTGAATCCGTACGCATATAGGTAATCAAACCGACGGTGTTGCGGCCAATGCTTATCCCTTCATAGAGCTGCTGAGCAACCATCATGGTCTTGCTAGTACGGAAGCCAAGACGATTAGACGCTTCTTGTTGTAGGGTTGAAGTTGTAAATGGCGCTTGAGACTTGCGACGACGCTCCTTCTCCTCAATCTCATCCACCTTGAATGGGGCCTTTTGATCAATGCGTTTCATCACGGTTTGGACATCCTCATGACTCTTAAGTTCACGCTTTTTGCCATCTAATGCATAAAAATCAGCCTGAAACTTGCTTTTGCTCTTAAGGAAGGTTGTCGGAATATCCCAATACTCTTCTGGTTTGAAGTTGCGAATTTCCATTTCACGGTCAATAATCAGTTTCAATGCCGTCGACTGTACCCGACCAGCAGATAGGCCTTTTTTAACTTTCTTCCATAATATAGGTGAAATAGAATAACCTACTACCCGGTCCAAGATACGACGCGCCTGTTGAGCATCGACCAACTCTTGGTCAATGGCACGTGGATGCTTGAAGGCCTCCTTAACAGAATCCTTGGTAATTTCGTTAAAGACCACGCGATTCTTGTCATTAGGATCCAACCCAAGAATGTGTGAAAGATGCCAAGCAATGGCTTCCCCTTCGCGGTCCGGGTCGGCTGCTAGGTAGACTTTTTCAGCCTTTTTGGCGTATTTACGCAGTTCTTTAATGGTATCTCCGCGACCACGAATGTTAATGTAGCTAGGTTCAAAATGGTTGTCGATGTCCACACCCATTTTACTTTTAGGCAAATCACGCAAGTGTCCTTTGCTGGCTACTACTTTATAGTTCTTACCCAAGTATTTATCAATAGTTTTTGCTTTTGTCGGTGATTCGACAATCACCAGATATTTATAAGTCACCTGATCGACACATCCCTTTCTCGAGCAAGGGGGCTTGCTTCAATGTAAATCGTATCAATCTTAGACGAAACCGGATCGCTTGTCAACACTTTTAATTCTTTATTGCTTGGAGACGATAGAGAGTTTCCAGCTCTCCCAAGAAATCTGGCAGACTATAAATGGCATTAGCTCCCGCTTCAATTAACTGATTACATCCGGCTGAATTGGTCTCACTCAAATGTCCTGGACAGACATAAATCTCTCGATTATACTGTAGGGCAAAATTAGCTGTGATGAGACTCCCGCTCTTCAAGGCTGCTTCCACAACCACCAGTGCTGGCGCAATCCCCGCCACCAATCGATTACGCATAATAAAATGATGTTTTTTGATTCCTATATGAGGCAAATACTCTGACAAGAGCAAGTGGGATTGCCCTAATTCAGCCATAAGGCTTGTATGACTTCGTGGATAACAGGTGCCAAAACCAGCTGGTAAGATGGCAATGGTTTTGCCGCCAGGGGTATTAAGAGCTGTTCGATGAACTATAGCATCTACTCCCAAGGCCATCCCTGAGACACAGACATAGCCTGAATGACATAAGGCTTGAGTTAGAGAATTCGCATCTTTTTGGCCTTGGAGACTTATGGCTCGAGTCCCAACAATGGAAATTAGTGGCTCTTGTAGCCATTCAATATGCCCCTGATAATAGATTAGTAAGGGAGGCTTAGGAATCTCTAACCAAGCCCTAGGATAAGTAGGCTCTCCAATCATAAGCGTACGCTTAGCCAAATCCTTGACTCGCAGATAGCTTTGGTCATCCAGATAAAAATGGAAGCCTGGATTTTCTAATATGCCTTCTTCTTTCTGGACTTCTATCAGCATGGCCTGACAGTCTACAAGGCTAAGTGCATGACGATGACAAGCTCTATTAATGGCATGCTTAAGGTAATACCAAATCTCACGATAGTTAGCACCTTCAAGGCTTAAAAGAATGAGTTGTTCCTTCATCGAAAAATCCATCAAGATTCCCCCTTCATACTATATATAGGCAAAAAGGAGAATAAAACACGTCTTTAAAAGATAAAAAGTTACAAGACTATATAAATAGTAAGAAAAGCATATATAAGAAAAAACTGGGATTGAATCCCAGTCCCCCTTATTCTAGTTAAAGATCTTATATGCTACCTTCTTTAGATAAGCTATCTAGCAAGTCAAGCCCTTGACGGGAAATTCCATCAATAATGAAGTGATATGGCTGTCCTTGGTCATCATAGAGAATAAGACCTGACAAATAGCCTTCGTGCTTAAGGTATTCTAAAGCTGAAATCACCTGGTCTTGGCTATATGAATGTGCATCTACAAAGTCTAATAGGTTTTCCAATTCGAAATGACCGGGCAGCTGACGATCAAGCGCTAAAAGTAAGTCCCACACTAGAGATTTTCTTGGTCTCATAACACTCTCCCTTTCTGATGAATAAATCAGGCATCCTACCACTCATTTTGTTAACTCATGAGCATTTCTTCGCCAAATAAACCCTCGCTTTAAAATAGATTATACAACTATCATAAAGCGTTTTCAACAAACTGTCAAGTAAGTATAGTTAAGCCAGCAGACTAGATAAATCTGCTGGCTTAAGGGCTGTCTAAAGTGTCTTCTTTTTCTTGGCTACCTTACTCAAGCTAACTTTAGCTAAAGTATTGTAAGCCTGGAATTGATTAATAAAGGCATGGTCGCTAATCTCACGCTTAAGTTCTATGATATAGTCTAACTTAAGCAAGGAATCGCCATCTTCAAAAGAAATGGAGGCTAGTTCTACAGACTGACAAAGCGCTTCAAAAATACCCTCAAAGAGCAAATCATAATCTTGATCAGCCGAAATTTTCACAGTAAGATAACGACGGGATTGGCTTGTATTAGCAAAATTGACATGCTCCAAAATCAAGAGCAGACAGGTCAAGACAAGGGTAAAGACCAAGGCTAGGAAGACATAGCCCATCCCACAAGCTAAACCGATAGCAGTCGCCATGAAGATAACTAGCATCTCTTTGGCACCCCCTGCTGCAGAACGGAAGCGAATGAGACTAAAGGTCCCGGCCACCGCCACACTGGTACCCAAATTACCATTCACTAAGAAGATCATCATGGCTATAATGGTTGGCAAGAGAGCCAAAGTTATAACGAAATCCTTTGTATAGAGCGTCTTGTACTTATAGACCCAAGCCAACCAGAGGCCAGTTATTAAGGCGACTACCAATGACATCATTAGCATTTCAGGCTTTGCATTGGCTTCATTAGCCACATAAACTGATAAGTGATAAAGATAAGCTCTCTAGGAGCTAATAGATATACTACAGCTGTCGTTTATAACCATCTTCTATATATGTAGATTTTGCGATTTAAGTAGTTCCTACTTTTGTCATGTGATTGTTATACTTGAAAAACTTCATATAAAAAGTCTAACGAGAGCTCTATCGTCTCTCGTTAGACTTCAAATCTATACATGTTTATTAATCATCTACATCTGGGTCGTCTGGATCATATGGATCATCCACGTCATCTTTGTCATCAGATTCATCGTCATCGCTATCTTTCAAGATGGACTGCACATTGAGTAAAGGTCTAAATACTGATGGTGCCTGTGATGACTCTGCATTAGAAGCTTGACTAGCTATATGTTCAGAACTTGCGAGACTCTCACTTGGTTGAGCATTCGAGACTAAAACTTGGTTGGTCTCATGAACTCGTAAAATTTGCCCATCTATCACACTAATTTGGTACTGATAAACGGTATTTTGATATTGAAAAGCGACAAAATAGCGGTCCTGAGACAGTTCTATTTCTAAGGCTTGGACTTGATCCAATGTCAAGCCCACCTCTGCTAAGGCATAATCTCTGGCTTGATTGCTGGAAACTCTGAGCTCGCTTATCTGACTATCTGTCACCTGATTAGCAGGTGGTTGTGCCATCACAAAGACAGAACGTGATAGTAAGACTAAAGTAGTCACTCCTAGAATGACCAAAACGGATAAGAAGCGAATTGGATAGCGATTATCCATAATGGCTAATATGCGTCGCTTCAAATTGAAACGATTGGAATAGAAGCAAGTGGTTAAAGCTACTTGGTTTTTCTTGCTTCGGTCAATCATGGTCAGAATTGTCTCACCATAGAAGATGCGATAGCTAACATCTTGTTGGGCTAATACGGTAGCATCACAGTACATTTCCCCTGCTTCCAACAACTCTTTGCTTGCGAAACGAACCAATGGGTTGTACCAGTAGAGGCTCTTAATAAACATGGCTAAGAGACTAACATAAACATCTCCGTGCTTATAGTGGACTAATTCATGATGGAAAATTAAACTAAATTCTTCCTCTGTATAGTCAAGCTCAGGAAGCACAATGGTTGGTTTTCTGAAGCCAAATAAGAGAGGACTGTGCACCAAAGGGCAATAAATTAGCCCAATTTCGCGTTTTACACCCACAAGAGCTTGCATCTCAGCTAAGTTTTCCCAGATGGCTAAATCTTCAACAGGGTCGCCCCATCGTTTGAGCATGGTCTGGAACTTGATGTAACTATAGAGCTGACGTCCAAGACAAATCAAGACACCTAACAGCCAGACCAACAAGATAGCATGCAAAATGTTAAAGGACCATGTAGGAGTTGGCACTGGTGCTCCTGAAGCTTCTAATGGTGTCGACCCTAAATGAGTCGGAGCTGAGGTCGGGAGTAATGGTGCGGGTGGCTGCACCTCAATTAAGCCTAAACTAAAGGCTGGTCTAAATGGTAACAAGAGACTCAGGATAACCCCAATCCAGATATAATATTTACTCCGGACTGAAAGTCGATTCTTGAAGAGCATAAAACAAATACTGACAAGTGGGATTAAGCAAGAAACTGACAAGCTAGTCAAAAAAAAGTTAAAGAGTAAATCTTGCATCTAGTCCCCTCCTCACTAGGATTTATGCTGATTAAGCAGATCACGCAATTCGTCCATGTCAGAATCAGTCAAGGAATTTGAGCGGAACAAGTTATTGATGAAACCACTGAGAGAGTGACCCTTGTAACGATTTAAGAAGTCAGAGGCCTCTACCTCGAGATAATCTGCTTCCGAAACGAGTGCCGTATAATGGCGTTCACGCCCCACTCGTTCGCTATTAAGGTAGCCCTTTTCGGTTAAGCGAGCTAAGACCGTGAGCAAGGTTTGTGGCTTCCAATGGTTGTCTTCACCTAGATATTCAATAATCTGGGCAGAAGTAGTGGGCTGTGGCAATTGCCAGATGGCCTTCAAAATGGTAAATTCGCCATCAGCTAGTCGTTTAATTTTTGCTGCCATAGAAATCTCCTTTCGTATGATAAAATCAATCTTTCTCACTTTAATTCTACAAATGTCTAAGGGTTTTGTCAAGCCTATCTTGTATTCTCTATAGAAAAATCGGTTCCTTGTCGGAACCGATTGAATTTTAAGATTCATATGCTTTGTACATGGACTTAACCGGTTCAAAAGACCGGCGATGAATAGGAGTATAACCTACTCTATCTAAGGCATCTAAGTGCTCCTTAGTCCCATAGCCCATATTCCGGTCAAAACCAAACTCTGGGTAAGTCTTGCTGTATTGGACCATTAACTCATCTCGATATACCTTGGCGATAATAGAAGCCGCCGCAATGGATAAGGAACGTTGATCGCCTTTGACCAAGGACTCTTGTGGCAAATCAGAATCAATATTAATGGCATCTAACAGCAAATAATCAGGTTTTACATTTAGGGCTTCAACAGCAGCCTTCATGCCCTGGCGAGTGGCTTGATAGATATTGTCCCGGTCAATAATGGCCGGAGGAATGGCCACAATTTTAAGATCAAGGGCAACTTCGCGGATTTGGCGGGCGAATTCAAGGCGTTTAGCATGTGACAGTTGCTTAGAGTCTGTTACCCCGACTAGTAAATTCTGGCAATCTCTAGGTAGGACAACTGCTGCTACCACAACTGGACCAGCCAGAGGACCACGCCCTACCTCATCTAAACCCGCAATCACTTGATAGCCAGCCTCATAGGCAGCTATTTCATGATTGAGTCTTTTTTGGTGTTCTTGATAAACTAACTCTTGATTTTGTATACGTTTGTGGCATTGTTCAAGCAATTTTTGGACACTTTTGCGCTCATCATTGGCCAGCGTCACTAAAAATTCATGAGATCTATCGTTTACCTCTAGCAAGGCTTGCTTAATTTGACTAACAGTTAACTTAGCCATTAATTTTCACCTACAGTAGAAACATCCAAAGGTACTTGATCCAAGGTCAAACTACCTAATTGGTGCTGACGATAATCGATTACTAATTTTGTAGACGCCTGGTCATAATCCTCTTTAAAGCCCAGTCGCTTGGTAATAACTAAAAGTAGTTCTACTAAGGGCAGTTGGCACTCTTGCTCAGTCACGCGGTAACGCTGCTTAAGCATATCTGAATGATTGGCCAAGACTAATTCTAATAGATAAAGGGCCAAATCATCCATATGGACCAGTTGGTCTTTGATGGCACCGGTTAAAGCCAATTTTTTGCCCACTAAAGGGTCATCAAACTTAGGCCACAGAATCCCTGGAGTATCCAGTAACTCGAAGTTACGCCCTACTTTTAGCCAACGTTGCGCCTTGGTTACCCCTGGCTTATTCCCGGTAATGGCCTGGTTCTTACCCACAAAGCGATTGATTAAAGTGGATTTACCTACGTTAGGGATACCCAGAATCATGAGGCGAATGGCACGCGGCTTGACCCCTTTTGCAGCTTGTTTGGCAAAGTAATCTGACATAAGTGCCTGACACTGCTTCTCAAGTTGTTTGAGACCTTTACCGTGCTGAGCATCGATAGCTAAGGCATGAATACCTTGACTTTGATAATAATTAATCCAGGCCTGGGTCTTGACAGAATCAGCTAAGTCCGCCTTGTTGAGGACCATGATGCGGGGCTTATTGCCTACAATTTCGTCAATCAAGGGATTGCGACTGGATTCAGGAATGCGAGCGTCGACTAGTTCAATGACAATATCGACAAGGTTGAGTTTTTCCTTGGCTTCACGTTTGGCCTTGGCCATATGGCCAGGAAACCATTGAATTGGTTGTGACACGAACTTTCCTCCTAGGATATAGTTTAAGGTGCGCTAATAGACAGGGAACCATCTGCTTGGAGCTGATACTGCGCCATGCGTCTCATTTGGTTGAAGGGCCAATAAACCAGATCCGCTTTCCCCTGAACCGAGGCAATGGGTACCAAACCGAACTGACGGCTATCACCCGACCCAGGTCGATTATCCCCCATGACAAAGTAGTAACCCTCTGGAATAGTCTCAATTCCCAAGGTATCCCACAAGGAAAAGTCTTGGGTAAATGGATGGCTATCAGCTTGAGATTTATAAGGTTCTAGATAAGGTTCAGGCACTGGTAAATCATTGAGATAGAGTTGGTCATTGTGCACTCTCAATCGATCACCAGGCAAACCAATAACCCGCTTAACATAGGAATTTCCTGATCCTTTTGGATCAGGAAATACCACTACATCAAAGCGATTAATCTTAGCACTAGGAAAGAGCAGCATGTGCTCTCCATGATGGAGGGTTGCCTCCATAGAATGGCCATCAACCTGAAAAGGCTGCAGAATGTACTGCCGAATACCTGTTAGGATTAAGACGGCAATCATGAGATAGAAAACCACATTGACCAGGTCACGGCCTAAGTTTCTTAGCGATCTCATGAGTTATTTCCTTGCTTAAGTACTTCTTTGGCCTTGTCGTACTGCGCATCATGAGTCTTGAGATAATCACGGGTTGCCTCGTTGAGGGCATCTGCTGTCTTACCAGTTACTTGACCATCTTCAGTCAATCCCTTATCTTTTTGGAAGGCCTTGACAGCAGCTTCCATCTTATCATCAAAGTATTCAGTAGACTCTAATTCATAGCCTAAAGCTTTAAGAATTAAAGCAAGATTTTTTACCCCATCGTTAGATTGGCCTTTGGCAAGGGTATCATCGTAGCTGAGGCTAACTGCCTTAGCCACCGGTTCTTGTTCGACAGCAACGGTCGGCTCAATTCCTTGTTTATGAATCCACTCACCTTTTGGCGTTAACCATTTAGCAATCGTTAGCTTCAATTCGCCAAGATCTGATTGATTAAGAACTTGTTGAACCGTCCCCTTACCAAAGGTCTTCTCGCCTACTAAATCATGTTTGGTGTTTTCCTTAATAGCAGCAGCTAAAATTTCACTAGCAGATGCTGAACCACCATCGATCAAGAAGACATAAGGCTCCGTGATTTTGAAGTCACCATATAATTTAGAATCCGCTGAAAAGACAGTCGGATCACTGCCACGTTCTTGAGTTTGAAGGATGACATCGCCATCTTTCAAGAACATATTGCCGATAGCAAGGGCCTGACTTAGGAGACCACCTGGATCATTACGTAGGTCGAAGATGAAGCTCTTAGCCCCGTCTTCACGGGCTTTCTTAACAGCATTCTCCAATTCCTTACCTGTATTCTCACCAAATTGGATAATTTTAATGTGGGCAATGGTTTTGTCTTGCTCATCCAAATTGCTAGTAACGGAATAATTTGGAATAGTGTCGCGAGTCAACTTAACATCAAAGTTTGACCCGCCACGACGAATGACTAGTTTGACTTCAGAACCCTTAGGGCCACGGATAAGTTTCATGACTTCTTGGGTCGTCTTGTCCTTAAGCTCTGTCCCATCTACGCTAACAATGACGTCATTTGGCTGCAAACCTGCTTTAGAGGCAGGTGTGTCATCAAGGGCACTAATCACAACCATTTCGCCACCTTTGACTTGGAACTGAACCCCAATCCCTTCAAAGGAATCACTCATGGCATTATCGAAGGCATCCGATTCTTCCTTGTTGAAATACTCTGAATATGGATCTTCTGTGGCAGACACCATCCCCTTAAGAGCACCTTCTAGTATTTTCTCCTTGTCTATTTCCTCAATGTAGCCTTCGCGAATAGAACGATAGACTTCCTGAATCTTCTGTATATCTTCATCCGATAGCTGTTCTTTTGAACCAAAGAGGCTAAACGGCGCTGCAGTCACTGGAACAGTCGTTGAAAGTACACTGGTTGTCACTAGTAAGGCAGAGAACCATTTCAATCCTTTGCTTAACTTCATCGAATCCCTTCTTTCCAATAATTAATTCGCTTATTTGCTTTGGAGCGCGTAAGCTGTTTCTAAGGCAACTTCCATCATTTGTGTGAAAGTTGTTTGGCGTTCTTCAGCCGTTGTTTCTTCACCCGTAATTAAGTGGTCGCTGATGGTACACATAGCTAAGGCTTGACGGTTGTGTTTAGCTGCCACGGCATAGAGCCCAGCTGCTTCCATTTCCACAGCTAAAACCCCATAACGAGCTAGTTTACCCTTGTCCATCTCTTCATTATAGAAACGATCGCTAGATAAAATATTACCGACATGGATATTTTCCTTAGGTAACTTTTCTGCTGCTAAGTGGTAAGCAGTATCTAGAACCTTGAAATCAGCTAAGGCTGCAAAGGAGACTTGACCATTGAAGATATTGATTAGGCAGCTAGAGTCTGTCGTCGCTCCTTGGCCAAAGACAATATCACGAACCTTAACAGATTCTTTCATCCCACCAGCAGTCCCGATACGGATAATCGTCTTAACGCCATAACTTTGATAGAGCTCTTCTGCGTAAATCATAGCTGAGGGAATCCCCATACCTGAACCCTGCACAGAAACTGGAACGCCCTTATAGGTCCCGGTAAAACCGAACATGTTACGTACAGTATTATAACGCGTCACATTCTCTAGGAAGGTTTCAGCAATATATTGGGCACGCAATGGGTCCCCTGGAAATAAAACAACTTCAGCGATTTGGCCTTCTTGGGCTGCAATATGAATCGACATAAAATGTAATCCTTTCTATTTGTTATAAAGATACTGTTGCCACGCATCATCAAAGATGGACAGTAGGCGTGAGTAATGAGGGTTATCTTCCATGTAACGTGAGATTTCATCAAACTCTTCGCTACGCTTGGGAAATCCTTGATCAGAGTGGATGGCGTTAGCCAAGCGACTCATGCGGTCCTTGGCACCATAGTCCACCGACCGAGAAATATAATCGTAAAAACTCTTTGCCATTAGGTCCTCCTTTGTGTTCGTATACAACCATTCTACCAAAAATAGGCCACAAGATGCAAAACATAGTCCCTAGGGCTTTAACTTTCTTTCTCAAGTCATTTGCGGTACAATGAAGCTAAGGAGGGAAAATATGAAAGAAACACTTAAATTATCCTATACTAAACAAGTCATCATTGAAGTCCTCAATGCTGCAACTCATGGTATTGGTGCCCTCTTGAGCATTATTGCCACGGTTGCACTCATTCTCAAAGGCGTGCAACATGGCTCACATCTAGAAATCGTATCCTATGCTATATACGGGGCTAGCCTCTTCCTATTATTCTTGAATTCAACCCTTTATCATTCCTTTAGCCTAACTCGCTATAAGGACGTCTTCCAGAAAATCGACCATTCTTCTATCTATCTCTTAATCGCAGGAACTTACACCCCCTACCTCATGGTTTCAATTGGGGGGCTTGTGGGTTATGGTTTCCTAGCCCTTGTCTGGGCCTTGGCCATTGGAGGCATTATCTTCGAAGTCTCTTCTATCGGCCGTTGGCCAAAACTCAGTACCTTCCTCTATCTAGGATTAGGATGGCTCAGTGTCTTCATCATCTACCCCTTAGCACAATCTATTCCCTTAACCGGGATTCTACTCTTAGCTTTGGGTGGTGTCACCTACTCACTGGGAACGATTTTTTATCGTATGAAAGACAACAAATGGATGCACATTATTTGGCACCTTTTTGTATTAGGCGGCGCCGTCTTTATGTTTTATAGCATTCTATACTATGTGTAAAAAAATCCAATGGTTGCATAACCATTGGATTTTTTCATCCCTTTATCACTCTCAAGAACTATTATAGTCTACTCTTTAACTTACAAACTATTTTAAGCCCCTAAATCGACTCGTTTTGATTTTCTTCTTATCAATTCCCTTATCCTTAAGGAATTTGGTCATAGCATTAACATCATCGGCCTGTCCCGCTAATAGATAAGTCGCATCATTACCATAGCGCTCAACTGCTTCATTTAAATAGGCTTGACTTTGAGAAAGACTGGAGCTGCTCTCATAGCTTAGATTTGCATGATTTTTAGCTGAAACTTCCAGTTCATTGTTAAAGACCATCACCCCTTTACTTAAGTGGCTCAAGACCAATTCGCGTTTACCTAGCTCTTCTTTGATGATTGGGCGAATGGCCGCAATACCGACATCTGAGGCAAAACATACGAAGGGTTTATTGCTGTCTGCCGTGGATAAGCTTGAGTCCAACCAACTTAGCTCTACTTTGCTTCCCGCTGGCAGATTAGTTAGACTTTTTTTGTAAGGACTGCCACTATTATGAGTCAAAATTAAAATTTCACCTTCATTTGAATTTGAAGCAATCGTTAGCCAACGGCTACTTTCCCCATCTTTAGCTTTGCTTTTGCTTGCACCCGTTACAACCTCGCTAGCGGTTTGAGGATTATCTATACTATTTGGTAAATAAATCTTAGCGTGTGCACCTGCTTTCCATTGCATATTGTTAGGTTTAGCCAAGTGTATGAGGCTTAAATCCCCCTCTAGTTTTTCAATAGAAAGGACAGATAGCGTTTGACTACGCCCAAGATAAGCGATAATGCCCCAAGCGATAATACTTAAACTTACAATGACTACTAGGATAGTGATTAACATCGTTTTACCTCTTTTCATTTCTTGTTTTTTCATGACTTTATCCTCCTAGCACAAGAATGAACATATATTATATTCATTCATTTTGCGGCAAAATAAAGAGTTACTCTTTATTTTAAGACGCCTTTAACGAAATTAGTTGCTAATATTTCAAGTGTTCTATTTAAATCTGGCACATCTTGTTCTGTGATTTGCATATCCATGTAATAGAAAAGATTGTAGACACGTAAAATATCCTGAATTTTATCTTGGGAGTAACCTTCTGCTAACATTCGACTGGTAAAAGTTTCGACTAGAAAATTGTGGAAAGGATTTGAAACTTTCCCTTCTTCGGAAGAATAATATCCATGTAATTGATCTGCGATTGCAGGATTATACCACTCCTTAAGGATTTTATTGGAAGAAACCAAGGAACGTGACCGTGCAAAAATTTGGCTAACTAGTTCAACCATATCCATTTGCCAATCAATTTCTTCAATCATAGCTTGACGAGCACGATTGTTTTCATCAATGTAGATATCCAAAAAAATGGCTTCTTTACTATCATAATAATTATAGAAAGAGCCGACTGCCATGCTAGCCTGCTTGGCAATTTCTGAAATTCCCGTCGCTTTGTAGCCTTTTTTAGAAAAGACTTCATAAGCGGCTAACTTTAGAGCTTGCTTTTTATCCAATCTTATCGTTCCTCCTTTTGTGTAGTTGAGTGAATAGATTTTATATTCATTCATATTCTACAATAGAAAGTTTAGCTTGTCAAACAAATTCTCCTCTCATCAACAAGTAAATCCTAGTACTTGTAGCACTAGGATTTATATCTCTCTATTAGTTTGACAAAATAAGTGCCGCAATCAACGGGCTAATAAAGACATAGAGTAAACCCGTCACGCCAATTGCCAGACCTGCCATGGCACCCGCAACTTGGCCATATTTGAAGGCTGTACCGGTACCTACTGCGTGCCCTGTTCCACCTAGGGCTAACCCAACTGCTACATGGTCATCAATCTTCAATATTTTTAAAACAACAGGCCCCAAAACGCTTGTCAAAATCCCAGTGGCCACTACAACCACTAAGGTCACGGTTGTCATGCCTTGCATCTTGTCGATAATCCCCACCGCCATAGCAGTCGTGACTGATTTAGGGAAAAGCGAAATCGCTAGGAAGAAATCCATACCAAAAAGCTTAGCAAGGAGTGCGGTAAAAGTCGTATTAACTAAAACCGCAATTGAAGTCCCTAAGAGAATACTGCGTATATGGTGTCTCATCAAGTGGAAGGTTTTATAAAGCGGAATTCCCAAAGCTACTGTCGAAGGCACAATTAGAGTGTTAAGATAATTGCCTCCCACGTAATAAGCACGATAAGGAATAGCGGTTAGCTTGAGGACGACAATAATTAGGATGGTCGCAATCAGAAGTGGCGTCGTCAATGGGTGAGGCCAACGTCGATTGAGTCGCATACCTAGATAGTAAGCTAGAATGGATAGTCCAAGACCAAATAAGGGATTTTCCCAAAAATCAGCAGTCATCTAGTTTACCTCCTCAGTAAAGTCATCCACAAAACGATCCTCGTAGTTGCCTTCATAGCGGTTCTTAACATAATTAACCACTAAGGCAATAACCACAATATTAAGTAAAATAGCACCTACTATGATGAGCACAATTGGCCCTAGAAAAGGCGCAATGGCCTCATAACGGTCCATAATCCCGACAGCAGCTGGCAGAAAGAGAATGGTCATATTAGCCAAGAGAAAGTTACCTACTGCATTGACATGACGCAAACGCAGGAGCTTAAATTCAAGAGCTAAAAATAGGAGGATTAAGCCCAAAATAGAGCCGGGGATCGGTAATTGAAAATAAGTCGAAATCCCCTCTCCTATAAAGGCCAATAAGACAATAATCATGAACTGGATATAAAGTTTCACAATGAATCCTCCTTTTCTCACTTTACAAGTTTACCCTTTTTTAGCCAGATTGCAAGTCATAAAAAAAGGATTGGCCCCTAAGTCCAATCCTTAGCTTGATTAATGAGCGACCTTACCTTGGTTAGCCACAGCAGACATTTTAGCTACTAGAGTTTCTTGGTCGCCTAGGTAATAATGTTTTATAGCTTGGAAGTTGTCATCAAATTCATAGACTAGTGGCACTCCTGTCGGAATATTCACTTCCATAATTTGATCTGAGCTTAATTTATCAAAATACTTAACGAGCGCACGAAGTGAGTTTCCGTGTGCTGCAATGATGATTCGTTGCCCTTCTGCCATTTGTGGCCGAATCACGGATTCAAAGTAAGGGACGACCCGTTCTATGGTGGTAGCTAGACTTTCCGCCAAGGGCAGACTTTCCTCTGTAGGCACACGTCGGTATTGGTCTTGCAAACGCGGGTTGCGACTATCACTAGCATCTAAGCTTGGGGGCAAGACATCGAAAGAACGACGCCAGATTTTAACCTGCTCTTCGCCATATTTCTCTGCCGTCTCAACCTTATTCAAGCCTTGTAGGGCGCCATAATGACGTTCATTTAACTGCCAAGCCTTATGGACTGGCAGCCAAGATCGGTCTAA
>NZ_CALLVK010000018.1:0-24044 GCF_938010525.1 uncultured Abiotrophia sp. | reverse complement strand
GTAGAGCAACTGACTTGTAATCAGTAGGTCGGGGGTTCAAGTCCTCTGGCCGGCACCATTTCTAATTAGAGCCATTAGCTCAGTTGGTAGAGCATTTGACTTTTAATCAAAGGGTCGAAGGTTCGAGTCCTTCATGGCTCACCATTCTTTTGCGGGTGTGGCGGAATTGGCAGACGCACTAGACTTAGGATCTAGCGCCTCACGGCGTGGGGGTTCGACTCCCTTCACCCGCACCATT
Source organism: uncultured Abiotrophia sp. (assembly GCF_938010525.1). Classification (GTDB taxonomy): domain Bacteria; phylum Bacillota; class Bacilli; order Lactobacillales; family Aerococcaceae; genus Abiotrophia. Next base: position 23,806 of record NZ_CALLVK010000018.1, on the reverse strand, counting down.
CTTGATATTCGCGAAAGTAGTTCAGGGGTAGAACATCACCTTGCCAAGGTGAGGGTCGCGGGTTCAAATCCCGTCTTTCGCTCCAATAGTTAATATAGTGCCGGGGTGGCGGAACTGGCAGACGCACAGGACTTAAAATCCTGCGGTAGCAATACCGTACCGGTTCGATTCCGGTCCTCGGCACCATTATATTAGCGCCCATAGCTCAATTGGATAGAGCGTTTGACTACGGATCAAAAGGTTAGGGGTTCGACTCCTCTTGGGCGCGCCATTAATCAAACGGGAAGTAGCTCAGCTTGGTAGAGCACTTGGTTTGGGACCAAGGGGTCGCAGGTTCGAATCCTGTCTTCCCGATTTATGGCGGTGTAGCTCAGCTGGCTAGAGCGTCCGGTTCATACCCGGGAGGTCGGGGGTTCGATCCCCTTCGCCGCTATAATGATCTTGTTGGACCTTTAGCTCAGCTGGTTAGAGCTCTCGGCTCATAACCGAGTGGTCGTAGGTTCAAGTCCTACAAGGTCCATAGTGAATATCTTGGAGGATTACCCAAGTCCGGCTGAAGGGAACGGTCTTGAAAACCGTCAGGCGTGTAAAAGCGTGCAAGGGTTCGAATCCCTTATCCTCCTTAATATTATCGCGGGGTGGAGCAGTTGGCAGCTCGTCGGGCTCATAACCCGAAGGTCGTAGGTTCGAGTCCTACCTCCGCAATTAGGTTCCGTGGTGTAGGGGTTAACATGCCTGCCTGTCACGCAGGAGATCGCGGGTTCAAATCCCGTCGGGACCGCCATGCGGGTGTAGTTTAGTGGTAAAACTACAGCTTCCCATGCTGTCGTCGCGAGTTCGATTCTCGTCACCCGCTTGCATACTAGAGCAGCTTGAGCTGCTCTTTTTTTATGGTCTTGCCTCCATTCTTGCACATGAATGGAAGATTCTATATAATGAGTATGTACAATAGTTTGTGATTTCCCTACAGCTAGGCTGTCAGGGGCTTTTCTATTTTAATGAAGGGATACTCGGTATCCGATACTAGGAGGTAGTTATGTTTCAGTCATTGCTTGCTGAGATTAAGGAGTATAAGAAACCCTCATTCTTAGCGTCCTTTTATATGTTTCTGGAAGTCATTTTTGAGATTTCCATTCCCTTTGTCATGGCCATGCTCTTAGACAAGGGCGTCCAGATGGGGGATATGCAGCAGGTGGCCCTTTATGGTGGCCTCATGCTGGTCTGTGCCTTTTTATCCCTCTTCTGTGGTATGCAGTCTGCCCGCTATGGGGCTTTTGCTTCGGCTGGCTTTGCCAAGAACTTGCGTAAGGCCCTCTTCACCAAGGTTCAGTCCTTCTCCTTCGAGAATATTGACCGTTTCTCATCAGGTGGGCTGGTTACTCGTATGATGACCGACGTGACCAACGTTCAGAACTCCTATCAAATGATTATCCGGGTCGGCGTACGGGCACCGCTTAACTTGATATTTGCCATTTGGGCGACCTTCCTCATTAATGGCCAGATGGCCATGATTTTTGTCTGGGTAGCTCTATTCTTAGGGAGTGTACTAGCTCTCATTCTTAAGATTGTCTATCCGCTCTTCACTGAGGTCTTCAAGGCTTACGACAACCTCAACAGCAGTATCCAAGAGAACATCACCAATATGCGGGTGGTTAAGTCCTATGTTAAGGAAGCCCAGGAGACTACTAAGTTTCAAACTGCTTCTGGCAGAATTTACCGCATGTTCATGAAGGCTATTAATGTCAGCGTCTTAAGCACGCCAGCTATGATGCTGTCTATGTATGCTTCTTTCCTCATGATCTCTTGGATGGGAGCCCATCTTATTGTTGTTGGCAACATGACGACCGGGGAATTAACTTCTATGTTCTCCTACACCATGACCATTCTCATGTCCCTTATGATGCTCATGATGATTTTCGTCATGCTAGTCCTATCCATCGCCTCCGTTGAACGGATTAATGAAGTGCTCAAGACCCAGTCTACCATTGTCTCGCCTGAAAATGGCCTGACTCAAGTGGCTGACGGTAGTATCGAATTCCAAGATGTCAGCTTTGCCTATACTGATGAAAATGGCGATAAGGCCCATGTCTTAGAGGGCATTAACCTCAGCATTAAGTCTGGTGAGGTCATCGGGATTCTAGGGGGAACCGGGTCCGGTAAGTCCAGCCTGGTTCAACTCATTCCGCGTCTATACGATGTCGAAGCCGGTGCTGTCAAGGTTGGGGGACAGGATGTCCGCGACTACAACCTTGATAGCCTGCGTCGCCAAGTGGCCATGGTCCTGCAGACCAATGTGCTCTTTTCCGGGACTATTAAGGAAAATATGCGCTGGGGTAAGAAGGATGCCACTGACGCCGAAATTGAGGCAGCCTGCAAGCTGGCTCAGGCCCACGAATTTATCTCCGAGTTCAAGGATGGCTACGACACCATGATTGAACGTGGCGGGGCTAACGTGTCTGGTGGTCAGCGCCAACGGCTCTGTATTGCTCGTGCCTTACTCATGAATCCTAAGATTCTGATTCTGGATGACTCCACCTCAGCCGTGGATGCCAAGACCGACAGTCTGATTCGTCAGGGCTTGGCTTCTAGTCTTAAAGAGACCACCAAGCTCATTATCGGCCAGCGGATTTCGTCGATTCAAGAGGCCGACCGCATTGTGGTCTTGAATGACGGCAAAATCGATGCCATTGGCAATCATGAGCAGCTGCTAGCAAGCAATGCTATCTACCAAGAAGTTTATCAAATGCAAACCCAAGGAAAGGAGGCGGCGTCAGATGGAGAATAAGAAAAGACGTGGCGATTGGACTTCCATTGTCCGACTCCTCAAATTCATGTGGCAGGACTACAAGTGGGTCCTCCTGGTCGCCGCTGTCCTGATTGTTATATCAGCCCTAGTGACCGTTAACCTGACCAGTTCTATCCGCTCCTTGGTCGACAATTTCGTCCAACCTATGTTGCAGACGGGCTCTAGTGACTTCGGGCCTCTGCGTGACTTCTTGTTGGGCTTAGCCCTCTTCTGCTTGGTTGGGGTCATCGCCAACTATGGCTTCTCTATCATGATGGCCACCATCTCTCAGGATGCCCTGCGCTCCCTACGTAATCAGCTCTTTGAGCGTATGCAGAAGCTGCCGGTTAAGTATTTTGACACCCATCCTCATGGGGATATTATGTCTATCTACACCAATGATATCGACGCGCTGCGTCAGGCCATCGAGCAGTCTATTCCTCAACTCTTCTCGTCTGCCATCACCATGATCGGGGTCACGGTCTCCATGTTGGTAGTCAGCCCCTTGCTCTTCCTAGTGGTGGCGGTCATGCTGGCCATTATGGTCTGGGTCATCAAGACAGTTTCTAGCAAGTCTGGTCGTTACTTTGGCGAGCAACAGAAGAATTTAGGGATTGAGAATGGCTTTATTGAAGAAATGATGTCTGGACAGAAGGTCATCAAGGCCTTTGTCCATGAAACAGCCAGCATTGAAGCCTTCAACCAAATTAACGAGCAACTCTTCCAATCTTCCTACCTGGCCAACCGCTTCTCTAACGTCCTTATGCCAATCTTAGGGAACTTGGGTAACATCTCCTTCGTCCTGACTTCCATTGCCGGGGGCTTTATGGCCCTGAATGGAGTAGGCGGCTTGACCATTGGCGGACTTATGTCCTTCCTTCAACTCAACCGTTCCTTTATCGGACCGATTGCTCAGGTCTCCCAACAGCTTAACTTTGTCCTCATGGCTTCGGCTGGGGCAGACCGCATCTTCAATTTGCTAGATGAGGAGCCAGAAGCCAACCAAGGGAAGATAACTCTGGTTAATGTGGAAGAAGTCGACGGTAAGCTAGTTGTCACTGACCAGAAGACTAATCGCTGGGCTTGGAAACATCCGCGTCCACAAGGCCAATATAAGTTGGTGCCTTTGGTAGGGAATGTGGTCTTCAACAATGTAGACTTCTCTTATGATGGCAAGAAGCAGATCCTGCATGACATCCAGCTCTACGCTGATAAGGGGCAGAAGGTGGCCTTTGTCGGGGCAACCGGGGCAGGTAAGACCACCATTACTAACTTGATCAATCGCTTTTACGATATCCAGTCAGGTTCTATTACCTATGACGGCATCGACGTCAAGCTGATTGACAAGGACTCCCTGCGCAAATCTCTGGGCATCGTCTTGCAGGATACCCACCTCTTTAGCGGGACGATCGCGGAAAATATCGCCTACGGCCGAGAAGACGCCAGTCGCGAGGAGATTCTGGAGGCGGCCCGTATCGCCAACGTTGATTCCTTCGTCAAGCATCTGGATCAAGGCTATGAAACCCTGCTGACGGATGACGGGGCCGGCCTCTCCAACGGCCAACGCCAGCTGATTGCCATTGCCCGTGCGGCCTTGGCTGGCGCGCCCGTCCTCATTTTGGACGAGGCCACCTCATCCATCGACTCGCGGACCGAAAAAATGGTGCAAGAAGGCCTGGACCGTCTCATGGCCGGCCGCACCGTCTTCGTAATCGCCCACCGTCTGTCCACCATCGTCAACTCTGACGTCATCATGGTCATGGACCACGGCCGCATTATCGAACGCGGCAACCACGCCTCCCTCATGGCCGAGCGAGGCACCTACTACCGCCTCTACACCGGCGGCCTAGAAATCGACTAAAGGCAGCAAGTAAGCAGGGACTCTGGTCCCTGCTTTTTTGTATGGGGAAATGGGGGAGCTAGTGGTCCACTTTAAAGAGTGGACCACTAGCTGGGTCGGGAAGCAAGGAAAAGAGGGCAAAACGAGGTGCAAGCCGGGAGCCAGTGGTCCACTTTGAAGAGTGGACCACTAGCTGGGCCGGGAAGCAAGGAAAAGGGAGCAAAACGAGGTGCAAGCCGGGAGCCAGTGGTCCACTTTTGAGAGTGGACCACTAGCTAGGTCGGAAACCAGGGAAAAGGGCCAAACCGGCTGGCAAGTTAGGTTTATGGTACCAGTCCATGGATAGGTGGAACAATGGACTGGCAGGGCAAGCTTGCAGGAAAAAGAGATGTATAGGGGTGATTTTCCTGGTGCCAGTCCATAGATAGGTGGAACAATGGACTGGCTCGGCTCAGCTAGGAGTCAAAGGCAGGCAAGCTCGTCGGCTAAGCTAGCCCAAGCTCACTAGCAGAAAATGCTAGCTACTAGCAAGTTCCTCCGGCTAGCCTGAGCAAGTTTTATCTTAAGATGTAAAGATTTAGAAGAAAATGTGTCCTAAACCACAAAAGGCTGGGGAGATGTTATAATAGGGGCAAGAAGCTTTGCGAGGAGGTGACGGCATGTCACATGAGGAAATATACGGCGACTACGGGGCTTACCTAGCGCCTATTATGCAAGACTTGATTAGAAGATTGGAAGACTATAATAAGGAGAACAAGGCCGCCACGGGCTTCAAGCTCTATGAGCATCTGATTTGCCGGGTCAAGGCCGAGGACTCCATGCGAGACAAGTGCCAGCGCAAAGGCCTGGAGCAGACGCCGCAGTCAGCCCTTAAGGTCATTCGCGATGCCATTGGCGTCCGAATTGTTACGGGCTTTGTCGAAGATATTTATAAGCTAGTCGACCGCCTGCGTCAGGAAGCCGGTTATGAGGTGGTGGAGGAGAAGGACTACATCAGTCAAGTTAAGCCCAATGGCTACCGTTCCTACCATGTCATTTTAGAGGCAGAGACCGACTTTCCGGACTGTCAGGGGCAGACGCCGGGGCGTTATTATATCGAGGTTCAGCTCAGAACCATCGCCATGGATTCCTGGGCCAGCCTAGAGCATCAGATGAAGTACAAGCATGATATTGCCAATCCGGAGCGCATTAGTCGCGAGCTCAAACGTTGTGCCGACGAGCTGGCCTCCTGTGATTTGACCATGCAGACCATTCGACACTTAATCCAAGGGGGTGAGGTCCATGCGGATCCTGCTAGCTGAAGATGAACAACAATTGGCCCGGGTCGTGATGACGGCCCTAGCCCATGAAGGTTATCAGGTGGATTGGGCCAAGGACGGCCAGCAAGCGGTCCAACTAGCCCAGCAGACGGTCTATGACCTCATGATTCTGGACATTATGATGCCAGTAAAGGACGGCATTGAGGCCCTCAAGGAAATTCGGGCCAGTGGCCACACCAATCACGTCATCATGCTGACGGCCATGGCTGAAGTCGACGACCGGGTGACCGGCCTGGATGCTGGGGCTGACGACTACCTGACCAAGCCCTTTTCACTCAAAGAACTCCTGGCCCGCCTGCGGTCTATGTCCCGTCGGGTGGACCACTATGAGGCGCCACAACTGGCCCTAGGCAACACACAACTCAAGCTAGAAGAAATGGAAGTATCGGCCAACAACGCCATTCGCCTGGCCGGCAAGGAAGCCAAGCTCCTGGCCCTGCTCATGAAGAACCCAGGCAAGGCTCTGTCTCAAACCTATATCTATGACCATGTCTGGGCCGGTGAGCCGGGTCTGCCAGACTATGAGCTGGTCAATGTCTATCTGGCCTACTTGGTCCAAAAGCTACTCAGTATCCGCTCCAATCTCCAGATTGTGGGCCAACCAAGTGGTCCTTACCAGTTGCTAGTGGAAGCCGCGCCAACCGAGCCTAGCCAGAGCCTGGAAGGGGGCGACTAGCCATGTTCCGCAAGCTGCGTTTCCAATTTATCGCCATTACGACCCTGGCTATTACCCTCATCCTCATGACCCTGGTCGGCGTCATTAACACGGTCCGCTACCTGCAGACTGAGCACGATATTCAGGCCGTCCTAGACCTCTTGACGGAAAATAATGGGACCATCCCTGATACCAATGAGAACCGCCAGACCTTTGACCGCCAGTTCGTCAGCCAGGGGACCCTCTATAACTTTAACTACTTTAGCGCCCGCATCAAGGCCAACGAGGCCATCATCAACCCGGGGACGGCCAACCACCTGACCTCGGAACAAATTCAAGGCTTTGTGGATCAGTCGGGCCTGCAATCCTTCCGCGACCGGGGTTACCTGGAAGAAGACGGGCGCTACTTCTCCTATCGCATTAGTCCCGTCTCCGAGACGGAACGCCTAGTCGTCTTCTTCGAGACCACCCAGGCCTTCCGCGACCGTTGGGCCCTCTTGGTCCTCTCTATCCAAATCGCAGCCATCAGCTGGCTGGCCTTTGTGGTGGTGGTGACCATCTTCTCTGGCCTGGCCATCCGGCCCTTTGTCCGCAATTACGACAAGCAACGTTCCTTCATTACCAATGCGGGGCATGAGCTCAAGACGCCACTGGCGGTCATTGCAGCCAATAATGAGTTGCAGGAGCTCTTGACCGGCGAGACGGAGTGGACCCAGAGCACCAAGGATCAGGTCAACCGGCTGGATCATTTGATCGCTAAATTAATCCGCCTGGCTCGGCTAGAAGAACGCAAGGACCAGGCACCTGTTACGGTTGACTTTAGCCAACTGGTCCAGCGGGTCTCCCACAGCATGTCGGCCCTCTGGGAACAAGAAGGCCTGCATTACGAGGCCGACATTCAAGAAGGCATCAGCCTGCAGGGGGTGCCTGACGATCTCTATGAGCTAGTTAGCATCCTCCTGGACAATGCCCGCAAGTACTGCGACCCTCAGGGAACTGTGCGACTGCAGTTGGCCAACTACAAGCCTTGGCTGAGAAAGGGGCGGGCGGTTCTGACCGTCTCCAACGATTATGCAGCCGGTCAGGGCCAGGACTACCGCCTCTTCTTCGACCGCTTCTATCGGTCCGACCAGTCCCGCACCCGCCAAGTGGTTAGCTCAGATGGGGTTGAGGCAGACTCGACGCTAGCAGGAGGGGAGGCCAAGCCCGCCCAAGGCTATGGCATCGGCCTGTCCATGGCCCAAAACATTGTCAGCCTACACCGGGGCAAGATCAGCGTCCACTACAAGGATGGGGGCATCCGCTTTGTGGTCAGCCTCTAAAGCTCATGCTGCAAGCCTTTGCCTAAAGTCAGTCAAAGGCCATGCTGTTGAGTCGAAAAAGCAAATAAGTTTTGAGGAGCTAGCAAATTGATGGAAACTAGACCTGAGTTTGAAAAGATTAGATCCTTTGACCAGTTTAATCACTATTATTGGTATCGTGAGGAAATTTCACAGATATGCAAGTCTCTAGGATTAGAATATAGAGGAACCAAAAAAGAACTCAATCACATTATTGAAGAGTACTTCAAAGGCAATTTAATTAAGAAATCGCCAAGAAAAAAGGGCAAGAAGCAGGTTGAAAATATTACCTTAGATAGTCCCTTACTTGAATGTGGTTTTTCCTTTAATGCAAAATTCAGAGAATATTTCGCTGCTTTAACGGGGATCTCGCCCTTTAAATTTACTGCGGATATGGCCACTGCCTGGCGGAAAGTAAAAAGCGAACAGGATCGTAACTTTACAATTCGAGACTTGCTGAAGGTCTATGACGGCCAATCAGATTATGCCAAGTATGATCATTCTGTATGTCAATGGAATCAGTTTTTAAAGGATTTCTGTGCCGATAAAAATAGTAGTCACTACTCAAACAAATTAAAAGTAGCGGCCATTCTCTGGAAAGAAGTTAGAGATTCAGACAAGGAAAAAATCTATTCAGAGAATCTCTTAAGTGACTATGAAGATAAGTTAAAAGACTATCACAAGTAGGGAATGCTCAAGTGATTAAAGCTAAGACAAAACAGTAAAGCGAAAAACAACTGCACCCTATAAGTTGGACAATAAAAATCCAACTGATGGGGTGCAGTTCAAAAGCTTTACTGTTTTTTTTTTGCCTAAAAGACTTAAGGAAGCAGCCACTATCCATATTGACCCAAGTCTGACGGGGAGCCAGACGCCAGCACAATCTAGTCAATCGTCTGACCGTCTGCTCTTTACGCATCTTAAGTCTCATACACACCCTCAGGATTGGTTCTAGAATAGCTTGTGAAAACGCTCTAAGGGTGGTATAATAGGTGTGGATGTTTGTATAACACGGAGGGGAGTGGTGAATTGCCTTATATCAAACGTATCATTCATTTGATGGGTGCGACAATCGCCATTTCACTGGCAGACTCGGAAGATCCGAGCCTCCTCGATGCGGTGGAAGAACGTCTACATACCTATAATATGCGCTTTAGTGCCAATGATGCGCGCTCGGAGCTCATGCAGGTCAACCTGCAAGCAGGCTTGGCCCCAGTGACCGTCCATCCCGAGCTCTTCGAGCTCATTCAACTGGGACGGACCCACAGCCTAGCCCCTGGTAGCCATCTCAATATCGCCATAGGGCCCTTGGTCCAAACCTGGCGGATTGGCTTTAAAGATGCCCGCGTCCCAAGCCCACAGGAAATTCAAGCGGCCTTGGCTCTCACGGACCCTGCCAATATCCTCATGGATGAGGACAAGTTGGCAGTCCAGCTGGCCTTGCCCGGCATGAAGCTAGACCTTGGCGCCCTAGCCAAAGGTTATATCGCTGACCGTCTTAAGGATTTCTTGTTAGCGCAGGGAGTCCAATCAGCCTTGATTGACTTAGGCGGTAATATTCTGACTATTGGCCAGAATCAAGACCGGCAGCAAGCTTGGCAGATTGGCATTCAGAATCCCTTGGCGGCACGGGGCCAGCACCTTATGGTTCTACCTATTGTGGACCAATCGGTGGTGACCTCAGGCATCTATGAGCGGACCCTATCGCGCGGAGGCCAGACCTACCACCACATACTGGATCGCCAGACGGGTTATCCTATGACTAGCCCCATTGCCAGCCTGACCATTATTGCCCAGCATTCCGTCGATTGCGAAATCTGGACAACCCGCCTCTTCGGCGACATGCCAGCGGATATCCTGGCCCAGGTCGAGGCGCAAACCGGTCTCGAGGCTGTCTTAGTCACCCAAGACCAACACATCTACCATACTTCCGGTCTCAAGCGAGACTGAACATTCTAAGTATAGAGAGGAACACTTATGACAAAATTTATTGCACTTGTTGGGACTAACTTCCAACGTTCCACTAACCGTCGTTTGCTTCAATACATGCAGAAGCATTTTGCTGATAAGGCCGAAATCGAACTCGTTGAGATTCAAGATATCCCACTCTTCAACAAACCAGCTGACAAGCAAGTTCCAGAAATCGTTAAGGAAATTGCTGCTAAAATTGATGCGGCTGATGGGGTTATTATCGGGACACCTGAATACGACCACGCCATTCCAGCGGTCTTAATGAGCGCCTTAGCTTGGTTGTCTTATGGGATTTACCCACTCTTGAATAAGCCAGTTATGATTACTGGGGCTTCTTACGGGACCTTAGGTTCTTCACGGGCTCAATTACAATTACGCCAAATCCTGGACTCCCCAGAATTGAAGGCTAACGTCATGCCTGGTTCAGAATTCCTCTTGTCACACTCCTTACAGGCCTTTGACAAGAAGGGCAACCTGATTGACCTAGACACCATTAAGAAATTAGACGCCATCTTCGATGATTTCCGTTTATTCGTGAAGATTACGCAAAAGCTGAAAAGCGCGCAAGATCTGCTCCACAAAGAAGCGGAAAACTTTGACTGGGAAAACCTATAACATACGTGACGAGAAGGGAAGAAAACTATGAAATTTGTCGGACTTGTTGGTTCAAATGCTGAACAATCCTATAACCGTAAATTATTAGAGTTTATCCGCCGGGAATTCAAACTCAAATTCGAATTAGAAGTGTTGGAAATTGATGAAGTGCCTCTCTTCAATCAAGAAAGCAAATGGGACGATAGCTTCCAACTTCGCTTACTTTACAACAAAATCACACGTGCGGATGGGGTCATCATCGCAACCCCAGAACACAACCACACCATTACCGCAGCCTTGAAGAATGTCTTGGAATGGTTGTCTTATGAAGTACACCCATTTGAAAGCAAACCTGTTATGATCGTAGGGGCTTCCTACCATGATCAAGGGACTTCACGTGCCCAAGTTCACCTCCGCAAGATCTTGGACGCACCAGGGGTGAACGCTTATACCTTACCAGGGAATGAATTCCTATTAGGTAAAGCCAAAGAAGCCTTCGACTTGAACGGCAACATCACCAACGAAGGCACGGTTAAGTTCTTAGGCTCTTGCTTGGATAACTTCGTTAAGTATGTGGAGGTCGTTTCTAAATTGAAGAAACCAAAACCAATCGAACCTGAAGACTTAGATGTAACTAACCCAATCGCGACTACTATCCAAGGGGTGGATCCAGATGATCCAGAATGGGTAGAAAAAGCAGCTGAGCTGGTAGGGGCAGTCTCTGGCGATACTTACGTCAAGTTAGACCACGGGATTCTGACCGTTAACCAAATCGACATGTTCCTTAAGGCCATGCCTTTCGAGTTGACTTATGCCGATGACAACAACCAATTCCTCTACTATAACAACGCTCACCAAGATCCTAACACCATGTTCGCTAAACGCGTGCCATCTCAATCAGGTAGCCGCTTATCAACCGTTCACAACTCCTTGCCTGCTGCGCGGATGAAGAACGTTGAGTGGGTAGTTGGGGTTCTCCGTAACGGTGACCAAGAGTATGTACGGACTATTGTACCGGGTTCACCTGAAGGGGTTATTAACACTCACAACTACCAAGCTATGTACTACCCAGATGGGTCTTACGCTGGGATCAACGAGATTGTCTTCAACTTCCAACCATGGTTAGACTGGTACTTACAATCTACTGGTCAACGCCTCGTTGGCGGTAACGGCAGTGTGGCCCCTGGCCCACACGGTGGCGGCCATGCCGATGCGACTTCTGGTGCTTCTGATGCGCCAGACAGCCACGGCGGTGGTGGCGCACAAGCTGACGCTACTTCTGGCGCCAGCAACTAATTAAGCCTAGGCAAAGGGCGCCCGACTATGTCGGGCGCTCCTTTTGTATTTGTGGCATAAAAAAATCCCTGCCACAGCAGGGATTGAAGTCAAAAGGAGTAGCCTTATAATGGCACCGTGTTAGCTGAGTAGCGTTTGCGGTATTGGGAAGGCGTACAGTGGTTGTTCTCCTTGAAGGTCTTGGAGAAGTGAGAAGGTGAGTGGAAGCCAACCCGGTCTGAGATATCAGAGACGGTAATGTTAGACTTAGCCAATAGCTTCTCTGCTTCTTCTAAGCGAACGTGAATCAGGTAGTCAATTGGTGACAAGCCAGTTTGTTGCTTGAAGAGGCGGATCAGGTAGTATTTATTGATATCCACCAAGTCAGACAACTCTTCCAAGGTAATCTTCTTAGAGTAGTTCTTGCGGATATAATTTTGGAGCACGTCAATCTCATTATGCTTAGCTTGGAGGCTGGCGTCCTTGATTGATAATTCGTTGTGACGTAAGAGATGAATCATCACACACTCAATCAACTTTTTCATGATGAGGTCGGAACCGCGGAAACGGTTGGACTCTTCAATCAGAGCCAAGTCCAAGTAGTACTTGAGAGTTGGGTTAGGATGGGATGCCACAAATAATTGTGAGCTAGAGTTGGCTTCCTGTGAGGAAGTGAAGACAACACCGGATAGGGCAATGCAGATCCAGTCAATCTTCCGAATTGGATCAAGGGTAATGGTGGTGCCTGGGTTCAGGATAATGACATCACGCTTCTTAATCTCGTGTTGTTCATATTCTGAGTGACAAATACCCGCGCCTTTGTTAACATAGAAAATTAATAAATCTTCTGATGCTATTTTGTGATGCTCGTTGGCAGGTAATTGCTGAGTTGTAATCGAAGTTAGCTTGACTGATGCAGAATTTACATTCGAAATATACATAAAAAGCAATCTCCTTTCTGTTTTTGAGCGAACGTGCAATGTTCTACTATAATAATACACCATTTAAATTAAAATTGGAACCCGTACCATTGAGTTTCCCATTAAATTTTAATTAAACTTCTCCAAAATATTGGTTAGCAGGCCAAGTTCCATGATTTTTGCTGTTGTCTCATGGTGCTAAAAAGTGGTATAGTTATATTGTAAACGGTTTAACGGAGGAATTCAAGATGTATGTAAAGGAAATATCAAAAAATTTTACAGATAAAAAAGTCACGGAAATTCTGGTAGAAAATAAGCAGGGCTTACGGGCAAGCTTCTGCACCCTGGGTGCCCGAATTAGTGACCTGTCAATTCCTAGCAAAAATGGTCGAGAATCCTTGATTCTCAGTCTGACCAATTTAGAGGACGAAGCCACTTACCATACCTATTATGGGGCCACAGTGGGACGGGTAGCCGGCCGCATTGGGCCTGAGCCTTTGAGCTTAGGGCAGGAAGCCTTGGCCTTGACGCCTAACGAAGGAAGCACCCATTTGCATGGGGGACCAGAGGGTCTAGACCTGGCCAACTGGGACTATGAAATTGAAGAAGGCCCCGACCAGGTCTCCGTCATCTTCAGCCTAGTGGACCCAGCCGGCCACAATGGCTATCCAGGTAACTTGTCAGCCCGGGTCATCCATAGCCTGGACCAGGACAATTGCTGGACCGTCCGCTATGAGGCTAGCAGCGATGCGCCTACCTATTGGAACCCGACCAACCATGTTTACTTCAACCTCAACGGCAATGCTCAAGCGCCTATTACTAACCATATCTTACAAGTTGAGGCCAGCCACATGATTCCGCTGACCCCAGCTGGCCTGCCCCTCGGGGGGACTTGGGCTTTGGATCAGCATCCAGGCTTGGACTTGCGTTTAGCCGACCAGACCCTGGGTCAGGTCATTGACCGCCACCCTCATGAAGAGCAGTTGGCCATCCGAGGCAAGGGGCTTGACCATGCCTATGTCTTGGATGCCCCGGTGCCAGTCGGCCAGGCCCACTCCTTGGGCCATGGCCAGGAAGTCGCACCTCAAGGCACTTTAATCGAACCGGCTAGCGGTCGCCAGGTCAAGGTTTGGACCGACCGGCCATGCGCGGTCATCTATACCCATAACCACCAAGTTCCAGGCTTTATCCTAGGTGGCAAGGAGCAGGTGCCTTATATCGGTGTCAGCTTCGAGACCCAAGTGGCGCCTGACGCCCCTCACCATCCCGACATGGGTTCTATTGTCCTGACGCCGGACCAGGCCTACCTGAGTGAGACTTGTTTCAAATTGACTTGGTAGGCTAACTGAGCTTGCCAGCCTAGCTTCCTTATTTACATTCCCCCAGCTTCACCTTAGAAAGGAAGAAATTTATGGATAACTTTATTTACGACATTCCGACCAAGCTCTACTTCGGCCGGGGCCAAATCGCCCATCTGCCAGAACTGGTCAAGGCCAAGGGCCGGCGCGTCCTCCTGGTCTACGGTGGTGGCTCTATTAAGAAGATAGGCCTCTATGATACGATTTTGGAGCTCTTGTCCGACTGCCAAATCGTGGAACTAGCTGGCGTGGAACCTAATCCCCGCATTGAGTCGGTCCGCCAGGGGGCAGCCCTCTGTAAGGAGCACGATATTGATGTTGTCCTGGCCGTAGGAGGTGGTTCTACCATTGACTGCTCCAAGGTCATTGCGGCGGCCGCTTGTTATGAAGGGGATGCCTGGGACCTGGTGTTAGACCCAAGCAAGATTAGCCAAGCCCTGCCGCTCATTGATGTCTTGACCTTGTCAGCGACCGGGACCGAGATGAATACGGGGGCCGTTATTACTAATTTCGAGACAGATGATAAGAAGGGGACCGGCGCCTATGTCCTCTATCCTTACGCTTCAATCTGCGATCCGACCTACACCTTCACGGTCTCAGCCTATCAGACGGCTGCCGGGACTGCTGATATCATGTCCCATACCTTCGAGAATTATTTCCAACATCAAGAAGCCTTCATTCAAGAACGCCTAGCCGAGGCCATTCTGTCTTGTTGTATTCGGTACTTGCCAATCGCGCTGGCTAATCCGGATGACTATGAGGCCCGGGCCAACCTCATGTGGGCTTCCACCATGGCCCTCAACGGCCTGACTTCCAAAGGCCGGGCCGGTGCCTGGACCTGCCATGCGATTGAGCATCTGCTGTCGGCCTACTATGATATTACCCACGCAGTCGGCCTGGCTATTCTGACCCCGCGTTGGATGGCCTATGTCCTCAATGACCAGACCGTCGACCGCTTCGCCCACTATGCCCGCACCGTCTGGCTGGTGCCCGAGCAGGCCGATAAATATCAAATGGCTAAGGCCGGCATCGAAGCCACCTATCAATTCTTCGAAGACCTGGCCCACCTGCCCATGACCCTGCCAGAAGTCGGCATCGATGATGCCAAATTCGATGTCATATCAGAACGTGTGGCGCCCCGCCTGACAGCTAGCTATGTGCCACTAGCAGCAGAAGATGTGCGCGCTATCCTAGAAGACTGCCTGACGCCTGGCGTAACCTATCGGAGTTAAGAGAAAGTGACTTGTTTGGCGCGCCAGTGGTCCACTCGGTCGAGTGGACCACTGGCTAGGCCAGGAAGTGCCGAAAAGCTACTAAAAAGGCAGAAAAGTAAGGAGCTAGTGGTCCACTCCGTCGAGTGGACCACTGGCTCCTTTGCGAGTCTTATAAGCAAAGTAAGAAGCGGCTAGCTCTGATGGCTAGCTGCTTCTTTTATTCTTTCGGTGCCGGATACTTAACAGCATTCTTAACTAACTTTTCCCGGATAATCTGATCAATATCGAGGCCTAGGTTATCGGCTAGCATATAGGTGTAAATGAGGACGTCCGCTAACTCCTCTTTGATATGTTCCAACTCAGGGCCGTTAACGTCCTCGGGTGACCGCCATTGATAAATTTCCATGAGTTCGGCTGCTTCAATAGCAACCGACATGGCTAGGTCTTTTTCATTATGAAAGGGACGCCAGTTGCGTGCGTCGCGGAAGGCATTGATTTCGTCCATAATCGTCATAGACATCACTCCTCTGTGGATTTTGCTGCGGATTGTAGAGCCAGTAATTTGTCTCGTAGGCGTGGATTAACGGCATAAAGGTAGAGGCCTTTTACACCGCGCTTGAGTAGGACATTCAAGGAATTGAGAATCATCTGCTCCAAGGCCTGAGCATAGGTGTCATCATCCATATCAGCCCGCCGGACCTTGGCGCCACGGTCCATGTAACGGTTAGGGTCCACGACAATACGATCCGTCTCAGGATCATAGTCGACCGATGGACCAATCACCACGCCAGCATAGTTGAGGTCGAAGCCTTGAATCGTGTAGATAGAGCCTACTTCATGGATGGTCTCAGGTCGCTCGGCCCAAGTCTGGTTGTCTACGGTTGAGTTCCAAGGCAGGTTAATCCCACCTGGGTCAACCAGATAACTATTACCATCCTTCTTATGCTCATAGTCGAAGGTTCCAATGATGCGGGATAGGCCGAGAATCCGATCTTTCTCCCAAATCATATCCTTGAAGCGACTTGGATCTGCTACTACTTGGAAGTCAAAGCCATCCGTTTCAGGCCAAGGTGAGAGCAGTCGCTGGTCCACTAAGTCATCTATCCAATCAATGACAGCGCCAGCCCCCTGCATACGGAACTGGTCGGTCAAATGGAAATGATGGAGCTTGAGCTCGCTCCCTATAACGGCAGAGAGGCGTTCTTTGTCCCAGTGGCTTTTCACCTTGAGAACTTGCTTAGAGTCAAAGATACAGACCACTATTTTGGCTAACTTGAGAATCTCGCTTAGGTGGTTGTCCTGCCTGAAATTATTGTAGGCATCAGACTGAGACAAGAGCAAATGAGCCTCATCAATCAGGACAATATCGACTTCCTGACCCTTGTTAATGAAGGGGGTGGGCTTGTCGAAGGAATTCTTCTTGAGATTGGGCAAGCCGGCAGCGATAGCCTTATAGGTCTTCAGCATCTCGCTATGGTTGACTAGGAGCCGGCTCTTCACCCCATGGAAAGGAGAGTTCTTGTCCGCAGCCAAATCCGCCAGCCGATGCATAATAGCTGAGATGACAACGCTCTTGCCAGTGCCAGCCTCGCCTTCGATTAGGAAGAGGTGGTGTTGGTTGTCAGAGAGTGCTTGTTGGCAGAAGTTAAGCACCTCTTCTTTAATTATTTGTTGAGAAGTAGATAGCGTTTTGAATGGCGACAGCTTAAAGATGTCCTTATTTTCTATTTCGGCTATGGTATGGTTGACAAGTTTCTTAGCTCGTAAGCTCTCCCACAGTTGGGGAAATAGCTCTTGCTGGAAGTAAGTCTTGTTAGCGTAATTAGCCGTCTTCTTCTGCTTAGTCTGGCTCCGGTTCTGTAGCTTATATTTCTCATCCGCTAGGAAATAGTTAATGAGTTTGGTTTCGAAGTCATAGGTAGCGGACTTATGGAAGTCCTGGTTACCAATTAGAAGTGTCTGGGTCATTTTGCAGCGACGCAGATCTTTTAGGTGTGTTTTCATGCGCTTGGGCATTTGGTCAGTTTCACCAATATAGGCATCAGGTCGACGTTTGTCCGTATTATGCAGAATATAGATAATGGGATAGTCGGTAAGTAACTCTTCTGTAATTTGTCCAATCGAGTCCTTGTCAAATCGTACTTCTTCAAGAATAAAATCCGCCATTAGGCCACCGCCTTGTCTGAGCTAAGGGTCCGAGAAACCGAGGTTTTTCGGACTAGAGGTGACCTATGCTATGGTGAAGCCAGCACTACTAACTAGATGAGTGCAAAAAGGAGTATGAAAATGACAAAGAAATATGGCTATGTACGGGTATCGACTGCTCAGCAGAAAACGGATATCCAATATGAAGAACTGCGGCACTACGGCGTCTGCCAAATATTCGTCGACAAGACAAGTGGCACTACAACTGAGAATCGGGAAGCTTTGCAGAATCTTTTGGAGATAGCACAGCGCGGAGATGAGGTGGTGGTTACCAAAATTGACCGACTAGCACGTAGCATTATTGACCTTAATCAAATTGTGACTACTCTCAACAGCAAAGGTGTTCAAGTGAGATTTTTACAAGATAATTTGATCTTCGAAGCTCACGAAAAGCCAAGCCCTTTAAGCTTGCTGATGTTCAACATATTAGGGGCATTTGCTCAATTTGAACGTGACTTGATTATCGAACGTACAGGGGCAGGAATTGAGAAAGCAAGACTGAATGGTATTAAATTAGGCCGACCACGAGAACACTACGACCGAATTGAAAGAGCACTAGAGCTATATCTAAATCGTCCGCAAAATCAATTGTCTATCCAAGAGATTCTTCAACTGACCCAGGTTAAAAAATCTAAGTTTTACTACTACCTAAACCAACTAAAAAAAGGCAATCTTAACCTCTAGCAGAAAGTCCAAAAAATGGTATAATAAGTCTTGTGAGAAGGCGACTAAAACCGCCTTCATTAAATGATAAAAAAAGAGTTCGAAAAACCTCGGGTTTGTGGACTGGGAATGGGAGCTGGGTGAGTGCATGTCAGAGGGATTAATAAAAAGTAAGAAGCGCGTTCAGCAGCATGGGGAAGTCTTCACTCCTGCATGGATGGTGAAGAAGATGCTAGATACTCCTGGT
Organism: uncultured Abiotrophia sp.; assembly: GCF_938010525.1. Taxonomy (GTDB): domain Bacteria; phylum Bacillota; class Bacilli; order Lactobacillales; family Aerococcaceae; genus Abiotrophia. Next base: position 5,420 of record NZ_CALLVK010000018.1, on the reverse strand, counting down.
ATAAAAGAAGCCTGTGAAAATATTTATGCTACTTTTCTAGAGCCAGCAGCAGGAGATGGCAACTTCCTCTTAGCAATTCTAGAACGGAAGCTGAAGGCTGTAACAGAGCAGTATGATAAACGTAATTGGAAGACCAAGGCACTAGTAGCTCTAGCCTCAATTTATGGCATCGAGTATCTTGCAGACAATCTTGATGTAGCACGCTCGAGGATGTTTAATTACTATCTCGATTGGTATGAAGAGGCTTTTGGTGAGCGACTCAATAGTCAGACCAACATCTACAAATCGGCAAATTATATCATCCACAAGAATATTGTAAGAGGGAATACCTTAACCAAACGTCATCCCATAACTGAAGAGCCAATCCGAATGATTGAATGGCAGAAAGTCCCGGGATATCCGAGCAAAGTTCGAGCAATTCCATTTGCCTTTGCGGAATTATTCGGTGAAGAAGTGGAAGAGGAGAAAAAACTTGTAATGGAACAACTTAGCCTCTTTGAATGGGAGGAAGAGGTTGCTAGCGAGCCAGAGGTTGAAAAAATCATAACAGAAATTGAAATACAAAAAGTATACTTATTGGGGGATTAAGGATGAGTGTGGTTTCAAATTTTGATTTTTTAAGTGTCGATCTAGACACAGCAGAATTGTATGCGACTATTAATATGGCGGAAGAAAACTACGCTCAGAAAGACTATGAAGGGACCTTGACCAAAGTCCGTAAAGTCGCGGAAAATACAGCCAAGTTATTTGCTGATCGTGCCTACATTGAATTGGGTGAGCGGGATAATTTCAATGAGATTCTTCGAAAAATTAGGCATTCGATTAATGATAAGCATGTTGTGGATTATTTATACGAGATCAAAGGGAAAGGCAATAATTCTGCCCACGTTCTGAACCCCTCTGACGCAACGCAAGAGAATGCGCTTAGAGCCTTGGAGCATATGTTCTATATCTTAGTCTGGTTCGTTATTAACTATATTGACGATGAAATTCAGGCTAACTTATTCGATGAATTTTTAGAGCCTAAAGCTCAAGCCCTCTACAAAACAGCTGAGCGGAAATTTATCTATGTTCAGACAGTTGACAATGCGAGTGGCCAATTTCCTGCTTTTGATGGGACTTACAAAGTTGGCGAAGGAACCGTTCCAGAAGATGAAGTCGAGGGAGACTGGAGTCCGAATAGTAGTTTCTTACGGAAGTTAGCACCTAAACGTATCAAACAATACATGAAGACCTCAGGCCTGCCTTTTATGTTGGGATGGGTTGAACTGGCTTATCGCAAATCAGACAAGACCTGGTTCCATGATTATGATGTCCACAATGTTTTAAGACGTTCTGGAATTAAGCATTCAGAATTGCTAGAAGGCAATGAGTGGTTTGATACGGATTTGGAGACAGCCAAATCGGCTATTCAAGCGGTAAAAGATGGACGTGAATACATCAATGAGTCGGTAGCAGAGAAGACGGCGGTCGTTTTACGTCCAGAACAAGAAGCGGCAGTTGCTAAGACACGCCAGGCCTTCAAGACTAAGGATACAATGCTCTGGAATGCCAAAATGCGCTTTGGCAAGACGTTAACGGCTCTTCAGTTGGTCAAAGAAGAAGGTTTCCAAAAAGTCCTGATTATGACGCATCGTCCCGTTGTGTCAGATTCTTGGTTCGAGGACTTTAAGAAAATGATGATGAGCCAAGAAGGTTATGAATATGGTTCAGTGACCCAAGGTGCCTCGCTTGAATCACTCAAAAAGGGAAGCAAGCCTTTCGTTTATTTTGCTTCCATTCAGCTCTTACGTCATAATAATGCGCAAACGAACTTAGTCCCGTTCGCTGAGGTAGACTGGGATCTCATTCTGATTGATGAAGCGCATGAAGGTACTCAGACTCAGCTAAGTGAGCTTGTAATGGAACAGCTAGTCAAAGATAAAACCAAAGTTTTGGAGCTTTCTGGGACCCCCTTTAACCTCTTGGATAAATTTGAAGAAGATCAAGTCTATACCTGGGACTATACCATGGAACAGACGGCTAAACTTAAGTGGGCACTGGAGAAACCCAATGAACCAAACCCTTACGAGAAGTTACCGAAGGTCTCTATGTATACCTTCGAGATGAAGAATAAGAAATTTTTAGACGAACGGAAATCTTTTAATTTCAGGGAGTTCTTCCGTACAGATGACTCAGGTTGTCTAGTGCATAAGCAAGAGGTTCGAGCCTTTCTTGATAATATTACCAATCCTGATAGCCGAACCAACTATCCTTTCTCGACCAAGGCCTACCGAGAAGAATTGCGACACACACTCTGGTTATTACCAGGAGTTAAAGAAGCCAACGCCTTAGAAGACCTTATGAAGGAGCATCCAATTTTTGGTAAGGAGTACCAAATTGTTAATGTAGTTCGAGGAAGCGAGCGGGATAGTGACGATGGCGTTGCCAATGAGGCGGACCTGGAAAAAGTGCGTAAGGCGATAACAGACGACCCTTCGCAGACAAAAACCATTACCCTAACGGTTCGTAAGTTAACGACTGGCGTCAATATTCCCGAATGGACAGCCGTTATATTTTTATCCAATACTAACTCAGCAATGAATTATTTACAGGCTGCCTTTCGTGCTCAGACGCCATTTGCTCATGAAAAATTAGGGATGAAGAAGCATTGCTATATCTTTGATTTTGCGCCAGATCGTGCGCTGACTGTGATGGCTGAGAGTGCGCAGATTAATTCTGGTGTGGGTAAGAAAAATACTCATCAGCAGAAGAAAGCCATGTCTCACCTCTTGAATTTCTTGCCAATTCTTGGTCAAGCAGACAATGGCATGAAAACTTATGATGTTGATCGCATGTTAACTCAATTGAAGAAGGTATATGCAGAAAAAGCTGTACGATCTGGCTTTGAAGACGATAGTCTCTATAATGATAAGCTTCTCACCTTAACAGAGGGCGATGCTAAGTTATTCCAAGACTTAAGCGCGATTGTTGGTAAAACAAGCAAACAGAAGACACCTAAGACGATTACTGTCAATGACAATGGTTTGACCGATGAAGAATATGAGAAGGGTGAGAAGGGCAAGAAAAAGAAAAAACGAGACCGCACCCCTGAAGAGCAAGAAGCAATTGAAAAGATTAAAAAGGCTAAGCAACAGCGTAAGACCATGATTTCAATCTTGCGAGGGGTATCAACTAAGATTCCTCTCATGATTTATGGGATGGATGTCGATATTCAAGAGGATATCTCGATTGAGGAATTCGTCAAGCAGGTGGATGATAAGTCTTGGAAGGAGTTTATGCCTAAGGGCTTTACTAAGGAGCTGTTCCATGACATCGCACAATTCTATGATGCAGAAGTCTTCGTGGAAGCAGGTCGAATTATTCGGCATCGCGCCAAAGAGCTAGACGAGCTGGACTTTATTGAACGTGCAGAGCGGATTGCTGAATTATTTGGCAGTTTCAAGAATCCCGATAAGGAAACAGTCCTCACCCCATGGCGTGTTGTTAACATGCAAATTGCCAAGGGGATCGGTGGCTTGAACTTCTACGATGATGATTTCCATGCGATGACGGATGGCGGAAGACCTAACCTACATTGGGTAGAGCGTGAAGTGACTAAGGAAATCTATCACCCAGATACCAAGATTATTGATATAAACTCCAAGACAGGCCTATATCCCTTGCACGCTGCGATGAGCTTATACTATCAGGCCATGTTAGCCAATGAAGACAAGCGATTTATTGATAGACAAGTCTATCAGTCGATTCTAAGCAGAAATATCTATGTTATTGCCCAGACTCCAATGGCCAAAACCATTACGGAGCGGACACTAGCAGGATACAGAGGTTATAAGACGAATGTGGTTTATATTCCGGGGCTAACGGACGTTCTAAAGCAGGATATAGACAAGGGGAAAGAAAAAGTAGAGGAGGCGTTTGGTCACGTGAAATTTGATGTTGTGGTGGGGAATCCGCCGTATCAGGAAACTTTGGAGGGAACTAGTGATCGTCCTTTATATAATTACTTTATGGAATTATCGTACAAAATAGCTGACAAAGTAATATTGATAACACCAGGAAGATTTTTGTTTAATGCGGGCAAAACTCCAAAGGCATGGAATGAAAAAATGCTGTCTGATGATAATCTAAAAGTTGTATTTTATGAACAGGATTCTGCTAATGTATTTCCAAATACGGACATTACAGGAGGCTTAGTAGTTTCATATAGAGAAAAAGGTAGCAAAATTGGCCCCATCAGAACGTTTACCACGTATGATGAGTTAAATAAAATTTTAAATAAAGTGATAAATTCAAATGACTTTCATTCTATAGTTTCAATTATATATTTACAGAATCGATTTGATTTGAATCAACTGTTTAAAGATTATAATGAACTACGGCATGTAATTGGAAGCGAAGGGAAAGAAAGGAGGTTAACAACCTCAATATTTGAACAAGTGCCTATATTCTATGATAGTAGAGGTAATAAAGAAGATATTAAATATATGGCAGATGAAGTAGTAGATTTACATGGGAAAACTGTTATTCCGGGATTTGTAGATGCTCATATGCACCCTTTGATGCTTGCAGACTACAGTAAACAGATTGCCTGTCTTCCTCCGAAGATAAATTCCATAAAGGATCTGATTTCAACTATTTCAGAAGCTGCAGAAGAAATTGAACAGGGGGAATGGATTTTAGGTTGGGGATACGATGAAGGAAAATATGAGGAGAGGCGTTTTCCGGACAGGTATGATTTAGATAAAGCTGCTCCAAGCAATCCGGTTTTATTGGTAAGAAGCTGTGAACATATTAGGTGTGTTAACAGTAAAGCACTTGAAATTGCAGGAATAACAAAAAATACTGAAGATCCTCCCGGCGGTAAAATAGGCAGAGATGAAAATGGAGAGCCAAACGGTATTCTGATGGAAAATGCCAGAAATTTGGTCATCCCCTTTATGCCGGAGAAAACAGAGCAGGATAGAATAGATGCATTGGTGGATTTAGGAAACCTTTTGACCTCGCAGGGAATTGTTGCCGTTACAGACATGGGAAATCTTCACCCCGGCGGAAATTATAATCTATACAAAGAGGCTGCAACAAAAGGCTTTATGCAAAGGGTTTCGTTGTATTACATGTGGGATTATTTTATGGATGATTCCGATTTTAGGATAACAGGGGATTTGAGCTCCTTTAATGAAAACATCAGAATAGCAGGGATTAAGCTTATTGGAGACGGAAGTATATCAGGACAGACTGCATGGCTTGAGAAACCTTATCTGAATACGGATAATTACGGCATCCCGGTTTACTCAGACGAAAGCATGGAAAAAGCTATTACTTTTGCAAAAGAAAATAACTGTCAGATTTCTGTCCACGCAATGGGTGGTCGTGCCATAGACAGGGCGATAGATAGATTCTATAATGAAGACGGTTTT
>NZ_CALLVK010000017.1:0-74386 GCF_938010525.1 uncultured Abiotrophia sp. | reverse complement strand
CGGTATAGTCCTTATGACCGATGACATAGTAAGGATAGATAACATCCTCAATAGTCACTGGCTCGCCATCATCCCATTTGGTTCCTTGCGGAATGGTGATGGTTACCTTCTTGTTATCTTTGTCGAACTTAATCTTACCAAAGCCAGAGTCGTCTAACTTATAGTTGGCGTCGTTCCCGAACAAGTTGGGTGAGAACATGCCGACAATTTCATAGTCCTTGCCGTTATCGGAGTAGAGCGGAGATAAGACACCTGAGAATGGATCCCCAACCATGGCATACTTGAGGGCCCCACCTGAGATTGGCGTCCCTTCATTATCGATTACTGTAGATAAATTAGCATCTTGGGCCTGAGCACTAGCCCAAGGGGCCAACACGCCAACTACAGACAATCCCGCTACCAATGCAGTCAAGGATTTGCTAATACGACTTTTCATAAGATTTCCTCCTTCATATTGGCTTAGTCATTACGATTAAGGATACTATACCCGATAAATAAGAAAATAGCAAGAGGTTTCTTCATTGTTTTCTCATCTTCAACTTATCATATCCTCATATTAAACCTTTGATGAATCCCTTCATAAAAGATATGGTAACGATTTCCAAAAGAGACTAAATGTTCTTCTATTTTTTGTGGTGAGAAGTCGTCTCTCACTTAGCTAGACAAAACAAGAAAGGCTGGGATATTCCCAGCCTTTTCGTTCACTTATTCTTTGATTGGTTCATCTGCTGTTAATTCTACTTGGTTCCAGTCGAAGTCAGCCCCTGGAGTTGCATCATAGTGCTTAATCCGGTTGTTGAATGTCGTTAACTGGTAACTGTAGAGAGTTGGCACCATTGGCACTTCATCCATGATGAAATCTTGCCATTTCTTGAAGGCTTCCTTACGGTAATCCGCATCAAAGGAAGCATCAGAGCGGATGTCCTTGAGCAAGCTATCATTCTGTTCACTAGCATAACGCATAAAGTTGAATTGGGCGTTGCGGCCAAACATAAAGGCAGGGTTTGGATCCCCACCAAAGCCCATAGAGGCTGAGAAGACATCAATGTCCGCATCCGTCCCTAAGAAATCATAGAAGGAGTTAAACTCATGCAAGCGACCTTCATAGAGTTCGACATTAATGCCGACTTGCTTCCAAGAATCTACATAATATTGGGCGATTGGCTCAGCTACATCAGTCCCTGACATGGCCAAGTACTTGAGGCTAAATTGATTACCCTTAGGATCTTCAACAAAGCCGTCGCCATCCTTGTCTACGAACCCAGCATCGGCTAAGATTTGCTTGGCTTTTTCTGGTTGGTAGGTATAGCCTTCACGACTGCTATCTGCAATATCCTTAAAGGTTGGCGGAATTGGCGAGTTGGCTTGCCAACGTAATCCTTCATAGAAACGCTGACCGATTGCGCCATTGTCTACAGCATAGCCCATGGCTTGTCGCAGACTCTTGTTATTGACAATCTTGCTTTCATCTACTTCAACTTCTTGCTTATCAGCATTCCATTTACCTAAGTGGAAACCAAGATATTGAACTCTATTCTCTACTTGTCCAATAGTCTTGAAGTTAGTAGCATCCTTATAGGTACTGTAAGAATCAGCAGGTAGACTAGCTATGTCATAGTTGCCGGCCTTCATCTCGGAGACAGCGGTTGAAGAGTTGACTACATCCATTTGCACTTTGTCAATCTTAGGTTTACCCTTGTAGTAGTATTCATTGGCTTCTAAGATGACAGATTCACCTGGCGTAATGGACTTAACCTTGAAAGGTCCAAAACCAACCGGTTTCTTACGCACCACATCACTGTCCACCTGTTCCTTAATTGGAATATTCTCATAGGCATGCTTAGGAACCATATAGTTACTTACCCCGCCCCAAGCTTGCAACATGGAGTTAGAGAATTCCTTATAGGTTACTTCCAAGGTATAGTCATCTACCTTCTTCAAACCAGAGATGGTATCAGTGGTACCTGCGTGGTACTCTTCCATCCCTACGACATTTTGGAAGTCAGAACCGTAACGGACACCGGTATAGTCCTTATGACCGATGACATAGTAAGGATAGATAACATCCTCAATAGTGATTGGCTCACCATCATCCCATTTAGTTCCTTGCGGAATGGTGATGGTTACCTTCTTGTTATCCTTGTCGAACTTGATTTTACCAAAGCCAGAGTCATCTAACTTATAGTTGGCGTCATTCCCAAACAAGTTAGGAGAAAACATCGAAACAATTTCATAGTCCTTGCCGTTATCAGAGTAGAGTGGAGATAGAACACCTGAGAATGGATCCCCAACCATGGCATACTTGAGGGTCCCACCTGAAATCGGTGTCCCTTCATTATCGATTACTGTAGATAAATTAGCATCTTGAGCTTGAGCACTTGCCCAAGGGTTCAGCATGCCGACCACAGATAATCCTGCTACCAATGCAGTCAAGGACTTGCTAATACAACTTTTCATAAGATTTCCTCCTTCATATTGGCTTAGTCAATACGATTAAGGATACTATAACTGATAACTGAGAAAATAGCAAGAGATTTCTTCATCGTTTTCTCATCTCAGGCTTATCATATACTCATATTAAATCTTGGCTAAATGGCTTGATAAGGGATATGGTAACGATTTCTCAATTAATCAATTCTTTTTGTATTTTTCTTGCTAAATCCCCTATCAATTTGCTCAGATGAAAAAGAGACTAGGACAAATGCCCTAGTCTCTTTTCATTAATCTGAATTATTTAACTGGTTGATCAGCAGTTAATTCAACTTCAGAAAGGTCAAATGTTGAACCCACTTTGAAGTCATAGTGTTTCACACGGTTGTTAACTGATACTAAGTCTTGACGGAAGAGAGTTGGAACAACAGGTGCTTCTTCAGTGAAGTATTTTTGCCAGTCAGTGAAGGCTTTCTTACGGAATGCTTCGTCGAAGGATTCAGTAGAACCTAAAGCATCCAAGAGTTTGTCGTTCTCTTCAGTTGCCCAACGAGTGTAGTTGAAGGCTGCCTTACGGCCAAACAAGTTAATTGGGTTTGGATCCCCACCTACCCCGAAGGCTGCTTGGTAGACATCGACATCGCCATCTTTTTTGAGCAAGTCGTAGAAGGCGTTAAATTCCATGAGGTGACCGTCTACAAGCTCAACGTTAATCCCTACTTGTTTCCAAGAGTCGATGTAGTATTGAGCGATTGGTTCAGCCGTTGCTCCCCCTTGCATAGAAGCAAATTTAAGGGTGAAGCTCTTACCGTTTGGATCTTCTACGAAACCGTCACCGTCTTTGTCAACGAACCCAGCATCTGCAAGGATTTGTTTAGATTTTTCTGGTTGGTAGGTGTAACCTTCGATAGAACCGTCATTGTAGCCCTTAAAGACAGGAGGAATAGTGGTATTAGCACGTGTACGTAAACCGTTGTAGAACTTCTCACCAATCGCGTCATTGTCAACAGCGTAACCCATGGCTTGACGGAGGGCTTTATTAGAGACAACGCGACTTGGGTCGTACTCGACTTCCTTCTTATCAGCGTTCCATTTACCCATCTTGAAACCGATGTAGCTCATAGCGTTTTGCCAGTGACCTAAGGTCTTGAAGTTAGTCGCATCTGCATAAGTAGGATATTCATCTGAAGTCAACTTAGCGATATCGTAGTTACCTGCCTTCATTTCTGAAACAGCAGTTGAAGGGTTGACTACATCTAATTGCATGCCATCTACTTTCGGCTTGCCTTTGTAGTAGTATTCGTTGGCTTCGAAAGTAACAGATTCCCCTGGTGTAACCGATTTAACACGGAAAGGACCGTTCCCTACTGGGTTCTTACGAACTGCATCTGAATCTTCTTGTTCAGCAATTGGAATTTTCTCAAGAACGTGCTTAGGTGCGATATATTGAGAAACACCGCCCCCTGCTTGTAACATACCAGCTGGGAATTCCTTGTAGGATACTTCTAAGGTCCAGTCATCAACACGCTTAAGACCTGAGATTTCTTCAGCCTTACCTTCATGGTATTCTGCCATCCCTACAACGTTCTCAAAGTCATCGCCATAACGAATCCCTGTGTAGTCCTTGTGCCCTACTACATAGTAAGGGTAAATTACGTCATCGATCGTCAATGGTTCACCATCATCCCACTTAGTATTTTCAGGGATTTTGATGGTTACTTTCTTGTTGTCCTTGTCAAAGGTCAACTTAGCGAATCCATCATTAGTAATGACGAAGTTCTCATCAAAACTGTATAAACCAGTTGTAAAGTTTTCAACGACATCTCCATCTGGACCTGTTTCATAGTAGAGTTGGTTTAAGACACCTGCAAATGGGTCCCCGACCAAGGCAACTTTCAAAGTCCCACCTGAGATTGGTGTGCCTTCATTATCTACCACTTCTGGTAATTTAACACCTTCAGCATGGGCCAAGGTTGGCGCAAAAGCACCAGCTACCGTAAAAGCAGCAGCTACTAAAGCTAAGCTCTTCTTCATAGACTTTTTCATATTGTACCCCCAATGGATAATATTTTATATGACCTTATTCTACCCTTTTTAACTCGGAATAGCAAGCGTTTTATTATAATTTTCTCACTTTATATTCATGTTTTTGTAGGGAAAAATTTATTTAGGTCAAATTCGTCTCCTCAGCATCTGAGCAAGTCGTTTAATAGACCGTTAAGGCTTATCAAAACAGTATGTCTTCATTGCCTTACTCGTCAATGTAAACTGGGCGTAAGTTATTGGAGCGGCCAAAAGGCAGTACTTCAAATTGCTTAACCTTTGGCTTAAGTAAGTAGGCTGCACTCGCTTGATAAATAGGGGCGACCACGCCATCATCTTTGACTAAGATTTTTTCTGCCTCAATTAAGGTTTCGCGACGCTTGGCAGGGTCTTTGGCATAGTCATTGCGTGCTAATTCGACTAACTTATCAAATTCAGGGTTAGCATATTTGGCGAAGTTAGTCCCCCCACCTGTCTTATACTGTTCAATAAAGTTAACAGCATCTTGATATTCAGGTGTCCAAGTCCCATAGAAAATATCGTAGTCCAGTTTACGTTGAAATTCCAGACGGTTCTTAAGTGGCACCGAAAGGACGCTTAGCTTGAGACCAGGTAAATTCTTCTCTAGCTCTTCCTTGAGGAATTCTGCTGTTCGTTTGGAGAGGCCTACGTCTGATGTTAAGAGTTGTAACTCAATCGTCTCTTGGCCTAGTTCTTCCTTAGCCTTAGCCCAATCTGCCTGTGCTGCTTGGACATCGTAAGTCAACATTGGACCTGCCTTGTCTTGATAATCCTCACCTGCTTCATTGACGTCAAAAGATTTAGGCACTAAGTTGTTGAGTGGCTGAGAGCCGTCCTGAATGACAGAATCTGCGTAGACTTGCTTATCAAATGCCTGGGCAATAGCTCGACGGAGAGCTGCATTGCCTGTTGTCGGACGAGTCGTGTTGAAACTCAGATAACCGATTGTCGCTTTGGGAATACTGTGGAAGTCTGGCGCACCGGAGTATTCTTGGACAAATTGATCGGACAAGGTCGTGAAGTCCAACTGATTACTATCAAATAAATCTGCCCCGGTCGAATTCTCTTTAATGACTTGTTGATGCACCTGGGTCAGATAAACATGACTGGCATCCCAGTATTGAGGATTTTTAACTAAGTCCCACTCTAGGTTGGTCCCATTCCATCCTTGAATCGTAAAGGGCCCGTTAGTCACCACATTCTCTGCTGTGGTCCCATAGCTATCCCCTTTTTCTTGGAAGAAGGCCTTGTTAATCGGCATATAGCGTGAACCTGTTAGAATCTTAGCTAGGGCCGGCACTGGATATTCCAAGGTTAGTTCCAGGGTTTTATCATCAAGGGCCTTGACTCCTAATTCTTCGACAGGCTTGTCACCATTACGGATAGCTGCCCCATTCTTAAGAATTTCAATCGAGGTCACGCTCGTACCAGCTTGACGATCCGCTAGACGCCGGAAGGCCAACTCAAAGTCTTGTGCCTTAACTGGATCACCATTGGACCAATAAATGTCATCTCGCAAGGTGAAGGTGTGGGTTAAGCCATCCTCACTGACCTTAACAGAAGCTGCCTGTCCCAGTTCCACTTCTTTCGCATTCTTAATTCGATAGAGGCCTTCAAAAACTTGTCCGATGACATCCATGCTGGCGATATCTGAGTAGAGACCAGAATCTAAGGTGGCCAACTCAGATGGGGCTGGGATACTTAGTTTTTGTTCAATGGCAGGACTAAGGCTTACTTCTTGAGCTGATATCGTGGACTGCTGAGCTGTTAGGAGCGTGCTGGCCGTAAGTCCTAGCGCGAGTAAGGAACGAAAAATTGTCTTGATGCTAGTCATAAGTCAACCTCCTTAGGGTTAAAGATATGTTAGGGACTAGTTTAAGACTTTTATTAGTGATAGTCAAAGATACTTTTACTATAAGCTACTATAGCGAATGGCTATATGCCTTTATCATGCCATCCCCCTATCCTTGGAGCATAGACTTAAAATTAAGCACAAAAAAACTGAGCCCTTAGGCTCAGTTTTTCTATTAACCTAAACGTTGACGGGCATCCGTTGAACGTTGCAAGGCTTGACCAATATAGTTAATGCAGAGCATTAAGACGAGAATGAATAGTGCGGCTGGCAGCCATACCCATTGTTTATTCTCGATAATATCCGCAGTCTTAGCTGCCCCTATCAAGGTCCCTAGTGAAGGTGTCCCGATTGGCAAACCGAAACCTAGGTATGAGAGACTAGTTTCTAAACCAATATTACCTGCCATAACCAGGACTAATTGGGTAATGATAATAGAAGAAATGTTAGGTAGCAATTCCTTGAACATAATCTTCCAATCATGTGTCCCCATGGTCTTAGAAGCATTAATATAATCTTTAGACGCTTCACTTAAGGTTCGTGTTCTAAAGAGACGAGCAAAACCAGTCCATCCTATGATAATAAAAGTTACAGAAAGCCCATAGATATTACTTACCTTGAAGATGGTGTTCAACGTGATAATCATAATAAAGCCTGGAATAATCATGAAGAAGTCGACAATCCGCATCACCCAGTTATCAACACGTCCACCATAGTAACCAGCAAAGACCCCAATTACCAAACCGATAATCATGGTAGCGGCTGTTACAATCATGGCAATGCTGACAGAGTTACGCCCACCTAAAATTAACTGGGCTAGAACATCACGCCCACCTTCGTCAGCACCCAGTAAGTAGGTATGACCCGTATCAGTCACCGAACCTGGTGCCATGTAGCGATTGAAAATCTGAACTTTAGTAGCGGATTCTAAGTTAAGGAAGAATGGCGCTACATATAGGAAGAGCAGAATCCCAACAAATACAATAAGTGAGATTAAAGCCAGCTTATCCTTCATGAATTCTCGTTTAATGACTTCAAAGCCCATTGGCGGGAGAGACTGCGAATCTTTATTTTGATTTTTTTCTAAATCTTTGCTTTTATCTTTTGTCATGCTCTCTCACCTCCTAGTCTAAACGTACTCGTGGATCTACGAATACCATAATGATATCGGACAAGAGCCCACCAAGTAGTGTCATAAAACCATAGAAGAGAACCAAGGTCATCATGACGCTATAGTCACGGCCTACTACAGAACTAAAGAAGAGTTGCCCCATCCCTTGATAGGTAAAGATTTGCTCTGTAATCATTGCCCCACTGAAAAGGCCTGTAATGACATAACCAAAGAAGGCAGCGATTGGCAGTAAAGCATTCCGTAAGATATGCTTGTTATAGATAACCCGCTCAGGCACCCCTTTGGCACGGGCAGTCCGGACATAATCATCTGACTTAGCATCCACAATTCCTGATCGTAACCACTGAATAGTAGAAGTGGTACTTAAAATCCCTAAGGTGATAGCAGGCAAGAGCATGTGATAAATTCGAGATAATAAGTAATCCCAGCTACCAGGCTGCAATCCAGACGCTACCGTCCCACGGGTTGGGAACCAACCTAATGTATAGCCAAATAGCCACAAGAACATCAAGGCTAAAACGAAGACTGGGATTGAATAGGTAAAGAAGTTATAGAAGTTAACCGCTCTTTCAAAGAAGCTCCCATTATAACGACCGGATAAAATCCCTAAAGGAACAGCAATTGCATAGGTGATAATCGTTGTCAAGAGTGATAACCAAACTGTCGGCCAAATCCGTTCCCCAATAATGGATAGGGTCGGTTGCTTATGGGCAAAGGAACGTCCAAAGTCACCTTGGAGCATACCGCCCATCCAATTAATATAACGTTCCCAAACAGGTTTGTTCAAACCTAATTTTTCCCGCATAGCTTCAATTTGCTCAGCCGAAATTTTAGGGTCAATCAAGCCTGTCAAGGCATCCCCTGGCATTAATTCTGCTAAGAAGAAAACTAAGATGCTGAGCGCCAAAAGTTGCGGAATCATCAGCAACATACGTCTAAGTATCGCTTTCCACATTTTAGAGCTCACCTCCTTTGTCAGTGTCTACCGTTCTGAGAGCAGCAAAATGGGTCTCAGAAACTGGTTTAAGGTCATATACACGACCAGTTTCGTCATAATAGAGTGACGCATTCTCACGGTATTCCTTCTCAACCCGTAAACGATTGAGTTTGTTTTGCTCACGGTTATTAGGGTTCATTTCTGGAATAGCTGATAAGAGGCGACGGGTATAAATATGACGTGGATCATTATAGATGTCATCACGTGTCCCATACTCAGTGAAACGACCACGGTACATAATGGCAATCTCATCACACATATGCTTAACGACACCTAAGTCGTGTGAGACGAAGAGATAACTTACATTATATTCTTCTTGAATCTGCTTCATGAAGTTAAGAACTTGGGCTTGAACAGACAAGTCCAAGGCCGAAACAGGTTCATCGGCAATGACCAATTTAGGGTTGAGGGCTACAGCACGTGCTACCCCAATCCGTTGACGTTGACCACCAGAAAACTCATGTGGGTACTTGTAGAGTGCTTCTTCCGATAACCCTACGATATCTAAGAGCTCCAGCTTGCGCTTCTTCTCTTCATCAGGCGTTAAGCTGAGAAAGTTTCGCATTGGCTCCCCTAAGATGTCGGTAATCCGACGTTTAGGGTTGAAGCTAGAGAGGGAATCTTGGAAGATCATTTGCACGTTGTGACGGTAGTTAGAACGGCGATGACGCGCTGCTTTAGAGACTTCTTCACCCTCATAGTAGATTTTCCCTGAGGTAATCTTCTCTAAACCAATGATGGCCTTCCCGATGGTAGACTTACCAGAACCTGATTCACCAACCAAGCCATAAGTCTTCCCTTCTTCTAAGGTCAAGTTGACGCCGTCTACAGCATAGACATAATCGGTCACGCGGTTCAGGAAACCAGACCGAATAGGATAGTGGACTTTTAGGTCCTCAATGCGCATAAATTCAGCCATTAGTTCTCCTCCCCTTCAAAATGGAAATGTTTGTAACAAGTACAACGGACAAAGTGACCTGGTGACACTTCGTGTAAACCTGGGTTCTCTTCGTGGGCATCTTCCGCAATCCAAGGAATACGTGGCGCGAAACGACAGCCTGTCCGAATCATCTTAGTTAATGGTGGTACCGCCCCTTGAATAACGTGAAGCTTATCAGAGCCACCTTCTAATTCACTGGTTTGCGGAATTGAACGCAAGAGTGAACGTGTATATGGATGTTGCGGATTGTTGAAGAGTTCTTCAACAGGTGCAATCTCAACGAATTGACCCGCATACATAACGGCTACGCGGTCAGCGGTCTCAGCTACGACCCCTAAGTCGTGAGTAATGAGGATAATCCCTGCTTCGGTCTCCTTCTGGATGTCGTTCATCAAGTCCAAGATTTGCGCTTGAATAGTTACGTCCAAAGCGGTAGTCGGTTCATCGGCAATAATAATCGGTGGCTTACATGCCAAGGCAATGGCGATGATAACCCGCTGACGCATCCCCCCAGATAATTCGTGTGGGTACTGACGAGCAGTCCGCTCTGGGTTAACAATCCCTACTTGATCCAAGAGCTCTAAGACACGCTTTTGACGTTCTTCCTTGTTGAGTTTGGTGTGGTAGTAGAGAGCTTCATCAATTTGGGCTGCGATGGTCATCAATGGGTTGAGCGATGCCAATGGGTCTTGGAAGATCATCCCAATATCGTTCCCACGGATTTTGTTATATTGATTCTCAGTATATTCTACTAAGTTATCGCCACGGTAGTTGATTTGGCCTTCAATCTTAGTATTGCGAGGATTATGCAAACCAATGATTGAAGTGGCAAGAGTTGACTTCCCACAGCCTGACTCCCCAACAATGGCTAATTTTTCATTCTTTGATAAGGTAAAGCTAACGCCGTCTACTGCATTGTAGAAGGTATCCTTAACACGGAATCCAACGTGTAAGTCCTTTACATCTAGAATAACTTTTTCGTTATCCATTCTAGTTCCTCCATTCGTGATCATGTTTTATGTCTTCATCTAAGTAAAAAAAGTAGCACTGCATAGATAGAGCGTGCTGACTTCATCGTCTTTTCAGTTCTTAGGGAGTAAGCTGGTCGATATAAGTGACCACTTGGCCTACATTCTTAAGGGCTTCAATACGATTATCCTCAAATTGAACACTAAAGGTGTCCTCGAGCTCCATAATCAGTTCGAAGACGTCAATTGAGTCTGCACCGAGATCTTCAAAGGTCATCTCATTGGTGACCTTGTCTTCAGTTAAACCAAAACGTTCAACAATCAATCGCTGGACTGTTTGGAAAACTTCTTGGGTCTGGGGCATCCATACACCTCCGTTCAATATGACATAAAATCTACACTTCCTTATTTTACTAAGTTTTAAGCCAATTGTCCATGGTTTTAGCAGAGAAAATTATGAAATCTCTCATTCTTCTCATTTATCCCTCAAAACTTGCTTAGACTTTGCCCATGATCGCGACTAAGTAAGCGATATCTTGAAAATCATTCCTAATAAAGCCTGAAATTGCCTTCTATCTGCCATCAATCTGTCACCAAGAGGGCAATATAATAATCGTGTTTTTCAAGATAAATAGCCTATTATGGGTTAACCAGAAATGGGCTATGGATATTGAAAAACAAGATGATGATGGTGCATTATAGGATTCCCTATTTAAGCGAAACTACCCACTATCTTTTCTTTTAAATTTCTTTACCCATCAATAAAATTCTCAGTATTTGATGGGTCCCAAACATCTTTTGCCCATGCAAAAAGACCAGACTAACAAGGCCTGGTCCAATAATCTTATTCTTCTGTTTGAGCTGGTTTTTCCTGACCGAAGTAGTCAGTTGCTTCCTGGATAATGCCAGATTCCACAATCGTGCGAGCCTGACGAATGGCATTGAAGATAGCCTTTTCATTAGAAGAGCCGTGGGCCTTGATGACTGGCGCCTTAACCCCTAAGAGGACTGCCCCACCCTGTTTGGTATCATCAAAGTTGTCGCGGAGGCCTGATAAGGCGTCTTTGACTAAGAGCGCTCCTAGTTTAGCCTTCAGTCCACCACCCAATAATTGGGATTTAATGAGACTAAAGAGGGTCTTAGACGTCCCTTCCAGAGTCTTCAATACGGCATTACCGGTAAAGCCATCGGTGACCACGATATCAACTGGGCCATCTAGCAAGGTCTTAGTCTCCACGTTGCCGTAGAAGTCAAGGCTAGTCTCGGCAGCTAAGAGTTCATAGGCCGCCTTAGATAATTCATTGCCCTTGGTAGCTTCAGTCCCATTGTTAAGTAGGCCAATCTTAGGCTGAGCAATGCCCAGGACACGTTGGGCATAGAAGTTGGCCAGAACCGCAAATTGTAACAAATTGACTGGCTTGCAGTCAGCGTTAGCACCGGCATCCATCAAGACCAAGTAAGGATGTTGACTAGAAGCAGTTGGTAAGACTGGCATAAGGCCTGGACGATCAATATTCTTAATCCGACCCACAATCAGCAAGCCACTGGCTAAGAGAGCCCCGGTGTTCCCTGCAGACAGCAAGGCATCCGCTTGGCCTTCCTTGACTGCTTGCGCTGCTAATACCATGGAAGCATTCTTCTTCTTGCGAATAGCACGCACTGGCTCATCATCCCCATTGATTTTTTCTGGGGTATGGATGATTTCGACCCGCTCTGTCGCTTCTAAATATGGGCGAATTTTATCTTGATCGCCAAATAAGAGCACTTCGATGTTATCAAAGGCTGCAATGGCAAGGTTCACCCCTTTTACGGCTGATTCAGGCGCGAAATCCCCGCCCATGGCATCTACTGCAATTCTAATCATTCCTTGTCTTCCTCCTTATAAACTAATCATATCTATCAATATTTGGTAATTTCTATACCAATTCTCGTGCTTTCATCATAACAAGTCCCTGCCAAGCCGTCAACCTAGATTGGAATCTGGCAGTTTGGGCTAGACCTCAATGGCTTGTGTCTGACTCCATTGATTAAGCGCCTGCCATTCGGCTTCCGATAGGCGTTCTGGATGCTTGAGTAAGTCCTGAACATCCTTGCGGGCAACAGTTAAGATTTTTTCGTCTTCAATCAAATTAGCATAGTGGAATTCAGGCAAACCACTTTGGCTGCGTCCCATCAAGTCCCCCATACCGCGAATCTTCAAATCCTCACGACTAATCAGAAAACCATCTTGGTGGTCCACCATAATCTTAAGGCGCTCCTTGCCCTGCTCGGTTGTAGGACTGCCGATTAGGTAACAGTAGCTGGCTAGCTGACTCCGCCCTACTCGCCCACGCAACTGGTGGAGCTGGGCCAAGCCAAAGCGCTCAGCTGACTGAATCACCATAATGGTGGCATTGGGCACGTCGACCCCAACTTCCACCATGGTGGTGGCCACGAGAATCTGAACCTGATTTTGCTTGAAGCGGTCCATGACGGCCTCTTGCTCTTCCTTATTGAGTTGGCCGTGTAAGACGTCGACCTTAAAGTTTGGGAAGCGGTCGGCCAAGCGGTCGGCCACCTCTAGCACGTTTTCTATCTGTTCCAAGTGTTCGGAACTTTCGATCAGAGGGAGAACATAGTAGACCTGGTGTCCGGCCGCTAATTCTTGGGCCACATGGTCTTCTAGTTCCTCTAATTGATCTTCCTTGAGCCAGCGTGTCGTAATGGGCTGACGGCCCTTAGGTAACTGATCGATGGTGGAGACGTGCATCTCTCCATAGAGAGTCATAGCTAGGGAGCGTGGAATAGGCGTTGCCGTCATTTGAAGTAGGTTGACAGCTATTTTGTCATTTTTATCTACTAGGGCTTGACGCTGGCCTACCCCAAAGCGGTGTTGTTCGTCAATGATGACCAAGCCCAGTTGCTTGAATTGGACCGTTTCTTGAATCAAGGCATGAGTCCCGATGACCACCTGAATCTGCCCATTAGCCAAGCCGTCTAAGACGGCTTGCTTGGCCTTGGCTGTCATAGCACTGGTCAGGAGAGCGGCTTCCAAGCCCATAGAGGCAAAAAGCTGGTTGAAGGACTGGGCATGCTGTTTGGCTAGAATCTCAGTCGGCGCCATAAGAGCTGACTGGAAGCCACCGCTTACGCTGGCTAGAATAGCCAGAAAGGCTACCAGGGTTTTCCCACTCCCCACATCTCCTTGCACCATGCGCCGCATAGGGTGCTGGGCCATGAGGTCGCGACAAATTTCATTGACTACCTGCTTCTGAGCATGAGTTAGCTCATAAGGTAAGTGACTAATCCAAGTCTTAAGCTGGTCATTGTCATAATGAATCTGAAGCCCTGGCTCTGTTTCGTGCTGCTTGAGAGCCACCTGCAGACGCCATTGATAGAGGAAAAACTCCTGATAGATAATTTTCCGTGTAGCCTGATGATGCTGTTCTTGATCAGCCGGGAAATGCATGGCATAGAGAGCCAAAGGCAAATCTAAGAGCCGATACTGGTCGTTGAGGTACTGGGGCAAGACTTCTGGGATGGCCTCTTGATACTGGTTGAAGGAAGCGGCAATACTAGCTACAATGGCGCTTTGCTTAAGGCCCTTAGTAGCATGGTAGACTGGCGCAAATTCCTGGCCTTCCTGAGCCACTTGAATCAGCTTCATACCTAAGAGAGTCTGACGATTGGATTGCCATTTGCCGTAAATAGCCCGTTCCTGCCCCAACTGAATGGCTTGCTTAAGATAGGGTTGGTTGAAGAAAGAGACGTTGATAATTTCGTGGTCATTGACCGCCAGCTTGAAAGAAACCCGGCTCTTCTTGCCACCGAAGTAGGCTACCACCGGTGGCGTCACGACCTTTCCTTTAAGGGTGACCTTCTCCTGATCTAGGATGGTCGCCAAAGGGCGCACGGCTACCGACTCAAAGCGGAAGGGAAAGTGAAACATGAGGTCGCGGACAGTAGAGACGCCTACCTGTTGGAAGAGCTTGACGCGCGCCGGTCCTACTCCCTTGAGATGATCAATGCTATCTAACCAATTAAGTCCCATAAGCCCCCTCCTTTCTACTTGTCTGTCTCATTATTATAACATTTTCATAGCCAGATAGCGACTATTCAAGTTGGGCCCAAGTTCACCTGAACAAAGAAAAAGACCAAGGCATGAGCCTTAGTCTCTTAACTATTTTAATTATTCCACTGACATCATGTAGTGGTATACAGGTTGATCACCTTGAACGATTTCGACTTCTAAGTCATTGAATTTGTCAGTTAAGCGTTCAGCCACTTCATCGGCTAATTCAGTAGTCCCTTCTTCCCCGACAATAATGGTCGCCAACTCAGAATCTTCATCCACCATGGATTCTAAGGTTGCCAAGAGGGCATCCTTCAAATCAGGCAAGGACAAGACAATCTTGTTGTTGACTAAGCCTAGGTAGTCATCCTTCTTGATGGACACGCCATCAATCTCAGTGTCACGAATGGAGTAAGTAATTTGACCAGATTGGACGAAATCACGTGACTCATTCATTTGAGCCCCATTGGCTTCTAAATCCAGGCTAGCATCGAAGGCCATCATAGCTGTAATCCCTTGAGGAATCGTAGTAGTAGGCACCACAACGGTTGGTACTTCCGCAACTTGGGCTGCTTGTTGAGCCGCCATGATGATGTTCTTGTTGTTAGGCAAGAGGATGATTTGTTCAGCATTAACTGCTTCAATAGCTTTAACGAAGTCTTCTGTTGAAGGGTTCATGGTTTGACCACCGGCCAAGACTTTGGCAACCCCTAGGTCAGTAAAGAGTTGGCCCACACCTTCACCTGCTGCTACCGCAATAATAGCATAAGGAACTTTTGGTGCAGCCTCTGCTGGTGCTTCCTTCATAGCATGTTCTTCCGCTTCTAAGCCACGGACTTGTTCACGCATGTTGTCGACTTTGATTTTGATCAGTTCCCCAAATTCTTGACCCAATTGCATAATTTCGCCTGGGTTTTCAGTATGGATGTGAACCTTGACGATTTCATCGTCGGCTACGACCAAGAGGGAGTCCCCTTTGGTGTTGAGAGTGCTACGGAAGGCTTCATAGTCAAAGGCCTTCTCAACTGTTGGGCCTTGGCCAATGCGAACCATAATTTCTGTACAGTAACCAAAGGTAATATCTTCTAAGGCCATTGGTGGCTCATTGCCATCTTCGAACATAGCGTGAGAGTGGCCAGGAGCTGCAGTAGGAGCTTTAACTTCTACTACGGTCTCTCCTGTCAAGGATGACAAGAAACCTTCATAGACGCAGAGCAAGCCTTTACCACCAGAGTCGACTACGCCAACTTGTTTCAAGACTGGCAATAATTCAGGTGTTTTGTCTAGGGCCAATTGGGCGCCTTCAACAATGGCTTTCATGACTTCAATAATGTTATCGGTTTTCTCAGCTGCCTTCTCACCGCGCAAAGCAGATTCACGGGCAACAGTCAAAATAGTCCCTTCGACAGGTTTCATAACTGCCTTATAGGCTGATTCTACCCCACCTAAGAAGGCTTGGGCAAAATGTTTAGCATCTAAGACTTCTTCTTCCTTAATAGCTTGTGAGAAACCACGGAAAATCTGAGATAAGATAACCCCAGAGTTACCACGCGCCCCCATCAAAAGGCCCTTAGCTAAGGCGCCAGCTAATTCACCGACGTGACTAGCTTGACTGGATTTGAGGTTTTCCGCCCCAGAAACGAAGGTCATGTTCATGTTAGTCCCGGTATCGCCATCTGGCACAGGGAATACGTTGAGTGAGTTAATTAATTCGACATTGGATGTTAAGCGCTCCGCTCCGGCTACAACCATAGGCACAAACTCTTTTGCCGTTAATTGTTTCAATTCCAATTTTTATCCTCCTTACCGTTTTATACGGTTGACTTAATCAATTTTTACGCCTTGTACGTGAACATTGACATAGCTGACTTCAAAGCCCAGCAATTGTTCAACACTGTATTTCACGGCTTGTTGAATGTTTTGGCAGATAACTGAGATTTTAGTCCCGTAAGACACTAAGATGTAGACATCCACGAGAACATCATCCCCACGTTGGGTGATGACAACCCCTTTGGAGTAATTCTCTTGTCCTAGAATCTCAATTAAGTTATCACGGAAGAAGTTCTTACTTACCATTCCGACCACACCGTAGTTATCTGTAACGGCAGTGCCGACAACTGTTGAAATCACATCTTGAGTTAGGGACACTTGTCCATTGGGTGTTTGGATTTTGATTGTCATGCGATTTCCTCCTCACATCTAATATATCATATCTATTTTAGCATAAAATGCTTGATTGTGCACTCATTAAGATAAAGACCATTCCAAACTGAGGGCCTGTCTTCTATACTTGTCTAGACAGAGGAGGTCTTAGTCAAAAAAAAGCCCCAATCCATGGGACTGGGATCATCGCTATTAAACGCGTTCTACTTTACCTGATTTTAAAGCACGAGCAGAAACCCAAACTTTCTTAGGTTCGCCATCCACTAAGATGCGTACTTTTTGTAAGTTAGCGCCGAAACGACGTTTTGTTTTGTTCATCGCTTTTGAACGAGTGTTACCAGAACGAGCTTTACGCCCAGTGAAATAACATTCTTTAGCCATTCTTGTTTCCTCCTTTTCGCTGCAGGAGCTTAATGTCTCTGCTTTATCATACTGAACTAATTTATCATATTTTCCCTCATTTGACAAGTCTTTGAGGGGGATTTTTTCGGTTTTTACACTTGATTGACCCAGAAAATCATGACCAAACCCGACTCAAAGGCAATTTCCACAGGCTCCTGACTGGCTTTGTATTCATTGCTAATCAGGGATTGAGGGCTAGCAAAATCGGTTGCTGGCAAGGTGTACTTGGCGCCTTGAATGGTCAGACCTTGTACTGGTGTCAGGCTAATGACGGACAGGTAGAGACAGGGCTCATAGGCCAAGACATGGTGGCCAGGCTCTAAGAAACGCACCTTGTGGTGAGCCTCCAGTAAGCTAAGACGAGACAGACCTGCTTGAAAGCGTGGCTGATGGACCAGCCAAATATTAGCTAAGAAATGGTCCAGCCGCCCGCCCCTTTCGCCTAGGAAGCCAAGCGCCACATAATCTGCCTCCGGCCAGCGGGTCATGGCCATGCCCAAGGCCAAATGACCATCGGTATCGTCCTTCTCGCTAGGAAAGGCTTGAAGTTCCTGACTGTGCGCCTCAATGACTTGGCGCTCTGCTTCTGACACCGAATCAAAGTCGCCCAAGGCCACATCAAGCACATAACCTGCTCTGACTAATCTTAGGGCTCCACGGTCAGCCCCTACAAAATAGACTTGGTCATAGGCTTGGATTAAATTTTCAATCTGATCAAGGGCTGGATTAGGTCCACCCCCACAGACAATGACACATGCTGTCGTCACTTAGACTGCCCCCTACTTCCTATTCTGCCTATGCTAAGTCTTTGAGCGTCTGAATCGCTTGGGCTGGATCTGAATGCCCGAAGACGTAAGAACCTGCTACTAGGATATCTGCGCCAGCCGCTAGACAGTCAGCAGCCGTCTTGTCATTGACCCCACCGTCAACTTCGATTAGGTAGCTATAGCCTTGTTTTTGGCGCAAAGCAGCTAATTGACGGACTTTGTCTAAGGTCTCAGGGATAAAGGCTTGACCACCAAAACCTGGATTAACTGTCATGACTAAGACTTGGTCTACTTGGCCTAAGACAGCTTCAATGGCCGAAACTGGTGTACCGGGATTAATGACAACTCCTGCCTTTGCCCCTGCTGCCTTGATTAACTGCAAGGCACGATGAATATGAGGCGTCGCCTCTACGTGAACGGTCACCACATCTGCGCCTGCTTTGACCACTTGGTCCACATAGCGTTCGGGATTGGTCACCATCATGTGAACATCAAAAACTAGTTTAGATTGAGCGCGCAAGCCTTGATAGAGCATAGGTCCAAAGGAAATGTTGGGTACAAAGTCCCCATCCATAATATCAATGTGTAGATAGTCAGCCCCAGCCTCTTCAACCATTCGGATGGATTGAGCTAGCTTATTAAAATCGGCACTCAACATGGAAGGTGCAATATACATAAAGTTTCCTCCTTAACGACGTTTTTTGAGATGGTATTGGGGTTTACGTTGATCAATTTTTTGGACTAATTGACAATAGGATTGATAGCGACTAGCAGCTAAGCTCCCCGCTTCTAATGCTTGCTTAACCGCACAACCCGGTTCTTCCAAATGGAGACAGGAACGGAAACGACATTCTTGGCTGAGCTCTTGAATTTCTGGGAAGAGTTGGCTTACTTGCTCTTTCTCAATCTGCTCGAAATCTAGGGCCGAAAAGCCTGGCGTGTCAGCAATCAAAGCCTGATTCAAGGGATAGAGGGTCACTTCACGTGTGGTATGGCGCCCACGCCCCAGATACTGACTAATTTCACCGGTTTCAATGTCAACTTGGGGTAGGAGCTGGTTGAGCAAGGTAGACTTGCCAACCCCAGACTGGCCCATCACCACGTAAAGACCTTGGTGCAAGAGTTGACTGAGATTAGCTAATGCATCCGATTCAGGATCCATGACGGTTACCGTATAGCCGGCGGCCTCATAAACGGCCTGAATCTGGGCGACACGGCTTTGGGCTTGGTCGGCTCCTTCTTGAGCAAGCAGTAAGTCGTATTTGGTCAGAATCAGATGGGGCTCAATGCCATGGGAAGTCACAGAGGCTAGAAATTGGTCGACTAGGGAATAGGAGAAGTCAGGTTCGACTAGCGACATGACCACCAGCGCATCATCCACATTGACCACACTTGGTCTAACGAATTGATTACGACGAGGCAGAACCTCAATCAAGCGACCTAGGGCCTGGTCGGCCTTTGGGTCTAGGCCTTCCTCCCATTCAAAGGTGACATGGTCCCCCACCAAGGGCTTAAGCTGTTGGTGGCGGAAATTTCCTCTGGGCTTGGTCACATAGGTTTGGCCCTCAGACCGCACCGAATAAAAGCCACTGAGAGACTGGGAAATAATGCCTTCTTTGATGATTACTTTGTCTTCTGCCATACTGTCACCCTCTGCTTCTTACTGATTTAATGGTACCATATTTTAAGCGCCTTGTCAGTTCTGGCTGACCAAACTTTCCAGACTATCAGTCCGACTCTGCTATCAAAAAGAGGCTAGAAATTTCTAGCCTCTTAGGGTTAATTATCATTTGGATAAACTTCATTGCTCTCTGCAATGACTTCGCCATCCCGCATGACGCGGTACTGACCAACGCCGCCTTCCATAATATAGAGTAGAATCTCGATGCTACGAGATTCTGAAATCTCAAATTCTTGGGCCAGCGTATTAATATTGTTGCGGCTATCGCCAATGAAGACCTGAATCTTATTTGGCAATGGGTTACGTTGGTTGACGTCCGTGCTAGCATATTTTGGCACGTACTCAATATTTACCCGTTGAACTGCCGTCAGAACTTTCTCTTCTTTACGGCCTTTAGAAACGGTAACCTTGATGGTATTGCCTTGACTCAGGGCAACGCCATACTTAGGACTTTGGCTGATGACACGCCCTTTAGGAATGTCATTGTCATAGTCTTCGCTGACGTCAACCGTCAATCCGTTAGCTTCCGCGAAGTTTTGCACCATTTCCAATGGCAAGTTGTTGAAATCCTGCATGGTGGTGGACTCTGCCACCTTCCCTACGGTGAAGACTAGGGAGGTATTGCTTGGCACTACCTTGGAACCTGGCTCCACACTTTGGGCTAAAATCTTCCCATTATTCTCTGGCGTAGAAGCAAAGTCACGACGCTCTACAATAAAGTTGGCTGCTGTTAGTTGGGAGCGAACCGATTCATAATCTTGACCGACATAGTTGCCAATTTCAACCTGTTCTTTCCCGTTACTGATTTCTAAATCGACCGTTGAAGCCTTACGAATCCGAGCGCCTGAGCCTGGTGTTGATTTAATCACCTGACCCTGAGGAATACTGTCACTCCAAGTCTGCTTAATGGCTCCTACTTGTAGATTGGCTGCTTGAATTTTCTGTACCGCCTCATCCTTGCTGAGCTTGGCTACTTCCGGCACAGAAGTATACTCGGTCAAGCGCGTATAGGCGATATAGACGCCGCCGCAAATGACTAAGAGACTGATGATAGCCAAGAGCCAGGCCGCAATCCGCCGTTTACGACGCGGCTTATCCAAAGGTGCCACCTCGTCAATGCGTTGATAGGCATCATAATCGATGGGTTCTGGCGCTTCAATTGGAGCCGCAACCGGTGTTTTGACTGGCTTAATAGGCTTCATTTGAACTCGCGCCTGACCACTAGCATTGGGGACAAAGACCGGCTCATTCATGCGGCTAGCATTGAGCGCCGTCGATAGGTCCGCTAACATACTGTGAACAGAATCGTAGCGATTAGCTGGGTCCTTAGCGGTAGCCTTGAGGACTACGTTTTCCAAGCTTTGTGGCACATAGTCCATCTTGTCACGGATACGTGGGAATTCTTCCTGGAAGTGCTTGAGGGCCACCGAAACAGCCGATTCGCCATCAAATGGCACAGAGCCAGTAATCAATTCATAGAGAACAACCCCTAGGGCGTAGATATCTGACTTAACAGTCGCATTGCTACCACGCGCTTGCTCAGGTGATAGGTAATGAACTGAACCCAAGAGCGTATTAGTCTGAGTAATAGAAGTATCCGACAGGGCAATGGCAATCCCAAAGTCGGTAATCTTAATAGCGCCCGTCTTGGTAATCAAAATATTCTGAGGCTTAATATCCCGGTGAATAATTTGGTTCTTATGAGCCACTTCAATAGCCGACAGGATCTGACTCATAATGAGCACCACTAGTTCTAAAGATAGGGGTGCATTTTGGCGAATATAAGTCTTAAGATCCGTCCCATCCACATACTCCATAACGATGTATTGCTGATCTTCTTTTTCCTCGACATCATAGATTTCGACGATGTTGCGGTGTAACAATTGGCTAGCCGACATAGCTTCACGTTGGAAGCGACGGATGGCATCCTGGTTGTCTTGGAAGTCAAAACGCAGAACTTTAACAGCTACTTGTCTTTCTAAGATTAAGTCTTGGGCTAGGAAAACATTGGCCATCCCACCCTGACCGATAAAGTCTGTCAGCAGGTATCTGCCTGATAATTTATCGCCTATTTCCATTCAGATACCTCCTCTAAGTTTTCTGTGCTTAAGTCTGAAGCAATAATAACGGAAATATTATCCATGCCTCCGGCTTCGTTAGCTGCTGCAATTAATTGTTGGGCAAAATCTGCCTCTTGGCGCGATGACTGGAAGAGCTCTTCCAAGGCTTGAGGTGACACCATATTGGTCAAGCCATCAGAGCATAGGAGCAACATTTCAGCCTCCTGGCTTGGTACGGTCTGAATGGCTACCTCAAGTGGATGCGTCAAACCAATGGATTGGGTGACGGCATTACGATGGGGATGCAGATAGGATTCTTCCAAGGTAATTTCCCCGGCCCGAATCAATTCATTAACCAAGGAATGATCCTCAGTATATTGCTGGAGCTTACCTTCCTTGTAAATATAAGCGCGACTATCCCCTACATGGCCTAAATAAATGGTGCCATCGACAATCAAGGCCAAGACAATGGTAGTCCCCATGCCGTTCAAGTTCTTATCGGCTTGGGCTTCTTGATAAATTTGCTGGTTGACTAGCTTTAAAGTCCCTTCAATCCAAGCTGACACCTGTTCAGGTGCTAAGGCCTGGTTCAAATCTTGGAAATACTGCCCAATATATTGAGTGGTACGTTGACTGGCCACGTCGCCACCCAAATGCCCCCCTACCCCGTCACAGAGGATGAGCAGGAATTGTCCAAAATCATTAAGAAAATAATCCGCATAATCCTGGTTGGTTGTTCGACGTTTACCGATATTGGAACATAGTGCAAGTTTCATTTAGTCACCTCTGTTTCCTTCATATGTTGATTTTTAGTGCAAGCTAGGCTGACTTAGTCATACGTGCAATGAAGAAGCCATCGGTCAAGTAGTCTTGTGGCAAGACTTCAATCATGCCATCTGCTGTCAGAACTGACGCTCCTTGAACTTCTTCTGGCCCTATCGGACTGAGTTGGAAGTCAGCCTGTCTTGCCAAGAAGGCCTGGACCTGGGCTTGGTTTTCGGCTTGTGCCAAGGTACAGGT
The DNA here is from genome assembly GCF_938010525.1 of uncultured Abiotrophia sp. Taxonomy (GTDB): domain Bacteria; phylum Bacillota; class Bacilli; order Lactobacillales; family Aerococcaceae; genus Abiotrophia. The sequence continues at coordinate 51,859 of NZ_CALLVK010000017.1, read as the reverse complement.
TGAATAGACCAAGGTTCCACCTGGTTTGAGCAGACTGGCAACATGGTCTAAGAGCTGACTCTGAAGCTTGCTAAGTGCTTCAATATCGCTTGCTTGCTTAGTGTATTTAATTTCAGGTTTGCGACGCATGAGGCCGAGACCTGAACATGGTGCATCCAAATAGATTATATCATAGAGTGTCCCACTTGGGGGCATAAAGTCTAAGGCATTTGTCGCATGAAGCGAAATGTTCAAGCCCTCTTGTTGGCTTAAGCCTAGGCGTTCTATGTGTTCCGCCACCAAGTCTAGCTTGGCCTGAGAAATATCCAGGGCATCCAAGTGCCCTGCCTCTAGTAAAAAGGCCATATGCGTCGCCTTGCCTCCAGGGGCACTACAGGCATCCAAGAGTCGTTGGCCTGCCACTGGCCGGCCGATTGGCGCTACCAACATGGATGATTCATCCTGAATAGTCAAGCGCCCCGCTTGAAAGGCAGGCGACTCCAGAATACGACCATCTAGGCTTTCAATAGCATAGGGCGATAGGTTGCCGGCCTCAACCTGATAGCCGGCAGCCCTTAGCTGGGCCAGAATTTGGTCGCGTTCATTGGGATGGGCTTGAATTCTGGCCGTAAGACGTGGCCGTTGATTGAGGCTAGCCAATAAATCAGTCAAACATGCCTGATCATACTGTTCTTGTAAGAGAGCCACAATCCAAGGGGCTATACTGTATTGAATGCTGAGGGCTTCAACTGGGTCTGTCACTGTATCCAAGGAGCGTAGTTCCTGACGACGGAAATTGCGTAAGACGCCGTTGACTAGCCCGCCTAGGCCTGCATGGCCATTGACTTTGGCAATGTTAACTGCTTCGTTAATAGCTGCGTGGTCCGGAATCCGCTCCAAGCAAAGCATCTGATAGGCGGTCATTCTTAAGAGGGAGCGAATCCATGGCTCTAACTTCTTGCCTTTGATGAAAGGTTCCAAGTAGAAGTCCAGGGTCAAACGATGCTGGATGCTGCCATAGACTAAGTTGACTAAAAGCCCTTGGTCGACTGGCTTGAGTTCTGTCTGGCTCAGCGCACGATTGAGAAGGACATTGGAATACTGGTCATGCCAGTCAATCTCCACCAGCAGCTGTAAAGCCTGAAAGCGAACATTATTCTTGAGCCGCTTAGCGGCTAGTGCCTTAACTTTCATGACTTTCCTCATCTTCTACTTGTGCTGAAGCGAAAACCTGGCCCGCTAATTGAGCTAAGTCATTGCCCTTGAAATAGTCTTCTAGGCTTAGGCGCTTCTTGCCAGACTCCTGCCACTCACGGATGCCATAATAGGAATGATGACCACACTTAACAATCAGGTGTTTACGTTTATAGGCCAGAATGGTCCCTGGCTCTGCGGCTAGATCTTCTGGGCTTGGCTCATAATCCATTGGCGCTCCTGCCCAAACCTTAATCCGCAAGTCTCCTAAGACCGTATAAGTCGAAGGGAAAGGATTGAAGGCCCGAACATGACAGTCCACTTGGTGAGCAGACTCATACCAGTTAAGCTGTTCTTGTTCCTTGGTAATTGAAGGCGAAAAGACCACTTGGCTGACATCTTGCTCTACCGCTGTAATCTCATTGGCAAAAAGTTTGAAGAGAGTATCGAGGAGCAGTTCCCGCCCGATAATAGCTAACTTACCAAAGAGGGCACCCACGGTCTCATCTGATTCGATGACACAGGAACGTTGGGCTAGAATATCCCCTGCATCCATTTCCTTAGTCATGTAGATAATGGAAATACCGGTCTCATGATCGCCCTTCCAGATAGCATAATGAATAGGCGCAGCGCCTCGATACTTAGGTAGTAGCGAAGCATGGACATTAATAGCCGTATGGGGCGTTGAATTAATAAGACGGGTGGGAATGAACTGACCATAAGCAGCCGTCACGATAATGTCAGCATCTAAATTAATCAGTTCTTCTAATTCCTCAGAACGACTAATGCGTTCAGGTTGGTAGAGGGGAATATCATGGGCCAAGGCCAATTGCTTAACGGGTGACTGGGTCAAGACCCGCTTGCGTCCGACCGGACGATCAGGTTGGGTCACTACCGCAATGACCTGGTAGGAGGCATGCTCGAGTAAGCCTTGGAGAATTTCTGCCGCAAACTGCGGCGTTCCCATAAAGATAATTTTTTTCATGTTCGATACACCTCACTAGTTGAAAAAGAGTGGCTCGTGGTCAATGGTGATATAAATCCCCTGCTTAGCTTCAAGCTGGGATTGATCCAAGATTGTCCCAAGGCTTTCCTTGATGACTTGACCATCCTTGTACTTGAGTAAGAGTTGAAAATAATAGCGTTCATTAATCCGAGCAATAGCGCCCTGGCTGGGACCTAGAATCTCAATTGCTGCCCCACTTGCCAAGAGGGCTTGCTTAACTTGATGACTCATTGCTTGGGCCTTGGCCTGGTATTTGCTAGAAATGGTAATTAAAGTGGTATAGAAATAAGGCGGATAATGGCCTAAATGACGCCGCTTCATCTCATAGTAGAAGAAGGACTCATAATCATGTTGCTGGGCCAATTGCATAACATAGTGGTCTGGATTATAGGTTTGAATCAGGACCTCACCCTCGAAACGTCCCCGACCTGTTCGACCAGCTACTTGGGTCAAGAGTTGGAAGGTCTTCTCCCCTGCCCGGAAATCCGGTAGGTTGAGGGCCGTATCGGCATTGATTACGCCGACTAGGGTCACGTTCTCAAAGTCCAGACCCTTGGCAATCATTTGAGTTCCTAGGAGAATATCCGCTTCATGGCGACGGAAGCTATCCAAGAGAGCTTCGTGTTGGCCCTTCTTGCGTGTGGTATCCATATCCATGCGGATAACACGCGCGTCAGGAAAATGTTGATTGAGTAATTCTTCAATCTTCTGCGTTCCCAAGCCAAAAGTTCTGAGATAGTCACTATGGCAGTTAGGACAGCGGTCAGGTACTGGGCTTTGGTAGTCACAGTAATGGCATTTGAGCCGATGCTCATGCTTGTGATAGGTTAAGGAAATATCGCAACGCGGGCATTGAATGACTTGGCCACATTCCCGACAGAGCATGTATGAGGCGTAGCCTCGCCGATTAAGTAAGAGCACAATCTGTTGCCCCTTAGCTAGACGGTCAGCAATCTTGTCCTTGAGGACAGAAGATAATTCGTCCGTGGTTTGTTGGACCATTTCCTTGGTCATATCCACCAGGGTAACTGGCGGCAAAGGCCGTCCGTTAACACGTTCAGGCAGGCGCAGATGTTGGTAACGCCCTACCTGGGCGCGCGAACGCGACTCTAGCGAAGGGGTCGCAGATCCCAGAAGCAGCGGTGACTGGTGATAGTGACAGCGCCAGATGGCCACTTCTCTGGCATGATAGCGTGGCGTATCCGATTGCTTGTAGGTTGTCTCATGTTCTTCGTCAATGATGACTAGACCTAGATCACGAATAGGCGCAAAAATCGAAGACCGGGCCCCTACCACAATGGTAGCTTGACCCCGAATAATGCGGCGCCATTCATCGTACTTCTGAGAGTTAGTCAAACCTGAGTGCAGGACCGCCACCCCGGTTTGAAAGCGACTTTTAACCTGACGCACCATTTGCGGGGTTAAGGCAATTTCAGGGACTAGGAGAATGGCGCCCCGGCCCATTTGGCTGGCCTTGGCCATCAGTTGCAAATAGACTTCGGTCTTACCACTACCAGTGACACCTTCTAGTAAGAAGGTCTGGTCCTGATGTGCTTCTAGTGAATGGGCAACCTGCTCATAGACCTCCTCCTGAGCCGCAGTCAAGGTGCGACTATGACTCTGCTCGACCTCCAGATGAGCCAAGGGGTCTCGATAGACACTAATTTTTTGGGACTTGATATAACCATGTTTGAGAGCTGTCTTAAGGCTACTAGCGCTGACTTGGCTAGCTGCCAAGAGGGCTTGTTGTTCCCACTGGGGCTGACCCGATTCCAAGAGATAGGTCAAGAGCTGAGCTACTTTCTGACTTCTGGCGGGGAGCTCCTGGATGACCTGTTGGATTGCCTCAGCCGGCATTGCTAGCTCAATCATGGTCTGAGTCTTAGTGGTGGTCTGGTCTTGGACCTGATAGACCAATTCTAGGGCGCCCTGGTCCAGTAATTGCTTGATTTGATTACGGCTTAAATGCGCCTCTACCTGGTCCTTATCAAGTTGACTCTGATTGAGCCAATCACTTGGCAGCTGATAGTCACTGAGAGCTTGGGGTTGATGAATTAAAAAGATATTCTGATATTTGACTTTGAGCATGGCAGGCAACATAGCTTGCAGAACATTAATGCGGAAGGCATGTAAGGTCTGGGCCAGATGCTCGCTCAAGTCTAGTAGCTCCTCGTTAATAAAGGATTCATAGTCTAGCACTGCTGTAATGGGTTTGAGCGTCCCTTTGAAGTCACTGGTATGATGAATGCCCACCACAAAACCAAGCAGTTGGCGATTGCCGAAAGGAACTTGTACCCGCATGCCGAGTTGTAGGCTATCCTGATAGGCCTCAGGGACTTGGTAATCAAAGGGTCGATTGACCTGGGCAGCCGGAATATCGACAATCACCTTGACAAACATGGGCAGGCTCCTTTCTCCAAATGAATTCAGGGGTATTTGTAGAAAAAACTACTATGATATGAACTGCATACACACGTCCTCATAGTAGTTTCTTGACTAGTCTTCTTTGATATATAATTTGCCGTCAATGACTTCTTCGAGTGACTTACCTACGGCCTTAACTGACTCATACTTGTCTAGTTGTGGGTTCTGGTAGACTTGCAAATCGTGTGATCGTTTGCTAGCTAGAATAATCAAGCTGTATTTGGAAGGTACCTTCTCTAATAATTTATCAATTGATGGGTATAACATCATGGCTAAATCCGCTCCTTTTCGTAATAAGTTTCCATGTCGTGTCGGATTTGATCCACTACACGTTCGACCTTGAGATGTTCTGATTGAATAATGGCATTAATCTTGTCGACTGCATGTTGGACTTGGTCGTTAACTACGACGTAGTCATAATGCTGCATCAATTCGATTTCTTCCTTGGCTGTCGCCATGCGCTCTTGGATGACATGCGCGGCATCTGTACCCCGACCTGTAATCCGGGATTCTAGCTCTTCCAAGTTAGGTGGTGCTAAGAAGATGAAGATTCCTTCTGGCATACGTTCCTTAACCTTCATGGCACCTTGAACTTCAATTTCCAAGAAGACATCGTGACCAGCCGCTAGGTTTTCTTCAATTTTCTGAATTGGTGTACCGTAATAGTTGCCCACATATTCAGCATATTCTAGTAGGTCCTCATTTTGAATCATGGTCTCGAACTCTTCGCGACTTACAAAATAATAATCCTTGCCATCAACTTCCCCTGGGCGCTGAGCGCGTGTAGTGGCTGACACTGAGTATACATACTGAAACTGATTATTGGCAAAGACTGCTGCCCGCACTGTCCCCTTTCCTACTCCGGACGGGCCAGATAAGACAATGAGTAACCCACGACTTGCTGACATTTCGAACCTCCATACCTTCCATTACTTGCAGTAAATCAATAGTTTTATTCTACCACAAAAGCCCCCAATAGAAAAGTTTCAAGCCCTATTTTTAGGGACTTTTTTGGCCGCTTGCTCTCATATTAATCAAGACTTTTTGAGGCCACCCTACCTTGTGGCAAAAGTAAAAGAGGCTGAGATTTCTCAGCCTCTCCTATTAAAATTAGCGACCTTGTTGTTTACCCGCATTTCGGCGTTTTGAGCCTGCAGCCCCAACGCTTTCCTTAGTTGGCACGAGACGGTTACGGTTAGCTTCCTTAGTTGCTTGGGCCGTTACATCCTTACGCGGACGACGTGGCGTTACCTGTACGTTGGCCATATCTTGGTCAATGATTTCTTGAATCTTTGGTTTGACCACATGGTTAGTGTAGAGCTGTTGCCCAATCATGAAGACTGCCCCTGCCAAGAAGTAGAGACCTAAACCAGCATCTGTTGTCCAAGTCATCCAACCGAAGAGGATTGGGTTCATCCAGAACATAACTTGACTTGTTTGACCGGCCTTCTCATTACCTGGTGTGCTTGGCATTTGTTTTTGCATGAGCCAGCTTTGAAGAACAGAGACAGCAACCACCAGAATCACAATTAGGGTTGAACGTTGCCCTAACTGGATACCTAAGAAGGTAGAGTTTTGAATAGCTTGCGAAGTCCGAATCGCGGCATAAACGGCCGAGATGACTGGCATTTGTAAGAGCAGTGGCAAGCAGCCAGATAAGCCACCTAGCATGTTGATGTTGTATTTCTTGTAAACACCCATCAACTCTTGTTGTAAGCGAGCACGCTCTGCTGGATCTTTACTTGCATTGATTTCTTCTTGAATCTCGTTGATTTCTGGTTGGGCCACCTTCATACGCGCTTGGCTAATCATGGTATCACGCGTCATTTTTAGGGAGGATGGCAACATGAAGACCCGTGTCAGCAAGGTCACAATGATAATAGCTAAACCATAGCTGTTGAATAAGAAGCCAGCTAAGAAGTCTAGGAAGGCAGCGGCTGGTTTACCCAGATATTCATAGACCGCCCCATAAGGTTGACCATTCGCATCATAGGACACACAGCCTGATGCAATCAATACAACGACGACCAAGAGGGCCATCAATTGCCAGTTACGTTGTTTTTTCAAAATTACTTCACTCATTTCCGAAAGTTTTCACCTTCTAACTATATAAAAATACGCTCTCTTTTTCAAGTATTTTCGTCTAGTCAAGGTAAAATCATCCTCTAGCCCGAGGGATGACGAGTCTTAATTCAAACATAAATAAAAGGATGGGGAGCTTCCCATCCTCTCTGGGCTTATAAATTTTTGGTCAAAACCTTCTTCTTGTTCTTCTCAATTTCTGCCTTGTCCAGCAAGATTGGGAATTCTACATAGAAGATAGAGCCATGGTGGAGCACACTCTCCACATAAATCCGGCCCTTATAACTATCCACCAATTGCTTGGCGATGCTAAGTCCTAAGCCATTCCCACCTTTCTGGCGGGAACGTGCCTTATCCACACGGTAGAAGCGTCCAAAGACTTTTTGCTTGTCTTCCTGGCTCATGCCCTCACCAAAATCTTGAATGGCGATTTCAACCGTCGTGAAGGAAGCACTAACCGCGATATGGATTTCTTGGCGATCGGTACTATACTTGACCGCGTTATCCAGGAGGATAATCAAAATCTGCTCAAAGTGATTGCGATAGATTTTGACATAAAGTTCCTTGTCCTCCCCTTCCGAGTCTAGATAAAAACGGAAATTAGGATAGAGCATAACGAAGTTATTGAAGACCTGGCGCGTTGTGGCATAAATTTCGGTCATTTCATCCTTGTAGTCAACTTCAGCATGATCTGCCCGCGACAAGTCTAACATCATTTGGACTAGGTCTTTCATGCGGGTTATCTCTTGCAAGGAGGCATCAATGGACTCAGCTAGAATCTCGGGATCGTCTTTGCCCCAACGATTAAGCATCTGCAAATGGCCTTCAACAATGGCGACTGGTGTCCGCAACTCATGGGAGACATCTTCCACAAATTGCTTTTGGTTTTGAACATAGCCATCAATTTTGTCCAGGAGGCGATTGATATGAATGTTCAAATCACTCCACTCGTCATTACTGCGCGGTTTACGAATCCGGATGGTCGACAAACTCTCTTCTTCCACCAAGTCCAGCGTATTATTAAGATACTCCAAAGGAAGTAAAAGATAACGCGCTAAACCATAGGCAAAGACAAGGGATAACAATAAAATGGCGACCAAGACCCAATTACTTAGTTGCTGTTGCTTAGCTAACCAGTCCTGATATTGAAGGGGACGATAGATATATTGCAGGGTTCCCCCGGTCTCCCCATCCCTTCCTGGCAAACTAACCGTTCCTATGACTAAAAGTTGTTTCTTATAAGGATAGATATCCACTTGAGGCGATGCTGCCACAGTCGGCACATCCAGACGACGTGTCTCATAAACTAATTGATTGGCACTATTATAGAGGCGCAAACTAGTTTCAGGATTTTCCAAAGCCGCTAAAAGAGACAAGTCATCAGCCTTTGCATTTTCTGCATTGGTCCCCAGTCGATCAATATCTAATTTGGCTGCCTTGAGAACAGACTGCGTTTGATCCAAGCGCATCTGGCCATTAGCCTTAATGGCAGCGAGGGCTTGTTCTTGACTCAAGTGCCGGTAACCCATTAAACTGGCAACCCCAATAAGATTAAAAACTAGAAATAACAAGATACTCCACTTCCATTTAAGCGAAAGTGGCTGTTTAAGCTGGAAACTCGGTAATTTCATAGATTAGGTTCTCATGACATAGCCTGTCCCACGAACAGTCTGGATATAAGAATCCTTACCAGGCACGTCAATTTTGTTGCGGAGATAACGAATGTAGACATCCACCACATTGGTTTCGACTTCTGTCTTGTAGCCCCATACCTTGTCTAGCAGGACTTCACGCGACATAACCGTATTGAGGTTTTCCATTAAGTAGAGCAAGAGTTCGTATTCGCGTTTGGTCAAATCAATGACTTGATCGTCACGTTTAACGATTCTGCCCTTCTTCTCGATAACCAAGTTGCGGTATTTAACGGATGACTGTTGGGATTGATTCTTCTCTTCCTTGTTATGGTCAATACGACGGAAGAGGGCCCGCAAGCGCGCCAATAATTCCTCAATAGCAAATGGCTTAACAATGTAGTCATCTGCCCCTTGGTCTAGACCAGATACGCGGTCAATAACGGAATCACGCGCCGTCATGATGATAATAGGGGTGTCCTTAATGGGACGAATTCGACGGCAGACTTCTAGACCATTTAATTCAGGTAACATTAAATCTAGTAGGATAACATCCCATTCCTGATTAAGGGCAGTCTCCAAACCCTTTCGTCCGTCATGACAGATGGCTGTTTCATAGCCTTCATGCTGAAGTTCTAAGTCAACAAAGCGGGCGAGGTTTTTCTCATCCTCAATAATTAATACGCGGTGTTTCTTTGTATCTTCCATTTAATCGCCTCCTAATGCAATTTAGATACTCTCTTCCCTATTTTACACAATTATGAGAAAAAATTCTAGTCTTGATGCCGATTATTCTCATGATTTTGCCACTTTTTTAGATAAAACTGGCCATGACCCCTAATTTCCATAAAAAAAGAGGCAGAGAATTAATCTCCACCTCATAATACTCCTATGGAATCCAGTAGTAAGCCCCATTGGTTAAAATTTCTGCGATTGTATTAACATTCATACCTGAGTTCAACTCGTAAGTACCTGCAATTAGAAGGGTTGATAGATCCCATTGTTCTACCACTTCCAAGAAGACATCTGGTGAGCTGATAATCCCAGCATCATACAAGTTTTGAGCAACATCTTCGGATGTGTCCCCAGGGTTAACAGTGAAGTTACCACCTTCAGTGGTCCATTGACCGTTTCTAGGTGCTGATGCTCCTTCAGTACTTGTGCCATTGTTCTGCTCTTGACCTGTCTCTGCTTGGTTGTTAGCTTGGTCACTTTCACTTGAACTTGAGCTTTCACTGCTAGAAGAAGATGACTCATTGCTAGCACTTGAAGCCGAATGACTCTTCAAAGCTTCTAATTCACTACTTTGACGTGATGCTTGTTCTTTTAAAGAAGTTAAAGAAGCATTCAAGACGTTTTGAGTTGATTCTAAGGCCGATTTTTCGCTTGATAAAGCATCCAATTGAGCTTGTTGATCCGCATTAGCAGTCGTCGACCCTCCGTTTAAAAGGTTGGTCCCATTGACACCTTGGACAGGTAATTGTCCTTGTGACAAGGCAAAAGCTGCTGTTACCACTGCTGATGCTAAGAAACCAACAGCTAGCGAGCGTAATGTGTTACGCGATAATTTCATACTAGTCCTCCTTGTCCTTTGTTAGCGATTTTCAATATAATCGTCAACGATAGTTTGGATAATTTCTTGTGATAAAGCCACATGGTGAGAAATCTCATGCATGGTGTAGCCTTGCGAGTAGAGACGAATCACTTCTTCACGGGTCAAATCTGATACATCATCCAGTCCTAATTCCAAGGCTGGTTCTGCTTCAGCTTCCACGTAGTGATTGCCTACTTGAGCAGGTGCTTCAACCGCCACAGCTTCTTGTTCACGGGCTGCCTTTTCAAGCTCAGCTAAACGAGTTTTCATGGCATAGAATTCTTGTGATTGTTGAGCCGTAAATTCGTCCAATTGGTCTTGAACGTTGTCATCCTTGACATAAATGGATAAGGCAAATAAGACGATGGCTACAACTAATAAAATACAAACTAAAATCCAGAGTTGCATATGACACCTTCCTTTCGATAGTTACTTCATTCCTATTGTATCAAAGTATCCACAAGTTACAAGGGGCGTCGGATAACAAATATGTTACAGGCTTGTTGTAATCAACCAAAATTAGCGAAGTTCTCTTTTGAATATACTAATTGAGTACAATTATAGTGCACTTCTCTTTTTGCTCCCCCACCTCCTATATTTCCAGGCCCAAAAGGCAAAGAAAAAAGCCCGAACCATAGATTCAGACTTTTAATTTTGGTGTTTTATCTTATTTAAACCCGTCAGAAAAGACGAAGCGGGCATGATAAAAATATTCCAAACCCGAGTAAATGGTGAAGAAGAGGCAGACATAAAGCAAGAGATTAGCTAGGGACAAGCCCCAGACAGACCGTCCCATATCTTGCAATAAGAAGCAGATAATGGCCAGCATTTGAGTTGTCGTTTTGATTTTTCCTGGCATGGCTGCTGCCATGACCTTACCATTGGATTGGGCTATCAATACTCTTAAGCCTGTCACCATCAATTCTCTGGCTAGAATGATGAAAACCACCCATCCCGGTACAGAGCCTAATTGAACTAGTAAAATCAGCGCTGCCATGACTAGCAATTTATCAGCCATGGGATCGAAGAAAGCCCCAAAAGAGGTCACTAATTGGTATTTGCGCGCCAGGTAGCCATCAAGGAAGTCCGTAAAACTCGCTAGAGCAAAAACCACAGTGGCCCAGACTTGATTGACAGGAATGGCGGTCCCTAACCACACAACCTGGTCGGTCGAATGGTTTAATAGCAAGAAGATAAAGACTGGAATCATCAGCATCCGTAAGAGCGTTAACTTATTGGCGATATTCATGACTACCCTCCCTGATGGCTAGACCTTATTGGCCATCGTTATCGTTGTTCTGTTGGCGGTTAGGATCCAGAACGGCTGGTCCTTGATAAGAACCTTGGCCTTGGTTTTGATTTTGGCCTTGTTCTTGTTGATTCTCCGCCGCTTGATTAGCTTCATTAGTGCTTGAGCCTGTCGGCTGGTCGGCATGTAGGCGGAAGACAATGGAGTCTGTAATATAGTCGTTAGCGATTTTAACCGTCTTACCATTCACCTGAATCTCGCCACCCTCAGGGTAACCTAGGCGAATTCGGACGCTACGGGTTTGGCCTTTAACTTTAATCTCTAAGGTTTCACCTTCAGTCACTGTCGTATCCATAGTGATTTCTTCATCCTCATAGACACCTACCCAGACATAACTCTTTCCTTTAACAGTGAACTTAAATTTATTCATCGGCGCATAGAGTTCGTAGGTTGTTTCTTCGCCTTCACCAGATACGCGCTTTCCTTGGACATCGCCAAAGAATTCTGCGCCGTCAATCTTAGCTTGGGAAGAAGACTCACTACTGCTGCTAGCGGCATGTTGGGCAGCAGAACTTGGTTCTACTGACGATACAAGACTAGTAGCACTAGAATTATTAGCCTGCTGTTGCCGCTCTCGTTGAGACACAGAGTAGATGGTCCAGGTAATAAAGGCCATAACCAAGACAAATACCCCAGCTAGCATGAGAACTGGCAAATGCTTAGCATAGCGATCTAAGAGCGATTGTTCTGACTGAGCTTGGTTTCTGTTCAAACGGCTAGGCATCGCTTCTGCTTCTTGGTCATCATATTGAGATAAACCATGTTCTACCGCCTCTAACTCATTATGATAATCTAAGAGTAGGCTATCCCCATCTAGGCCAACCATATCGGCATATTGTTTAACAAAAGCTCTAGTATAGAAGTTACCAGGAATTTCTTCGAAGCGTCCTTCCTCAATCGCCACCAAGTATTTTTTCTGAATTTTTGTCATTTGTTGTAAAGTATTTAAGGTATATCCTTTTTCAATGCGGGCATCGCGCAATTTAGTTCCTAATTCACTCATCGCCGTTCATCCTTTTCTTTCTGCATTCAAAAAGTATTATATCATATTCTGACATGAGGGTTAATGTTTTTCGCTTAAAGTTTCAAAACTTCTTCTAAAAAATCAAGAGGCCAAATCCCACTATGGACTTGGCCCCTTGGCTTATTCACTTATGGGATTAACTAGGACCTCAACTGCCTCTGAGGCTCCTGAGAGGACTTGATGACCAAAGTCTTCGAGGTCTGATAGTTTGATTTCTTGAAGACATGTTAAAATGTCGGCCAATTCATAGCCATCCATCACGGCTTCAATCAGTTCATAAGCAATGAACTCCAAGGAATTTAGGTGCTGTAAGAAATCACCAATGCGCCCTGTCACCACTTGTTTCAACTGCTCCTCAGTCAAATCCGGGTTATGTTGCCAGTTAGCCAAGAGCTCCTTGATTGCAGCAATCAAGTCTGATGTATGATGACTCTGGGCATGAATAGCCAAATGGTGCATCTTGTGGTCTAAATGATAAGACTGGTAGAAATTGGTATCTACCCACTGTTGCTGGTACCAGCTAGCATAGGCTGACGACATAGGTCCCATTAGTAATTCGAAGAAGACTTCCCCAATAATACGTTGGCGAATCAATTCTATGCCCGATAATTTTTGTGGTGAAAAGCGCCAAGCCAACTCGATAATTGGCTGACTGATTTCCCGCTTAAGCTGAGTTTTAGGCAGAACGGGAGCTGTCACCTCTTCTACTACCCTTTGATAGCGAGGTGGCTCAAATGTTTTGCGGGCTTGATTAGCCTCAATGACAGCGAGTAAAGCTTGTGGGTCAAAGTTCCCTACCACAATCAAATTCATATTGCTTGGATGGTAGAAGGTATCATAAGCCAAGCGTAAGTCTTCATAAGTGGTGGCCTTAATGCTTTCTTCCGTTCCCAGGATATCTACGCCTAAAGGATGGTCGGGATAAAGGGCTTGATTGAGAGCTTGATAGGAGACCCCAAGAGGATCATCCTGATACATATAGAGCTCCTGCGTGATAATACCTTTTTCCTTCTCAATGCCTTCTGGTGTGAAATAAGGCGTCTGCACAAAATCAAGCAAGGTCTCAACATTGCGCTCAATGAAATAGGAGGCAGAGAAGAGATAGGAAGTCTGGAAGTAATGGGTGAAGGCATTGGCCATAGCCCCCTGCTTCATAAAGAGCGCAAAAGCATCTAGCCCTCCTTGCCCTTCAAACATCTTGTGTTCCAAGAAATGGGCTGCACCAGCCGGAATAGTCCGCTCTTCCCCTGTTTCCTTATGGCGCACCACTTGATCCACCGAGCCATAGTGAGTGGTTAAAATCCCGTAGCTACGATGATAGCCTGGCTTGGGTACCAAGCGAACGGTTAAACCATTAGGCAACACCTTTTCGAAGAAGGTTTCATCCAAAACTTTATGATAATGTTTTTTCATCTTGACCTCCTACTAGGGCATAAGCCCCCACCAAACGCCATTGACTTAGGCAAGCAATGACCTCTTGAGCCTTAATGGACTTAACCACAGATTCAAAGTAGTCTGTCGACAAATCGAAATCAGGGTACAAGGCTTGAGCGATCATTTTATCCGTCTCCAAATGTTGATAGTCTCGTGACTGCACATCGGCACTCAAGAGAGTTAGTTTAACTTCCTCTAGGTAGTCCCCTTCTTCCAAGCTCACCATTAGGTCAGCCAACTGAGCTTGCACTTCCTCATAAACATGCCCCACCTTATCGGGGCTAATGCCAGCCCGGACCAAGGCAAAAGATCGGTGAAAATCAAGGCCAGAATGAATGGCATAGGCCAGACTCTGCTTCTCTCGAATTTCTGTAAAGAGTCGAGAAACAGGCAGGTAGCCAAAAATCCCATTGGCTACTTGCAGTATAATCCGTTCCTTGGTGCTATTAGCCGGCGGAAAGGCAAAAGCCATAGCCAAATTAGCTTGCTGACCCTGAACTTTCTCCTCGATCAGTTGACCTGCTTCCTCAGTTGACAAAGGCTTATCCAAGGCTAGGTAATTATCGCTATAATCCCAGCTAGCCTGGCGACCCTTTAGTGACCAGCTCTCTAGCCACTTAATCAAGTCACTATCGGTCAAATCACCATTGCTGACGAAATAGAATTGGGCTTCCTGGCAAATTTCCCTATGAGCCTTAGCCAGGTCAGCTAGAGTCAGGGCTTGGACTCTGGCCACATCTCCTAGATTGGCCAAGGCATTGTCAGGAGTCTCACGGTAAAGCTCCTGGTAAAGTTTTTGAACCACCAAGCGTCGTTTGTCATCGCTCATCCGCTTAATGCGTTGCAGCTGAAAGGCCTGCTCCCGTTCAAACCGAGCCTGAGATTGAGGCGTGGCTAGGGCCAGCGACTCCTGTTCAAACAATAACTGACCCATGAGATCTAGCCAAGCGGGCATTAAGTCAGGCATCTGAACCAGACTTGGCCGAACACTTTGGCTTGCCATAAGGAATTCTAGAAAATGCCCCTTACGTTGGACCCCTACTGATAGAGAGGCACCATAGAGTTGGGCCAAAATGCCTTCCAAGGCCGCCTTACTTGGAATACGATCACTCCCGTCTTCCATCATACGAGCCAGCAGGGACCAGGCCGCCGCCCGCTCAGCTTGATAAGGTAAGATAGCCTTTATAATGACTTGGTTGGTTTTATATTTAGTGGAGGCAACCGCCTGATAGTGGATGCCAGCTTGCCATTCTTGCATGGCTTTCTCTCCTTCATTAGGAAAAAAGCCCCATGCCAGCCCCTGAATGGAGCCAACACGGGTCTTTCTCCTCTTATTTTGATTTGATGTAGGTTGTCCCAACGGCTTCTGGC
This sequence comes from uncultured Abiotrophia sp., assembly GCF_938010525.1. Lineage (GTDB taxonomy): Bacteria > Bacillota > Bacilli > Lactobacillales > Aerococcaceae > Abiotrophia. The sequence continues at coordinate 36,811 of NZ_CALLVK010000017.1, read as the reverse complement.
GCCTTGGAGCGGCCAACGAAACCAATCAATACAATAATTGTAATCACATAAGGTGCAATTTGCAAGTAAACTGACGGGATATCCCTAATAACTGGAATAGAAGCCCCGATAACGGCCAAGGACTGAGCTAAACCGAAGAAGATAGCTGCTAACATGGCCCCAATTGGGTTCCATTTACCGAAAATCATAGCGGCCATGGCCATAAAACCTTGACCGGCAATGGTCGATACCGCGAAGTTTTCTGAAATAGTATGAGTGTAGGCTGCCCCACCAATCCCACCTAGTAAGCCAGAAAGCAAAACGCCAGAATAGCGCATGAGGTAGACATTAATCCCCAAGGTATCGGCAGCCTGAGGGTTCTCCCCGACTGACCGCAAGCGCAAACCAAAACGCGTCTTGAAGACCAGATACCAAACTACAAAGGCTAGGACGATCCCTACATAAGCCAAGATAGAAGTTTTGGCGAAGAAGATTGGCCCGATAATTGGAATGTCTGATAAGACTGGAAAGTCAAATTTACCAAACTTGGTTTTGATTGAGTCTGTTTGACCCTTACCTTGGAAAAGGACCTTGGTTAAGAAGATAGCCAAGGATGGTGCAATCAAGTTGAGCACGGTCCCTGAAATAATGTGGTCAGCCCGCAAATTAACGGTCGCTACCGCATGAATCAAGGCAAAGAGCAAGCCACAAAGCCCACCGACTAGGAGCGCTAGCCATGGAGTTAAGTCGCCAAATTGACCGGCAAAAGTCAGGTTGAAGACAACTGATGAGAAGGCCCCAATGACCATGATTCCTTCCAAACCTACGTTAACAATCCCACTTCTCTCAGAGAAGACGCCACCAAGGGCAGTAAAAATCAGCGGTGTTGCGTACAAGAGCGCATTGGATACAACTAAAGCGAGTATGTTTTGCATTATGCTCCCTCCTTGCTGCTGACTTTATTGCTGCGAACCTTCTCCATAATGAAGCGGAAGATATAGCTACATCCAACGAAGAAAATAATACAGCCAATGACAACGTTGACGATTTCACTCGGAATCTTAGCAGCCAAAGGCATCAAGTTCCCACCGGTCTTGAGCCCACCGAAGAGAATACTTGAGAAGAAAATTCCGATTGGATTGTTCATCCCTAAAAGGGCGACGGCCATACCATCAAAGCCAATTTCTGGTGCCTTACCGTTCATCAGGAAGATATTACGGAACTCACCCAAACCGTTCATGACCCCACCCAGGCCTGCAAGAGCTCCGGATAACACCATGGATAGGATGATATTGCGTTTAGCATTCATCCCCGCATAGGCTGAGGCGAATTTGTTCATCCCTACTGCCTTGAGTTCAAAACCTAGGGTCGTACGTGTCATTAAAATATGAACCACGATAATCATTAAAACAGCTATGAAAATACCCGCATGCAAGGTAGAACCATTAGTTAGGTCCGACAACCATTGCATTTTTAAGGTGGCATTATCCTTCAAGATAGGCGTTGCATCCAAACGATTGGTAATGACATTACGTAAGACATAGTCTGATAAATAGATTGCTGTATAGTTGAGCATGATAGTCACAATGACTTCACTGGTATCAAAGTAAGCCTTAAGGAAACCAGCGATAGCTGCCCAGAGGGCACCTGCCACCATCCCAGCTACAATGGCAATTGGTAAGACGATAAAGGATGGTAAATCACCTAAAGTCAGCCCCACCCAAACAGAGACTAACCAACCACAGAGGGCTTGACCAGCCAAACCAATGTTGAAGAAGCCAGCCGTATAGGCTACTGCGAAGCCCAGACCTGTTAACATAAGCGGAGTGGCCGCCCGTAGAGTCTGACCAATATTGAATGGTTTACCAAATGCTCCATTGAAGAGGGCCTCATAGCCTTTAACCGCATCATAACGGAAGAGCCACATAATCAAGGCTCCCACGATAATCCCAATTACAACAGATGCAATAGGAACAAAAACGGCACGTAGTTTATCCTTCATGATTAGCGTCACCTCCTGTTTGACGATGGCTTAATACTTCTTCATAAGAGGTCCCCGCCATCATCAAACCGATTTCTTGTTCATTGGTTTCAGATGCCGGAATATCTGCCATGATATGGCCGTCGTGCATGACAATAATGCGATCGGATACATTGAGAATTTCGTCTAATTCGAAACTCATCAAGAGGACAGCCTTGTTATTATCACGTTCAGCAATCAAGGCCTTATGGATAAATTCAATGGCCCCTACGTCTAAGCCCCGAGTTGGGTTAGCTGCAATCAGGAAATCAGGCTTCAAGCTTAACTCACGGGCAATAATGGCCTTTTGTTGGTTCCCGCCCGAGAGTGACTTAACTGGGACTTTTTCAGAGACGGTCCGCACATCATACTGCTCAATCAAAGCCTTAGCCTTATTCTCAATAGCTTGGAAACGTAAGAAGCCTTTTTCAGAGTATGGTGTATGATAGTAGGATTTGAGCACTAAGTTTTCCTCAACCTTCATAGGCAAGACCAAGCCATATTTGTGGCGGTCTTCAGGAATATGACCAAAGCCTAACTCCGTAATTTGACGTGGTGATTTACCTACAATATCCTGGCCGCCCAATTCGATCTTACCTGATTCAATTGGGATGAGACCCGCAAGCGCTAGAATTAACTCGGACTGACCGTTCCCGTCAATCCCGGCAATCCCCACTACTTCGCCACGTCTTACTTGGAAACTCAAGTTCTTAGTAGCAACAATGCCCCGTTCATCCTTAACCACTAGGTCTTCCACGTTCAAGAAGACCTCGCCAGGACTAGCAGCCTTCTTCTCGGTCTTGAAGGAGACGGAACGCCCTACCATCATATCGGCTAATTCCTTAGCAGAAGTAGTGGCTACATCAACCGTATCAATGGACTCCCCGCGCCGGATAATAGTACAACGGTCGGCTACCTGCTTAATTTCTGCTAACTTATGGGTAATGATAATAATGGACTTACCCTCACTCGCTAAGGACTTGAGTGTGACCATCAATTCATCGATTTCTTGTGGCGTTAAAACAGCTGTTGGTTCGTCAAAAATCAGAATATCGGCACCACGGTAGAGGGTCTTAAGAATTTCCACCCTTTGTTGCATACCGACCGTGATATTGGCCACCTTGGCATCTGGATCAACAGTTAAACCATATTGCTTAGATAAGTCCATAATATGAGCCTTGGCTTTCTTGTAGTCCAGACGTAATCCTTGAACCATTTCATTCCCTAACATGATATTCTCAACGACCGTAAAGTCATTTACCAACATAAAGTGCTGGTGAACCATCCCGATATGTAGGTTATTAGCGACCGTTGGATTGGCAATGTTAACCGCTTGGCCATTCATATAAATCTGCCCATCAGTCGGTTGTAAGAGACCGGACAAAATGTTCATCAGAGTGGATTTACCCGCCCCGTTTTCACCAAGCAAGGCATGAATTTCGCCCTTCTTGAGCTCGAGGTTAATATTTTTATTGGCAAAAAATGTCCCAAACTGTTTGGAAATACCACGCATTTCAATCACTGGATGCGTCACTGTTTCCATAGAATCCCTCCTTCTTAATTAATACTTACCTTATTTTATAAGTGCATTTTACTTTCAAAAAAGGAGCCAGGTTGCCCCAGCTCCTAGTACCTAATCCTTTATTAACGATTTGGTTTTTCAGGTACAGTGATTTCACCTTTGACGATTTTAGCTTTGTATTCTTCAACAGCTTTTTTAGCTTCAGGTGATAATTGGGCAGTCGTTAAGTCAACCCCGCCGTCTTTCAAGCCGTAAACAGTGTTACCAGATTTGAATTTACCTTCTTTGGTCTCTTGTGCGAACTTCTTAACCGCAGAGCCTACCCCTTTGAGTGTTGAAGCTAAGGTTAAGTGACGTTCTTTGCCATCTACAGTGACTAGACCTTCTGCATCTTGGTCTAAGTCAACCCCGATAACGTATACTTCACGTTTAGGGTCGTTAGTTACGATATCCTTAGCTTCAGAGAAGACACCGTTCCCGGTACCACCGGAAGCGTGGAAGATTACATCGGCGCCGCCAGAGTACATAGCAGCAGCTAATTGTTTCCCTTTAGCCGCATCAGCAAATGAACCTGCGTATTGAACTTCAACTTTGATAGAAGGATCAACTGCTTTTACGCCTTCAACGAAACCAGCTTCAAAACGGTCAATAACGAAACCTTCGACCCCACCGATAAAACCAACTTGTTTGGTCTTAGTGGTCTTAGCAGCGGCTACCCCTGCTAAGAAGGCTGCTTCATTATCCTTGAAGGTCAAGGAAGCAACGTTTGGTAAGTCAACTACAGAGTCCACAATAGCAAAGTGCTTATCTGGGTATTGAGTGGCTGCTTCTTTGACTGCAGCTTCTAATTTATAACCAATCCCGAAGATTAAAGAGAAGTTTGCTTGGACTGCTGAGTTAAGGTTAGTCACATAGTCAGAGTCGCTATTGGATTGTAAGTAGTCATAGCCACCTACCCCTTTTTCTAACTTGTTTTCTTTACCGAATTGCTCAAGACCTTCCCAGGCGCTTTGGTTGAAGGACTTGTCGTCTACCCCACCTACGTCTGTGACAATCACTGCAGAAAAATCAGCCGCATTTACGGCAACAGGTGCTACCAAACTTGCTACTGTCAAGGCTGTAGCTGCTAATCCAAAAGCTTTCTTCATTAAAACATCTCCTTTGAATATTTCTTACTCGTGAACTCGCTCTGAATTCCCTTACATTATATCATTATTAGGTCAATCTAGCAAGAAATTCGATGATGTTTTACTAAAACCATTCTCAATCGTTCGTATATTTTCATGAAAATGTCGCCCTAGTACGCTAGATAGCCAAAAAGTCAACTAAATCTTGCTTAAAGCAAGGCAGTCTAAGCCCTAAAAGCATAAAAAAAGCGAACCTTCTAAGTTCGCTTCTTATAGGCTTAATGTTGTCCCTGACGCTTAGCCAGTTGTAAGGTAACTTGATAGAAAATTGGGGTTAGAATAGCTGCGACAAAAGCTTCCAAGATCCCGTTGGTCGCAATGATGCCCCCTAATAATTGCCAAAGACCGGTCTGGTCTACCCCTTTAATGGTCATATAAACTTCTTGCTTGAATAAAACAATAGCTCCTAAAACCAAGAAAGTATTGAGAAAACTACCACTAAAGCCAGCCAAGGCTCCCACTAGACGTGGATTTTTACTCCAAGACTTGAAGACCACAATCAAACCGGCCAAAATCAATGGCATGAGCATACGTGGCAAGACGCTGACCATGACATCACTTAAGACTTGGGCATTAATGGGTGACACAGGTGCAGTTAGGGCGCGAATCCAAGAATTTAATCCCCAAGCCGTCCCAACCAAGACGCCCTCTTTCCAACCTAGCCAGAGAGTTGCTAAAATGACGGTAACATGGATGTAAGTAATGGATAAGACAGGTGTCGGAATGTTGCCCAACATAGGCACCCATGATTGGATAATAATCAAGGCCACAAAGACACTTAATTTAACTAGTTGGTTGGTTTTATTTTGCGAACCATAGCGTTGATTTGGCGTCATGTCTTAAGCCTCCTTCACTAGGGGATTGACAGCCACCCCATCTTTAACAAAAATATAGGCCGGCTCACCATGACCCTCATCAAACTCAACCGACAAATCATGTCCATCGAAGAACCATTCGTCACGACTCTCAATATAGAAGAGCACGCCGTCTGCTTCATAAGTGACACCTGGTTCACTCGGGTAGTTGGTTTCCATAGCGAGGGAAAATCCGCTGTTAATAGGGCTACAACCATAGACCTTGACTAAAAAACGTACGCCAGCCCCTTGGGGCAATCCTACTTCTTCCTTAAACCAAGCAACTGATGCTGGATCTACTTTTAATTCCATCCCTTACACTCCTTCTCTTGACTTGCTGTTTTTATTATAGCATGGTCCTTGAGACAGGACCTAACTAGGTGCTCACTGACCGTCCAAATGATGGTGAACCGCGTAAATAGCCGCCTGGGTCCGATCCTCTACTTCCAACTTGGTGAAGATATTGGAGACATGGGTCTTAACCGTCTTAAGGGTAATGACCAGTTCCTCGGCAATGGCTTGATTGGAGTAGCCTTGCCCAATTAAGCGCAAGACATCCAACTCCCGATTAGTCAACTCATCATGAGGCTTAGGCCGTGCTTGATCTAATCGGTGCTCGATAATCTTCTCTGTCACAGCCGGTTCAATCACCTTATGCCCCTGATGGGTAGAGCGAATGGCCTGGGCAATTTCAGCAGCAGACGAGGTCTTAAGTAAGTAGGAACTAGCCCCTGCCTCCATAGCCGGATAGACCTTCTCATCATCCAGGAAGGAGGTTACGATAATAATCTTAGCTTGAGGCCAATCTGCCATAATTTTCTGAGTAGCCTCAATTCCATCCATGACATCCATGACTAAATCCATGAGGATAATGTCTGGTCGTAATTCAAGGGCCTTATGATAGCCTTCTAAGCCGTTACTAGCTTCCCCCACTACCTCCATATCAGTCTGAATCATTAAATATGATGAGACACCTAGTCGGACCATTTCATGGTCGTCCACTAGTAATACCTTAATCATCTATTTACCTCCTTAAAATCTAATAGGCAGGGAGATATCCAGAACAGTCCCCTTACCTGTCATACTGAGAATCTTACATTCGCCCCCAAGATTGGTCACCCGTTCCCGAATATTGCGCAAACCATAAGACCCCACCTTGTCAGCCTTATCCATGTCAAAGCCTAAGCCATCATCCACAATCTTGAGTTGAGCCGAGCTCTCATCCACTTGAAGGTAGACCTCCAGACGGTTAGCTCTAGCGTGTCTTAAGGTATTAGAAATAGCTTCTTGTACAATGCGGAAGAGATGGTCCTCAATACCGGATTCCAAGCGCACATCGGCCAAGTCCCAGACAATCGTCGTCGGAATCTTGGTCTGGAGCTCAAGTAATAACTGTTCAATCCCCTGCTTAAGGGACCGATCTTCTAATCCAATCGGTCTCAAATGTAATAAGAGGGCTCTCATCTCAATTTGAGCCGTCGAAATAACCTTATCGACCCGAATAATTTGTTGGCGGATAGGTTCTGCAATCTCAACCTGCTCTTGGTCTTTGATGGCTGAAAGCATCATAGTTGCGGCAAAGAGCTGCTGACTAACCGAATCATGAAGCTCCCGCGCAATCCGATGGCGTTCAGTCTCGATAATTTCTTCCTTGGTTTCTTCCCCTACAAAGGTTGGGGAAGCAGCAAAATCTTGCAGGTCTCTGGACAGTTGCACTAGCTTGTCGCGTATGCGATTAAGGTCAGACGAAACGACTCCACTGTAGTCGTACCAGGCGTGCAGCCCTTTGCCAGAATCCTTAAAAATAGGATGCTGATATTTCCCTAACAAAAGCCAATTAATCTTAGCCCGAAGCTCTTCATAAGGTGCACTGAGGAAGAAAGTCAGGAAGCCTGATACTACCAAGGCAATACTGAAGTTAGCCCCTACCAAGACCAGGTAAAATGGAATTTGGAACCATGTCAGTTCCCAAAGACTAGCCAAACTCAAGGTCTGGAAGACATAGACTTGTAGCCCTACCATAATGGCCGTAATAGCCAAATTGACCAAGACTTGATAGAGGAAGAGGCGGCGCCATAAATGTAGGTTCATAATACAATCACCTCGACTTCACCAAAGCCCACGGAAATCATGATATTTAGCCGACGTGGCGTCGTAGCATAACCCGCTGTCTCCCAACGGAAGTTTTCCCCGACTAAGGAATAGCTTTGGTTTTCGAAGACCACCGCACCTGATATGGCTGAGATATTAAGCCGGAAGCCTACATCACGCGGAATAATCAGACGCGTCCGGCCAAATAGCTTGCGGATAACAATGGTCGATTGTTCTGGTGGTAGGAGGGTATTGCCTAAATCGACAATGGAGCTACCTCCAATGAAGACGATATTGATATCATCCCATTCATAATAATTGGTTTTAGATTCCATGGAGGCAATCAGAGACTCACGTTTGATTAGGGTCCGCTGACCACTCTGAGGTTGAATTAACTTGACCCCGTGATAGGCTTCCTTGGCGCCACCGAAGGGATGGAGTAAGGACTCACCCCAGACCAGAAATTCATTGCCATTAGGTCCCCGGAAGAGCCAGTAAAAGAGCACCAAGACCAAGAGCACTAGCCAGATAGACTGGGTCATAAAAATGGCTACGAAGAAACTCGTCAAGGCCAAAACCAGGGTCATGCCCCTGAAAATTCCGATAGGGATGTAGACACTAGCGACCAGCAAGACTAGGCTGCCTAAAAACAAGAGAAAAGTAACGCCTCGTCCCATGAGTTCAAATACCAAGGCTGTCGCGGCTAAAGCCATAATCTGGAAAATATGTCGCTTGATAAAAGCTATCATCTGTCCGCCCTCCTTTCTTAGCTTACCCTTCTTATTATAAACAATTTTCAGTCCTAGGAAAACCCTTAACCTCCCAAGCTAAGGAAAAGACGCTCAAAAATTCGGCATAAAGAAAAGAGGCTAGAATCACATCCTAGCCTCTAGACAAGTTAATTTTTCTCGATTTTGGTAATCTTCAAGTCAAAAGATCCGCCTGGTGTTTCCACCGTTACCACATCCCCTAATTTTTTACCAATAATTGCCTTAGCAATTGGTGAATCGTTAGAGATTTTGGCTTCTAATGGATCTGCTTCAGCAGAACCCACAATGGTATAAGACTCTTCGTCGCTACCTGGCAATTCAATGAAGCTTACCGTACGGCCCAAGGTTACTACATCATCTGCTACATCGCGATCATCAATGATTTGCGCAAAACGAATCATTTTCTCAATGACAGAGATACGTCCTTCAACGAAGGCTTGTTCGTCCTTAGCTGCATCATACTCAGAGTTTTCAGATAAGTCACCGTATGAACGGGCAATCTTAATACGCTCGATAATCTCCTTACGTTTATTAACTTTTAAATCTTCCAATTCAGCCTCTAATTTGGCTTTCCCTTCTAGGGTCATTGGGTATACTTTTTCTTCCATATACGACTTAACTCCTTATTTTTAATGGATAGATGCTTCTCGTCCCCCCATGAGAAACAAAATAACACGAGCGAATTGGCCTTAAGCCAACTCACTCGGTCTTGCCTCTGTCAGAACAGAAATAATATAACACTATCTTGGTCATTTAGCAATCATAATCTGATAGTTTGGCATAAAAATTTATAGAGCATCTTGTGCTTAGGCTTCTTGTGAGGATTCGAGAGCCTTACCTTGTAGGATAGAATGAATCTTGGTGGCCAAGAGGTCAATCGCCACTTGGTTATAGCCCCCTTCTGGGACAATAATATCAGCGTAACGTTTGGTTGGCTCAATGAATTGGTGGTGCATTGGCTTAACTACGTCCACATATTGGTTGATAACCGACTCTACTGAACGGCCACGTTCTTTAATATCGCGGAGAATCCGGCGAGCCAATCGAATATCGTCATCGGTATCAACATAGACCTTGATATCCATTAAGTCACGTAAGCGCGGATCTTCCAGAATGAGAATCCCCTCCACAATGATAACATCCTTGGATTCTTGATGAATGACCTCACTGCTACGCGTGTGGTTGGCAAAGTCATAAACCGGCTTATCGATGGCTTGCCCCTCTAAGAGACGATTAAGATCGGCCACGAATAAATCCGTGTCAAAAGCCAATGGATGGTCATAGTTGGTTTTAAGTCTTTCTTCAAAAGGCAGGTGAGATTGGTCCTTATAGTAGAAGTCATGCTGGAGCATCATGACAGATAAATCGGCGAAAATCTCCATGAGCTTCATGCTGACACTGGATTTTCCACTTCCGGAACCCCCGGTTACGCCAATTACAATCGGACGATTTGACATACTATTTTCCCCTCATTCTATTCTTATTCTGTTTCGCTTGATGATAGGCTTGATTCTTGACTGCTATTCTTATTGACATACTTAGCAACTAGAGCTTCATGTTCTTCCAAGGTTGTCGCATAGTAGACATTCCCGGTCTCGATATCCGCGACAAAGTAGAAGTAGTCTGAGGCTGTTGGGTAGATGGCAGCCTGAATGGCGCTCAAACTTGGGCTATTGTAGGGCCCTGGTCCTAAGCCCGTGTGCTTATACAAGTTGTATGGTGAGTCCACTTCAGTATCCTTAATGGTCACCAGTTCCTTGTGTTCACCTAAGGCATAGAGGACCGTAATATCAGATTGTAGTGGCATATCGTTGTTCATACGGTTATAGAAGACACCTGAAATGAGCTTGCGATCTTCATCTGTGACCCCTTCCTTCTCTATGATAGAAGCTAAGGTCAAGATTTGATGGAAACTTAAGCTAGTATTGCCCATATCTTCCTTGAGTTTTTGGTATTCAAGATTCATCTTGCCGACCATTTGTTTAATCAGGTCTTTAACATTGGTACCGGCGATATAGTCATAGGTTGCCGGATAGAGGTAACCTTCTAACTTATATTTGAGCCCTTCTACCCCATCCAAACCTGAAATTAAGCTCGGATATTGAGATTTTAACTCTTCGATGAAGCTAGCATCATTAGCAGTTGCTAAGAAATCAGCTGCCTTAATCGGGGTGTTTTCTTCCACCATTTGGGCAATTTGTTCCAGTTGCATACCTTCAACAACGGTTAGCTTGGTATCCACATCGACTTCAATCGGTTTACCACCCTTTTGAAGGGTTGCAATGATGGTATCGGCATCCATGGAAGGACTTAAGTCATAGTGACCTGCTTGGAGACCATTGACACTTTTGGCCTTCATATAGAAGCTAAAGATATCGGCATTCTTAATCAAGCCTTGAGACTTAAGTAAACGCGCGATGTCCTTACTGCTAGAACCAATCGGAATGGTCACTTGCACGGTCTCTGTCTTTTGGTGGTTGACCGCCTTTAGGGAATCGTTATAGTACCAGAAGCAACCTAAACCTACAACTAAGGCCAAGGCAACTAGTCCTAAGATAATGTATTTGACGATGCGTTGGGTCATCAATTCTTCTTTTACCTGATGATCTTCCTTAAGTTCCGCATCTTGTTTGACTTTGTCCCAATCTACTTTCACTGAGGAACCTCCTTCGCTATGTGATAGATTCAATATATCTTATGCATTATATCAATTTTTCTGTTAAATAGCCATTATTATCCCTTTACAAGTCGGTTAAAGACTCGCACTATAAAACTAAACCTATTTCTATTCATCTTTAGCCTCCTAGATAAAAACAAAAATAAAACCTGGGAGTCATATTCAAACTCCCAGGTTTTTACTAGCTTAGAAATTGCCTTCTTCGTCTAAGAAGGTATTGAGGACTTCCTCAACCATATCCCATTCTTTCTCATCTTCGATTGGCAATAATTCACCGGACTGTCCGTCCTCGCCTTCCGTAAATGAGTAAGCTTGAAGTTCTACGTCCTCATCGTCAATAGCACCCGCTGGGTAGAGAATGACGTAGTTCTTATCATAATCTTCTGATTCGAAGGTAAAGAGAATTTCGTATAAAGCCTCATTTCCGTTCTCATCCACAATGGTAATATGTTCGTGGTGGTCGTGTTCATGATGATGATCATGATCGTGATGGTGGTCGTGTTCGTGTGGCATAGCTATGCCCCCTTCCTTAATTAATACGGTCTAAATAATTCTGTAGGATAATGACCGCTGCCAGCTTATCAATGACTTGCTTGCGTTTCTTGCGGCTGACATTGCCCTCCGTCACAAGCATACGTTCTGCTTGCGAAGTGGTAAGGCGTTCATCCTGATAGTGGATAGCCAGGTCAGGTCTTAACTTACTAATTCCCTCTCCATAGGCCATTGAGGCCTCAGCTCTGGGACCCAGGCTATTGTTCATATTCTTAGGTAAACCAATGACAAGTTCCTTAACCTGATGTTGGTCAATAAGTTCCAGTAGACGGTCATAACCTAAGTCCCCTACTACTTCGTCAATACGAATAGTCTCAAGACCTTGTGCGGTCCAGCCCATTAAGTCGCTAACAGCCACTCCTACTGTCTTAGATCCTACGTCCAAGCCCATAATACGTTTATACATGGTTTAGCGATTTCCTTTAACATAGTAGCGGACTAAGGCTTCCACAATTTCATCGCGCTCATAACGACGAATTAAGTTTCTAGCGTCACGATGGCGTGGAATATAAGCTGGGTCTCCTGACAAGAGATAACCCACAATCTGGTTGGTTGCATCATACCCTTTTTCTTCTAGGGCGCTAAATACAATCTCTAGTACTTCGCGAATGGTCTGCTTATTGAGATCATCTAAGCTAAATAAGATGGTTTCATCTAATGATTGCATACTATCACCAATCCTCTCGTTTAATCTTATTGTACATGACTCTGTACAAGATTGGAACCTTTTTGCAACAATTCCGGCAAAAAAGCCTACAATTGTTCGCTAATGATGGTGCTGACTTGCGCCAATAATTCTGGAATCGCTTCTGGTTTCTTACCACCGGCTTGAGCCATTTGTGGCTTACCACCACCGCCACCGCCGACAATTGCCGCTAATGGCTTGATCAGGTTACCAGCCTTAAGACCAGCAGCCAAGCCTTGCTCGTCCACTTGGACCATAAGGCTCACTTTTTCCTCTTGGCTAGCAACTAAGACCAAGATGTTAGATGGTGCTTCTTTCTTCCAGATGTCAGCCATTTGACGCATCCCATCAACAGATTGATTACCTAAGTTAATGGCTACATAAGTCACATCTCCAACATTTTGTACATCTTGGAAGACTTTGCCCGCTTCAGCTTGAAGTAATTTTGCGTTGAGCGATTCTACCTGAGCTTGCGCTTGACGGAGTTCTTCTTGCAATTGCTCTAAACGTGGTAAGAGTTGGCTAGCTTGAGCCACTTTGAGATGATTTTGCACTTCTTGGAGGAGATCAGCTTGAGCCTGATAATCCGCAACAGCAGCTTGACCAGTCAAGGCTTCAATCCGGCGAATCCCGGCCCCAATCCCAGACTCAGCTAGGAGTTTGAAGGTGCCAATCTCATTGGTGTTGTTCACATGGGTCCCACCACACAACTCGATAGATTCGCCTGCAATATTAACAACCCGTACAACATCACCATATTTTTCCCCAAAGAGAGCCATAGCACCTGTTGCTTTAGCATCTTCAATGGACATTTCAGCGATATCCACATTAGCAGAGTTGGCAATCCATTGGTTGACAAAGGCTTCAATCTGCTTGAGCTCCTCAGGCGTTACTTTACCAAAGTGAGAGAAGTCAAAACGTAAGCGATCTGGCCCAACGTAAGAGCCCGCTTGGTTGGCATGGCTACCCAAAACAACCTTCAAGGCACGGTGTAAGAGGTGGGTTGCAGTATGATTTTGGTTGGTCTTCAGACGCGCTGCACGATCCACTTCTAAGGTATAGGATTGACCGACAGTCAATGGCATATGGCCCGTTTTGATACGGTGCATAAACTGACCTTGAGGTGCTTTCTTAACATCTAAGACTTGGCCCACTTCTTGATCGCCATCTAGGATAATCCCAGAGTCAGCTACTTGCCCACCCATTTCAGCATAGAAAGGACTACGGTTGAAGAATACCCAACCTTCTTGATTAGCTGGCAACTGATCTACCTTGGCTTCATCCAGCACAATCGCCTTGATGGTCGCGTTGGTGACGAGCGTTTCGTAACCCACGAAATCAAAGGCATCGGTAATGTTTTGTAAGAGGTCGCTTTGGACTTGCATACTCTCTTCCTTAGAACGAGCCGCGCGAGCCCGTTGACGTTGGGCTTCCATTTCCGTCTCAAAACCTTCTTGATCGACTGTGAAGCCTTGGCTATCAGCCAATTCAACGGTTAACTCCAGTGGGAAACCAAAAGTATCATAGAGTTGGAAGGCTTGCGCACCCGGAACCACGGTCTTGCCCTCAGCTTTGAGGCTAGCCATCAAGTCATTCAGATGAGCTTCCCCACCTTCAATAGTTTCGTGGAATCGCTCTTCTTCATTTAAGATAACCTTTTGAACGAAGGCTAATTGCTCTCTTAATTCTTGGTAGTAAGCCCCCATAATGTCCGCAATAACAGGGACTAATTCACTTAAGAAGCTACGGCTAATCCCCAATTTTCGACCATGCATGACACTACGACGAATGAGACGACGTAGGATATAGCCACGCCCTTCATTGGATGGTAGTGCCCCATCGCTAATCGCGAAGGACACCGCGCGAATGTGGTCAGCAATGACCTTGAAGCTGACTTGTTTGTCACCAGCTGAGGCAAAGTCTACACCAGAGACTTTTTCAATGGCTTGAATAATTGGCACGAAGAGGTCTGTCTCATAGTTGGTTTTGGCATTTTGAATGACAGAGACTACCCGTTCCAACCCCATCCCGGTATCGACGTTCTTGTTAGGAAGTGGTTGATAGGTGTCATCTGGTAAATGGTTGAACTCAGAGAAAACTAAGTTCCAGATTTCCAACCAACGCTCATTCTCACCACCAGGGTAGTTTTCAGGGTCGTCTGCTTCCAAGTTATTAAATTCTTGGCCACGATCGTAGAAAATCTCAGTATCCGGACCACATGGGCCAGCCCCGATATCCCAGAAGTTATCTGCTACTGCCACCAAGTGATCAGCAATAAAACCTGGTTGTTGTTTCCAGATTTCGGGTGTTTCCTTGTCATCTGGATAGTAGGTGGCAAATAGCTTATCTGCTTCAAAGCCTAACCAACGCTCGCTCGTTAAGAATTCCCAGGCCCAAGCGATGACTTCTTTCTTGAAGTAATCGCCGATAGACCAGTTTCCCAGCATTTCGAAGAGGGTATGGTGGCGGGCAGTGTAACCTACGTTCTCAATATCATTGGTTCGGATACATTTTTGCACGTTAGCCAAACGACGGTTGTCTGGCACTTCCGTCCCGTCGAAGTATTTTTTAAGGGGTGCCACACCGGCGTTGATCCACAAGAGGGTTGGGTCATTGACCGGAATCAAAGAGGCACTTGGAATAATTTGGTGTTGCTTCTCTGCGAAAAAATCAAGATACATTTGGCGAATTTGCGCACTCGTCAATTGCTTCATATACGATGAACTCCTTTTTCTAAAAAATAAAAAACACACTCATTACATGCAAGGGCGATAAGTCGCGGTACCACCTTGCTTATAACGAATCTGCTTCATTACATCTCTAATGATTGTTAACGCCAATCCTACGCTAATGTTGCCACTAGGAAGACCTAAGGGAGCATTGATACCCGTGACTTCTTCCACCATATGAAGTCTCTCTGAGGCTGGGTTCAACATAGCCTTATACCTCTACCATTATACGGCTAAAAGCCCCTAAAAGTCAAGGTTCTGCTAGGATAAATGGATAAGTCAACCAATCAACGGTCAGCTGACGTGGCGCCGCCTCCTGGACCTCCCCATCTACTTGACCTAGAATGGCTTGTTTAATAGCCAAATCAAGCTTTTGCCCGGTCCAACGACTGACTTGAGGCGATTGGTCCTGCTTATGACTGACTAAGACCCGCCAAATCAAGCCTGGTAAATGTCTAGCCTTGATACTGTGAAAGGCCATCACACTAATCTCTGGATTGCCAGCCTGGCCTAGATTATCTAATTTTATGCCCCCACCCATATAAGGATTCTTGAGTACACTGAAGAGATAGCAGTCAGACACCACTTGAACTGGCTGACCATCAAGGCTGAGGCTAACCTCAAAAGCCTCTAATTTAGGTAAGCTAGCAAAAACAGCCACTAGGTAGGACAACTTGCCCAAATGCCACTTTGCTAATAGACGCCCCAGTCTTAAAGCCTTGGATTGCTGATTAACCATGGCATCAAAACCTATCCCTAGGCTATTAATCCCATAGCTAATTTGTCCACTGACCTGATCTTGCAAACGCAGAATCGGCACTTGAAGTCGGTTACCTGCCTGCAATTGATCTAAGGCTTGAGCTAGCTTCCGTTTAGCTTGCCAAGCCCTAGCAAAGTCATTACCACGTCCAGCCGGCAAATAGAGAATAGCAGGTGGCTGTGATTGTCCAGCTAGACTAGCCACAACTTCGTGCAGAGTACCGTCACCCCCAATAACCGCAATGACCGGCTCCTGGGCCAATTGCTGAGCCAAAAGCTGACTGTGTCCAGTATAGGTGCTAATATAGACTTTAGGCGCTATTTGGCGTTTGTTCAGGGCTGCCAGAGTCTCCTCCAAGACTTTACCTCCTTGGCCACCGCCTGCCCCTTGGTGGGCAATAATTGCTAATTCTTGCATCTAGTCTCCTGCCTCCTGCCTCCTTAGCACCTGTCTGGTACTAGCATTAACCTATTAATTGTAACTCAGATAGTTGTCATTTTCTAGGCTTTTCGATACAATAAATCTAGCAAATTGATTAAGGAGTCCACTTATGACAGATTATCAAATGCTGGTCTTAGATATTGACGATACTTTGATGACCAGCAAGAACACAATCTCTGATGCCACCTACCAGGCCTTGATGAAGGCTCAGGAACAAGGCAAGAAAGTCGTGCTAGCTAGCGGCCGACCAACCCCTTCTATGATTGAAACGGCTAAGCAGCTGAAATTAGACCATTTCAATTCTTACATCATTTCCTTCAATGGCGCCGCCATCACCAGTATGGCGGATGGCCAGGAACTCTTCAGCCAACGCCTAGAAGCGGACGCTCAAGATGACATTGTCCAATATATTCAAGCTAAGGGGCTGACTGTCCTAACCTATATCGACGAGTACGTGGTCATGGATAAGCCCAATGACTATAGCCACATTGAAAGTCAATTAACAGGTATTCCCGACCGTTATGATTCGGAGGCCATCGCCAACCTGTCTCAACTAACTAAAGCCCGGATGAAATTCATTGGAGTTGGTGACCCAGACCTAGTGACAGCTGCAGATGCTGAATTGAAGGGACGCTTCGGCGATTTAACCTATGCCACCACCTCTAAGCCTTATTTCCTGGAGTTCGTCCACCATCAAGTCTCCAAAGGCCAAGCCATTAAAGTCCTCTGCCAACACCTTGGTTTAACCCTAGACCAGGTTATTGCCTGCGGCGATGGGAATAACGACTTGACCATGATTGAGACAGCCGGTTTGGGCGTTGCCATGGCTAATGCCACCCCACTGCTTAAGGAAGCAGCCGACCATATTACCCTCTCCAACGACCAAGATGGTCTGGTTCCCATCATTCGTGACTTTATGGGAGTTAGCCTCTAGTCCAGTAAAAACTTAAACGCTTTTAGGCCTTTGTCATTCCCTTTTTCAGCAAAATGTAGTATAATACATTTTGTATTAAGCGGAGATGGCGGAACGGCAGACGCGCATGCTTCAGGCGCATGTGTCCAATAGGACGTGAGGGTTCAAATCCCTTTCTCCGCATCATAAAAGAGCCCTATCTGGGTTCTTTTTTTGTGTTTAATATTAAGAAAAAATCCAGGGATTGAGTCAGGTTCAATCTCTGGATTTTACTTATTTTTCTTTTGAATCGATTAGGATGGTTACTGGTCCGTCATTTTCAATTAAGACCTGCATGTCTGCTCCAAAGCGCCCGGTTTCCACGCGGAAGCCCGCCTCCCTTAGAGCTTGGTTAAGGGACTCATAGAGAGGCTCCGCCACTTCTGGACGAGCCGACTGGGTAAAACTTGGCCGGTTGCCCTTGCGGACATCGCCATAGAGGGTAAATTGGCTAATAGATAGAATGGCGCCGTCCGGCAGACTATCCAAACTGGCATTCATCCGCCCCTGCTCATCTTCAAAAACACGCAGTTTGCTGATTTTGCGGGCGCAATAGGTCACATCTTCTGGGCCGTCTTCGTGAGTCACACCGACTAAGAGGACAAAGCCCCTATCAATCGCTCCTACCACTTGACCGTCAATTGCAACCTGCCCCCGACGGCAACGTTGAATAAGTACTCGCATTGAGGGGCCTCCTACTTATTATTGACCCGGGTTACTTCATAAACGTCCGGAATGTTACGTAATTTGACCATGAGATCTTCTAGTTGAGCCGTATTAGAGATGGCAACCTTAATAGTGACTGTCGCCGTTGAAGTCTTGTCGTCAACTTTCCCGTTAACATTGCGCAGGGTCTTAACCGAGTGGTTGACCACATGCAAGACTTCATTAATCAGTCCATTGCGGTCAAATCCCACTACCCGAATCTCGGTGACATAGTCGGCACCAAGCTGACCCGTACTTTCCCATTCAACTGGAATCGTCCGTTGTTGCAAATCAGGTTCATTGAGTAAGTTAGGACAGTCCTTACGGTGAACTGAAATCCCCCGTCCTCGTGTCACGTAACCCACAATTTGGTCACCTGGAACCGGACTGCAGCAACGACTGAGACGAATCATAAGGTTGTTAACCCCACGCACCATGACGCCATTTTCATGCTGAATCTTCATGGCCTCGGTCTCAGGTTTGTTGAGGGTTTGCTCATTGGTTAGTGGCTCTGCCGGTGGGACATCCTTCTGTTCCTTACTATGCAAGAAGTTATAGACACTAATGGCAGATACTTCCCCCAAGGCTACGGCTGCAAAAAGGTCAGCCAAACTCGGCACATTATAGCGTTCAAAGAGTTCCTTCTCATAGGCCTTCTTGGCCAATAGTTTAAGGCTATAGCCATTTTTCTTGAGTTCTTCTTCCACCATGGCTTGACCACGTTCACTATTGCGATCGCGATCAAGTAGTTTGAAGTAACGCTTGATTTTGTTACGTGCCTTGGAAGTGGCGGTATATTTCAACCAGTCACGACTTGGTCCATTGGAATTCGGGTTGGTTAAGATATCAACGATATCGCCGTTTTTGAGCTTGTAGTTAAGTGGGACAATCTTGCCGTTGACCTTGGCCCCAATTGTTTTCTGACCCACATCCGTATGGACATGGTAGGCAAAGTCCAAGGGCCCCGCCCCATTAGGCAGTTCGAAGACATCCCCCTTTGGTGAGAAGACATAGACTTGGTCCTTGAAGATGTCTTCCTTAACGAAATCCATGAACTCACCGGCGTCCTTGGCTTCATCTTCTAATTCTACAATATCGCGGAACCAAGTCAGTTGCTTCTTAATGGCTTCATCTTCGCGGACTTGCTGGGTCTTACCTTCCTTGTATGCCCAGTGAGCTGCAACCCCGTACTCCGCCACTTCATTCATTTGGAAAGTCCGAATCTGAATTTCAACCGGTTTGCCATGCGGACCGATAACCGTCGTATGAATGGATTGATAAAGATTAGCCTTAGGCATGGCGATATAGTCTTTGAAGCGGCCAGGCATTGGTTTCCACTTGGTATGGACCGCCCCTAGGACAGCATAACAGTCCTTAATGGTCGGAACCAGGGCACGGATAGCTAAGAGGTCATAGATTTCATCAAAATCCTTATTCTGCTTGACCATCTTACGGTAAATAGAATAAATGTGCTTTGGACGCCCATAAACATCGGCCTTGATATGTAATTCTTCAATGGCCTCGTTAATATCCTGAATGGCTTCTTGAATATAGGTCTCGCGCTCTTCCCGCTTGGACTTCATCAAGTTGACAATCTGATAGTAGGCGTCTGGATTGATATAACGCAGTGCAATATCTTCCAGTTCCCACTTAATCAAGTTCATCCCTAAACGGTCAGCTAGCGGTGCATAAATCTCAATCGCTTCTTGAGATTTTTCCACTTGCTTGGACGGCTTTTGGAATTTAAGGGTCCGCATATTATGAAGGCGGTCAGCCAGTTTGACCATGATAATCCGCATGTCTTTGGCCATGGCCAAGAGCATCTTACGGTGGTTTTCTGCTAAGGCTTCTTCCTTACTCTGGAACTTAAATTTCCCCAACTTGGTGACGCCATCTACCAAGAAGGCTACCGTCTCAGAAAATTCGCGGACGATATCTTCTAGGGTGTAGTCAGTATCTTCCACCACATCATGGAGGAAGCCGGTCGCGACCGTATCAGGGTCCATCTTGAGTTGGGCGAGAATTCCAGCAACTTGAATAGGATGCACGATGTATGCTTCTCCCGATAAGCGAAATTGCTCCTTGTGGGCTTCTGTGGCGAAATCCAACGCCTTTTTAACGAAGGCCACATGCTTTTCATTCATGTAGCTTTCGCAGAGGGCCATGACATCTGCGGCCGTTAAATCTGGTGCTTGTGCCATCCTACTCTTCCTTTCTTACTTGCAATTACTAATAGCTTCCTGGTGCATTGCTTGTAGCCTGGCCGGTCACAATCGCAATCCCCTTGGAGGCGCCAATTCGGCTAGCGCCTGCCTCAATCATAGCCAAGGCATCCTCTCGGTTTTGAACTCCGCCGCTGGCCTTAACTCCCATGTCAGGGCCTACGGTTTCCCGCATGAGGCGGATATCTTGGACAGTAGCACCGCCAGTTGAGAAACCGGTCGAGGTCTTAACGAAGTCAGCCCCAGCTTCCTTAGCTGCTTGACTGGCTTTAACGATTTCCTCCTTGGTCAGGAGACATGTTTCTAAAATCACCTTAACTAAGGCTTGATGATTAGCTGCCTCTACTACGGCTTGGATATCCGCTTTGACTAGGTCCCAATTGCCGTCTTTTGCAGCACCAATGTTAATAACCATGTCGACTTCATCCGCTCCCTCTTGAATAGCGGTGCGGGTCTCAAAGGCTTTGACAGCTGAGGTATTAGCCCCCAGAGGGAAGCCAATAACCGTGCAGACTTTAACGTCTGAACCTGCTAGTAAAGTATGAGCAGTCGCCACCCAAGTAGGGTTGACACAGACTGACATAAAGCCATAGTCACGGGCTTCTTGGCAGAGTGTTTCAATGGTGGCACGGCCAGTGTCGGCCTTAAGCGCGGTGTGATCAATGTATTTTGCTAATTCCATGAGATAGATTCCTTCCTTATAGTTCAAGTTCTAGGGCGTAGGATAAGGCAGATAAGAAATAAATTGGGGCCGTCTCCGCCCGGAGAATACGAGGCCCTAAGGCGACCGTTTGGAAGCCAGCTTGACCTAATTGAGAGACTTCCTCAGGAGTCAAGCCACCTTCTGACCCAAAAACGACCAAGACCTTGGCGCCTGCTTGCCCCTTAAGTGATTGGCAGGCTTGACGTAAGCGACTATGCTCGCCTTGTTTGGCGTCTTCTTCGTAGGCTACTAAGCAAGCATCATAGTCAGCTGACTTAGCCAGTAATTGAGCTAAGCTTAGGGGCTGCGCCACTTGAGGTATGTGGAGGCGGTGGCATTGCTCGGCCGCTTCTTTGGCAATTTTTTGTAGGCGGTCTAGGCGTTGGCCAGCCTTCTTATTATCCCATTTGACGACATCTCGACTGAGGGCCAAGGGTTGAAAATGACTGGCGCCACATTCGGTTGCCTTTTGGACAATGTAATCTAGCTTATCATTTTTGGACAAACCACAGGCAATGGTGACCTCAACAGGTAATTCTACTCGGTCAGCCTCTGCCTGGAGCTCTAAGAGGCGGAACTGAGCTAGTCGGTCTACCTCTCCTTCTAATTGGGCCAAGTAACATTGACCGTCCCCAGCCACTAACCAAGCCTTAGCACCAGGCTGAGACCGCATGACCCTTAGGAAATGTCGACTGTCATCAGCCGTTAAGGTTACCAATTCCTGAACATGTAAACCAGTTTGGTCGATAAAATAACGTTGCATGATTTAATCCTCTTGCTTCTGGGTTACCAGACCCGTCCAGCCCTTTAGTTGGACCCTTTGAACAAGGCGGAAACCATGTGCTTCTAAGTCTTCTAAGAGTTGATCAGCCTTTTCATTGAGAATTCCGCCCAGAATCAGGTAGCCATCTTCTGTTAGTAAGCGATGGGCATCTTCTAACATATTAACTAGAATATGAGGCAAGATATTGGCGACAATCACCTCTACTGGCCAGTCTACCCCTTTGAGCAAATCCTTAACTTGGAAATGAATTGGCGTTTCCTTGAATACCTTGGCCAAATCATCTTGACGTTCCTGCTGGTGTACCAAGTTTTGCAGGGCGCTATCAACAGCTTGAGGATCTAAGTCGTAGCCCCACACTTCTTTGGCACCTAAAGCTGCCGCTACAAAGGCTAAAACCCCCGACCCCGTACCGACATCTAAGACACGTTCGCCTCCACGTAGGTACATTTCAAGTGCCTGAACCCCTAATTGAGTAGTTGGGTGGTTGCCTGTCCCAAAGGCCAAACCTGGATCCAAGTAGATAACTTGTTCACCTGCTTGGGCTTGGTAGTCTTCCCAAATCGGCACAATGGTTAGGTAGCGACTGATACGCTCAGGCTTATAGTTAACCTTCCAATTTTCCTGCCAATTTTCATTTTCAATCTCGCTGGCTTCAAGGTGAAGCGGATCACTATACTGGCTCTCCAACTGGGTCTTGAGACTATCTAGATCTGGCATCACTTCGAAGAAGGCGATTAGCTCTGTCTCGTGCTCCAGACGTTCTTTGGGCAGTGGTTCCGCTAATTCTCCAAATAAATTAGGGTGGTTCTCCAAATAACCTTGGGCATAATCCACTTCTACCCCAATGGCACCAGCTTCAAAGAGTAGATGACTGAGTAAGTCAATCATCGCTGGATCCAGGGTATCGAGTGAGACTACCACCTTAGACCAGGTTTCAGCCATATAAACACGTCCTTTCACGATTATCTATGTTCTTTATTATGTAACAAATAGGACAAAAATTCAATGACTAGGCTGTGAAAAATGCCCAAAATCAGGAATATTAGTTGATTTTTAAGCACTCCTCCCAAGATATAGGTCAGTTTATTAGCTTATAGGCAGAATATTGGCTCATTCTCTCCCACCAGTGGCTAGGCAAAACTAGCCTAGTTTGAACTAGAAGTGCTATAATAAAAGTGTATAAGACCTAAGTCCAAAGGAGTGACTGTCATGTTTCAGCCTTTAGCTTACGATGGGCTAGCCCATCGTTTACCTAAGCGACCTAGCCAATCCCACAAGGGAACTTTTGGCCGGACGCTCTTAGTAGGTGGCAATGCTCAGCTAGGTGGTGCCATTATTCTAGCTGCTCAAGCGGCTGTCTACGCAGGTAGTGGCCTCACGACTGTTGCCACTGATGTCGCCAACCACACGGCCCTCCATGCTCGTCTGCCTGAAGCCATGGTCAGTGACTGGTCTAACCTAGCTCAACTTAAGGCGTTAACGCAGGCAGCTGATGTCGTTTTGCTTGGTCCAGGCATGGGACTGGACGCTTTTTCCTGCCAACGTCTGCATCGGATTTTAGATTGGCTAAAGCCTGGACAAAAGTTAGTCTTAGATGGCGATGCCTTAACGCTTTTGGCTCGTCATCCCCACCCCTTACCTAGTGGAGTGCCTGTAGTTATCACGCCCCACCAGGCTGAATGGCAACGCCTATCTGACCTTGCCATTGAAGATCAGACCCCTCAAGCCAATCTGGCCGCTCAACAACAACTTGGCTTCAACTTAGTACTTAAGAAACCAGGTACAGAGCTCTATCTGACGGATGGTTCTTGCTACCAATTGACAGTCGGCACACCTGCCATGGCAACTGGCGGCATGGGCGACACCTTGGCTGGAATGGTCGCTGCCTTTTTGGCTCAATTCCCAGATAACTTTAATTTAGCCCTATGCAGTGCCGTTTTCCTCCACTCCTACCTGGCACAAGAAATGGCTCAGACTCAGTGGGTGGTCCTACCCCATCAGATTAGTGAAAAACTTCCTAGCCTAATGAAGGATTTCATTGGCTAGAAAGCCTAATAAAAACAGCAAGCCTTAATAATTCAGGCTTGCTGTTTGTTATTTATAGACCTGATTTACTGAATTAGAACTAGTATACCTAGGACACAAATACTAACAAAGAGTAAAAGGAAGATGACAATGGCACCGACTAACTGCCAGGTCTTGAGTTTTTTTTCAGCCATGGCTTGATAAAGGGCATAATAATCGCTAATCCAAGAGCGACCATTGAAGAAGTAAAACTGAGGTAGTCCCTTTACCAAGAGCCAGTAGAGCACTTCACCCAACAAGATTGCTAAGCTCACTTGTAACCAGAATGGGCCGTTTGGCAACCAGAAAGTCACAAAGGCATAGGCCACATAATAATGAATGAGACGATGGCCCAAGGCTACACAAGCTGAAAACTCAAGAATACGACGCAAGACAGGTGTCCCAGCCACGTAGGACAAGATAAGCCAAGTGGTAAAAAGTGGCACAGCTGCAGTCCATACCAGACCCATGAGCGCTGTTGTCCAAGTTTGGCTAAGGAAGATGGCCAGAAGCATTAAGCTACCGACTAGGCCTAAACCCATTAATAAGACATACTTACTAGACAGACGGTAAATTTGATTGAGCAGAACCGGTACGATGTAGACCATGGAAACCCCAGACAAAAACGCCAAGGCATAAAAGGCTAGCTCTACATAAGCCAGTGGGCTACCATTCATAACACCAAAACCAGCCAATAGCCAGAGGCTAGCCTGAACAACTATCCAGATCATGCCCTTACCTAGCAGACTTAGACTAGTACGGCCTAAAATCCAGCTAATGAGCGCAACCAGCCCCGCTACTTGTACCCCATGGCCTAGATACCATAGGCTCTTAAGACCATTTGTGGCATCGAGACTTAAACTAGTTACCCCACCTAGCCAAAGCTGTCTGATATTTTCGATTAAGAGAGGACTAAAAATCAAGTCAAATTTACTCTGATTTAAAAGCGAAAAGTCTAACGCTAAAAGGCCAATCGTGGTGATAGAGGTCAACCACAGAACTGGCAGCCAATCAGACCAGACGGCTTGCCAGTGACGCCAAAAGGGGACGTCCTGCTGCCGTTCTAAACGATAGGCCCATTGATAGCCAAGGACAGTGAAGAGACCGAGGGGAACCAATTGGCCCGCCAATAAATCACCTTGAAAAATCCCAACGCCCATAAGAACTAATAAAAATAGACCTTTAAGTCCATCTAGTCCTCGTAATTTTACCTCCTGTTGCATACCATCACCTTATTCTTTGCTTAAATATATAGACACTTCTATTATAGGAGATTTAAGCAAGAATGGAAAGACTGATTTCCTCAAATCTTCCGAATTTTATCAAAAGATGCCAGTAAATTTACCCACCTGCCCTGTAAATAGTTCAAAAGGCAGGAAGCGATTCCTGCCTTAAGCTTATTTATAGGCACCCTTAAGTTCCATAATCATGTCACGCAGATCGGCGGCTGCTTCGAAATTGAGATCCTTGGCGGCCTGACGCATTTCCATCTCTAAGCGTTCCAACTGCTCTTCTCTTTGTAGACGAGACAGCTTGCGGAACTGCTTGAGGAGGGACTCTTGCTTATCCTCGTTTTCTACATCGTGGGTAATCCGGATTAAATCGCGAATCTCCTTCTTGATGGTTTGAGGAACAATCCCATGTTCTTGGTTGTAGGCCATTTGGATAGAACGACGTCGCTCTGTTTCTTCAATGGCATACTGCATAGAGGCCGTAATCTGATCCGCATACATAATGACGCGTCCATTAGCATTACGGGCTGCTCGGCCGATGGTTTGTACCAAGGAACGTTCACTCCGTAGGAAGCCTTCCTTGTCTGCATCCAGAATAGCCACCAGGGTGACTTCTGGCACGTCCAAGCCCTCCCGTAAGAGGTTAATCCCGACTAAGACGTCAAAGACACCTAGACGAAGGTCGCGAATAATTTCCGTTCTCTCCAGGGTCTTAATATCACTATGCAGGTACTTGACCTTGATATCTAGCTCCTTGAGGTAGTCGGTCAAATCTTCCGCCATTTTCTTGGTGAGGGTAGTGATAAAAACCCGCTCATCTCGCTCAGTTCGAGCCTTAATTTCAGCCACTAAGTCATCAATCTGACCTTCAATTGGCCGCACTTCAACTACTGGGTCTAAGAGGCCCGTTGGTCGGATGATTTGTTGAATGACCTCACCACCCGTATGCTCTAGCTCATAAGGTCCTGGCGTCGCAGAAACATAAATAATTTGGTTCACATGTTCCTCGAATTCTTCTAAGCGCAAAGGTCGGTTGTCCAGCGCACTTGGCAAACGGAAGCCGTAATCAATCAACTGCCGCTTGCGGCCCCGGTCACCATTATACATACCGCGGATTTGCGACATGGTGATATGGGACTCGTCCACTACAATCAGAAAGTCATCTGGGAAGAAGTCCAAGAGTGTATAAGGTGCTTGACCTGGTGCCCGGCCATCAATATGGCGAGAGTAGTTCTCAATCCCACTGCAGTAGCCCATTTCTAGCATCATTTCCAAATCATAGGTGGTTCTTTGCTCTAGGCGTTGAGCTTCTAATAATTTATTGTCTGCCCGCAATTCAGCTAGTCGCTCTTCCAATTCCTGACGAATGGAGTCGACCGCCACTGCTGTCTGTTCTTGGCTGGCCACAAAGTGAGTCGCAGGGAAAATAGGATAATGGTCTACATCGTATTTAATTTCGCCGGTTAGGAAATCAACAACGCGGATGCGTTCTATCTCATCCCCGAAGAATTCCACCCGAACCACTTCCTTGTCGCGCGAGGCCATGAAGATTTCTACCACATCGCCTCTTACTCGGAAGGTCCCCCGTTGAAAGTCAATGTCATTTCTAACAAATTGCATTTCAACCAAACGCGCCAGGAGAAGATTACGAGCTATCTCCATACCTTCTCGCAAGGACAAGACATGATTGCGGTAGTTGTCAGGGTCAACCAAACCGTAAATACAGGAAACAGAGGCCACCACAATGACATCACGGCGTTCAATTAAGGCTGAAGAAGCCGAATGGCGGAGTTTGTCAATTTCATCGTTAATGCTGGCGTCTTTTTCAATATAAGTATCAGACGATGGCACATAGGCTTCAGGCTGATAGTAGTCATAGTAGGAGACAAAGTACTCGACCGCATTGTTTGGGAAAAATTCTAGGAGCTCACTATAAAGTTGCCCAGCTAGGGTCTTATTATGAGCCAAAACCAAGGTCGGTCTGCCCGTTTGCTTAATAACATTGGCAATAGTGAAGGTCTTACCGGTCCCTGTCGCCCCTAGCAAGACCTGCTCCTTAACGCCATCATTGACCCCTTGGACCAAGGCTTCAATTGCTTCCGGCTGATCCCCACTTGGACTATAGGGAGATACTAATTGAAAATCCATGCCCTCTCCTCCTTCTATCTAGTCAATCAATACGCGAACAAATTTTCGCTTCTTTTCTCATCATAACAAAAAGCTAGTCCCCTGTCTAGTCCAAGGACTTAGAAGTAAAGCTAGACGAATTTGAATTATTTTACATCTTTTTATTGCATACTGACCGGGTTTTCATGTATAATAAGGCTTGTTGACTTAGTCCTTTGGACTATAGACAAATCGCAATGAAAGAGGTGACTCAAATGGCTAACAACCCATCAGCAAAAAAACGTATCCGTCAAACAGCTACTAAGACTGAAAGCAACCGTGCACACGTTTCTGCAATGCGTACTGCGGTTAAACGTTTCCGTTCTGCAGTAGAAGCTGGCGAAGCAAACGTTGAGGAATTATTCCGTCTAGCTGCTAAAGAAATCGACAGCGCAGCAACTAAAGGTTTAATCCACAAAAACAAAGCAGCTCGTGACAAGTCACGTTTGGCTCGTTTACTTAAAGCTAACTAAGAAAGTAGGCTACCTTGAGGGTAGCTTATTTTTTTCCCTTGAAACACAAAAATTACTGGAACAGCTATCTGCTCCAGTAATTAGGGACTTCCTGTAATATAACGACTCACTAGTAAGTCAAATTGTATTTCCTTGACGCCAATGCCTTGTTTGAGCTGAAAATCAGCCTCTGCAAGGGCATCGTAAAAATCATAGAGCTGTCTTAAATCTAAGCGTCTAACAGTCTCTAAAGCCAATTTAACGCGATAGGGATGGACGCTTAATTGTTGCGCTATCTCAGCTTGCTGATAGCCCTGGTGTCCAAGTAATTTGACTTGAATTAACAAACGAAACTGACTGACTAGGAGCGCGTGCAAGGCCACGGGCTCGTGTTTGGCTAGGAGTAAATCTTGGTAGATTTGGACTGCCTGACTTAACTTCCGCTTCAAGACTGCCTGAGACAAGCTAAAAACATCCGTCTCAAGGCTTCTCGGCACCAAGTCTTTGATGACTTCTAGGGTGATAGGCTTGCCTTGGTTGCTATATTGGGCCAATTTGTGGAGCTCCGCCATAGCTAAGGTCAAATCATCATTGACTCTCATACGTAACTCTTCTAGCCCCTCACGGCTAATCTGGAGCGTGCTGTCTGCCAGATAGGCCTGGAGGTAGGCTCCCGTTTTCTTAGCATCTAAGGGCGCCACATCGACCCATTTGGCATGCGTCTGAAAAGCCTTGGTCAGCTTCTTGCGTTTATCAACTTGGTTACTGTCACAGAGCCAAATCAGCAAACTGCCAGGATTAGGATCTGCCAAGTAGGCTAGGAGTCGCTTCTGGTCTTGGTCATCGATCTTAACCTTAGAGTTTGAGACCAGAATCTGGGCATTATCAATCAGGACAACACGCTTATCTGCAAAGAAAGAGAAGGCATCTGCCTCGTCCAGAATGGCGGCTAATTCCGTGTCATTCAAGTCGAAGCGACTAACTTCAAAGCTACCTGCCTGATCTACTTGATCAATCAGGGCATCCTGCAACTGTTGCCGCAAATAGCGCTCGCTACCAGCTAGAAAGTAATTGGCCCCTAATTGGCCCTTGCGAATTTGGCTGATGCTAGCTTGAAAGGTCATGCCTGTCCCCTCCTTTCTATTTACTTCTTACTTAACTTAAGAACTAACGAGCCTACTTGGCCTCAAGCGAGCGCTCGATTAAATCTTGGAAAATCGCCATGCTGCATTCATCGTGTTTGGTCAAGCGCTCTGGATGCCATTGAACCCCCAGAATAAGGGAACCTTCTTGGCTTTCAATCGCTTCGATAACCCCATCCTTACTGCGGGCTGACACAATTAAGCCCTCTCCTAATTTCCGTATGGCTTGGTGGTGAATGGAGTTAATGAGGCAACCATCAGCCACTAATTGAGACAGGTAGCTACCGGCTTTTACCTTGATGGAATGGGTTGCCATGCTTGGACGTGATTTTTGGACGTGCTGAATGGTCACATTGGCTTGGCCTGCTAAATCCTGATAGAGGTTACCGCCCAGAACAACGTTGACCAGTTGCATGCCTCGGCAAATAGCTAAAATAGGTTTGCCCTGAGCCAAGGCCTCCTTAATAAGCGCCGTTTCGACCGCATCCCGCGTTGGCGAAGTAGCTTCAATATTGACATGTGGCTCTTCATTATAGAGATATGGTGAGATATCCTCCCCGCCGGTCAAAACCAGACCATCAATGAGGCTCACGTAGTGGGCAGCACAAGTCGGCTCCGTCATAGGTAGGATAACCGGGGTCCCACCGGCCAAGCGTACTGCCTCCGTATATCCCCAAGGGGAGTAGTTTACCTTAAAAGATTTGAATTTATCTTCAGGGGCTTGCATAATGTTGCCCGTCACACCGATTACTGGCCGCATGGTCATTCCTTCTTTCTATATCTAGCTAGTAAGCTAGTGAGTGGGGTTATTCCTCTTCAGTGAGTGCCTCAAAAGCCTGAAAATCCACTTGACTTAATTCAATTAACCAGTGGTCAGCTGGATCCTTAGAATCCAAGAGGCTAGGATTTGCTTCTGCCGCCTCATTTCGCGCTACTACTTGGCCTTTAAGGGGGCTAGCGACTTCAATGGCCGCCTTAGAAGCTTCTAAATTAACTAGGGTATCATCGACATCTAATGCTCCAAGTGGTGCAATATTGGCGTAGGAGATATCGCCTGCATCACATTGAAGCTGGTCCGTCATGCCGATACGATAACAGTCTGGGCCAACTGCTTGGACCCAAAGTTGATTGCCATAACGTGTCATAGTGCTTAATCCTTTCTTCATCACTTAGAATTCCGAGTCGTTCTGACTAGAGAACATGTAGGAACGATGGTGATAACGCATAGACAGAATCAGCCCAATCCCAATCATATTCCCTAGGAGAGCAGACCCCCCTTGTGAGACGAAAGGTAACGGAATCCCCGTAATTGGCAAGAGCCCAATATTCATCCCAATGTTTTCTAAGATATGGAACATAATCATGGTGATAACACCTGTCGCAATATAGGTGTAAAATTCATTCTTGGTCTCAAAACAAGTTTGCACCATTTGGTAAATTAACATGAAGTAGACAAAGAGTAGCACCCCTGCCCCAATAAAACCAAAGTTCTCACCAATAGTCGTAAAGATAAAGTCAGACTCACGGACTGGTACAGGGACTTGAGAGACTCCAAAGCCCTTACCAGATAATTGCCCTGACCCAATGGCTTTAATAGATTGAGCTAACTGGTAGGCATCACCACGCGTATCATCGAAAGGACGGAACCAAGAGTCAATCCGGGCGATTTGGTATGGTCGAACCAGACCCGTACTTAGCAAGAATTCGCGTTGAAAGGCAGCCAAGTAGATGAGCACCCCACCAACGATAGTAACGAATAAGGTAATTGGTAATAGAATCTTCCAAGAAATGCCTGACATCAACACCATCCCCGCAGTAATGGCTATCAAGACCAAGTTGGTCCCCAAGTCGTTTTGACGTTGAATCAAGAAGAGTGCTGGAGCAGCAAATAGCATGATTTTTCCTAGCAGTAGCCAGTCGGTTTTGAGGCTACGGTTGGTGTATTCATTATTATGTTCCGTAATAATTCGAGCCATAAAGACGATATAGGCAATCTTGAAAATTTCCGAAGGTTGGAAACTAATCGGCCCTAAGCGGAACCAAGAACGCGCCCCTGTATCGGCAGCTAACCCTCGGTCGTGGAAGAAGAGGACGGCAATCAAGAGAACCAGCCCCACTCCATAAAAGATTGTAGATAGCTTCCAATATTGCTCACTATCAAATTGAATAGCCACTAAAATAGCAATGGCCCCAATACAGTACCAGAGTGCATGGTAGAGTGTCGGCAAAATGGATTTGTTCTCAATCATGACGGTAGTGGCATAAAGGCTCGCTAACCCAATAATGGCCAAAATCATGACGTTCAGGATAATCCCATAGTCAATGCGCGACTCTGAATGGTTATTCAGGCGTCTCACTGTTCTCATTAATAATCATTCCCTTGTTGTTTATAGTTGAATGGTTCTCTGCATTTTGCAGAGTAGAATAGACAATATTAAGGTTACCACATTTTGGCGCAAAATGCACTTACTGGCCAATTCTTTTAGCTGATTTTATTCCTATAGTTGGTTATAAGTAAAAATCATAACCTTGGATGACAGTCTTGGTTCAGGATGCTATAATGTAAGTGTATATGACAAGGAGGCTATCCAATGACTAAAGGCATTACTTTCTACTTCGTCAGACATGGCGAAACTTATCTCAATCGCTTGGGTCGATTCCAAGGTTGGGCTGATGCTCCCCTTACCCCAGAAGGCCTAGAAGTTGTCCATCAATCTGGCCGTGGCCTTGCCGACGTCAAATTCGATGCTGTCTACACGAGTGATTTAGGGCGGACCATTAAAACTGCTCAAATTCTCTTGGAAGAAAACCACCACAGCCAAGATTTAACTATCACCCCCATGCCGGAATTTCGCGAAGTCTTCTTCGGTTATTACGAGGGACTAGAAGCTCAATCCGTCTGGCGGGATATGATCGCTGAAACTAACCAAGAACTGGGCCTCCCGCGAGATGCTGGCATCCAAGTAGAAGCGACTATGAATAAAATGAAGGCTTCTGATCCTACCGGTATGGCTGAGAATTATCCAGAATTCTGGCATCGTGTTGAAACAGGTCTCCTAGAGCTCTTAAATCGCCATGCTGGCAGTGACCACAAAATATTGGTAGTCTGTCATGGTCTGACTATTCAGAACCTCATCCATGGTCTAGTAGCGGATTTTGAGTTGGGCGACCCTCTAGCCAACGCCTCGGTGACAACCGTTAAGTACCTGCATGGCCAATTCCAGCTCATCGCCTATAACCAGACCGAGCATTTTAAAGATATGGTTGATGTCATGGAACTTTTATAGAATAAAACACTTAAGGACCTAGGTTAAGACCTGGGTCCTTTTGCTATCTACTAGCTTGCACTAAGGATTAAAAAAAGAGGCTGAAAGCTAAGTTTCAACCTCTGTTACTTTACTTATGGATGACTGTTATTATTTAACAGCGTCTTTCAAGGCTTTACCAGCTTTGAAGCCTGGAACCTTGCTTGCAGCGATTTTGATTTCTTTACCAGTTTGTGGGTTGCGGCCTTTACGAGCTGCACGTTCACGCACTTCGAAAGTACCGAAGCCGATTACTTGAACTTTTTCACCTTTTGATAAAGTTTCTTGGATGGTTTCGAACAACGCTTCAACAGTTGCCGTTACATCTTTCTTAGTTAAGTTAGTTTTAGCTGCTACTTTTTCTACTAATTCAGCTTTGTTTGCCATAATAAAACTCCTCCTAAAGTATGCGTGGTTACGCGTTTTTCCATAGCAGAATGCTATTTCTTGTATAGATTACCACATAATAGGCTTTAATACAATAGATTCGCCTTTGAAAATTTGATTTTTTAGCACTTTTCGCCTTATTGTCTCGCTCTCGTAATCAATTTAATCGGGGTTCCCTCAAAATAAAATGATTGACGCAATTGATTCTCTAAGAAACGCTCATAAGAGAAGTGCATGAGCTCGACGTCATTGACGAAAGCCACGAAGGTTGGTGGGTTAACAGCTACCTGAGTCAAGTAGTAAATCTTGAGACGACGGCCCTTATCTGTTGGGGTTGGATTCATGGCAACTGCATCCATTAAGACATCGTTCAATACCGAAGATTGAATGCGACGATGACGATTATCGTAGATAGTCTTCAAGAGTTCAGGTAACTTATTGAGACGTTGGCCTGTATGGGCACTAACGAAGAGAATTGGCGCAAAACTCAAATATTGGAAATGAGCACGAATCTCCTTGGTAAAGGTCTCAAATAGTTTATCACTCTTGTCCACAGCGTCCCATTTATTGACCAGGATGACCATACCTTTACCGGCCTCATAGGCATAACCGGCTACCTTCTTATCTTGTTCACGAATCCCAGTCTCAGCGTCTAGGACCAAGCAGACAATGTCTGAACGTTCAATTGCGGACATGGCCCGTAGTACTGAATACTTCTCAGTGTTCTCGTAGACCTTGCCTCGCTTACGAATACCGGCAGTGTCAATCATGGTATAGCGCGTCCCCTCTTCATCTGTGAAATGGGTATCGACTGCTTCACGCGTGGTCCCTTCGATATTGGAGACGATGACCCGCTCTTCCTTAAGAATGGCGTTAACTAAACTGGACTTACCGACATTAGGACGACCTATAAAGCAGAACTTGATGACATCTTCTTCCTCAGTTTCAGCCAAGTCTGTTGGAAAGTGGCTCACAACTGCATCCAAGAGATCCCCTAAACCCGTCCCGTGGGAACCGGAAATAGGATAGGGGTCGCCATGCCCTAAGGCATAGAAATCATAGACCATTTGGCGCATTTCTGGGTTATCTGCCTTATTAACAGCTAAGACAACCGGCTTATTAGTCCGGTGCAAGCGATGGGCAATCGCCTCATCTGCATCCGTCAAACCTTCTTGCATGCTAGTCAAGAAAACAATGACATCTGCCTCTTCCATGGCAATATCAGCTTGGTAGCGGACTTGATCCATAAGGGGCTCATCAATCATATCAATCCCACCGGTATCAATGACCCGGAATTCACGACCTAGCCATTTACCTGTTGCATAGATACGGTCACGCGTCACTCCTGGATAATCTTCAACAATGGAGAGTCTCTCCCCCACCAATCGGTTAAATATTGTGGACTTTCCCACATTTGGGCGGCCTACAAGGGCCACGGTTGGCATGGACATAAGGTCTCCTCCTTCATTTTGGGTTTATGACACGAAAAAGACTGACACTCAGGCCAGTCTTTCGTGGTTACAGTGGCTTATTCTTCGGTGTTAAGGTCGCCGAAAGCACCAGCTAACACATCACCTAAAGTGAAACCTTCTGCTTCTGCTACGATTGTAGGAGCTGGTTCAGCTTTAGCTCTAGGTTTACGTGGTTTTGATTCGCGTTTTGGTTTGTCGCTCACTTCGCCTTCAGGGCGTGCTGGACGTTCCAACAAAGCCTTGATAGACAATGATAAACGTTGGTCTTCTGGGTTAACGCTCAATACTTTCACGTCAACTTCTTGACCTTCTTGTAATTTCTCACCTGGAGTTGCAATATGCTCGTGAGAGATTTGAGAAATGTGAACCAAACCTTCTACGCCAGGTAATACTTCTACGAAAGCACCAAAGTCAGTCAAACGTTTAACAGTCCCTTTGAGGACAGTCCCTTCACCAGCTTTTTCTTGGATGTTTTCCCATGGACCTTCTAAAGTATCCTTGATAGAGAGTGATACACGGCCGTCTTCTGGGTTAACTGAAAGAACTTTAACATTTACTTTGTCGCCTACATTCAACACATCGCCTGGTTTGCGGATGTGAGAGTGAGAGATGCGGCTCAAGTGAACCAAACCATCTACATCGCCCAAGTTAACGAAAGCACCGAAGTTAGTTAAGCGAGCAACTGTCCCTTCAACGATAGAACCTTCTACCAAGTTAGCTAAAGCAGCTGCACGTTTCTCTGCACGTTCGCGTTCAGCGATTTCTTTGTGAGAGAGGATTAAACGGTTTTCTTTTTCATCAAGTTCAACGATGACAAAGTCTAAGGTTTGACCTACGTATACTTTGAGATCTTCTACATAGAAAGAATCCACCATAGAAGCTGGCACGAAAGCACGTAAGCCTAAATCTACTACTAAACCACCTTTAACAGCTTCTTTAACAGGTGCTGTGATGATTTCTTTGTTATCGAATTTTTCTTTGAGCTCTGCCCATACTTTCTTAGACTCAAGGCGTTTTCTTGAGAGTAAGAAGTTCCCGTTTTCTTTGTCACGGATTGGTTTTAAAACCACTACTTCAACTTCATCACCGATGTTTACTACTTCAGTTAATTCGTTGAATGGTTTTGCTGAAAGTTCACGACGTGGAATTACACCTTCTAAACCGCCACTTTCTTTAATTGAGACACGTACTTGGTTATCTTCAAAAGCCAAGACGTCCCCTTTTACGACATCACCAGGTTTGATGTCTAAGACGCTATCCAAAGCATCCTCCATTGTTTGTAATTGTTGGTTTTCTACAGTTTCTGTCATCTACCAGTTCCTCCTAAGGCAATACTCAAGCGTTGTTCAGAAAATTTTTACGATTTGTGAACCTACTTAGCATCTATTTTATCAAATTCTAACCGATTAGTCTAGTCATAATTGCAATTTATTCTTTAATAGTCGAATTTTGCTTGGCTTTTAAGGCCTTACATTCGCTTTTTAATCATCTCCGTCAGTTTGGTCAAAAGTGAATCCAAGGTCTCATGGCTGGTATCAACTAAGATGGCATCTTCTGCCTGTTTAAGCGGACTGTGTTCACGAGTACTATCATAGAGATCACGCGCTTCAATATCCGCTTCAATTTCAGCCAAGGTTTGATCAGTCATGCCCCGCTCTAAGTTTTCCTTATAGCGACGCGCAGCTCGAACGGCCACATCAGCGACGAAGAAAAACTTAATGCTGGCATTAGGTAAAACCACCGTCCCGATATCGCGACCATCCATTACCACGGATTCTTTGGCGGCCATGGCTTGTTGCATGGCAACCAAAGCCTCACGAACTTGGGGCTGAGCTGATACTTCAGAGACCGCTTGCGTCACCGCAACACTACGAATAGCAGATGAGACATCTTCCTCCCCTAGGTATACGTGTTGTACTCCATCTTGGCGACGGAAGGACAAATCAAGTTGGGCTAATAGGTTCTCTAAGGCCGCCTGGTCCTCTACACTCACTCCTTGTCGCTGCGCCGCTAAGGTTACTGCACGATACATGGCTCCTGTATCAATGTAGGTAATACCTAATTGGCCAGCCAATAACTTAGCGACCGTACTCTTGCCTGAGGAAGCAGGCCCGTCAATTGCGATTGTCAAATGTGTCATCTATGCTTCATCCTCTTCTATCTCTCTACAAAAAATAGAGCTTAGTTTCCTAAGCTCTATTCTACCCTAAAACTAGGGAATTCTCAATTTTTTATGGGATAACAATGGTTTGACCAGGTAAGATGGTTGTTTCAACCGTCGCACCATTAGCAGCTAACAAGGCATCCAGAGAAACCCCATTATTGGCTGCAATCCGGTACCAGGAATCCCCTGCTTGTACCACATAAGTCGTACCACCTTGGTTTTGCTGCTGCTGACCTTGTTGGTTTTGACCCTGTTGTTGACCTTGCTGGTTTTGGCCTTGTTGTTGACCTTGTTGGTTTTGGTTAGGGTGTTCACCTTGCTGGTTATTCAAGCCTTGACCAGATTCACTTGCTTTTGACTCAATGCTTGAAGCTGAGGCAAGAGCAGAACTAGATTCACTAGCGCTGCTAGAGCTTGCACTTGAACTTTCGGCACGAGAGATTGATACTTGTGAAGCAGTCCGTGGTGATGGATTCTGTGGACGTGACGCATTGACCCAGAAGAAGAGGATAAATGGTACAATACATACGCAGATAACCATAAAGAGCAAGACCTTTGATAAGGTAGTTGCCTCACGTTCTGGTTGGTTACGAGCTGATCGTGAATATTGACGATTTTTTAAGTTTTCGTCTTCACCAAATTTGTTGTTCCAAGGCATTCTAAATCTGCTTGACGTTTCCGATGATTGATTTGATGATTCATTCAAATTCTCTTGATCGAAATTTGATTTTTGTTCTTCAGACATCAAAATTCCTCCTAAAATATGATACAATGTGACTAGATCCGTGAGGGGC
>NZ_CALLVK010000016.1:0-3258 GCF_938010525.1 uncultured Abiotrophia sp. | reverse complement strand
AAGCAGCTTGCTCCCGGCTTTCTGACTGTATGGTTGTCTTTAATGTAAGAATCTTTGCTCGTTCTGTAAAGAGTTTAACCTAGTTAAATACGGTTGGATTTGTACGCCAGATAACGTACAATATTACTGAGGTGATGAGAATGGCAAGAATTGAAGCTCGAATTGACGGAACTATTAAAAGTAAAGCCAAAGACGTATTGGCTAATCATGGTCTAACAATTTCTGATTTTATGCGCATGACATTAACAACGGTTGCTCATGATGGTTTACCTAAATATTATTCAATCCCTAATCGGCAGTTAAAAAATTCGATTCAAGAAGTTATTGATGATCTATCTGGAAAAGAAAAGCTATCCGAAGCCCGTAACCTTAAAGAATTAGATCAATTGCTTAGCTCCGATGACGCATTGGAGTCTTCAAAATAAACGGCAAGAGTAATTAAATATACCAAAGCTTTTAAAAAACAGTTCAAAAAGCGGCGACAAGACCCCAAGTGGCGTTCAATATTTAAAAGTTCACTACCTCAAGAACTTGATGATCAAAAGCGGAGTCCTTGGAAATATATTATTCAGTGTTTAATTGAAGATAAAACCATCCCAGATTATTTTTATCCTCATACTTTAGAAGGTGTTACAATGAAAAAGCAAGAAACGACAAGAAAGAAAAAGAGGTTTGATATGAAAAGGTCTTTCAGGCGGATTTCCGCTGTCATAGCAACGATGGCTTTCACGACAGGTCTGGCCGCCTGCGGTTCCTCCCAGTCGACTGCCCCATCGGCGAACAAAGCCACTTCCTCCGTCACTGCCCCCCAGGGCTGGAAGAAGTTCACGTCCAAGGATCTGGGCTATTCCGTCTATTTCCCGGGCGTTCCGGAGAAGGACACCTATAAGGATCCCACCGGCGCTTATGCCCGCTATTCGACGGTCAATGACAAGGATCACATCAACTACGCTGTGTCCGTCACCAAATTCACCCGGAAGCAAGTCGAGGACTCCAAGGGGTTCAATGACGCGCAGAAACGTAAGGTCTTGACCAATGTCGCTCGTCTTCTGCAGATTGACAAGTATTCCTTCACCACCGTGGACGGGCATATGGCCATTTCCTACACCGGTCACGATAGCGAGGACCCCTCGGTGATCATGCGTCGAGAGGTCGTTTACTCGTCCGCTGGCCTCTATGGCCTCGAATCCTTTGGAACTTCCAGCTCGGAATACAAGCAGTTCGTCGATACCTTCCGGCTTTCCGAAGATACGCAAGAATGAAAGGATGGCTTCCATGATTTTGGCCACTGGCTCTACCTACTCCCAGGGGACATCCACCAGATCATAATGATGAACGACTACATGCCCACGAAGGTCAACGACCTTTACAAGGCCTTGCTTTCCCTGGGATAGGCCCAATCCGGCCTTCTACTTTCACCCGCCGTCTTCGTCGCGCCGAGTGGATTTTTGTTTTCATTTCTAATCTCTGCTAGAAGGAGACGTAGTAAAAAGCGAGAGCGTGTATCGAAATCCTTGGATTTCAATACACGCTCTCTTTAGATTTAGGGGCCAAGAAAGCTCGTTGCAGTAGACCAGACTTTATAATTGACGCATAGGTTATATTCGAGAGAAAGAAATTAACACCAAATGAAATAGTAGGATGTTGATTTATCGGCAGGTCCTTACTTCGAATTAAGTCATCAATTAGCAAAACCGCTATTCCTGAAAAACTATGGTAAGAAGCACAGTTGTTTGCATTCCGATTAATAAATGATACCACTCTAACATGATTCCCATCATTTTCTCAAAATAGTTTTGCTGCTCATAAAAAACGGTTTTTAATTTATCTGACATATAAGTCTCATCTTTTTATATTAAACTTTTTGCGATATCTGATAAAGGTCGTCCGTTTAATCCCGGTATTTCGAGTCACATCAATGTCACTCATGCCTGCCTGGTAAAGCTTAAAAGCATGTTGCAAGCGGGGATCGTCTTGGGTGTATTGGGGTTTGCGCCCATGATATTTACCCTGCTGCTTAGCTAAGGCAATCCCTTGTTGCTGACGTTCGATGATCCGCTTACGTTCGCTTTCCGCCTGATACTTATACAGTTCAATGATGAGGTTAGTCATCAGTTGACGTAAATTTGGGTCAGCAATCCCTGTCATGGACGGCAAATTTAACACATCTAGGGTGGCCCCCTTATTTTGAATGGTATTCATGATCTTAGTTAAATCCTGGTTGTTTCTGCCTAAGCGATCTAATTCAGTGACCAGGACGATATCACCCTCACGAATATAGGCCAGCATTTTTTGCAGTTCTGGCCGATTAGTGTTAGCCCCACTTAATTTATCCGTAAATAATTTATCAACGTCTTTTAAAGCCGCTAACTGTCGATCTAAATGTTGCTCCTTGGAACTCACACGTGCATAACCGATTTTAGCCATTTTTAATTCTCCTTTTGGACAGTTCTAATGAACATTTGTAATTCCTAGTATAGCACAGAAATAAAAAAGGCCAATAGGGTACACCCTATTGGCCTTACTTATAAGAGAATTGCTATACAAATTTGTTCAATTTTCTTTCATGAAAAATTAGTAAAAATATACCCCAAGAGCTTATATATCTCCCAATCTTAAATTATTAATATCTTGAGATTTGTGTACTTTAACATACTTTCTTAAGTCATGAATAGGGATAAACAGTTCATTTGTATCCATAGGATCATCTAAAGTCAATCCCATTCCTGTTTTTGGAATATTAGATTGAAAGGCTTATATGGCCGGGACCTGCTTCTCTTTGCACGTTTAGACTCGGTAGCCAGCTTACTCCAAAATATTCCGTATTAAACAAAACATAAGCTTCAAGAAGAAAAAAGACCAAGTCATAACCGCAAAAACTATTAAAGTCGACTTGACTTTTATCAAAACAGTCGTACAATGTTTTTAATTAGATTAAAGGTATAAATTACTTTTATTTAAAAGTGATTTATACCTTTATTTAAAATAATTAAGCAAATGAGGTGCGGATTTTGGGAGTCCAAAATATTAAGCGTTCAAGTATCTGGAAGATTCGGTTGTCAACAGCAACGATAACGTTGATTCCTGCAGCAGTCGGAATTAATTATGTTGCCAAGGCGTTTGCTGAAGGATTAAAATTACCGGTTTGGTTAGGAACGTTGGGAACTTTTCTGGCAAGTATGTTAGCTGGCCCGGTGGCTGGTGCAATTAGTGGCTTTATTAATAACGTCATTTATGGATTGACGCTATCACCGGTTT
>NZ_CALLVK010000015.1:0-83558 GCF_938010525.1 uncultured Abiotrophia sp. | reverse complement strand
CTTGGTGTGTCTTTGTTTAGTTTTCAATGTGCTTGTTGCCACCACGTGACAACTTTTATATCTTACCACCCTGCATTGGAGAAGTCAACACTTTTTTTCGACTTTCTCAAATATTTTTTCGGATAGTTGGTCTGTCATTTTCAGACGAACATTAATATATCACGCCACTTAGTCAGAGTCAAGCCCAAATAGCAAGAAATTTTCATAAGTTACAAAATCAAAAAAAGACCGGGACAAAGTCCCAGTCTTTGATCTAGTTAGAAGCCACTTGCGCCGCCGCCACCACCGGACCCACCGGAGGAGCCACCACTGAAGCCACCACCGAAACCACCGGAGTTACTACCGGAGTAAGAGTGGTCTTGGCTATAAGCGGAAGCCGAGCTCACGTTAGATGAGATGGATTGGCTGAGCACATGGCTGTAGAGGCCTGTATTATAGTACATTGGATAGTAGGTCATACCTTCTACCAACTCTGCTTGAGTGAATTGAACCTTGAGGGCATCCAAGACCTTATCCGCTATCCCAAAGGCGATGGCATAAACGAGGTATTCTTCCCAAAGAGCTAGGGAAGCAATGTCTCGCATATTCATTTGCCCCACATCTTCTAGCATCTTGGCAAAGCCATGCCACTCTTGATAGAGTTGGTCTTCCTCTGCCGTCCGGAGTGGTCGGACAGACACGGTAATCATAAAGATCACATTAAGGACGATTTCAAAGAGGGCTAGGCCAAGTGCAATCCAGCCTACTTGTTGCAGGAAGGGATGATTGGTGGCCATAAAGCCTGCAAAGAGGGCCGCTCCACCTAAGATGACATTGAGGATAATGGCCCCAATGGCTTGGAAACGCAAGCTGTTATTCTTGTCTCGCGCCGATTCCACTAGCTGTGATCCGGCGATGCTAGCGCGGCTTTGGAAGTTTTCGTAGGCTGCCAAGCGCTTCTTGGCAAAATGCCGGTTCTTCTTCATGCGTTTTTCCAAATCTTCTAGGGTGACACTTGTTTCATCATCTGGGAAGAGGAAGGTCAAAACTGCCCGTTCGTGACCTTGAAGCGGATAGTCGGCTACCTCGTCAGTCAACTTAGTGACACGCGCGGTCATGGAACTATTGCTGAAGATGCCGCGATTTTCGCGACGTTCTTCCTCTAGCTCCAAATACCCCTTACGGGCTAAGTCAGCAACTGTTGCTGAGAAGTCATCGGGATTAGGTTCCCCACTGGACCGGAAAACAGCTGCAGTGACCACTGCTGGCGCCGTATGTGAGGGCAAGTTGTAGTTGTGGATGGGTAATTGAACCGGATTAGGATTCAACTGGCGACGTAACTTAAAGTATTTACGCCAGAGGTGAAAGGGAAGCAAGGTCATGAGGATCATAGCCCCCCACTGGACAGCACTAGTGGCATACTTCTGGCTTTCATAGGCCTTGCGGTCTGCCTCAGCTTGGGCAGCTTCCTTAGATTCAATTTCTGCCTTCATATTCTGATTGACGACATTGGTGTTGTGTGGCGTCAAGGACGTTGGGAAAATGGTATGCACTTCGACAAAGCGATTGGCTGGTGTTCCATTAGACTTAAGCATCACGACAGAACGCCCATTTTCTTGGCCCAATTCTACTGTCCCGCTTCCGGTCCCACCATGGGCCCAGGCTTTGAAACTATCCTTATCGGTAATTTGGCCTGGTGGCAGAATGACCTTGGCAGTAACGTCGGTTTTGAAGTCAACACCTTCCCCAATTAGCTTACGGTTGAATTCCGCTGTATCGGCATAGTTGGTCACGATGTGATTGAGGGTATACTCGGCCACAAAGGTTACCTTCTTATTGCTAACAGGGTAGTAAGCCTTGAAAGTTCTGATGTTACGGTTTGATTGAATGTGGAAGGTCTTAGGCTGCTTGGAGTCCAACTTATCCTCAGTGAACTCCTCTAGCTTGTTGCCATTTTCAACACCGATTTTGTAGGCCCCTAATTCAAAGCCTCCTGTATCCACCTTGAGGAGGGCACCATTCATGAAACTGGTGTCAAAGACCCATTTCTGGGTAAATTTAACATTCCCTTCAGCCGTAATTTCGGCAGTGACATCTTGATTGGTAATCTTATAAGATACTTCGGCAGCACGTATCTGGCTAATAGGTCCCGCAAGCGCGAGCACTAGGGCCATTAATGCTAACCAAAAGAATGAGCGTCGCTTCATCTTATTTTCCTCCTTTATGGTGTGGTAACAGCTGTATTAGGCTTGGTCACTACTTGGTGTTCCACTGCGTCGACCAAGACGGTACGTGTACTTGCTTCATCTTGACTATAGGTAATCTCCCAAACGGGCGTATAGACATCGAATTCTTGCAAATTAACCGTACGATAATACCCCAGGCTAATTTGCTGGATGGTCGAGCCATCCGGAATGTAGGTATCCACCCGTTTCTCTAAAAGTTTGAGCGCATCTTTGATACTAATAAGAGAGATGGGTTGATCTAAGACCTTGAAGTCGCTTTGGTAGGTCTGAGTATATTCACGCAGCTGAAAATCCGCGTTAAAGCTCAGGCGCAATTCTGACGTGCCATCAACCACAGGATAGCCATCATAGGCCACCATGTAGAAGGTTAGGGTCCGAGATTCTGGACTGAAGGACCAAACCGTATATTCTGCCCCCCGAACAAAGTATTCAGGCCGATCCAAGAAATTACGGCGAATGTCTTCTACCTGCTCCTGGGTCAAGGTCTTGCTATCGCGATCAAGTCCGAGACCCAAATCCAGTGGCTGATCAAAGGTCGATTGTAAGACTCCATTATTATAACGGGCGGTCTGACCTTGGAGCGTGCCACGTTCCTTATCTAGGACTTGGCTAGTCTCTGCCTTCACGATTGGCAATTGATAACTCTCGTTAGATAAGGTCTGGTTGATTTTAATGTTACGGTTTTTGAGCTGGGTCTCAATGCTAACATTGGTGACCTCCGCCCTATTGGTCTGTCTTACCTGCTGCTTAGTAATTAAGGTAAAGGCCAAATAAGCATCAAAGAAGATAAAGAAGACTAAGAGTAAAATCTGGGTTCGTTTAAAATCCATTATTCTTGGCC
The DNA here is from genome assembly GCF_938010525.1 of uncultured Abiotrophia sp. Lineage (GTDB taxonomy): Bacteria > Bacillota > Bacilli > Lactobacillales > Aerococcaceae > Abiotrophia. Next base: position 80,492 of record NZ_CALLVK010000015.1, on the reverse strand, counting down.
CCCTTCATTTAGGGTGTTCTCTTCAGTAAGACTTGGACTATCACTCGACACTAGGTCAGAGCTACTAGCTTCCTGGTTATTACGCAACTCACCACGATTAAGTCGGTCTAAGGAAATATAGCGCCCTTTGTACTCGACATAATACTTAGGCAGGAAGGTCACCAATTGGAAGTTCTCCATATTGGCCTGCCATTCATAGGCCACAAAAATGCGATCTAAATCCGTTGTCGCTAACCCCTGTTCATGGAGTTGGGAGACCAGACTGCTTGCTGCATCAAGCGAGGTGGATACACTCTTATCTTCTATATGAGAACGCAGGCTCAGGAAGGTCCCTGAAAAACGCGTTACCTTAGGAGATAGATTAAATTGTAAGCCTAGATAATATGGCGAAGCATCCGACATGAGCGGATAACCTTCCAAATAACGCTGGTAGTAGAGAGTATTGGTGTTGGTATTGGTCGTCAGGCGTATTCCTTGCGTCCAAATACCATATTTCCTCATTTCCGCAAAAGAATCCATGATGACTTGGTCGCGATTGACAGCATTGCGGTTCTGGCTAGCTTCACTTCGCGCAGTATAGACATGACTATCAGAGTTGACATCTAGTTCCAAGTCCAAGGTCTTGTATTTTTTCTCCCCACTCTCACCGCTATCCGTAATGGAGTAGTTGTCCGAACCGAAGAAGAGACCAATCAGATTGGCTTCTGATTCTTTCTTGAGGGTATAGACCTGACTTGGCAGACTAAAGGCTTCCGTCCGAATCAAGGCCTTGCCCTTGGCCAAAGGCACTTGGGACATGGCGGTCCAAGAAGTGACATCCTGGGTCACGGTCTGATAGAGGCTAGCAAAGTCCCAACCATTGAGGGGCACCCGCACATAGGTCTCATCTACCTGATTGACTAAGTAGAGGGCTTGGGGCTCCTCTTTCAAAAGCCAAATTTGATCAGCTTCAAAATCGAGTGGCGGGCCATCTTTGGACTTGAACCATTGTCCCCACAGAGAGACCGGCAAGCGGTCAGCAAAACGCAGAATCAAACGAGGACTGGTCGACATGCTGGCAAAAGTTGTTGAAGACTCTACCACACCAAAGTCGCCCCCGAGTTCGCTAGGCGTCTGAGCTAAGGCCGCTGTCACCTGCTCCAGATGGCTAGGGTCAGCTTCCCAGTACCCCCCTGCCTCATAGGCATCTAGGGCTACGGGTGCTAGCACATCGCTTAATTTCATGCCAGCTACTTGGCGATTGAGACTGTCCACTTGCTCATTACGAACGGTTTGTTGTGGCGTTTGCGAATTAGCACCATAGAGAAAATCAGGGTTGGTTAGAAGCAACCAAGAAAGGACCCCGCTGGTGAGGACGGCCAGAATTAAGGTAATAGGAATAAAGAGACGGCGAATCATCAATCATCCCACCCTTCATCATCAAAATCCATCTGCAGATATGGGAGGTCAAAACCAAAGGTCGAACCCTTGCCTTCCACACTGGTCGCCCAGATTTTCCCACCATGCAGTTCAATGATTTCCTTGGAAATAGCCAAGCCAAGCCCTGTCCCCCCTTGCTCACGCGACCGTGCCTTGTCGACACGGTAGAAGCGTTGGAAGAGATGTGGGATATCCTTCTGCGGAATCCCTAGCCCCTGGTCCTTGATGGACAAGTGGACATGGGAATGGGAGTCTTCAATCTTAACGACGATGACGCCCCCATCCGGAGAATACTTGATGGCATTGTTTAAAATATTATCAATCACTTGGGTCACGCGGTCCTGGTCAATTTCCAGATAGATTTCCCGCGAGGTGAAATCCCGCTCAAGTTTAAATTTCTTCTGGTCAGGATTCTGTTCCAGCATAAATTCAAAGCGGTCCAGAATGTGACTGACCATGCGCTTAAAGTCAATGTATTCTAGGTTGAGTTTATATTGACCCTCATGAATCTTGGATAGATCTAGCAGGTTACCAATCATCCGCATCATACGGTCGGTCTCCAACTGAATAACATTGAGGAATTGAGGTGCAATGACCTTGTCCTGCCAAGCCCCTTCGCGCAGGGCTTCGGTATAGGACTTAATGGAAGTCAAAGGCGTCCGCAATTCGTGGGAGACGTTGGATACAAAGTCCCGACGTTCTTGCTCGGTCTTCTCTTGTTCGGTAACGTCTGTTAAGACACAGACCACCCCGGTAACGAAGCCGGTCTCACGGCGAATAACTGAGAATTCTCCCTTGAGGATGGAATATTCCCCGTGGTCTACCCAATCCATGAGGATTTCCCGGTCATCACCTAGCAAGTCGGTCAAGGTATATTGATCCTTGAGCCGCAAGAGGCGAATAATGGAAATCCCGATGGCGGATTGTTGGTCGATACCCAAGAGTTGCAGGGCGCGCTCATTAACCAGCAGGACATTACCACGCCGGTCGGTCGCAATCACCCCGTCGGTCATATAACGGAGAATCCCGTCCAAACGTTGACGTTCGGATTCAATCAATTCTTGGGAGTCCTTAACCTTAACCGATAATTCATTAAGGGTCTTGGCCAGTTCGCCCAACTCGTCATTCCCAAAAATCTTGGCCGGATAGTTATAAATCCCTTCTGAAATCCGCAGGGCTTGTTGGCGCATGTTTTCAATGGGTAGGGTTAAGCCTTGGGAGAGCACTAAAGCTAGGATAAAGCTCCCCACAATGGCGATAACTGCTGATTGGATGAAGACACTCATGACACTCTGGGTCTGCTCATAGACCCGGTTCATATTGGCCGTCACCCGGACAGCTCCTACCACCGTATTATTCGACTGACTCAAGATAGGCTTAATCGTGGTGTAGGTATGACGCTTGTTATTGACATCATACTCTGAAAACTTAGAAGAGCGTTGGCTAACCAACGCTTCCCTCACATTATTATCATTGGTCTTAGCCAGTGCTTCTGACTGGTCCAAGGCGTTATTTGACGCAATAATCCCATCCTTAGTGTTGATGATTTGGATACGGGTCAAATTACTATTTGAGAAGGTATCAATGACCTGAGTCAGACGGGCGCGTTCATCCGTCTCACTCAAGCGTTCTTCTAAGATTGGCGTCACATTGTTAACCAAGAACTCTACCTGGGTATCGATCTGATCCTGGTAGTTCTTAAGCGTACGGCTCTCGTATTGGTTAACGAAGTAGACCCCCACGAATTGGAAAGCAATCAGCAGAATAATAATGATTTGAATCGGAATTTTAAAATGGATCGATTGAAATAATCGTCTGATTCGCTTCATATGCTAGAACTTCCTATTCTTGATCTGGATTCTTCAAGAGGTAGCCGACCCCACGACGAGTCACAATATAAGTTGGGTGGCTTGGAATATCTTCAATTTTCTCCCGCAGACGACGGATAGTCACGTCGACCGTCCGCACATCCCCGAAGTAATCATAGTCCCAAACAGTCTCAAGGAGATGTTCCCGGGTCATGACTTGGCCAATGTGGCGGGCTAGGTAGTGGAGTAATTCGAACTCACGGTGGGTCAGTTCAATTTCTTCCCCGTGCTTGGAGATAATGTAGGCATCTTGGTGAATAACCAAATCCCCTACTACAATCTCGTTTTTGTTGACTTCTTGTGGCTCAGGTTCCTTGACTAGATTGCGGCGTAAGTTGGCCTTAACGCGGGCAATGAGTTCACGGTTAGAGAATGGCTTGGTGACATAGTCATCTGCCCCTAACTCTAAACCTAAGACCTTGTCAATCTCTGAATCTTTGGCGGTTAACATGATCACTGGGACAGCGGATTGTTTGCGAATTTCACGACAAACTTCCAAACCGTCCATCTTTGGTAGCATGAGGTCTAAAATCACTAAGTCTGGTTGACTCTTCTCGAATACCTCTAATGCTTGTTCACCATCATAAGCTTTTTCAATGGCATAGCCTTCGTTTTCTAAGTTAAAAGAAATAATATCAGAGATTGGCTTTTCATCATCTACGACTAGAATCTTTTTCATATGGTTCATCCTTTCTCATGACGTTCTAGGTTCAAATGGGTGAGCCTTCCCCTTAAGGTCTCACTCCTTTATTATAGCGGGTTTTGCGGGAATATTAAAGCCCTTACGCTCAAGTTTTCTACTTATGTCAAAGCTTGCTCGGACTTGTAATCTAATAGACAAGTATTTGAAAAGAAACCTTAAACAAAAGGTAGGGCCTTTTGTTTAAGGTTTCCAAATTAAAGGCGTTCAATCATTAGAAGATAATAACTGGCATCCCGACTTCCACTAATTGGTAAACTTCTGCCATGGTACCTGGTGGCGTGTTGATACAGCCTAAAGAACCATTAGACAGGTAGGCTTCGCCCCCGAAGGAAGCTTGCCAGTTGGCATCATGAATCCCTTGGCCAGTGTCATCAAATGGAATCCAGTAATCAACCGGTTGTTGATATTCCTTCTGAGTATGTGGGTTGTAACCCTTGAGGGTTGAAGGAGACTCCTTATTCCAAGAAGCGTAGGCCCCGGGGATAGTGGTCGTCCCAGGGCGACCGGTTACGACTGGTGTTTCCAGTACCTTCTTACCATCCTTGTAAATAAACATCATTTGGTGGGCAATGTCGACTTCGACATAGCTTGGACCGATATCATTTTCCTTGTCGGCATAACCCGTCCCAACAACCGTTGGTTCACGCTTGATGCTACCACCCTTGTTAAGGTCTGCTACAATCTTCTCTGCCTCTGCCTCAGAGTCAATGGACCAACCTAGGGTCCCTGGTTGCACATCGACCACCCCAGACAAGGTTGAAGCAAATTTACGGGTCTTATTGATGGTCGCGTATTTGGTGTTGAGTTCCTTGACATAGTCTTGGACCTTGCTTTGGTCTACTACCAAATTGTTAGATTCATCAAATTGAATCCAGTCATTTATTTTATCTTTAGGAATAACTTCTTCCTTGCCTGAGATAGTCAAGGTAATTTTGGTATCCGCAACCTTGTTAATCTGATCCATGACTTGGGTAATCTTAGGATCGTCACTCTTGATTTTTGGCTCTTGGTAGGCCGAATTAATCTCAACCGAGGTGTTGCCTGCTTGTACTTGAGAGACAATCAGCTCCTTGACCTTGGCTACGTCTAATTGGTTACCGTCCTTTTCAGGGGTTACGTGATAACCTTGTCCGTTAGAATACTCGATCTTAGCATCTTGGGCCGCTGTCCGGTTTTGGTTGTTCAAGCCAAAGCCATCCAGGGTCTTGCTTAGGTTTTCATCGTTAAAGGCCACGTGATTGAGCAAGACATTCTTATATTCGGTGGTGTTGAAGAAGCTGCCTACCCAACCGGTTGGGTCTTGTGAATTATAAGCTGATTCCAAAGCCTTGTTGGCATCTACTTGGACACCTGCTTGTTCTAAGGTAAAGCGCCCTACTTCTTTGCCGTTCTCTAGAATGGTCACTTCCTTCTGGTTAAGGTCCTTGCCAATCTTATCCTCCGCTTCCGCTAAGGTTAAGTTGGAAATATCCAAGGAGCCAAATTTAGTATTGGCCTGGAATTTCTGGGCGTAAAAGCCTACACCGGCACTATAGCCCAAACCAACTAACAGTAAAACTGTTGTCGAGCCAATGATTAATCCTTTTTTCATGATTTCTCGTCCTCACTTTTTCTCTTATTCAAATACAGATTTTAGCATCGAATTGTGAATTTTCTTTGACCCTTCCATTAATTATTCTATATGATTTTGTTTCTTTTGTAATATGAGGGTCTCAATGGCATGTGAAACGCCATCTTCTTCATTGGTTAAAGTCACAAAGTCAGCCTTGGCTTTGAGGTCGTCTGAGGCATTGCCCATGGCTACCGCACAGCCGGCAAAATCTAACATCTCGGCATCATTAGCCGCATCGCCTAGAGCCATGACTTGCTCAGGACGCAGACCTAAGTGACGGGCCAACTGGTCTAATCCACTAGCCTTAGAAACACCAACCGGCAGAAATTCTAGGATAACCTTCTGGCTCCGCACCATGGACAGAGCTTGCCAGTCGGTCGCTTCAATGGTTGGAATCCAAGCATCCAAGACTGCTTCCGGCGCCAGAATCATGGCCTTATTGAGTTGGCTATCGACCAGGAAGTCTTCTTGGGAGATTGGTGTCACGTCTGTTTTAAGAAACTGGGCGTCGCGGGCAACCAAAGCATTAGGCGTTGGATCCCCTACTAGGTAGATATGGTCGCGGTCAAAGGCCACCAACTGAGCACCCTGGTCCTTGAGGGGCGCCACTAGTTCCAGTGCCCGTTGCCGCGCCGCTTGGGTCAAGAAGCGTTGGAAGACCGATTGGAAAGGCGCCTGAGCCGACAAGGTTTGCGCCCCATTTTGCAGAATCATAAAGTCCGACTCGCTTAAGAAAGGCAGCTCTGGCACATAGAAGTCCACCCCTGGTAGGGTCCGGCCGGTACAGATAACAATCTTAATGCCGGCCTCATGCGCCCGAGCCAGGGTCGCGACGTTGGTGGCACTAATGGTTTTTTGGTTGGTCAGGAGGGTGCCATCTAGGTCAATGGCAATTAAGCCAATATCCTGAGCTAGTTCTTGGCCAGATTCCTTGCTGTCTTCTATTTGTTCGGCGGCCATTTGTTGGAACTCGTTAAGGGCAGGCGCCGCCGCTTGGCGTTTGGACTCGGCTTTTGCTGCTACTTGTTGGCACCAGGTCTTATCCCATTGGGTGGCTAGGAAGTCTTCTACCTCTATTTCCTTTTCCTTGCGAACCATGAGCAGTCCATCGCCTAAGGGTAGGAGGCAGGCCCGTTGATCTTGATCGGTCAAGACGGCTTGGAAGAGCTCATTGAGCTTGCGATGAATCTTGCGCACGCGCTTAGGCCGTGTGTCTAAGGCATCCATGATGGTGCCCGCTTGCAGGACATCATCAATGAGCAAGACGCCCCCCATCTTAAGCAGACGCATGCAGTAAGGATAGAACTCCAGGTACTTAGCCTTGGCGCTATCCATAAAAATCAGATCATAGTGATTAGCCGGTAAGCTAGGCAGAATATCAGCCGCATCCCCTTCTAGGACTGTCACCTTATCCGCCAGACCGGCCTGCTCAAAATTGGACTTAGCCCGTTCAAACATGAGGGCGTAGCGGTCAATCGTGGTTAAGTGGCCGTCAGATGCTAGGTGTTGAGCCATGAGACTAGCCGAAAAGCCAATGGCGGTCCCGATTTCCAGGATTTGTTGAGGCTGAGTAGCGGCACAGAAAAAGTCCAAGAACTTGGCTGTTTCGTGAGGGACCACCGGAATCCCATTGGCATTGGCAAAGGCCTCCAACTGACCTACGACTCCTTCAAAAGGGAGTTGCCCCTCCCGCATCAAGTCGATTATTTTCTGCATGACCACTGGCCGGTGCATCATCTCATTCAACATAGTCCTGTCTCCTTCTCCTGACTTATTCACTGTCTATTATAATGGAAAAGACTTAAAAGCAAAAGACCCAGCCCCTCTCATCAAACTTTTAGGCCTGGATTTGGTGCGAGAAGGAACCTTTTGGGGTATTTATATAAGAAGGAGGAAGTGCTATGTACCATCAAGAGGCAAGATTTTATCAGCTGGTCAAGCAAAGAGGCCACTTATCCCAGGAGGACGAGACAGACTACCTGCGCCTCCTGACTGGCCTAGAGGGCGAGGCACGGCTTGCCCAAGTGATTCAAGACCTGGGGCTGTCTACTTTTTATCTGACTGATTTGTGGATTCCCCTGGGAAAGGGCGCGCAAATCGACGGGCTTTTGCTGGTGCCCCAGGGGCTCTATCTAGTAGAGATCAAGCATTATGGCGGGCATTTTTTCTATCAGGGATTTACCTCCAGACTCAACGGGCGCCCTTATCATCATGACTTGCTAGGGCAAGTGGCCCGAGCCCAGAGCTTGTTGCAGCAATTTCTTAGGAGCCAGCAATTAGACTGCCAGCTAGTGTCCAAGCTGATTTTCAGTCAAGACCATTTGCAGGTCGAAGGCTTAGATCCGGAGCAATACATGCTGTGGCCACAGGCGCTGGCATGGCTTCAGGGGCTGACCGACCAGAAGGCAGGTCAGCCTTGCAGTCGGCGCCAGCAGTTACTCTTGGATTTACTGAAACCACTCCAGCATGCTAGCCCCTATCGGCCGCGCCAACTGACCTCCATCGAGCGCCAAACTCTGCTAAGCGGCATTGGCTGCCCCCGGTGTTTGCGGCTGGGCATGACCTGCAGTCGTTATAAGGTTTCCTGCCCGCATTGCGGCTTTCGGGAAGATAAGGCAACCGCCTGTTTGCGCAGCGCCTGTGAGTGGGCTTTGTTAAATCATGACCTGCCACTGCGTCGCTCGGCAATTTCCAACTATATGGGAAGCAAGCAATTGGACCGCACCCTACAACGCCAACTAGCTCAATACTTCCACCCACTCCATAAAGGCCACCACGCCTGCTACCAAAATGACTACGCCACCGTTTATCAGTGCCTGTCTCAGTATGATGGAGTCTAGCATGTGGGAGCCACGTCGCGTTGGAGGCCCATCACGACATGGCGGTTTCCCAATGCGACGTGGCGCGCTCGTTTTGCTCTCTTTTGGGGGGATTCGGACTATTTGGGCTCGAGCCACGTCGCGTTGGAGGCTCAACGCGACATGGCGACCTCCCAATGCGACCTGGCGCACACGTTTTGCCCTCTTTTGGGGGGATTTGGACCCTTTGGGCTCGTGCCACGTCGCGTTGGAGGGCCAACGCGACATGGCGGATTCCCAATGCGACGTGGCGCGCTCGTTTTGCCCTCTTTTGGGGAGATTTGGACCTTTTGTGTTTGAGCCACGTCGCGTTGGAGGCCCAACGCGACATGGCGACCTCCCAATGCGACGTGGTGCACTCGTTTTGCTCTCTTTTGGGCGGATTCGGACTCTTTGGGCTCGTGCCACGTCGCGTTGAAGGCCCATCACGACATGGCGCGCTCGTTTTACTCCCTTTTGGGCGAATTCGGACCCTTGGGGCTCGTGCCACGTCGCGTTGAAGGCCCATCACGACATGGCGGGGGCCCAATACGACGTGGAGCGCTCGTTTTACTCCCTTTTGGGCGGATTCGGACCCTTGGAGCTCGTGCCACGTCGCGTTGGAGGTCCAACACGACATGGCGGATTCCCAATGCGACATGGCGCGCCTTTGTCTGGGCACTTCAACAAAAAAGCCACCTCCGAGCTAAGTCAGAGGTGGCAGGCCTTTTTCTTATTTAGTTTCTTGTTTGCTTAACTTGTCAGCTAGGCCACTAGTACGTAGACCCCATTTGATGAGTTCGACTAGCACGATGATGCTGAAGGACACAGCTAACACCAAGCCCCATTGTGGCAAGGTAGGTGCGGTCACGTCGAAGAAGTCGTTAATGCCTGGAATAACGATAACGCCTAGCAACATGACAGCCGACAAGAGGGCTGCGCCGTTAAGGAACTTGTTATCGAAGGCTTTCCCTGTGAAGAGAGAGGTGAAGACATACTTGACGTTGAAAGCATGGAAGAGTTGAATCAAACCTAAGGTCGCAAAGGCCATGGTTTCGGCCAAGTTTTCTTGGTGGTACCATTGACCAGCTAACCAGTAGATGAAGAGGGTCAAGGCACTTTCCAAGACCCCTTGGTAGAGGATACTTGGCAAGATGCCGTTAGATAAGAAGCTAGACTCCTTGGTCCGTGGCGGACGATTCATCACATCTGGCTCAGCTTTTTCCATCCCCAAAGCGATGGCTGGGAAGACGTCTGTCACTAAGTTTATCCATAAGATATGAACAGGTTGCAAGATGGTCCAGCCTAATAAGGTGGCTACGAAGAGGGTAATGACCTCACCCAAGTTAGCTGACAAGAGATATTGGACAGCCTTCTGGATGTTGGCGAAGACCTTACGCCCTTCTTCAACTGCCACAACGATAGTTTCAAAATTATCGTCAGCTAGGACCATATCAGAGGCACCCTTGGACACTTCGGTCCCGGTAATCCCCATGCCGACCCCGATATCTGCTTGCTTAAGGGAAGGCGCATCGTTGACTCCGTCCCCGGTCATGGACACTGTCTTACCTTTAGACTGCCAAGCCTTGATAATGCGAACCTTGTGCTCAGGTGATACACGGGCGTAGACTGACAAGTCTTGAACACGCGCTTCTAATTCCTGATCAGAAATCGCATCGAGTTCGGCCCCAGTCATGACGTGATGGTGGTTGTCTTCGTTTGGATTCAAGATACCTAGACGTTCCGCAATAGCTTGCGCGGTTTCAGCGTGGTCACCGGTAATCATGACGGTCCGCATGCCGGCCCCTTTGGCTACAGCAATAGCATCCGCGGCTTCTTGACGCTCAGGGTCAATCATACCGACCAAACCAGCAAAGATTAAGTCATGCTCTAATTCCTCAGACTCGAACTTGCTAGGCAATTGATCAATAATCTTATAAGCTCCTGCCAAGACACGCAAGGCCTGACGCGCCATACCTGTATTCTCGGTCAAGATGGCTTGGCGATCAGCATCGGTCAAGTCGGTCACTTGGCCACCAAAGTCCTTATGAAGGCAGCGTTTGAGCAATTGGTCTGGCGCCCCTTTGGTGGCTACCAGGTAGCGACCATCCGCTAGCGGGTGGACTGTGGTCATCAATTTACGGGTAGAGTCAAATGGAATCTCGCCCACCCGTGGGAAGCTAGCCAAGCGCTCGGCCAAAGGATAGCCCTTGTCTAAAGCAAACTTAACCATGGCAGTTTCGGTTGGATCCCCGATCAAGTTACCTTCGGCGTCCACTTCCGTGTCGTTAGCCAAAACAATGGAACGTAAGAGCGGTAAATCTAGATCTAAGTCTTCAGAGGCATTGTGGAGAACCCCATCATAGTAGGCTTTTTCAATGGTCATCTTATTAAGGGTCAAGGTCCCTGTCTTATCGGAACAGATAATTTGGGTTCCACCCAAGGTCTCAACGGCAGGCAAGGTCCGAACCAGGGCCTTACGGTCTGCCATGGTCTGGGTCCCGATGGAGAGGATAATGGTTGAAATGGCTGGCAAGCCTTCAGGGATGGCAGCCACGGCCAAGGAAATAGACACTAAGAGCATGTCGGTAATCTGACGGCCACGCAACAAGCCAACGATGAAGGTCACAGCCGCAATGACTAAGATCATAATGGTTAAGGTCTTACCCAAACGGTCTTGGTCGCGTTGCAATGGGGTCTTGGTTTTCTCTGCGCTGGCTAACATGCTGGCGATATGGCCGACTTCGGTATTCATCCCAGTTGCTGTTACAATGGCTAAGGCACGACCGTAAGTCACATTGGTGCTAGAGAAGACCATGTTATGGCGGTCCCCAATCCCGGCCCCTTCTTCTGCAATGACGCTGATGTCCTTATCAACTGGCACCGATTCCCCAGTCAAGGCTGCTTCTTCAACCTTGAGTGAGTTGGCTTCAATCAAACGCATATCCGCTGGTACAATATCTCCAGCTTCCAATAAGACGATGTCGCCCGGCACCAAGTCATGCGATTTAACGGTCATAACATTGCCATCACGGCGAACGCGAGCGTCAGGTGAGGCCATTTCCTTGAGGGCGTCAATGGCTTCTTCAGCCTTGGCTTCTTGGACTACCCCCATAATGGCGTTAAGCACCACCACTAGGAGAATGATGACCGCGTCGTGCCACTCATGGCTAGCCACGAAGGAGACAGCCGCCGCAATCAAGAGGATGATAATCATGAAGTCCTTGAATTGCTCAATAAACTTCTGCAAGAGGGTTGAATGAGCTTCGGCCTTGAGTTCATTTGGGCCGAACTCTTCCAAGCGTTTCGCAGCCACTGCAGCTGTCAAGCCCGTCTCAACATGGCTTTCTAAGCTGTCAATAAGGGCTTGCGCCTCTTGGTTATAGGCTGATAATTTTGTTGACATAGTAACCTCCTATTTGATCCATTCCTTCATGCTGGCTGCCCCAGCTTGTAAAAAAAGACTTATGCCGCCACCCAACGAGTGAATCAGCATAAGTCTCACTATTTCAGTCAGTACCAGCAGCAGATGCTACATATTTGTTGATACCAACGAGCTAGGCTCTAGTTACTCCCTTATGAAGTCAATGGTTATATTACTCTTACTATTATAGAGATAAGCTGCCAAAAAAGCAAGAAAAAAACACTTGCTTTTTGACTCTGACAAGTGCAGCGATCTTGACGATAGGGGCCGGACGCGCTAGGATAGGAGTGAAGAATCGAGGAGGGATTGACATGACAAAGACAGGCAAAATCATTCGTGTAGTAGGCGCCGCCATTATCCAAGATGGCCAGGTCCTCTGCCTACAGCGCGGCCAAGAAATGAGCCTAGCCGGACTCTGGGAATTTCCCGGTGGCAAGCTAGAAGCTGGCGAGACAGAAGCCCAAGCTCTGGCGCGGGAAATTAAGGAAGAACTGACCCTCGAAATTGAAGTCGGCGACTGGGTAACGACAGCAGAGTACGCCTATGAATTCGCCACTATCCAGCTAGCAGTCTACAAGGCTAAGATTCGATCTGGCAATCTGACCCTGCTCGAGCACCAGGCTAGCCGTTGGGTCCAGCCCCAAGACCTTATGAGCTTAGAATGGGCGCCCGTTGATATTCCGGCGGCTCAGCTACTGGCCCAAGAAGGCTCCTCCTTATAGAGATAGACAAAACAAAGGCGACCAGGACCCAGTCCTAGTCGCCTCTATTTTAATGTCTGCGGAAATCAACAAAGTCATCATGCTGATGCATGTTGCTGTCGATGAAATAAATCAAGGTTTGCAGTTCGTTGGTTAAGTCCACGTGTTGCATACGCACATGACTTGGCACATCGAAACGCAATGGCGTGAAGTTGAGAATCCCTTTGATGCCTGCTGCCACCAAACGCTCTACCGCTTTTGGCGCTTCTTCTTGTGGCACAGTTAAGAGGGCAATTTCAATGCCTTGGGCTTCTAATTGCTCTTCCAACTCATCAATGGAATAAACTGGCACACCCGATTGAATGGTCCCAATCAGTTTAGGGTCTACTTCGAAGGCCGCCCCAATCCGCACATTATTATTCTTGCGGAAATTATAATGAAGGAGCGCATTCCCTAGATTCCCTACCCCGATAAGGGCCACAGAAGTCAGACGGTCTTGGTTCAGGGTCTTGGTGAAGAAGTCTAATAAGTAATCAACATCATAGCCATAGCCCCGTTTACCCAAGGCGCCAAAGTATGAGAAGTCACGACGAATGGTCGCACTATCTACTTTCACCGCATCACTGAGTTCAGTAGATGAGATCCGCTTTTTCCCGGCATTTTGTAAGAATCGTAAGTAACGATGGTAAATTGGAAGCCGGTTCACAGTTGCTTTTGGTATTTCTCTACGCATTTGATCACTTCTTTCACATAAAAATATTTCGCTTATTCTCCGGTCGATATCTTTAGTATATCACCTTACTAGGTCAGACTCCATTATTTAGGGGTGAACTTAATACAATTATTATAGTTCAGTAATAATTGTCGTACTCCTGCCTTACCACGCTTTCATTTACGTGATAGCACGAACTTCTCTAGGTGGTTTTTATGTGACGAAGGGAACGATGAGAGTCTTTCTCATAGAGCAAACCTTTTCACCTTTGTATTTTTCGCCAAATATTCAACCCCCATTATGGCCTTATGCTAGCCATAATGGGGGTTGTTTTATTCGCTCAGTGACAAACGAAAACGAGACCAGTCGCCCCGAATATAGTCCAGGAGGCCTAGATCTGAGCTATCCACTTGGCCGACAATGGCTTGACGGTCATCCGCTGGCAAGTCGGTCAGGCAAATTTCCAGTTCATTGGCATAGCTGCCATAGTTGGCCCGGCCTAGGACCAGGTCCCCTCGCTGACGAGGCCCAGACTGGCCTACCACTTCTTGCCCACGCAAGGCTTGGCGGGTTTCTGAGGCCCGAATGACCCAATCGCTGGGATCCGGCCGGTTAGACCAGACCTGATCTAGCAAGACTTGTGGAGCCTGAGCCTGTAACTCTACTAGACCATCATTGAGACTAGCCAGGCGTCTCAGTTGATCTTGGCTCACATCACAATCCCCTATGTAGACCCGGTCCACTTGGCATTGTGACAGGAGATAGAGGGCTGCTTGCTGACTTGGCCAATGGCGGGTCTGCTCGACTGTACAGAGGCCATCAAAGTAAGGGCCCCTAGCTACCTGGCCACTGACAAAGGCCAGGCAGGGAATACCTAAGGCATGCAGTCTTTGATTTTGAGCCAGGACATAGGCCTGGCTGAGGCCACTATAGACCTTGGGATAATAGTTATGGGCGGCCCAGACCCGGCCCAGGGCCACCCCTGCTTGAGCTAAGGCTTCTAGCAAGCTTCCCGTAAGGGTCGAAGCATTAAGCACCAGGTGACTGGCCTGGCTTAGGACGGCCATCTGCTGAGGCGTCAGTCCAGTATCCACCCGCAAGGAGCCAAAGCCCCAGGCTTGTAGGCGGTCCAGGCCATAGCGATCCAGGCTGGCCTCATTAATATCCGCCATGACCTGGACCCCTTTTTCATGGCAGGCCGCCATGAGCAAATCAAGCTCAACCGGCTTATAATGAGGAGTTAGGTTAAGACTGGTAAAGGCGTAGCCAAAGCCCTGCTGACTAAAACGGTCAATCCGAGTCAGATTGTCGTCTAGCGACTGATTACTATAGAAGGAAAATCCGACTACCTGTCCTTTCATTGTGAATCGCCACCATAGACTTGAGCAATCCGAGCTTCATCCACCCCGAAGAACCAGGTCAAGACAAAGCCACCTAGATAAGCTCCTAGCATGGCGATGACATAGGAGATTTGTGTGCCCGGCACCATAATCAGCAAGCCGAAGAGACCGGATACCCCTTGGGAGACAGCCCCTAGATGGAAGAGGACCGCTAGGACACCCCCCAGACCTGAACCCAAGCAAGCCGTAATAAATGGTTTACCTAGTGGCAGGGTCACGGCATACATCATGGGTTCACCAATCCCGAGAATGCCGACTGGCAAGGAGTCACGAGTCAATTGTCTCAGACGTTTGTTGCGTGATTTGAGGTAGAGGGCCAGACCCGCGCCGACTTGACCGCCCCCTGCCATCATAAGAATTGGCAAGAGATAGTTGACCCCGGCCGTTGGCCCTTCCGGATTATTGAGCATGGTATGAATTGGCGTTAAGGCTTGGTGGAGCCCCACAGAAACCAGTGGCAAGAAGCCAACGGAGAGAATGAAGCCACCTAGGGCACCCAGTTGTGTATAGAAGTAATCTAAACTAGCATAAATCCCATCCGTCACCAGGGCTGCCAGCGGTTGAATGACAATGACCGATACTAGCACCCCGACTACTACGGTTAGGAGTGGCGTGAAGAAGGTGTCCAAAAGATCGGGCATGATACGACGAATGGCCCGCTCTAGGTAGGCGAAGAAAATCCCCATAAAGAGGGCGGCTAGGAGCCCACCAGCACCTGGCGAGAAGGCCTTATTAGTTATTGGAAGAAGAATTGGCGCATCTGCCACCTTAGCCAAGAGGGGCATGCTTGGAACCACTACGGACAAGGCCCCGGCCATGCCACCAAGAACGGCACTGCCCTTGAATTCTTTGGACGCGTTCATGCCCACATAGATTGGCAAGAAGGCGAAGAGAGCCCACCCCATGGTCCGAATAGCTTGGAACCACCATTCGCCGGCCCAGGCATTCTGGTTGGAGACATTGATGACATTGGCAATCCCATTGATCATACCGGCTGCAATAATCCCCGGCAACAAAGGAATGAAGATATTGGCAATCCGTTGCAAGAAACGTTGCAGGGGCTTGTCATACTTAGCCTTTTGCTGGTCTTTGTTGGCCTTAGCCACTTGATCGGCTGCTAGCTCTTCATAGCCCAAACTGAGGCCTGTTAATTGAGCAAAGGCTGACCCAACTTGATTGACCTTGCCCGGTCCTAGGATGACTTGCACTTGGTCTTGGACGACTAGTCCCATGACCCCTTCCACTTGCCTGAGGGCTTCTTGATCCACTAAGGACAGATCGCGCAGGGTCAGACGTAGACGTGTCATACAGGTTGCATTGGCAAGGACATTATCCTTGCCTCCCACTAGGGATAGAATTCGACTTGCTAAATCATTCATGGTAATACCTCCTTAATTTGATCTTGCTTATTTACTGAATGCTGACTGGCTTGGATGGCCTGGGCAATGTGGTCTTGATTATCAGCCAAGAGGGCTTGGGCACCCGCCAAATCACAAGCCGTTAAGGCCATCAGAATGGCGCATTTGACTTGGCCCTGGGCTGCTTGAAAATAAGTCGCTGCCTGCTCCAAGGACAAACCAGTTGTGGCGGCAATAATACGATGGGCGCGGTCAATCAATTTCTGGTTGGTGGCTTGGACATCAACCATGTAACCTTGGTAGACCTTACCTAATTGAATCATGGCAGTGGTCGAAATCATATTGAGCACCAACTTTTGCGCTGTCCCCGCCTTGAGTCGGCTAGAACCGGCAATAATTTCTGGCCCCACAGGAATTTCGATTGGATAATCTGCCCACTGGCTAATCTCGGCCTCCTTAACACAGGCAAGGCCCGCCGTCAAAGCGCCCTGCTCTTTAGCATAACGTAAAGCAGCCACCACATAGGGGGTGCGGCCTGAGGCTGCGATACCGACTAAGGCATCTTTGGCTGATAGTTCGAGGGCGGCTAAGTCTTGGACAGCTGCCGCTTGGTCGTCTTCAGCCCCTTCGATGGCCTGGGTCATGGCCTCTAAGCCGCCAGCCATAAGGGCTTGGACTCGATCAGGGGCGACGCCAAAGGTTGGGGGACATTCCGAGGCATCCAAGAGACCTAGTCGGCCTGAAGTTCCAGCCCCTATATAAAAGAGGCGACCGCCTTGGGCCATAACTGGTACCAGGGCTTCTATAAAGGCATTAATCTCTGGCAAGGATTGCCTGACGGCTAAGGGCACTCCTTGATCTTCTTGATTCATGCGCTGGGTGATTTCGGCCACTGACAGGGTCTCAATGGCCTGCGACAGGGGGTTGGCTTGTTCTGTTGCTAACTTGCCTAGTTCCATAGTAGTTCCTCCTTCCTACAAGCTTATTATACCCCTTATGTAAGCGCATTACAAGGCGCTGTCTGGCTTTTTGTCACGACATTTCTTGTACTATAATATTTCTTGCTCTGTCTTATCTTAGAAGACAAAAAATGCCACAAGACCCCTCAAACTTAGAGGTCTTGTGACAGCTTATTTGATACAACGGAAACCAATATGGCTGGCCGTCACCAAGGCATCCGCCCCATTGCGGGCTCCTAGGCGATAGCGTTGGCAGTAGGAGGCATGACAGAGGAAGGACCCGCCGCGAATGGCGTACTCCCCTTTCAAGTCAGCTAGGCTTGGACGAGGCTGGGCCTGCTTAAAGTCCTGCAAAAGTTGATAGCGGGGATTGGCGCACCATTCCCAGACATTGCCAATAACCTGGTAGAGCCCCCAGTCATTAGGGGCGTAGGTCTTGACCGGCGCCGTCCCTAAGTAGCCGTCCGCCTGGCTATTAAAACCAGGAAAGTCCCCCTGCCAGGTATTGGCATGATAGAGGCCATCGTCTTCTAGCTCCTGGCCCCAAGGAAAGGTCGTAGTCCGCCCGGCTCGAGCCGCATACTCCCACTGGGCTTCCGTCGGCAAAGTCACCCCCGCCCACTGACAGTAGGCCAGAGCATCGGCCAAGGAAACATGGACCACCGGGTGGTCGGCCAAGACGTCTGTGGCCAAAGCCCCATCAGGACCAAAAGGATGGAGCCAGTCGGCGCCCGCCACTACCCGCCACCAAGGGGTGCCCGGCACCCGCGGGGCCTTGGCTTCTAGCTCTTCTGACAGGAGGGCTTCAAAAACCAAGGAGCCTCCCGTCCGACTGGCAATAGTCTGGTAGCCAGTGGCCGCCACAAATTCAGCAAATTCTTGGTTAGTAACAGGGGTCGTGGCGATGCTAAAGGCCGCCACTTGCATGGGGATAGCAGGTGCTTCATAGTCCTCTACAAAACCCTGACCTAGGGGCGCCCCCATTTGGAAGTGCCCTGCTTGTAACTGGACCCACTCCATGACTAACCCTCCTCACGGGGGTAGCCCATGACGTCCCCACGTCGTGCTGCTGCCAAGGTGGTCACTAGGGCTGACAAGGGTCGCGCCACTAGGCGTCCATCCTCAACAAAGCCCTCTTCACGATTGGCTAAATAGGCAACCAGCTTCTGAGTCAACTCCAAGACTACGGGCGTATAGGCTTCTTGCCCATAGAGATTGACCTGCTCATGCGGATCGGCCACATAGTCGAAAAGCTGATAGCGGTCCTGAACCGGATACCAGATTAACTTATAACGTTCATTGAGGACAAATTGACTGGAATCTTGGCCTAGAACATGTTCCCCATGGATATCGGTCCGCCAGCCGTCGATTTGGCCTAGCAAGAGCTGGCGCACGCTGCGGCCGTCCGTGGCCACTTGCTTGCCCAAGACCAGATCTACCAAGGATGGGAAGATGTCTTGAATCTTAACCAGCTGCGGAATAGTATGATGGTGGGCCGCAATCAGATGGCCAGGGTCATAGATAAAGGAAGGAATTTGGATGCTACCCTGATAAGGATAGCCTTTGCGGAAGAGGTCATGCTCCCCTAGTTGGTCGCCATGGTCGGAGACAAACCAGAAGAGGGTATCCTGAGCATGGCCGAACTCTTCCAAGGCCGTCAGGAAGCGACTAATTTGATGGTCCAGATGGGTCACCAAGCCATAGTAGCCTGCCAGCAAGCGCCGTTGATCGTCGGGCTTGAGGCGCCCTTTTTTACTATCAATGCTAGGAACAGCATCCACCAGCTGCTCCCAATCGCCTAAATGACGATCCCATTCCTGACCCAAGAGTTGATAATACATATCAAAATAATACTGAGGCGGATTAAAAGGCGAATGTGGCTTCTCAAAGGATAACTTGAGGAAGAATGGCACGGTTGGGTCCTTGGTCTTGAGGAATTCAATGGCTTCCGTCACCAGCCAGTTGGTTGGATGGAGGGCCTCCGCATAAGGCCAAGGCCGGGCCATCCAGGAATTACAATTGAGGCCGTCGTCCATGAGATCGGCTTGAGGCCCTAAATGCGCCTTGAGGAACTTAAGATAGTCACTGGACTGTTCAAAGGAAGCCCCATAAGCCCCATCATAGTGGCGATCGACATGGAGATAGCCGTCGTGCAGGGTCACATGGTCAAAGCCCAGACGCTTGCGGGCTGGATAGACGTGCATCTTACCGATACATTGGGTTTGGTAGCCGGCATCCCGGAAGGTTTGGGGCAGGGTCTGGGTGAAGTTCCAAGGCATTTGGTCTTCGTAACCCACCCGCCCCGAATTGGCCTGGTCCAAGCCCGTGAGAAGCGCCGCTCGCGCGGGCACGCAGGATGGCACCGGCGAATAGGCATTGACGAAATTATAGCCCTGGCTAGCCATCATATCTAGGGTTGGAGTTGAGAGAAAATCAGGCCCCTGGTTAATGCCTAAGGCGTCGGCCCGCATTTGGTCGACGACAATAAGCACCACGTTGGGGCGTTGCTTGCTGTTGGTCATGGTAGTGGAGTCCCTCCTCATTCGATCGCATGATTAGCGACCTGTCTTCGCTTTCATTATACACCCTCTGGCATCAAATTGCCTATCCCCTACTAAAAAAGATGAGAATATTAACAAGAATTATAAAAGTAGGCCCAAACTTGAACCTGCCTTGACCCTAAGAATTAAACCATGCAAAAAGCCTGACTGAGAGTCAGGCTTTTATTTTAAGATTTTGCTTTTTTTAACTTGGCTTGCATATAAGCTTCCAAATCACTGAGAGGGGCTACGGGTTGGTCCTTGGTCAGACGAAAAGAGCGGCTTTCAAAGACTAAGATTAAGTCCACGCTGACCAACTTACCCCGATTGGTGGTTCGATCCAAACGCACCTTGCGCAAGCTAGACCAAGGCAAGAGATAGTGACGACTACCTAGCTCAATCCGGACCTTGTCCCCCAAATCTTCTATGGTAACGGTTCGCGTCCAGAGAAAATTATAGAAGGCATTGGCCAGGAAAAATAGTAGGAGCAGTAACACAACGAACAATAAGGGTCCATATTGATTATCGCGCGGGTAGAGGTCCAAGTCCAACAAGAAATTGACAAGGTCCTTGATGCCTAGTTGTGCTAGACCTAGCAGCACCAGAATAGAGAGCAAGCGTTGGCCGACAAAGCGACTGACCCTTAGCTTGACTTTATTCAGTAGATACTTGTTTTTACTTGTCATTTGGGCCTAGGCCTCCTTTTTGAGCTTGCTTCATGCCCTTTTCTAAATATTGAATCAGCCACTCTAGCTTAGCTACCTGGTCATCTGAGGTCAGGTAGAAGCTACGGCCATGAAATTTGAGGACTGCCGTCTTGCTGAAGATTCCACCATGACGTTTGGGCGCGATGAAAGTCTTGACACGACGCAGGCTAGTCCAATCATAACGATAGAGCTTGTCGTTAATCAGGATTTCCAGACTTTGGCCCCGATCGTAGATGGTGACTGAGCGTTTCCATAGGGCATTGTAGATTAACCAAAAAACTAGGCCCAGACCTAATACGACCAGTAAGACGGGCCAACTCTTAGAGGACAAGTGGAGGCTCTTATCCATCCAATTGACAAGGGGCATTATCATCGTCGCCCAGATACCACAAATCACGAAAAAGGATAGGGCCTTAGCGCCCCAAAAATAAGACACCCGACAATCCAAGGTCATGACCAGGTCTTCTTGGCCTGGAGCCAGGGGCTTGGCTTTAGCAATAATCAAATTGGTCTCCCCTTTGGTCTAAATAGGCTTTTAACTTTCTAGCGACTTGCTCTAGATCTTTGCTAGCAGGTCCCCAGGCTTCAATGCGATAGGTATTGGCTTCGAAGAAGATATCTAGCTTGTACTTACTCATGTCACTGGATCTAACACTCATGCGGCGGAGTGTTGACCAGGCATAGCGGCTCTCCTCTTCTCCTACCTGAAAAGAGAGTTGATCTCCCAAATCAATGATTCGTAATTTCTTTAACCAGGTTTTGCGATGGTATCGCCAGCCTACTATAGCAAGAAGGACGATTGAAAGAACTAGGACAACCACCATTACTTTCATTAGGGTCAGGCCATCCACGCCCAAATATAAGCCAAACATTAAGACCGTCGCATTTATGGCCGCCCATAGAGTATACAAGCAGAAGGCAATTAAACAGGCACTGACAAGGCGCATACCGAATCGGTGGCTAAGCCGGACCGTATGATCAAAAAGTAGTTCGCCCTGATTTTCTTGCTGGTTAAAATCCATCTTATCGTCCTCCTTATTTCTTTCATTATAACTTAGCTCTGGGCACTTGAGAAGTCTAAGCTTTCTTAGAAAAAGGCAAACGAAAATGGCCAGGAATACTTCCTGACCTTCGGGTTCTTTTAATCGGCTCGGCTTAGCTCTGTACAAGATAGGTCTCTAGGGTTTGGGCTAGTTCCATCAGGGCGCCCATGGTCTTATCCGATGAAGAAAAACGGTAGGTGCGTTCCTCAAAGACCAAGACTAGGCTAACCACGACTAGGCGACGTGATTTATTGCGAAGCTGGGATGGCTTGACACGGCGGAGCTCCCGCCAGTCATAGCAATCCACTCGGTTACCTACTTGCACCAAGACTTGGGTCCCCATGTCCACAATCCGTACCTTGCGCTGCCATATCCGATCATAGAGCCAGAAACTTAGGCCCAAGCACAGAAGTGCTGTCACCACTACATAGGCAAGGCTCCATTGCTGCAAGTCCCGATTCAATAGTCCCCAAGTGACTAGCCAATGTATGCCATAGGCAAATAAGAAGGCCATAAGGATGGCGATGACAACACCGCTATAGAAACGTAGGCCAAATAGATAGCTGACCCGGAGCTTTCCCTCAAAGAGTAGCTTTTCCTCTCTATTCGAATTTCGATATTGCATCTTATCTCACCCTTCCCTGTCTTCTCATTATAACTTAGCTGGCAGGACTTGAGAAGCCTCATCCTACTTGGAAAGAATCACATGAAAAAGGCCAGGCACAAGGCCTGACCTGCTACTTCTAATTACTTATCTCTACTTTAGATAAGACTGGAGAGCTTGGCCTAGCTCGCCCAGGGCCACCATACTCTTATCCGATGAAGAGAAACGATAGGTGCGACCCTCAAAAACCAAGACCAGGTTATAGGTGCTGACCTGTCCACGTCTAGCGTAGAAGCGATAGGCTCTGACCTTGCGGAGGGTCTGCCACTTATAATATTCCTGTTTTGAGCCAACTTGCAGGTAGACTTGGTCTCCCCTACCCACGATACGAACCTGTCGCTCCCAAAGCTTATTATGGAGCCAGTCACCCAGCATCCAAACCAGGCTGCCCGAAATCACGAAGGAAGCCACGCTCCAGCCTTTCAGGTCCTCCTGCCACAAGCCTACTGCTTCCAATAAATGTAGGCAGAGGATAAAGCAAGCGAACATGACCAGGGCCATGAGACAACCCGCTAAGAAGCGGACGCCAAAGACACGGCTGACCCGAACCTTGCCTTCAAATAGTAAGTGATTGGTTTGATCATTCTGTTTAACTTGCATGCTTTCACCCTTTCTAGTCTTTTCATTATAACTTAGCTAGACTGCCTTGAAAAGTCTCAATCCAGCCACTTACCTATCAGCCGGTCCAGATTTAATAAAGATTTAGAGCAGACTTAAGAAAGACTTAATACTTGCTTCAAGAAGGCTTCAGTTTCACCCCCTATAGTAAGATCATCAAATAAAACCAAGGAGTGATTTCCATGTCAACCAAACACACACTTACCAAACTCAGCCTAGTCGCCCTACTTAGCCTAGGTCTTGGGGCCGGCACTTTATCCCAAGTCGTCTTAGCGGAAGAAAGCAGCGCATCATCCAGCCAAATGCCAGATGATAAGAAAAAAGATGAAATGAGTCAAGATCTTGTCGGCCAATTGATGGGTCAAGAAAAACACAAGGTCATGGGGATGGCTAAGGTCACCAGCAAAGAAGTAGTCCTGACTGGCTTCTCCAGCGATGAAGCACCTGACCTCCACGCTTACCTAACCAAGGATGGCGATGTAGAACATGGCCTCAAATTAGGTAAGGTCGATGCTAAGGGTGCCATCCAAGGTTACAAACTGGACAAAGTCGACCTCAGTCAATACAACACCCTCACCATCCACTGCGACCAAGTCAATGAAACCTTCGGTTCTGCTATGTTGACCAAGTTTTCTGACGGAGCGATGGACCAAGCCATGAAACGTATGGGCGAACTCATGGGCGCCAATGGCAAGATGGTCATGGGTTCTGTTAGCATCGAGAAGAACCAACTCAAGCTCAGCAACTTCAAATCCGACAAAGCCCCTGACCTCCATGTTCTCCTCAGCAAAGACGGTAAGTTGGAAACAGCAGTTGAAGTCGGCGCTGTAGATGCTGACATGATGGAACAAAGCTATGACCTCAATGGTTTGAAGGCCGACGGCTACAACAAAGTCTTAATCTACTGTGTTGAAGCGCATGAAGTCTTCGGTCATGCTGACCTTAAATAAGCTTACTAGCAGCCTACCACCTGAACCAGTGTCAGGTGGTTAAACTGCTTTTAGCTTAAGCGCGACTTACTACTTCCCGTCTCAAACTGTGCTATAATGGCCTTGTCCCTGCTATTTGCGGCAGGATTTGAATTCAGTCATACACCGAAAGGAGGGTCCCCTATGACCCACATCCTCCTAGTTGACGATGAGCCAGCCATCCTGGATATCGTCACCCGCTACTTAAATAAGGAAGGCTATCAAGTCACGACCGCCACCAACGGTCAAGAAGCCCTGGCCCGCTATCAGGCCCAGGCCATGGATTTAATTATTACGGATATTATGATGCCTCAAATGGATGGCTATGACTTCATTGATGCCGTCTTACAGTTACGAGAAGATCAGCCTTTTATCTTCATCACCGCCAAGGATCAAGCGGTCGACCGGATTTATTCTCTAACCCTGGGGGCCGACGACTATGTGACTAAGCCCTTCAGCCCACGGGAGCTGACCTTGCGCGTCAAAAATCTCATGCGTCGCATTCAACCAAGCCAAGCTGTACAAGCCGTCTTAACTTGTGCTCCCTTTGCCATCGACGAGGGTCAACACCGCATCACACTCTACGACCAGGCCTTACAGCTATCACTCAAAGAATTCCAGCTTTTGGCCCTCTTCCTCAAAAATCCCGGTCGGGTCTTCGCCAAATCAGAGCTCTTCCTCAAGATTTGGGAGACAGACTACATGGAAGATGCCAACACCCTCAATGTCCATATCCATTCCTTGCGCGATAAATTAGCCAAGTTAGCAGGACAGCGTCCCTACCCTAAGATTGAAACCGTCTGGGGGCTGGGCTACCGCTTAGGAGGTGGTGACTCATGAAACTCCGTTCGCTAGTCTTCCTCGCCTTTCTTAGTTCCACCCTCTGTGCCCTCCTACTTGTCTGGTGGGGACTGCAACAAATGTTAGTCTCCCCCAACGTGGCCTACATCATTATCTGGATGACCTTAGGGGCTAATTTGCTAGGTGCCCTAGTGGGCTTCTGCCTACTGCAGCCCAGCGTCAAATCCCTGCAGCAACTGAGCCGTGACGTCCGTCGCGTGGCTAACCAGGACTTCCAGCCGGTCCAGGCCATCAAATCACCGGCAGAATTGGCCTCACTCGCTGCCAATATTAACCTCATGATTCATGATCTCAACCAAAGTTTTCAGGCCCTAAGCCAAAGCGAGCAAGACAAGACCCGTCTCATGGCTAGCCTAAGCCACGATATCAAGACGCCTCTAACTGCTCTCCAGCATCAAGTGGAGGCGCTGCAAGATCAGATGGTTCCAGCAGATGAAATGGAAGCCCTCTGGCAGGCCATGTCCTGCCAAGTCGATAGACTCAAGACGCTCACCCAGCAACTTATGGAAGTCGGTCTCATGGAGAACCAGTCCAATCGGCATGTGACGGAAGGTCAACTAGAGACCCTACAACTCGATGATTTCCTAATTCAGTTGCTAACCAGTATCCAGCCCCATTGTAAGCAGAGGGAACAGGAACTGGACGTCCAGCTAGCGCCTGACCTAGAGACCATTAAGACAGATGGCGATAAACTGTCCCGAATCTTACTCAATCTCTTAGAGAACGCCAGCAAGTACTCGCCGCTGCATAGTCGCATCCAACTCCAGATCAAAAAAGAAGCCCAGGGGACGGCCTTCCATGTCATTGATCAAGGCATGGGCATTCCCGCCCAAGACCTACCCCACATCTTCGACCGCCTCTACCGCGTCGAGCAGTCCCGTAACCGGGAAACAGGTGGCGCAGGCTTGGGACTCTATATCAGCCAAACCCTGGCGCAACAATTAGGGGGCCATATTACGGTCACTAGTCAAGTAAACCAGGGTAGCCACTTCATCTTATGGCTACCAATATAGGCATATCAAAAAGGCCAGAAAGATTCTGGCCTTTTTCTTATGGTCTAAATAGTTGAGAAGCCCGCCAGGTCAAGTGGCTAGACAGGCGACTAACCGGCTCCCAAGTGAGCCATTTAAGTGAGACTAGCTCATAGAGGCCCTCTTGCGCATAAGCAAGCGCCTCTTTAGCAACTGAGCCCCAGCTCCCCTGGTCTAAATCATTGTAGACAGCACCAGGTGGCAGTGGTCGGTTTTCTCCTTGGTCAGAAGACTCGGACTCCCGCTGCTGACGGGATTCGGTCTCATCGGAGGAAGACCCATCTTGCTGGCTAGAACCAGATAGCTCACTGTCCACTTCAGCCCCCTCAGGCAATCGGAAATCTGAGGCCTTTAATTGATTGTAGCCAAAGAATTCAAATTGTCCCTGCACCTCACCGGACGGATCCAGGCAACGGTAGTTGAGACTGGTCATTTGGAAGTCCTCCTTGCTGAAGCGGACTTCCATATAGTTATAGATATCTTCTACCGGAGTGTCTTCAGGCTCTAAGGTGATTCCCAAGGTCTTAGACGTAAAGTCTGACAAGTCAAAGTTACGTTCTAGGACTGTGAGCCGATAATCATCCTGACCTTCTTCAAACTGGAAGTCGGCTTCATGGTCCAGGATCCAGTCTAGCATGAGGCGGTAGTTAGGTCGCAGGCGAAAAGCCGCGGGCATCTGGATAGCAGACCATTTGTTAGCCCGCTCTGTATAGAGGTAATAGTTCTGATTGCTGTCCCCCAGATAGTAGACCTCCATATGGTCAATACCCCGACTATAATCCAAATAACCCTGAAGGTCCTTGCCAGTCTTGGCATCATAACGGTAGGCTGCTTGATAATTAGAGGCGGCATTTTTATCCCCCGAAGAGCCTTTCAGAGCCACCGAGGTCAAATGCTCTCGACTTTGGCGCACGGCTTTTAGAAAGTCCGCCCGAGAGAATTGGTCACAATCATGGTCCGACCATTCTTCCGAGTTCTCCTCAAGGTTGGAATGCTGACTAGTAGACGATTGGCTGCGGGTCCTGGCCTGACTCTGGAAGCCGGGCAGACTGAGGGCCAAGCTATTGGCTAGCAAGGTAGAAACAAGTAAGTATTTGAGACTTTTCTTCACGTCACTTCCTCCTCTATCTAATCCATTGGACTGCTATCTTGTCTCCCTTATTATAACAAAGTAGCCAAAAACAAACAAATCCCTCGGGCCAGTCTAGACTAGGCCGAGGGCTTGCTTAATACTTAGTTGGCGTCTTGGGCTACAATTTCTTGCACCCATTGGATGAAGTTAGCCGACGCATGGCCGGTCCGTTCAGCTGTGGTATTACCTTGCCCCCAAACCGTGGCAAAGTCCACTGATTTGACAGCCCCATTGGCTTGATTCTCCAGGGCTAGAGCCAGGTTGGTTTCCACCGTCAAGGCCGTGTCTCCTTGGCTAAGGCCGGAACGAATCCGCCAGTGAGGGGCTGGTTTAGAGGTTTGGTAGCCAGAATAAGCGGACGTCAGATAGAACATTGGATTGTAGAGGTCCTGACGTTCTGCAATGGTCTTACCCAGACTATCGGTCTTAGCCAAGTCAGACTCAAAATCCGTCACATACTGGCTGTTCCAGTCGGTCAAGCTCTCATACTTGGCCTGATTGTTCTTGAGCAGGCGGGCCACTAGCTGGTCAAAGTGAAGCTCATTGGCTTCCGCTACCCCGAAGACCGCATTCTCCGCTAGGCTACGGTCCAAGGCATCGAAGGCAGGCACAGACTTGCTGGCCGTCTTAACATACTTGGCGAAATCCGCCAGGCTGGAAATCTTGGCGGTATTAGTGGCCGCATCATAGGTCACCCATTGGGTCTCAGCATTCAAGCTATCAATATAGGCTTGAGCCGTCTCATAGGTGACAGATTCTGTCGATCCACCCGGACCAGCACCATCGCTGGTATAAGGGAAGCTGGTATCGGCTAGGAAGTTATTGAGGGATTGATTGACGACCCCTTCTAGATAAGTGGCATAGGAGCCTTGGGTATAACTCCCCTCACTAGATTCTGTCAGGGTCAAGGCTTGGCCTTCATGTTTGAGGCCAAGCTGATTGATATAGTTGGCATATTCCTTAGCCAAGTCTTGGGATAAGGCCTGAGTAAAGGTACCCTCTGCCCGCGTATTGCTGTCAGCGAACTGACCCAGGTTCCATTCATAGGCAGCATCCGCATAATCCAAGCTGGTAATGGGACTCCAAGTCATAGTCCCATAAGGTGCATCCGAAATTGGGTTGCCTTCCTTGTCCTTCATGGCTGCCCCTAAGGCTTCCAAGTAAGGATTGTAGAGGGTCGAATCCCCACTAGCCCCTAGGATAGCAGACTGAGCCCCACCGCCACTATGGCCAAAACTCACAATCTTGTCGGTGTCACCTGGCAGAACATCCTTGTTATAACGAACATAACGGATAGCGGCCTTAAGGTCGGTGACGCCCCATGGTGCACCGCCCACTACTTCTTGGCCCTGGCTATCGGTGGTGTTGTCGCGGCCACGAATACCAGGTTGCAGATAAATCATCCCGGCCTGGGTATAGTTGGCAATGCCGTCAGCAAGCCAGGTTGGTGCCTGAGAGGCATTAAAACCCGGCGTGTTAACCGGTAGGACATAAGGAGCAGTCGAAGCGGTAAATTGGCCCACTTGGGCGTCAGACTTGACGCTGGCAGTATAGGTCCCATCGCCATTGGCAGTTGCCTCTAAATAGGCACCCGGCACATAAATACCCAGGGTCTCATAGTCCAAGGAAGCAGGGTTGGCGACATAGACCACGCCGACTTGCCAGTAGATATCATTAGCCTCATCGTATTGCCAAGCCGCATTGTCAAAAGTCAAGCTGTATTGGCCAACGGTGGTCCTTTCTTGGCTCGACGCTTCTTGGTTATTGGCCTCTTGGGCTAGCACAGGCACTTGGCTAGCCAGCAGATTGGCACAAAGCAAGGTCAGGGCGCTTAGTTTCAGTTTTCTCGATAGGGTCATATCATTCAGTCCTTTCACTTATTAAGGGCTGGAGAAAATTCATGGGGGGATTTACTTGTCGTCTAGCCAGCAAATGACTTCCTGGCGCGGCTTACGGCTACGGGGATGTTTAGGGTCCTTGAGTCGGTAGCCCAGGGACAACATGCTAGCCACCCCTTCGTGCTCCGGATCCAACCAACCTTTGGCAGCCAGTAAGGCATTGACCGCCTCATAATCGAAGCCTTCGATTGGGCAGGAATCAATGCCCAGCAAGCTAGCAGTCAACATCATATTAGCTAGGGCGATATAGGTCTGCTTACCCGTCCAATCAAAGAGGGCCCGCGGACTATCCAGACGCATGTGTTGGGTTTGGAAGGTTTCATAGAGGGTCAAACGACTATTAAGGTCATGGTCAGAAGTCAGGCCTCGACGAATCAGGCTGGCCCGCATAGAAGGACCGTCATAGCGGGCATTCTTCTCCGCCAGGAGGATAACAAAGTGGCTGGCGGTATCCAATTGCGGTTGGGCACCCCAGGCTAGGGGTTGGAGGTCAGGTCGGATGGCCTGAATTTGGTCCCGGTCTAAGACCAAAAAGCGCCAACCTTCCAGGCCAACTGAAGAAGGGCTAAGCCAGGCAGCGTCTAGGATGACATCCATATCCTGGCGGGATATATGACGACTGGCATCATAGACCCGGACAGCTACCCGGTGGTCTAGGGCTTGACGAATTTGTTCTTGAATGGCTTCTTGTGTCATGGCATACATCCTCTCTAGGCTTTTGTTTTAGTATAGTCTACTGGTCTCCTTAAGTCTAGATAAACGCTTTCTTCTAGCCCTAGCCCAACTAGCGCTCGGGGCAGGACTTTGTTATACTAGAGGATGACAAAGGAGCGATATCAACCATGACATTTTCTAAGATTTCTGACAGCAAGTGGGCCAGTTGGGCCAAGATTCTGATTATTACTGCCCTGGCCTATGCCATTGAAAGCCTGGTGCCAGCCCTGGGGGCTTCCATGCTGGCCATTCTGCTGGGCATGGCCCTGTCCGCCTGGCGTCCCCCTGCCTCGACCAAGCCAGCCAAGCAAATCAGCGGCCAACTACTCAAAATCGGCATTGTCTTTTTAGGCTTTGGCTTGTCCTTTGCCAAGTTACAAGCAGTGGGCCTCAAGGTCTACCTGGTCTTGATTCCCGTCATAGCGGTGGCCCTCTTGAGCGCCCGTTACCTAGGTCGTTGGATGGGCATTGAGTCGCGTTCAGCCCTCTTAGTGGGTATGGGGACGGCCATTTGTGGGGGCTCGGCCATTGCCGCTGCTGCACCCATTGTGGAAGCTGAGGACTCAGAGATTGCCTTCGCCATCACCACCATCTTCCTCTATAATACCCTGGCCCTCTTTCTCTTCCCTCTCTTAGGGGCTTGGTTGGGCTATGGCGACCAAAGCTTCGGCATCTTCGCTGGGGCCGCCATTAACGATACCTCTTCGGTCGTGGCAGCTGGCTTCGACTTTAGTGAGGCCGCTGGTACCACCGCCACCATCGTCAAGATGGCCCGGACCCTACTGATTGTGCCGGTTTGCCTAGGCCTGGTTGGCGCCCGCTATAAGCAGGCAAGCGCTCAATTAGTTGACGGCCAAAGGGCACAAGTCAGCTTGTGGGCACAAGCCCGCCGCCTCTTTCCTAGCTTCATCGCCTACTTCCTCTTGGCGGTCCTGGCTAGCTCCCTCCTGCCTCTACCTGCTTGGCTGCTAGACGGCTTCAAGTTGCTAGCCCGCCTGACCATGATTGCAGCCCTAGCTGGGGTGGGCTTGGCCGTTGATCTCAGACAGTTGCGCCGGGCCGGTAGCCAGTCCATTATCTTGGGTGGCCTCTGCTGGGCCCTGGTCATTGTCACGGCTAGCCTAGCCATTCATTTCTTCTACTATTAAGATTAGCGGCGAAAGGATGAGGACCTTGAAGCATCGCGATAAAGTCGATCTCTTCTTGACCCTACTGGCCGGCCTGCCCCTCCTGGCCAGCGGCCTATTCGGACTTTGCTATGTCACTAGCCTCATGCTAAGTGACTATCAGCATGCCCTCTGGATTGCTCAGACCATGTCAGCCCTACTCATTTGGATTGGGGGCTATTTCTGCTATTATGCTTGGCGCAAAAGACGACGCATCTTGAGCGACTATGATTTCCTCTACCACCACTATCCTGAACTGGCTGACGACTGGAGTCGACTCAGTCGCCAGGCTCAGGTGGGGGATGAAGATCTAGGCCTCTATTGTTACAAGGACCACCTGGTCATCACCGCCCAAGGCCTCTATATTTGCCCTCTCAAGCAAATCGCCGCCGTGGGCTACCAGGTGCAAAAGGTCCCCGTCAGTCGCCACCTCAAGGAAGCCCATCTCCTAGTCTACTGCCGCGACCTGGCTGGTCAGAAGGAAATGCGGGACCTAGGCCGACAGACAGGCGAGCGCGAACGTGCCTTATCTCATTTCTTATCCGACCTTAAGACGCTTGCGCCCCAGGTCCAAGATGTCAGTCACAAAAAATAAGTTCACACAAGAAAGAGCCCAGCTGAGCTGGACTCTTTTTTCATCTTATTTGTCTGCCAAGGCTGGCAGAACCGACACCACTTGGTGCTGACAGTCTACAGCAGCTTCAAGCGATGCGAGAATGTCGGCCACTCGCTCCTGAGGGCTCAGGGTCAAAATGCTAGGCCCCGCCCCCGAAATGACGGTGGCATAGGCGCCCTTTTCAAGAGCCGTGGCCTTAACCGCCGGGAACTCTGCAATTAGAGACTGACGGTAAGGTTCATGGAACTTGTCTTGCATCATGAGCTGACCCATGGTCGGGTAATCGCCCTGCATCATGGCCATTAACATGACACTGGTCAGGGCATTCTGGCCAATGGAATCCGGCTTGGAGTAGACCTCAGGCAAGACACTGCGGGCTGCCGCCGTCGACAACTCATAGGCTGGAGTGGAAATAATGACCCCGACCCCTTCCAAGTTGCCTACTTGATAGAAGAGTTGATCCGTCTCCGGCTCATAGTAGCCCACGAAGAGGCCACCGGTGATGCAGGCCCCCACATTGTCGGGGTGGCCTTCCTTGGCACTGGCCAAGCGCACCTTTTCGAAGGTCGACAGACCCAGGTCAGCAAAATCATTGGCTAGCTCAATACCGGCCACAATGGCTGAAGCTGAGCTACCCATGCCATGAGTCAGGGGAATCTGACTCTTCATGGTCAAATGCAGGGGCGCTAAGGTCTTGCCATAGCGGGCTGCCGTTTCCAGAGCGACTGCCACCACTAGGTTGGTCTCATCCTGGGGCAGACCAGCCATAAAGTCAGTCTCAAAATCCACCTGCCAACGCTCAGCCGGACGAGCTATCACCGTCAGATAGCGGTCAACCGCAATCCCGATGGAGTCAAATCCCGGACCCAAGTTGGCACTAGAGGCAGGAAAATCCTTTTGCCATACCATGAATTCCGCCTCCTAGACCATGAGGTAGCGGGCTACCACGGTGGCATTGGCTTCTAACTTGGCCAAGACTGCTGGGCTGATGGCTTCGGTCTTAATGGTCAAGCCTGGCGCTTCAGCCAAGGTCAAGTAGCCGATTTCTAAGGTTTGGAGGACAGCGCGAACATGGCTAGCTGGCGCATCAAAACGTAGGTAGTAGCAAGCCGGAGCTTCCTGGCTGACAATGGCTAATTCTTGACTTGGCAAGACAGCCGGAATGAAGCCACGGTCGGCAATTTGCAAGATGTCAGACACTACGGCAGAAGCGGTCTCCATACTACCGGCACCTGGCCCCCAGAACATGGTTTGGCCTACCGCATTGCCTTCTACGTAGACGGCATTGAAGGCTTCAGAGACACCGGATAAAGGATGGGCATTTGGCAAGAGGACAGGCTCAACCCCGACTTGAATGCCGGCAGCTGTCTTGGTGCTCTTACCCAAGAGTTTCATGGTATAGCCCGCTTGCGCCGCAATAGCGATGTCGCTGGCATCCACTGTGTCAATCCCCTTGACGCTGACTTGATGGAAGTCCACGCGGGTGTCATAAGCTAGACGAGACAAGAGGGTAATCTTACGGGCTGCGTCAAAACCACCCACATCATTGGTTGGGTCGGCTTCGGCATAGCCCTTTTCTTGAGCAACAGACAGGGCATGGTCATAGGTCCAGCCATCTTGGGTCATGTGGCTAAGCATGTAGTTAGTGGTCCCATTCAGAATCCCCATGACACCCGAAATTTGGTTGGCCGCCAAGCCCACTTGGACCCCGTTAATAATGGGAATCCCACCGGCTACACTGGCTTCATAGAGCAGGCTGACGCCCTTTTCATTGGCTAGGGCTTGTAGCTCATCAATGTGGAGGGCTAGCAGATCCTTGTTGGCAGTGACCACGTGACGGCCTTGGCTCAGGGACTGACGGATGACTTGATAGGCGAAGTCCACGCCCCCCATGACTTCCACCACTAGGTCGATGTCCGCTTCATAAATATCTTCTACCCGGTCGGTGAAGACTGCTGATTCTAAGCCTAGACGGTCCACCTTATCGGGATCCCGGGTCAGAACATGGCTGATGACTAGGTCTTCTTTATATTTTGCTTGGAATTGGGCTTGGTTCTCAGCTAAGACCTTCACGACCCCGCCACCTACCGTACCGATACCACATAATGCGATTTTCATTCCTGCTCGCCTCCATTTCAATTCTACTCCTCTAAGTTTAGTGGGAATGGCCTGTTTTTTCAAGTAAATTTCATAAGAAAGTATATCGTTTGGGCAAAATATAGTGTATCATAGTAACTGTTAGGCTCTAGCGCCAATCTGATAGAAGGATGGATTAGATATGATGATTGTAGCAAAATTCGGAGGCTCCTCCCTGGCCAACGCCGGCCAGATTAAGAAGGTAGCCGCCATCATCCAAGGCAAACCAGAAATTAAAGCCGTCGTAGTCAGCGCCCCAGGCAAGCGTTTCGCTGAGGACATTAAGGTCACCGACCTGCTCATCGCCCTCTTCGATGCGGTGCAGGCAGTAGTTGGACAAGTAGGTCACCAGACGGATGCCCTATTGCAGGCTGAGCCAGTGGCGGAAGCCCGTCAAAAGGTGCTGGACCGCTATGCCAGCATCCTAATCGAGTTGGGCCTGTCGACAGAGCTTTTGGCTTATTTTGAAGATACCCTAAATGGCTACATGGCCGATATCCAGGAGCCTGAGCGCCTGCTCGATGCTCTCAAGGCTTGCGGCGAGGACTTCAACGCCCAAGTCATTAGCCACTACCTAGTCAGCCTGGGCCTTGACGCCCACTATGTGTCACCTAAGGAAGCCGGCATTTTAGTGACGGATGAGCCCTCTAATGCCCGCCTCTTTGATGAGTCCTACGCCCAAATCGCCAAGCTGCGTGACCGGGCTGGCGTCCTCATTATTCCAGGCTTCTTCGGCTACTCCAAGGGTGGCGACATCGTGACCTTCTCCCGTGGGGGTTCTGATATTTCCGGGGCTATCATCGCCAACGGCCTAGGCGCCGACCTCTACGAGAACTACACAGACGAGTCCTTTATCTACTCCATGCATCCGGGCAAAATTGCGCGACCGCATCCCATTAAGGAGATTACCTATAGCGAAATGCGGGAGCTATCCTATGCCGGCTTCGGGATTTTCCATGAAGAAGCCCTGGAACCTGTCTACCGCAATGACATTCCCGTCATGATTCGCAACACCAACCAGCCGGAAATCGCCGGCACCAAGATTGTCTCCAAGAAGGAGCTAGATCCTCGCTATCCAGTCACCGGGGTCAGCTCGGCGACTGGCTTCACCGCCATCTCCATCAGCAAGTACCTACTCAACCGGGAAATGGGCTTCATGCGCCGCGCTATCCGCTTCTTCGAGGAAGCCGGCGTTCCAGTCGAACACGTGCCTTCAGGCATCGACAGCATTTCCCTGGTAATTCGCTCCGCTAATATCCAATCGCCAGAGCATTTGGACGGCATCCTAGAGACCATTCAGGACAAACTCAATCCTGACTCCATCCAAGTGGAAGACGACCTCTGCATCTTCGCCATCGTCGGGGAAGCCATGAGGGAAAATGTCGGGGTTGCGGCCGCAGCCAGCCGGACTTTCGCTGAAAACCACATTAACATCCGCATGATCAGCCAAGGGGCATCCGAAATCAGCATGCTCTTCATGATCAAGGCCGAGGACGAAGACATCGCCCTCCAAGGCCTCTACCAAGCCTACTTCCCACGCGAAGCCCTAGCTACCTTAGCCGCTGCCGCGCAAGGAGAATAAAGAAAAGTGCAGTTCAGGACCTGAACTGCACTTTTTGTCTGCTGGTTTGTGTTGAGGTTGGTGGCTCGCATACCATTTCGGCCTAAGAGCCTTTTTCCTGGCCTATAAGCTCGAGCCAGTTTCGGCGCAAAACCGCCTTTTTTCTGGCCTAAAGCCGCGAGCCAGTGGTCCACTCGAAAAAGTGGTCCACTGGCTCATTCAGTTTCGGCGCAAACCGCCATTTTCTGGCCTATAAGCCGCGAGCTAGTGGTCCACTCGAAAGAGTAGACCACTGGCTCATCTAGTTTCGACGCAAACCGCCATTTTCCAGCCTATAAGCCCGAGCTAGTGGTCCACTCGACGGAGTGGACCACTGGCTCGGCCACAATCGGGGCAGAAACCCTTTTTCGCGCCAAAGGGCTTGAGGCAGCTCACCCTTTTACCTAGTCCATTACTAGCACAAGAGCTTGATAGGGCGCTAGCTTAAGGACCTGATTTTCTGTTGAGTCTAGCTCCTCTAGATTATTGAGCAGTACACTTTGCCATTTTCGCCCTAGATCAAGGACCTGCTCTTGGTTTTGATAATTCAAAAGTACCCAGAGGCAGTGTGTCTGGTCTGAGCGCTCGTAAGCCATTAGGTTCTTCACTTCACGGAAAAGCGGCAAGAAACTTCCCGACACAATGACCTCTCCGTATATGGAGCGAGTTCTGAGTTGAATTAAGGTCTGATACCAATACCAGAGGGACTGCTTATCCTCAAGTTGGCTGGCCACATCTGTCAAGTTACCTTTCACGGCGCCCTGTAACCAAGGCTGGCCCGTCGTAAAACCGCCCCACTTGTGCTTGTTCCATCTCAGCGGAATCCGCGCATTATCCCGAGAGTAGCGATTTAGAACCTCAAGTGCCTCCTGGTCCGTTAATCCATTTGCGAGGGCATTATGATACTCATTAATTGAATCGATATCATTGACTTGAGCTAAGCTTTCAAACTGACGATTTTCTGTCCCGATCTCTTGGCCTTGATAGATAAAGGGCAATCCTCGGCGCATCATCATCATAGTCGCTAATAACTTTTTGCTGTTATCATTAATTTCCTGGCCTTGCAGATAGAAATTCACCCCGCGAGGCTCGTCATGATTCTCAATAATGGTCGACCAGTAGCCTGCCTCTTGCGTTTTGGCTTGGGTCTGGAAAATAGCCTCCTTAATCATTTCAGCTGTTACCGGCTGATGATCATACCAACCTAGAGG
This sequence comes from uncultured Abiotrophia sp., assembly GCF_938010525.1. GTDB lineage: Bacteria > Bacillota > Bacilli > Lactobacillales > Aerococcaceae > Abiotrophia. The sequence goes on along the minus strand of NZ_CALLVK010000015.1, from coordinate 44,594 downwards.
GCTCTTGCCTAATTCAGTCTGACCAAAGTCAAAAATAGAAGAAAAGTAGCCCTGATCGCCCATAAACTCATGAAGCTCTGATTCCGATGCATCAAAGACCTCCCCTACCGTAAAGGCCTGGTGGGGCTCAAAACACTCCGCCTTAAGTTCATTAAGGAAGGGCTCAATAGGTTGGGCATCTTGCAGTGAACGCTGCACCGCCACTAGGCCATCTGGCCGATCGGCTGGATAAGATTGCCAAGTCAGATTCTTCTTGATATTAATGATGGCATCAATGCGGAAGCCGGCAATGCCCTTGTCCAGCCACCAATTGACCATCTGATAGATTTCCTGACGTAGGCGCGGATTCTGCCAATTTAAGTCGGGCTGGGTCTTGTGGAAACTATGCAGATAGTAGGTGTTGGTGCCTGGCAGCTTTTCCCACACACTGCCACCAAAGTAGCTGCGCCAGTTATTAGGTGGACCGTCCGGACTTTCCACAAAGTAGAAATAATCTGCATAGTGGCTGGATAGGTCCTTAAGCGCCGCCTGGAACCAGGGGTGCTGGTCTGAACAGTGGTTTACGACCAGGTCCATGACAATTTTAATGTCTCGTTTATCTGCTTGCGCAATCAATTCATCAAAATCCTCCATGGTCCCAAAAATCGGGTCAATGGCATAGTAATCGGATATATCATAGCCTTGATCAACAAAAGGCGACTGATAAATAGGCGAAATCCAGATAATCCCGATTCCTAGCGACTGGAGATAGTCCAGCTTCTCAATAATACCGCGGATATCGCCCACCCCATCGCCATTACTATCCTTGAAACTCTTAGGGTAAATCTGATAGGCAACACGATTTTGCCACCATTTAGTTTTGACCATGCTTCGTCACTCCTTACTTACAATGTCATCCCAATTGAAATTCACTAAGTCCTTTGTAGACAAGAAATGATAATCGGCTGGGACATGCTCTAGCGATTGGCCAAGGGCAATCGCGGTCATACCGGCCGCCCGAATGGCTTCTATGCCTGCCCTCGCATCCTCTACCCCTGCACACTTAGCTGGGCTCAGGCCCAGGGCAGCGGCCGCCTTAAGGTAAATTTCTGGGTCAGGCTTGCCCTTGCTCAAACTCCTTGGATCTACCATGGCCTCAAAATAAGGCTCAAGGCCTAATTTTTCGATAATCAGCCCAGCATTTTGACTGGAAGAAGCTAAGCCGATTTTTATGCCTCGTTTTTTTAAGTCCTTTAGGCAATCTCCTATGCCTGGTAGCAGGTCTTGAGGGCTTAGACTTTCAAGAGATGCCACATATGCCCTGTTTTTTCTGTCGGCTAACGCTAGACGTTCAAGATCAGTAAAGTTATCAAAAATCCCTGTCTCTTTTAGAATGATTTCCAAGGATTCTTGGCGACTAATGCCTTTTAAGAGCTCATTTAGCTCCAAGCTGACTTCGACACCAAGAGAATCCCCAAGTTCTTTCCAGGCCAAAAAATGCAAATGCGCTGTATCTGTTATAACGCCATCTAAATCAAATATGACCGCTTGAATAGCCATAGCCTGTCCTCCTTGTCTTAGCGACTGCTGACTGATTCCCGTTCAATTAAGCTATGTTTAACATAAAATTGCTTCTGATCAATCTGTCCCTTATCAAGAATCTCTAACAATATCTCACAGGATCTCCGTCCTATCTCATGCATATCTTGTTTGATTGTGGTGAGACTTGGCGTTACGTACTTGGCAATGGCAATATCATCAAATCCGATGACCGAAATATCTTGGGGCACATTGAGATTCATGGCTTGAATGCCCTTCATCGCCCCAATAGCCATTAAATCACTGGCGCAGAAAAGCGCAGTTATCTCGGGATGATCGCTAAGAATATCCTTAACTAGTTCCTCCGAATACTCTTCAGAGAAGAGCCCTTCATAGATAAAAGTCGGAAGATGGTGATCCGCCATACATTTTTGATAGCCACTCTCGCGGTCCTTAGAGACCTGCGCCCATGATTTCCCGGAAATCATGGCAATAGCCCGGTGTCCACGACTAATTAAGAAGTCTGTTGCCTGATAAGCTGCTACTTCATTATTTACCGCAATCCCATAGGAGTCAGCCGCTTCTGGATGTATATCTATTAGTAGGTTAGGAATCTTTAGCGTGGCTAATTCTAATAGATAGGGATCAGCTGTTGAGAAACCATGCAAGACTAATCCTGAAATATTATTCTCAAGGCAATACTGGGATAGGCTCTTTTTCTCTTGGTCGCGATTATTAGTTAGCAGTAGCACGTAATCCACATCATGCATATCCGCCATCTCATACACCCCTGTCAAAATTTCCAAGGGGATTGTATTGGTACGGGAGACCTTGAGGTCATTGATGACCATTGCAATCTTTTTATATTGCTTTGATGATAGTGCTCTAGCCGCCGCATTAGGAACATAGCCTAATTCCTTAGCTACCTCTATTACCTTATTCTTGGTGGCTAGGCCAATATCATCATAGCCATTAAAGACCCGCGAAACTGTGGCAATGGAGACCCCCGCCTTTTGCGCCACATCTTTTATTGTCACCTTCATAAAACTTTACCCACTTTCACACAATACTGGTGCTAGCATAGCATAAATATCGCTATAACACTATTTTTCGCCATCCATTCGGATACCTTTCAAGAAATATTTATTGAAGATTAAGTAGATGGCAATAATCGGGATAATGGTGATAATGCTAGCGGCCATCGTATGATCCCATCGCACGCCACCATCCTTGGCTTGGAAGGTTTGTAAGCCCAAAGTCAACGTGTATCGACTTGGCGTTGAAATGTAGAGCATAGGTTTCATAAACTCATTCCAGAAACCCATAAAGGTAAAGACTGCTTGCGTTGCGATAGAGGGCATGGCTAGCGGCATGACAATTTTAAAGAAGGTCTGGAAGCGTCCTAGGCCATCAATTGAGGCTGCCTCTTCGATATCTTTAGGGAAGGAGACAAAGAATTGTCGCATCATAAAAATATTGCCAATATTGATGGCCGCAGGTATAATCAGCGCCCCAAATGAATCTAGTAAACCTAGATTGACCAAAATCAAATAGTTGGGAATTAATAAAACCTGACTTGGTACCATCATCATGGCCAAGAGCCCATAAAAAATTCGCTGTCTACCTGGGAAACTGAGTCGTGCTAATGCATAACCCGCCATAGTGTTAAGGAAAATATTGACGGTTGTCCCTATTACCGAGATGATGACCGAGTTGATAAACCACTGGCTAAATAAGGAAGACCTACCAAAAATATAGGCGTAGGCATCCGTCGTAAATTCCTTAGGAATAAAGGACAAGTCTCCACTGACAATTTCCTTCAAGGGCTTAAATGAAGCGGTAAAGGCCCATATAAATGGATACAAAGTTAATACCGCATACACTATCAAAATGCCGTAAAGTAAATATTTGAAAAAGTTCTTCTGCTTCATTTGCCATGACACCTATCTTTCCCTGTTTACTTGCTCAGCCAATAGTGACACACAAAAGATTACAATAGCCAATACTATTGCTAAGGCGGCGGCATAGCCCATTGTATTCATCTGCCCAAATGCATATTGATAAATCATCAAGGCTAGCGTAAGGGTCGAATTGGCTGGTCCCCCAGAGCCATTAGAGAAAATGTAGGCTTGGTCAAACATTTGGAAGGTACCAATTAACCCAGACAAAAGGACAAATGTAGTGACTGGGCGTAAATAAGGTACCGTAATAAAGCGAAATTTCTGAAATGACGATGCCCCATCTATGTCCGCAGCTTCATAAAGGGCCTTAGGTAAATCAACCAAGGAAGCTAGATAAATTGTCATGAAGTAAGGCACAGTCGACCAAATATTCATAACCATAATGACTTTCAGTGCATATTGAGGCTCTTGTAAAAAATTTATACGCTCCGTAATCATGCCGGTGCTTAACATAAATTCATTGATAGGCCCATAAACATTAAAGATAAACATAAAAATCATCGTCAGGGCAGAACTAGATGTTAGAGTAGGTAGAAAGTAGACTAACTTAAAAAACTTCCTCCCCTTCAAATCTTTGTTGTTTAATACATAAGCCACTACCAAAGCCACTACCGTCTGAACAGGTGCCACCACGAAGGCAAAAATAGCTGTATTCTTTAAGGCAATCATTGCCCGCTTGTCACTTAACATACGCTGATAGTTGGCCAGGCCCTTGAAGGTAAATTGGTTGTTGAATAGATTGACACTATTAAAAGATAAATATATAGCGAATACAATGGAGATTAAGAAGAATATCCCCACAATAACAAAGGTTGGAGATAGAAATGTATAGGCCTGTAGCATTTCTTCCCGCTGTCGCTTGGTCATTTTCTGCTTGATCTTCCCGGCCATTCTCTCATCATTCCTTTCGACATCGATATTAACCATAAATAGGGCTAAGGTTGACCCTCAGCCCCATTCTTCTTAGTTACCTGCGTCAATATCGGTATTGGCCTGTTCGTCTGCGTGTTTCATCGCATCTTCCAGTGTTTCTGAACCATCTAAGGCTTTAGGTAAGAAGTTCATATAGGCATTGGCAATGGTAGAGAGTGAAGGTCCTTTTTGCCATGGGGTAGCATATTCCCAGGCCTTAATGTGCATATTTAAATCTTGGTTACCCGTGATTTTGGCATCTTCAGCAACGTCTTGTCTTGATGGTAGGGTCCCAGTACCCTCAACCCATTCCTTCATAGCTTCGGCGCCAGTGATATAGCGAATCCAAGCATCTGCTAGTTCACTGTTCTTAGTTCCAGAGTATTTACCCCAACCTACTGAGAACATCATGGAGCCTTTTTGCCCTTTGTAAGTTGGCATCTCTTTTACTTTGAACTTGACATCAGAATATTGTTGTTTCAACAACTGGTAGACCCAGTTCCCTTCATCCATGATGGCCACTTTTTCTGTACCGAAGGCCTCACCATTCCAACCAGTCCCAACTTCTTTTGGTGTAGCAGCGGCCCCTGTATCGACTAACTGTTTGTAGAAATTAAGGTTCTCAACAACTGCAGTGTCTTGCAAATTGGAACGGTTGTCCTCTGTGACTGGATTTGCACCACCACGTTCAGCAATGTGAAGGTTACGAGCTAAGTCTTGGTTATAGCTAATTGCTTTGACCTTACCAGGCCCATAGGCTTTATCTAGTTTAGCTTGAAATTCTGGCAACCATTTTAAGAGTTCTTCAAAACTATCAGGAACCTCATCTACTGATACACCAGCTTTCTCAAACATACCAGTGTTTAGGTACATAGCTAAGGTTGAAAAGTCCTTTGGAACAGCATAGAGTTTTCCATCCCTTGAGAAAGCATCAATGATTGAGGAATAGAATTTATCAGTTTGAAACTTACTTGCATCTAGCTCAGCCAAACCACCTTGTTCAACGAAGAATGGCAACATAGACATATCTACATAATAAACATCTGGTGCAGTCCGCCCAACCATATCTGCTTGAATTTGCGTATTATAGTCTGTGTAGACTTTTTTCTCTACAGTGGCATGTGTCTTCTCTTCGAACTTCTTAATCAATGCATCTAGGGTCTTTTCTTCCTGATCACTACCTCCCCAGAGCCCGACTTTTAAGGTCTGTCCTGAAAAATCTCCTAAATTTTCCTGTGCTCCAACTACTTTTTGAAAAGGTACTGTCGCTGATAATAAGCCAAGTGTCGCCATAAGGGTTGCTGCTACTTTTTTGAATACGGGTTTCATACTAGTTTTCCTCCTGTAACTCGATTGTAGTTTGCGGTGCGATTTCAATCTCACGATTATGATGTAAGAAATTGACTGACTTTGATTCCGAATAATTAGTCACACTAAAGGACTTGGGTTGCACATTAACTTCTAGCTTCACTCCTTTCCAGAAAATAGTGTAGTGCAAATGGTGCCACTCTGCTGGCAAATGCGGTTGAATGCGCAACTTCCCATCAATGCAACGTAGACCACCAAAACCAAACACTACCATTTGCCATATTCCTCCAAGGGATGCAGCATGAATGCCATCATCTGATGACGTCATTAAGCTACCCATATCGATGCTAATCGCCTCATTAAAAAGCCTATAGGCGAGTGCCTGGTCCCCCAAGTCCGATGCTAAGATGCTATGAGTGGACAGCGATAGTGAGGAATCATGTGTTGTTTTGGGTTCATAATAGTGCCAATTGGCTAGCTTAGCCTCCCTATCAAACAAGTGTTCAAACAAGAAGATTAATAAGAGGACATCCGCTTGCTTAGAAACCTGCATCTGATTAACTTGCTCTAAATTATATACCTTAAAGAGACTGCCTACTTCTAGTTGATTCTTATAGGGACTTAGGTCAATTACCTGCTTATCAAGATAGCTATCATCTTGAGGTAAAATCCCTGCTTGGTTAAGCTGAGGTAGGTAAAAGAGTTTTAATTTATCACTGAGCTCTGTCTCTAAATGCTCTAAATCTAAAGCTCGATCTAGCTCTTGATAAACTTGCTCTTGCTCCGCTCTGAGTTCGGCAATCAGACTTAAGGCACGCTGCATATTCCAATGCGCAATATAATTAGTAAAGGCATTGTTGTTAACATGCTCTTTGTATTCATCGGGGCCGATGACATCCCAGATTTCATAGCGATTAGCTTGATCGTTATAGTTTAAGCGTGAGGCCCAAAACTTAGCCGTATCCAAGATAATTTCATAACCATATTGTTTCATGAAGTCTTGATCATCCGTAATATCAACATACTGTTGAACAGCAAAGGCCACATCACCAGTAATGTGTTGCTCGATGAATCCCGACCAGATTTTGGTTGCGGTGCCCTTAATAATATCTGCCGCTCCCCAGACTGGGGTTGTCTCGCCATCACTTGGCCAGGCAGCCTCCCAAGGATATTGGGCACCCTGGTAGCCATTATCTCGTGCCTTGACATGCGCACCTTCTAATCCAAGGTAACGATATTTTAAGAGACTTCTTGCTGTAGTAGGTTGCGAATAAGTGAAGTAAGGCAACATGAATAATTCAGTATCCCAGAAAGTATGTCCCTTGTATCCCTCTCCACTTAAACCTTTAGCCCCAATATTCATCCTTTCATCATGTGCTGGCGTCATAATTTGAAGATGATATTTAGCGAAGTAAAGAGCTAGGTCGTCCATAGCCCTGCTTGATTGAATGTGAATAGGTGTCGATTGCCAAACATCGCGATGCCATTTTGCTCGAGATTGGTCTAACAATTGATCATAGCCAATTTGATAGATACATCGATTATCTTCCCAAGCCCAATCTTCTAGCGAGAGATTGGAATCTCGATCTAAATCAAAATCCGTATGATAGGTCCCGTATCTCTCAAGTTCCAGACGACTATTAGGTTCTAAGGTTAGCTTATAGTTCATTAGAAGACGTCGACGCTGTATATCGAACCTCTGGTCAACACTTGCCTCTTCTCCCTCAATTTTTAATCGATGGGATAAGGTCGTCACTAGGCTTTTCTTGGATTGGCTTGTTGTGGCTAGCATCTGCAGAAAAACATTGTCGCGTAGTCGCTTCTCACCTTCTGTAAAGTGCTGGGCCCCACTATTAGTGATTTGCCCATCAATCCCGGATACTATCTCGACTGTCACTGACTTGTTGGAACAATTCCTTAACTCAATGTGATGACAAAAAGCATGAAGATCTTTTAGTGAAACGAAGCGCTTGGAGGACCATTCTAGTCTAACTTCATCTAGTCCCCACTTAAAGTGGCGTGTAACCTCACCCGTCATTAAGTCTATTTGTCGCCTATAATCTTCAACTTGGCCCGAATCTAGGTTAATTCTGTTGCCATTAACCTTAATCTCCACTGCAGTCATATCAGGACAGTTGGCTAATTCAGTCACTTCATTCTCATCAAACTGATTGAAATTTCCTGCAATGAAAGCACCTCGCTTTTCATTGATATATCGTTCCTCAGTTGACGCGCGTATCCCCATATAGCCATTACCTTGCGCGAAAATGGTCTCAAATTTTCGAATCCATTTTGATTGGAATCTGGACTCTCTTATTCCTTTTACTTTCCCAGTCAAGTATTCAATATTTTCCATAGCGACCTCCTTCATCAATACTTAGACAACTTAAAAATATAGAGGACAGCGTCAAAAAAAACTAAGCCTAGAACTAACACCAAGTTTAGTTTGAGAAATAAAGCTACCAGACTAAGTCCTACTTGCATAAGCAGAAAAGACCGCCATTTAAAGTAGCCATCAGAAATTTTCGCGAGATAGGTCATACCTAGATATGAAATAATGACCAATAAGAGCAAAGGGAGTGTTGGTATATGCGCTAATGGAGATGTTTCGATTGGCTCATTCATATGCTTCATCCACCTTAACATAGGTCTGTCCAATGATATCGTGCAAATAGCGTCCTTGCTTGGCAAAGAGGACTAGCGTCACTGCAATAAAGAACCAACCAATCCAAGCAGGCAAAAAGTATAACATTTTACTCACTTCCCTTGAGATTAAACACAGGAAGGATTGATCCGAACGATAATAGTCCAAGTGTAAATGAGCAAAAAATCGACCAATCGTCTTCCCAGAAAAAGAGGATGAGAAGATTACACCGTAAAGTATATAGAGGACTTGCGCCAACAAGTCACGACTAGTCTCCTGAACTCCAAGCAGAGTCATCACAAGATATAGAGCGAGATAGGCAATGATTAAATCAATTAAGCCCGTGAGGATTCTAATGACTTTAACCATAAACCCACCCCACTAAAACGTTTTCGTTAAACCTATCATAGCATCATCAGAAGCAAAAAGCAAGCGTTTTCCTAAAACGTTTTAGTTCTGCAGAAAAAAATAGTGTGGGTGAAGTAAGATCTTCATCCACACTATAAGCTAATTAATCACTATTAACTCACTCCGTCACCAGCAACTCAATAACGGGCTCAATTACCTCCGGCTCTAAGCCTAGGCCTTGGAGTTCTAGCATCTTATAGGCGAGCGGCATGTCCTTTTTAACCAGGGCCCAGATTTGGTCCTTGGCCTGGTTCTCCATTTGGGCTTGCTCAATATAGGCGAAAATGACCTCTAAACGGACTTGCTGCAAGTCTCGCGACGTATGCTTGAAGGAGAGGGTCACCGACCCGTTCAATTTCAGCCTAAACCACCCTTTTTCCGGACTAAAGCCTTTAGCTAGTGGTCCACTCGACAAAGTGGACCACTGGCTCATCTAATTTCGGCGCAAACCGCCCTTTTCTGGCCTAAAAGCCTGAGCTAGTGGTCCACTCGACGGAGTGGACCACTAGCTCGGGGCGAGGGCTAAGGCTCCGTCACTAGCAACTCAATAACGGGCTCCACAAGCTCCGGCTCTAAGCCTAATCCTTGGAGTTCTAGCATCTTATAGGCTAGCGGCATGTCCTTCTTGACCAGGGCCCAGATTTGGTCCTTGGCCTGGTTTTCCATTTGGGCTTGCTCGATATAAGAGAAAATGACCTCTAAACGCACTTGCTGCGATTCACGCGGCGTTTGCTTGAAGGAGAGGCTGGCAGGCCCATCAGCTTCAAGGCGCACCAGGCTGTCGCCCTGGTCATTGTGGCTAACATCAACTAGGCGACCCTGGCCCGCTAGCTCTAGGTCCGTCAAACAAGCCCCTATAAAGGTTAGCTCATAGGTCCGAAGCCCAGTCCCTTGAGGCTCAAGCTTGAATGCTTTGCCATCGACAAAGGTCAGCCCAGTCGTGAGGAAGGCTGTGCCATCAGCTACAGCTTCAGCCTCTTCCACCAAGTCGAAATGGCCATCGGCACCAGTGAAGACCTTGATGTCCAAGACGCTTGGATTAGCTAGCGAATTGTCAGTCCCATCCTCCCCAGACAGAGGCAGGATGGCGCCCGCCTTGGCGAAGAGCCCCATGCGTTCCAGCGGCCGATAAATCGATAAGCGCCGGCCCCCACTATAGCGCAAGCCAGTCTGAATATCATACCAGGTCCCTTCCGGCAACCAGCCATCGAAGCGGGAACAGAGACTGCGCTGATGACGCGGCTGGGTCAGAGGCATGACCATGATTTGGCTACCAAAATAATATTGATTCGCAATCTCATAGGCCGCCTCCTCTTCAGGGTGCTGATAGTAGAGCGGCTCAATCAGGGGCTGAGCCTGATAGGCCGCCCGGTAGTTCATGCTATAGAGGTAAGGCAGGAGCCGGTGTCGCAGGCGCAAGTAGTCCTTCATGCTGCTAGCATATGGCTCCGGATAGCGCCAGGGTTCTTTGCCTAGGAATTCTGAAGACGAGCTATGCAGACGCATAATCGGAGAAAAGACACCCAGCTGGTACCAGCGCAAGGCCAGCTCATTGTCGCGGTAGCCGAAGATGTGGCCGCCGATATCATGACTCCACCAACCATAGCCGATATTGCTGGCCGTCGCCGTGAAATAAGGCTGGAAGTCCAGCGATTCCCAGGTCATGTGGCTGTCGCCCGAGAAGCCCACTGGATAGCGGTGGCTACCCGGTCCGGCATAACGCGAGAAGGTAATGCCTTGAGGGCCACGGGCTTGAATATCGTGGTAGTGATAGTGGTTGAGCACCCAGAGTGGGTCCACGCCCTTGACGGTCTGGCCTTGTTGCCAGTCAATCCACCAGAAGTCTACCCCCTGCTCTTCTTTTGGATGGTGCAGGTGTTTGAAATAAGCTTCTAGGAAGCGAGCTGAGGTCGGGTCGAAGACCACATATTCGCCACCCTCCCAGTCCAGGCCCAGCTCTTGGGCCATTTGCTCGTACATGGACTCAAAAGGCCGCACTCCATCAGACGGATGGACATTAAGAGTGATGCGTAGCCCATGCTGGTGGAGCCAGGCCATAAAGCCAGCAGGGTCCGGGAAGAGTTCCTCATTCCAGGTGTAGCCGGTCCAGCCGCTGCCATATTGAGGCGGAACGGAGACCACATGCCAGTCCATGTCGATGACCGCCACGGTGAAGGGCAGGCCCTCGGCTTCAAAACGTTCAATCAGCTGGCGATAGGTCGCCTCGCTATAGCGATAGAAGCGACTCCACCAGTTGCCCAAGGCATACTTAGGCAGGAGGGGCTGGGGCCCAGTCAAGCGATAGAAGTCGGCCAAGCAAGCCCGGTAGTCATGGCCATAGCCAAAGTAATAGAAGTCTTGGCTGTCGCCTTGCTTGACCTGGTACCAACCATCCTGAGTCAGTTGCAGACTCTGGCTGTCATCCAGAACACTGAAGCCAAAGCGGGACATAAGCCCCCGCTCCAGCGGTATCGCCCCATTGGCGTGGTCCAAGGTTTGAGCCGTCCCACCCAAGTCTTGGATAGGGTCGCCGTAATGCCAATCACTGTGGTAGATACTGAAGTAACCCCGTAGCTTGAAGACCAAGCCCTCTCTCGAGAAGGCCTGCTTGTCATATTGAATGAGCACATGGTCGGTGATAATTTCCAGGAGGTCCTCCCGCTCCCGGATTTCATAATGGGGCACAGGAAAGTCCCGGTTCAAGACCGTCTGGGTCTGGCCATCATAGAAGGTCCCGGTTGGACTATACTCGGCCCGAATCAGGCGGGAAGTTAAGATGGTGAAGCGATAATTGGAGCCCTGAATAATGGCCCCCGGCGCCGCCAAAGGCTGATAGTCTCCATAGACAGCTTTAATCATGGCTAGTACTCCCTTCTAAGGATAAATTCTTGTTAATGAGGTTGGCGGGGATATATTGCTGGCGCTGGTCGTGAGCGGTCTGACCTGACGGCAAGACGCGACTCAAGCTAGCCATGGCCTCTTCCCCCTTGTGAACCTGATTGAGGTCAATAGTATTGACCTCGGTCGCCAAATACTGAAGATAAGGAATGTTATCAAAACTCATGAGGCGCCGATTTGGGTCCCACTGCCCTAGCTGGCTTTGGCTGACCTTGACTAATTCCATAGCCAAGACATCGGCGGTCACCATCAGGCCCTGGTAGTTAGACAGGTCCTTAATCAAGTCATCCAATTTAGTGTTGAGGTAGATGGGCAAATCCCCCTGCCCGCCAGCCGCCTGATAGGCCGCATTGGCCCCCGCATAGCGGGCCTGAATAACCCCTACTTGGTCAGGGTCAAATGGATAGCTTAAGAAGGCTAGGTCCAAGCCCTGGCTGCGGGCTAGCAATTCCACCCCGGCATAGGCTAGGTCATAGTCCTTGGAGTTGAGCAGCTGCACATGGTCAGAAGCCTCTACTAGGGCCTGGCCTTGCGCCGTCAAATAAGTATCAATGAAGACCAAGGGCTCACTGACACTTTCTATCATAGCCGCTGCCATATGAGCATCACAGCCCACCACGATATGACCTGCAAAGGCCCACTGGCGTCTGACTTGGTGGACGGCCTCTAGGCTCTCTATATTATGAAGCAGGATGTAGTAGTTTTCTTGCCTGGCAATGCGCTCAATGCCCTCTAGGAGGGAGGCCACAAAAGGGTCGGAATAATTAAAATCCCGTCCGCCACTATAGAACAAGACGCTGACCAAGCGCGAAGCCTTAGTTACTAGGGCTTTGGCATTGAGGTTGGGCGTGTATTGCAGCTCCTGTGCCAGGGCTTGAATCTGGACCACCGTCTCCTGAGAAACCTTGTGGTGGCGGTCATTCAAGACATTGGATACGGTCGCGATACTGACATTGGCGGCTTGGGCAATGTCTTTTAGGGTTGCTTTTTTCATTGGGGTCGCCTCAAATCTGACGATTATTTGCTGGAACCTGTCGCAATCCCGGCAATAAATCGTTTTTGGAAAATAATATAGACAATGACAATCGGAATGATTGAAATAGTCGTGGCAGCGAAGAGGCCGCCGTAGTCGGTGCCATACTGGCCATTGAATTGACGTAAACCTACCGCCAAGAGTTGCTTGGACTTGGTGTTAATCATCAAGTAAGGCCAGAGGAAATCTTCCCAACTCCATAGGAATTGGAAAATGGCTAAACTGGAAATGGTGTTACGTGACATCGGCAAGATCAGGCGATGGAAGATGTAGAAATCCGAACCCCCATCGACCCGTGCCGCTTCAATCAGCTCATTGGAGATGCCTGAGATACTTTGTTTGAACATGAAAATCCCGAAGCCGCTGACCATACTTGGGATAATCAGAGACTTATAGGAATCCAGCCAACCGAACTTAACCATCATCTCATATTTAGGAATAATGGTCACGGCCCATGGCAACATCATAGTACTCATGACCACCGCAAAGAGCAAGGATTTGCCTTTGAAGGTGAACTTGGCGAAGATAAAGCCAAAGAGCGCGGAAGTATAGATAATAATGGCCGTAATGGTCACCGAAATCATCAAGCTATTCCAGAACATGCCCATGAAATTGAATTTTTCCTGGATATTGGTGTAGTTGTTGAAGGTGGACATGCCTGGGAAGAGACCCCCACCTAACTTGACAATCTCACTATTAGGTGCAAAGGAAGACACCAGCATCCAGATAAAGGGAATAATGGTGATAATGGCCAAAGCCGCCAAAATCAGATTCAAAATCAGGCTTAAGATACCTTTTGATTTCATTGTTGGTCACCTCCCATATCCATATAACGGAACATTAAGAGCGTTAGAATGGCAATGACGACGAAGAGAATGACCGCAATGGCCGAAGCCGTCCCAAAGTTATAGTTGACGAAGGCCTCATCATAGATTAAGTAGGAAATGACAAAGGTCGAAGTCCCCGGTCCCCCATCCGTCATAATCAGAATTTGAATATAGGTTTGGAAGTAGGAAATGAGGGAGGTGATGGTGACGAAGAGAGTCACTGGCTTGAGCAAGGGCAGAGTAATATTCTTGAAGGTCTGCCAAGCATTGGCCCCATCAATGCGACTGGCTTCATAGACCTCTTCCGGTAGGCCCATGAGCCCCGCTAGGAAGAGGACCGTCGCATAGCCAAAATCTTTCCAGACGGTCATGATGATAATAGCAATCATGGCCCAGTTAGAGTTCTTAAGCCAGTTGATGTCCAGATGGAAGAAGCGATTAATGAGCCCAAACTGAGGATTAAACATCCACATCCAGACGAAGGAGACAGCCACCATTGGGGTGACAGTCGGCATATAGAAGAGGCCTTGGAAGAAGGTCCGCATCTTGGTCATGCGCGAGAAGAGCATGAGAGCCAAGGCCAAGCCCACTGCCAACCGCAAGACGGTCGAGATAGCGGTAAAGAACAAGGTATTAGTCAGCGACTTCCAAAAGAGCTTATCCCCTAATACGAAGCGATAGTTCTCCCAACCAATATAGTTGTACTTCTGGGTCAGCGGATTCCAGTCATGCAGACTCCCGGCAAAGGCCTTATAAATGGGATAGAAGAGGAAGACGGCAAAATAAACTATCAGGAAGAGGACCGACACATTACGAAAGTTGAGTTGTTTTTTCAGGATATTCATGATTTTAACTCCTTTTAACAACGAGAGTGAGTGAGTAGCTGACTACCCCCTCACTCTCAGATTGAGATGCTGCCTCATGCCGAGTGGCCTAGGGCAGATCTGCTATTCTCTATTCTTATTGATAAGCTGATTCTAGCGACTTGAAGGACTCATTGCGCATGTCGCGTTCCATTTGACGTTGCGCATTTTCTAAGGCTGAATCCAAATCCACGCCATTATAGAGTACTTCTTCGGCTGCCTTCTTGGCACTGGTTTCCATGGTAGCAGGGAATGGGCCAGGCCAAATCAACTTCTTGATACGTGGCGCAATCACAGATAAGACAGGGTCTGACTTGAGTGATTGATCTTCTTGGACGCTATTCTTGGTTGGATAAGAAGCATAGGCTTTAGCTGCTTCTAGTGAGTATTGGTCGTTAGCCAAGAGATACTTGAGGAAGTCTTGGGCCACTTTTCTTTGTTCTTCTGATTGGTTCTTGTTAATACCTGGGGTGCTTTCGCCGTTGTAGCGGTCATAAGCAAAAGGCTGATCCTTGCTGAAGGTTGGAGTCGCGAAGACGCCGTATTCCACATCTGGATACTTGGTCTTGAGCTCGTTAGCGAACCAACCCCATTTGTAAACCATAGCAGATTGCTGGTTACCGAAACTTTGGGTATCGTCGGTCCCGAAGTCCTTGGAACCCACGCCATCCACCTCATAGAGGTCCACGAGGAACTTGAGGTTTTCTTTGGTTGTCTCGTTATTATAGTTAGGGGTGGTGCCATCTTCTTGGAAGAGTAGGGTCCCCTTTTGATAGTTGAGGCCTTGATAGAGGCCAGCATAGGAGCCATTCCAGTTGAAGCCGGCTTGAACTAGGTTGTCGCCTTCCTTGATGGTTAATTTCTTAGCCACTTGGCGGAACTCATCCCAGGTCTTAGGAATGTCCTTGTCCGTTAAACCGGCTGCTTGCCACATCTTCTTGTTATAGTAGATATTGCCCGTATTCATGACAATATCGATATAGTTAACCTTACCGTCTACGACATGAGGCTCTACCCCGGTGAAGTCTGCCTTGAGATCTTCGGTTGGAATATCATAAGCTTCTAGGTAGCTTGATAGCAACTTGTCTTGGGAGTTATGAATATTGAAAATGGCTGGACCATCCGAACCTTGTAAGGCCAATGGCAACTTGGTCCAGTAATCATCCCAAGGATGGTTAACCACTTCAATTTTGACATTAGGGTGTAACTTTTGGTAGGACTCCGCTAACTTGATAGCTGGGTCGCCGTCATTCCAGGTCCAATACTGAATGCTGACATCCTTGCCATCATTGACAGGCGCCTTGGTATCATATTGGACTTTCTGGCCGAGCGTGTCGTTAGCCTGAGCAGAGCTGAGGGGCACCACACTGGTAGCTAACAAAGCAGAAAAGGCCACAAGCAGTGACTTCATCAACGGTTTTTTCATAGGGAACAGTCCTTTCTCGTGTTTAGGTTAAACGTTTAACCTTTACTTGAGTGTAGCACTCGGCTTAGACTTTGTCAAGCGCTTTCTTTTTGTTTTAGAGGAAATTCCTCTTTTCTGTCTAAAACCGCCGAGCTAGTGGGCCAGACTTTTCTTTGGTTTCAGGCTAAAACTGAGGAGCTAGTGGTCCACTCTGGAAAGTGGTCCACTAGCTCGCACAAAATCGGCGATTTCACCCCGTTTATGGCCAAATCAACGGAGCTAGTGGTCCACTCTGGAAAGTGGACCACTAGCTCATACGAAATCGGCGATTTCCCCTGTTTCTCGGCCAAATCAATGGAGCCAGTGGTCCACTCTGGAAAGTGGACCACTGGCTCACACGGAATCGGGGCTTTTACCCGGTTTCCTGGATAAATCTGAGGAGCTAGGCTTGGGACTTGCGGAAGGAGCGCCACCAGCGCCAGACTAGGACTAGGGAGAATAAGCCTATCAAGCAAAATAAGGTCGGCAGGACGACTTGTGGCACTAATAGGTCAGCTTGGAAGTTGGCACTTCTGACTAGGGCGGAATTTAGCCAGTCAAAAATCACATGCGCCAATAGATGAATGACATAGAGGACTTCCAGAATGAGCACGGCAATGATTAGCCCTTGCGACTTGTGAGCAAAGCGCTCTGATAATAGGACGACTTGAATGGCGAAATATACTACGAAGACTAGGATTGAATTGAGGCTGGTAGGCTTAATCGAAGCCTGCATCTGTAGGAATCTCAGCAAAACGAGTCCAGCAAGCAGTAGGATTCTTGTGAGTAGGTAGAAGGACTTATAGCGCGCACGTTGCTTGCGCCCTTGCTCTTGAATGGAAGAAAATTGGTCGGTCATGATATTACTCCTTTGTTAAGGTGGCTAGGGTGTACTCTAAAATCCTTACCGCTAACACCGCTTAAGTAATTACTAATCTGATTATAGCAAATCTTAGCACAAGAGGTAAATGGAGAGGTGCTTTATTAAGCGAGAAGTTGCTCTGGCATCCGCCGCGATGCCGTCACCGTCTACGATGAAGTCGCTTGAGCTAGTTACACCTATTGCCACTTGTAAAGGACTTTTTAATCAAAATCATCTTTTTTTTCATTCGATTTTCTCCTAAGCTCCCTCAGCATTATTCTTGTAAGTTTATCTTGCATTGTTTCAGTTGCATTTTCATCGAAATGGACAACAACCTCATAGGTGGTCTTTCCAATCTTTCTCTTTGTGCTAATGCCTTTTTTATCTGTGTTTTTCAGTTCTTCCATAAATTCTCCTTTCCTCGTTGAAATAAAAAAAGCGATTAGATTTTTTATTTTCTAATCGCTCTTACCAATATTTTGAAATTAGTTCTAAAACCAAGAAGCTCAATCATCTCTAAATTGAGGTTTCTCACTATTTTCATATGGATTATAATGATTGATGTTGCAGCCAAATTCTTTTAGTTTCTTGATTTTATTCTCCTTTGTCCACTCAACCAACGATATACCATCAAATCCTTCTATTCTTCCATCATTCATCTTACTTTTGAAGTACCATTCAACAACTGTTTGATGTTCACTATGGAAAAACTGCTTTATATCCCACGCAAGCACTTTTCCTCTTGTATTCCACTCATTAAACCAATGCTTTACAGTTGCTCGATTTTCATATTTAGGACACCAACTTTCAGTATAAACAACATCTTCCGCAAATATATCGTCTATTCCTAAATCTTGTTGTTTGAGCCACATATCAAACCATAAGCTAATGATCTTCTCTCGGTTTTTCATATTTATCACGCTCCTAATGCTCGGACTTATAAATCCATTTTTAGATAAATCCTATCTACTAATTGGACACCTTCTTCGTAAATCGGATGTTCATAATTATCTATAAAAAAATTCTTGATGATATGAGAACGAATAAAGCCACATTTTTCATAAAAAGGGATGGTAGTCTGACTTTCTCCCGTTCCCACTTGCAATACGGAATATTCCCCTTTGTATTTCTCTATAATAAAATCAATGAAAGCCTGTCCGTATCCTTTTCTTTGATAATCCGGATGAATGGCGATATTTTTAATTTCGAGAGTATTATTCCCCACATTTAGGACAACACACCCGCCCTTTACTCCATTATCGTCTAAAACATACATTGTGCCATCTGCTATATATCTGTCGATCATATCTTCTTGTTCATCTGCCAATAATAAAAGCGATAAAAACCGCTTCTTATTTCCTACAACTTCTCTTATTTCTATCAATGTGAATACCTTTCAAATCAATGATGTTTTATTTCTCCTAAATTTTATTATACCAATAAATTCCAAGCCTTTCCATTTCCAAATACCATAAAGGAATATTTTTAGTAAACCCACTACAAAACGGTGGCAATCGTTTTAAGGCTCTTTTTCTCTCTCGGCTTATCCTTTTTACCTATTTTGCATTTAGAAACAAAATAGAGTGCTTGCACCGTCTTTTAAGCATATCTTAAAGATGATCTCCTATCATATATTCTTCAATCGTCGGAGCTTTGCTTCTATCATTTGTTTTCTTTCGCAATTCTTCCTCATCTTTCTCATACCAATGAAGCAAGGTTGCATAATGGTCTTGATAGGTTTTACCACTGCTTTGCATATACCTTGATAGCTTTTCAATCATTGTATTTGTGTGGCTTTTTAACTTTTACTTTAGTCTTTGATATTCTTCATCGCTTAAGTTGACATTATGAAATTCCCCGTAGGTTTTTGAGTTTGGGGGTGGGGGGCTTGTTCATGGGCGGAGCCAGTCCATTGTTCCGCCTATCTATGGACTGGCTACACGAGGCAAAGCCCATTTCGAGGGTTTTCCGCACTTTATAACCGCCCCAGTCCATCGTTCTGCCTATCTATGGACTGGAGGCACGATAGCACTCCGGTTAAACTACCCCTGACTAGCCCTCTTTCTCCGAACTGCCATGTAAGGGTAGCTTCTTCAGTGGATTCTCCTTAAGGTCGTGCCATTTCAGATGAGGATTTACTATGCGATGCTTAGCATTACGGCCTCGCCCTAGGCTCTCAGCATGGTGTACTAGCAGCTTCGCTATCAAATCTCTATTTGCCTTATCTCCAAAAAATTTGATTATTTCTTTTAAGGTAAGATCGGCGCCATGGTAGAGAATTGCAAATTCATAGATGGTTCGCAAATATGCGTGAGATTTCCCCTCACGATGGCCACAGTGTAGACAATGACATTTATAGCGTGACTGCTCTGTCATTCGTTTCCCACAATTTTGGCAAAAAATTCCAGTAGCCACCCCTGCTTGTTCAACAGAAGACAGACGACGTGGCCGATATGGATTTTGGTATTGGCATGCTCGTAGCACTTGCCAATACTCAGGTGAAAT
Source organism: uncultured Abiotrophia sp. (assembly GCF_938010525.1). Taxonomy (GTDB): domain Bacteria; phylum Bacillota; class Bacilli; order Lactobacillales; family Aerococcaceae; genus Abiotrophia. Next base: position 25,411 of record NZ_CALLVK010000015.1, on the reverse strand, counting down.
TACCTGCGGTTGATAGGATGACAAACGAGCCAAGAACTCTTGCCAATCTGCTAAAGTCAGAAAATTGCCAGGTCTATTTTCTAATACTATGTCAGGATTTATGAATACTACAAGGGCCTTAATTGGCATTGGCGCAAGCCCCTTGGACTGAAAGAACTTCCGGATATACTGGCGCTGTCGTTGCGCTTGACCTTGTAAATCATTGTCATAAGGATAGCCATTTAATTTACTATGATAGGGGGAATAAGAGAAGCGTCCTGAAAAATCTTTACATTCAATTATCACTAATTGATTATTTACCGCTAGGATGGCGTCTATTTGACAACCAGTCGCTGGTAGCTTACCTTCCGTAATCCACAAGTCTTTCAGCAAAAAGGGTCCTAACCCAAACTTTTCAATACTAGCATCTAATCGACATTCGCCCGCATAGCCTTTTTCCAATCGAGACAGGCGCATGGACTCATCATCACTTAATACATAGCGTTCTTTAAGCAAGCGCAAAAATGCTAAATCAAGAGAAGCTGCCCTCATCATTAATCCTTCTTTCTAATCAAGTCTACAGAGGAAATACCCTCCCTCTATATATACCCAAACTAGTTGATTTTGCACTAGTCTCTTGGATAAAAGTTTGATGAGAGCTACTAGCTAATGGAAAATTGAAAATTCTACCTTGCTATCATTTTTTATTAGGGCCAGTCCATTGATCTGGCTATCTATGGACTGGCTCTAGACATTTCGAGGAAACTTGCGCGATTTGCTCGCTTCTCCATGCAGCCAGTCCATTGTTCTGGCTATCTATGGACTGGCTCTAAAGATTTCGGGGAAATTAGCGCGATTTGCTCGCTTCTTCATGCAGCCAGTCCATTATTCCGACTATCTATGGACTGGCTTAAAAATAGATGCTGCCTACCCCATTAAATAGAGAAGCCCAGTGCAATTGACTTGCGCTGGGCTCTCGTAAAACTAGCTGTCTAGTTATTATTGAGATAATGGTAGAGCGAATAAGGGACTTCGTGCTCTAACTCTAAGTTCATGGAGACGACTGTAACAGATTGCCCGCCATTTTCCATGACCTCTTGAAGAGCCGATCCTTTCTGATAATGCACCCGCCCCAGATAATAGAAGTCGGTCCCTTCGCTATTGTCCTTCTTAATGAAGAGGTGCATGGCCAGGCCCGTTTCATCCGCATTCATCATTTGTTGAACGTCATTGGATTCCAGGCGTCGCTTGCTCTTGGAGAAATAATGCAGCATCTTCTCATTGATGAAGGCATCTTCATACTTAGTCGTATCGCTGATCTCATCACTCTTGTGATAAGTCACGTAAATCGGCATGGTATTGGTCTCGGCATCGATGAAGTAGCCCCCGATATTCTGCGGCACCACATTAATCTTCCAATTAAGGAGGTGGCAGACATCCTTCCGGCTATAGCGTTCACCCAACTTGAAAGGCGAGTCTTGGCTGTCGTCAGCATAGCGCTCTGAGCGCTTCAAGGCCGTCTCCAGCATATCCAGCGTCAGCTCCTTAATTGAGGCATGGCGTAAGAAATTCTGTATGGTCGCATTCAGACGGAATACTGGCAGCCCTGGTACAATAATGGGCTCCCCATACCTGCCTGCGGCTGTCTGAGCGAAGAAGGACAAATCTAAGAAGCCTTCAATCGACCGCCGAATGGCCGGCGACACATCCAGGTTCATTTGCGCTAGAAAGTCATAGAAGGCTTCCTTATCAAGATCGCCTTGCCCTTCCACTAAGCGCTTCATAAGCCAGATTTCATGCGGCCGCTTGCCTGGCAAGAGTTCTTCGCAGATAAATTGCAGGAATTGGTCCAGTTCTTTTGAACTTGGAAAATCGACATCTTCTTCAAACTTATCAATGACCTGCCCATAATGCTTGAGACTTCCTTCGAAGAAAATAATAGGATCCAGGCTGTCTTCCAAGAGAAAGTCCATGAGACGAGGCGTCCGGCCCTTGCGATTACGCATCTCAATATAGGCCTCCTTGAGGTTCTTCATGCTGGATAACCTGGTTTGCTTAATAGAAGAGAAAATCTGCTCCCGAGCCACGGCCTCAAAGTTAATGGTGGTCATACCGCTCAACTGCTGGCGGTTGACCAGCTTACGACGATACTCATCCTTGTTCATAGACCGGTCGCCATAGAGGGCGATTGGGATTAGGTAATTGTTCTTGTAATTACCGATGAAGTCAATAATGGTCACAAATTCCTTGCTGTCATGCTTACGCAGACCACGTCCCAGTTGCTGGATGAAGATGATACTGGACTCAGTATTGCGTAACATAATAACCTGGTTGACACTTGGAATATCGATCCCTTCATTGAAGATGTCCACGGTCAAAATATAATCCAAGTCTCCCGCTTCCAATCTTGCCACCACATCTTGGCGGACTTCCTGGGAATCTTCCCCGGTCAGGGCTTGGGTCCGGTAACCACGTTCATTAAGCTTATGTGACAGCTCATGGGCTTCGTCCTTACGCGAACAGAAGATAAGCCCCTTGACAGTCTGGCCACTGACACCGTAATAGGTGACCTTCTCAATCAGGTGATTGACCCGATTATCCGCCACTAATTGGGAGAAGTCGCTGGTCTCATCTAGCAGCTGGCCGTCTAGTTCAATATCTTTAACCCCATAATACATAAAGGGACAAAGCATATCTTCGTCCAGAGCTTCTTGCAGTCGAATCTCATAGGCCACGTTATAGTCGAACAACTCATAGATATTGAAACCATCCGTCCGCTCCGGCGTTGCCGTCATACCTAGAAGAAAGTCCGGCTTGAAGTGATCGATCACCTTCTGATAGGTAGCCGCCCCTGCCTTATGGACCTCATCAATCAGCATATAGTCGAATAAATCAGGCGTCAATGCCGCCAAGTTAACATCCCGCGACAAGGTCTGAATGGTAACGAAGACATATTGCTTGCCTGCCAGGTCCATACCAGGCCGGTAGATGCAGGACTTGTCCATCTGGAAACCAATGACCCGTTGGAAGTCCGACTGAGCCTTACGCAGAATCTGCTCGCGGTGAACCACGAAGAGCATACGACGGGGCTTGTATTGCTCCACATCGAAGGCTGACAAATAAGTCTTCCCTGTCCCCGTCGCACTGACCACTAGGGCACGACGGGCGCCCTGATCACGAACTTGTTGAAGCGAGGCTAGGGCTTTGACCTGCATCTTATTAGGTCGAATGACTTGCGTCTCATAAGGCGCTAGCGGCTCTTTGGTCAGTGGCGCAATGGACTCCTGGGCATGAGGCGTCTGTTGGAAGAGTGGCCGCTGCCAATCCCGTTCAGGCAGATGATCGCGTCCTGGCGTCTCGCCAAGCACTGTCAGCTCTTTCTGACGAGCCAGATCATATTGATTAATGATGAGCTCGTCCAAGGGCAGCGACTCCTGCCAAAGCTGGTCGTATTCCTGGTACATCTTCTGGATGAAGTCCCCACTCTCAGCCGAGGTCAACTTAATGTTCCATTCATAGTTTTTCTTCAAGGCCGTATAGGTTAAGTTAGAGGAACCTAGTATGACTACATGCCGCTCCCCCTGTTGGAAGAGATAACACTTAGCATGCATATTAAGCTCCTCACGGGTCAGCCGCACCTGAACATTGGATAGCTTGAGCAATTCCCGCATAGCATCCGGATCATTGAAACCTAGATAAGGCGAAATGAGAATATAACCTTCTACCCCGCGATCAGCCAGATCCGATAACTGGGTCTTAAGCATGGCAATCCCAGCCTTGGAGATAAAGGCCACAGAGAAGTAGAAACGATCACACTTAAGCAGTTCGTCTTGAATAGCGGTGAGGACATGGGCCCCCTTGGCCGGCTTATTAATGAGAATCTGCGGGGCAAAGTTGCCATCTGGATAGTCATGTCGATGAATGAAGCCATGCTGGAGAGATTTAGTAAGTTGCGATTGAAAATAATTGGACACGGTGAGGGCTCCTTTTGTAGGTATCTAGGAAGCAAATCACTTCCAAATTTTCCCAACTTAATAGGATTTTCAATGATTACATCACACCTTTTGTATTACCTTAGCTGCAAGAAGGAAGTATTTACTTTCATATTCTTCCCCTAAACTTACAATAAGCAGTATGTCTCCTAAAAAGAGATTAGAATCTACTTGAAAGTCAGGGTCTGTTAAAGTTAATTTATAGCGTAAAACACACCCCTGAGAATTGTGATAATCAAATATAATTTTAGAATGGAATTTCCCTTCATCGGGTGGTATAATATATGTTTTTTTTGCACAAACTAAAGCTAAAGACTTTTGTTTAGGCCGTGACATAAGCCTTCTTTCCTCACAGTGGACAAATGGTGGACGTGGAGGCACTCCCAATATATACTCCTCTCTCACAACATCACATCCTCTAAGAGCATCCTTCCAAGACATGCTACTAATTTTTTTAATGGCTCCTCATTGCTTATGCAAATATTTTCTGGTTGATGAATCAACTGCGTTCTTCCTTGCACACACGTTACTTCAACCACATCTAAAATTGAACATTGAGTATTATCTTCGTATTTTAAATCTCTGTCACATAACTGGAAATGTGAGTTCTCCTCGTTTATAAGTCGCACCCATTTTGATGATTCTAGGTCCATACCAGCAACACAGTATCCATTATGCTTATCTGACATAGTCATTATTACCATTCGAACTTTATTAGTCATACTAGCTCTCCTATATATGCTTAACTGAATAGCCATATGCGTTCTGGATCTCTTCAGCTAGTAATCGTCTATGGCAAAAGTCTGCATCATGCTCTGAACATAACAGTACAACTTTTTTATATTTCCCGTATTTCTCATAGAAAACTTCTACTGCTTTTCTCGAATGAAGCATCTCCCTGTATTTTTCCTCATATTGACTCCAAGATATACGTTTATTCTTGTAATCATCTAAGATTTCTTTAGTTGGGGCATAACAGTCTTCATACGAATACTCGCACTCAGATAAATTTCGTAGAAAATATGGTAAATCACTTCCTTTGGCAAAGCCTGATAACTGAGAACGATTATTTAATCTAGTGTCTATTAATATTTCAACACCCTCTTTTTTAATTTTCGAGAAGAAATCTTCTGCAGTTTTTTTAGTAAACCCAATCGTGTATATTATCATTCTTCTTCCCCTATTCTATAGCCTATGAGTTCATTTTGTTTTTTATATGCTTCGTCTAAATACCAATTAATATCTTTATTTTCCTCATTAAATAACGATACCTGATGCCTATCAGGAAAGAATCGTTCTAATAATTCATTGCTAATCTCTTCTTGAGATTTTAACTTTCCATCGTGTAAAATATGCATAACCTTCACATCGCTAACCTCAAAATCTCGTGCAATCATTATAGTTCTATGGCACTCTATTGGATTTTTTTCAGTACACATTAATGCAATATTATATTCTTTTAATCCCCTCAAAACACTAGTCTTCCCCTTGAGAAATAAATCTGATTTTCTATAAACTGAAAAGTCTATATAACCATTGGGGTAAAAAGTTCTATCTAGCTGTCTTGCACCAAAAAATTTTCCCATATAAAAATATTTGATATTGTGCTTTTTTAGTTCTCTCTCTAATTCTGATTTATTGTATTGAGGTGCAAATCTCGAGTATGGCATGCTTCGAACGTCCAATAGATAATTAATGTTATACTTTTTTAGATTGTTTACTAGGTTAGATATTTCAAAAGTCGAATGACCAATTGTGTACAAGATTCCCATGTTATTACCTTCCTCAGATATAGTGATTTGTTTCCTCATGCATATATGTCATATTGAATTATCTATCTTTCCCTTAAATATGGGGATAACAGATGGAAGTGGGTACGCCATCTATAGGGAAAAATAAATGCCTTTTTATATCCTACTCTATCTATTCTCAAATTGCATATCTCAATGGGATTTTTATACATAATTGAGAGAGTTAGAAACAAAGGAGAAGTATATCTATAATAGGCCTAAATCCGATGCTTTCCTTTTATAGCTTTTATATCCACTAGAAAAGTATACCATTAATTTATAATTTCAATCAATCATATGAAGCTTTAAACGACACTCTTCCCAATTTTAAGTTGCATACATACTTCAGAGAATTCGTCATCTTGTTTAGAAATTAAAATCATATAAAATCCTACAATCCAAGAAGTTCAGAAAGTATCCACCTTTACCACTTCACATCATACGTACCTTTAGTCCGTTGTTCTCATTTAATAAAACGCCACACCTATATGCAACTTAAAGCTGTATTCGCTTTTAGCGATATGAAAACATAAGCTTCCTATGTAAAATTGCATAGATATTATGAGCGTACCGACAACTATCGTGCTATCTGTATTTAACCTAGACAAATAGAATATTCGAATTTTATGCACCTTTATATCAATTTTAGAGTTATCCCATATTTAATAGATTGACGAAACGAGACTTCATATATAGAATATATGATCAGTCATTTCGACAACAATTTCCAAGTAGTATCCCCCTAATATTAATAAAAACGGTTTAGTTCTTTATCGGCATGCCAACAAACTATTTTTTTTACAAATACCCCTTTATCTAAGCAGCCAATTTAAAGTCTATTGAATTTTGTCCTCCCTCAAAAATAATTTTCACTACCTCTTCTACTTGTAGCCATTAAATGGATTCCATGCTCCTTTAAGTCTTAACTATCAATTGCCTCTTCAAGTTCCTTATAAGCTCGAAGAATCAGCCACATAAATTGCTCATGAGAGTAATATTTAAATGAAACTTAATTTACTCAAATACATTGAGTAATTAGAGTTCACCATTAATACCTGCCCATAATTAGGTAGTCTATTTTAATAGTAACTAAGCTGGATCAATATATCTTGCCTATTCTTGCGATAACATTTATGATTCTTGCTGAACTATGACGGATATTAGTAGACAAGTTGTGTAAATATTATCTATCCATATAAAAAAGCGCCCTACCGGCGCTTTTTATCTTCTTTAACTTGCCAACTTCTCATTCACCAATTCCTGCACAACTTGCGCATCATAACCCGCATCAGTCAAGCGGTCCGCTCGTTCCTGTCCATTGCCCCAATCACCTCGGATGACCGATAGAGCTAAATCGTCTAGGGAGCTACTTGTATCTGAACAGCCATTAGGATGATTAGCTCCCCTCGCTTCATTCCCATTGGCTACACTCCCAGTCCTCGCATCATAGCGAGGCCGGGCATAGCCTAGGATGCGCCAGTCGTCACTAGCATAATGACGGCGAACAACCTGATTGAGCCAGTTACCCTCAATAGTATTGATGGTCTCGCTGTCGCCGTCCACACTTTCCACGATGCCGATATGGGAAGCAGGACCACCTCCAAAATCGAAGAAGATGAGGTCACCAGCTTGAGGCCAGGCATGCCCTAGCCAAATGCCCTGCTCCTGGCACCAGGTCAGATGGCGAGGCACCCCACATTCGCGGCCAATCAGATGAGCGATGCCGGCCTGGTCGCCCATAACGGTGACGAAGACATCACACCAGTCGTCGCTGTAGGTCACGGCGTAGCCGACCGGCAGGGGCTGGACAGCGTTATAGGCATCAATGAGGGCCTGATGGGCGGGACTTCCGCCTTGGACGCCTAGGTAGGCTTGAGCCTTGGATAGAAGTGCTTGAATTTGTGGCTTCATGGGTGGGTTCCTCCTTTGGATGAGATGGGATTGGAGCGTGGTATGGGTGGCTTTGGGCGTGAGCGGTGGGCCTAAGCGGTCTTTGCCTTGCTCTTAGTCTTACGTCGGCCATAATGCCAGCCTTGAAGCAGCGCCCCTAGGAAGACGCCAACTAGGTTGAGGGTGCCAACTAGGCGACGAGCCCAGGGTTCGGGCCAGGCATAGAGTTCGGCTAGACCTTGGACTAAGACCGCTAGCGCCGGAATCAGGATGAGTGCCATCCATTGGACCGTCGTATAAGCCTTGCGACTAGTGGGAAGATGCATAATGACTACCTCGCTTTCTTTGCTTAGAGATAGAAGTGCGTCAGGCCAGACTGTGGGCCCGCCTGTCCTCCAGACGCCCCAGGCGTTGGCGGACACGGGACAGGTCCTGAGCCACCGTTGTGACTTGAGCCTGGGTCGCGCCTAGGTCGGTCTGAGTGATCTGGAGCTGGGCTTGGGTGGCGGCTAGGTCTGTTTGGGTAGCATGCAGGTTGGACTGGGTCGTGACTAGGTCTGTTTGCGTGGCATGCAGATTGGCTTGAGTCGTGGCTAAGTCTGTTTGTGTGGCATGCAGGTTGGCTTGGGTCGTGACTAAGTCATTTTGCGTGATATGTAAGTTATCCTGGGTCGTCGCAAGATTGGCTTGCGCGCCTTGCAGATTAATTTGCGTGTTAGCCAAGTCCGTCTGCATACGCTCAATCCGAAGAATCAGCGTCTGAATCGCCGCGATCAGGCGCACCAACTTGCCCAGGAGGGTCGCGCCCGCGACTAGACCGGACGCCAGCGTCGTAAGCTGTAGCCATGTCATGATGAAGGCTCCTTTCTGAATGATGATGGGGGGGCTGCGTGGCTGGCGCCAGTCCATTGTTCTAGCTATCTATGGACTAGCTTGTCGCAAATCCAGCAAAATGCCCGGTTTTCGCCACCTAGCGACCGAGCCAGTCCACTGTTCCCCCTATCTATGGACTGGCTCGTGAGATACTAGGTGTTTTTGGCTAAGCCACGTCACGTTGGAGGTCCAATGCGACGTGGATCCTGCCCAACACGACGTGGCGGGTGTTTTTTCGCCCTTTTCCGAGCCAAAAGAGGGTGTCTTGCCGCAGCCACGTCGCGTTGAAAGCCCAATGCGACGTGGCGCTCTCCCAACACGACGTGGCGGGCGTCTTTTCGCCCTTTTTCGAGCTAAAAGAGGGAGTGTTGCCGCAGCCATGTCGCGTTGGACGCCCAATGCGACGTGGCTCACGCCCAACACGACGTGGCGGGGGCTTTTTTGCCCTTTTCCAGGCTAAAAGAGGGTGTTATGTCGTAGCCATGTCGCGTTGGACGCCCAATGCGACGTGGCACTCCTCCAACGCGACGTGGCGGGCGCCCAACTCACCCCTAAGCCTCAGCCTTATAAACTTCCTCTACGGTGCGGGTGACGTAGTTGGCGGTCTTCTCCTTGGCGAACTGGTCGACGGCGTCCTTGGTGAAGATGTCCTTGCCGACAATGGTGGCCATGGCGGCTTTGGCCTGGTCCTTGGTAATATCTGCCTTGGCGTGGCGCAGGCTAATCTTCTTAGACTTGCCGTCTGCAGTCGCGAAATTCATCTCAAATGTCTTAATTGTTTTGTTAGCCATGATGGGTTCCTCCTAAATTATCTACTCTACTCAACAAGCTGACTAGTTGACGCTGAAGACCTCGGTCACCTGGGTCTCAGTAATGGGATGCTCAACCAGGGTGCCGATGGCGTCGCGCACGGACTTGATGTCCTCGGCGCTGGCGTTCTCTACTAAGTTAGGCATGGAGACGTTCTCCGCCTTCTTGTTCTCATCTAGGGACTTGAACTTGAGGATACCCTTAACATATGATCGTGCCATAATGAATCACTCCTTAAGATAGTTTCTTGTAACGTTACATACTTAAAAAGAATTAAGCCCCCGCCTCATGCCCAAGTCAGCCCTCAAAATTTATTTTTCTGCAAAATAAAAAAGCCCCCTCTGCGGGAGCTGGAGAAAAAGAGCTGAACAAAGCACTCAAGCCGACCAGTCACTGGCTTGCAGGGTCTGGCGTAGGCGCTTGAGGCGGGCATAGTAGGTATTCTTACAGATGCCTAGCTCTTGGCATTTGGCCCTAAGCGAGAGTTGCTCGTTCTGGGCCACACAGAGGAAATGATAGTCTGCTGGCGACAAGACTTGCGACAGCAGCAGCGAGTTGACCAGGTCATCCAAAGGCGGGCGACTGGCACCAACCTGTTCGGCAAAATGCAGGACCTTCTGATTGCCAATCAGGCCTTGCGCCTGACGTGATCGTTTGGCTAGGAGTTGACCCAGATGCCAACTTAGGCCCCGCTGAGCATAGCCCACGAAGCGGAAGCGGTCAGACTCGCTGAGCGCGTCCCCATCGAAGTCGCGGGCTAGGCGGACAAGGTGTAGATAGAGTTCGTTGAAGTAATCTTCATAGTCTTGGTCCTTAGCCAAGAGATGGTATTGGTGCAAGACATGATGCAACAAGAGCCGATAGCGGGCCAGGAGTTGCTCCTGGTCCAAGGCATAATGGCCGGAAGTCATAGCTGTTCCCTCCTTAACCCTAGTCTAGGCGACGGCATGGAGTTGAGGCCGGTCTTGGGCCAAGTCCTTATAGGCTTGGTCCAGCTGTGCCTGCAAGTCGACCGGGACCTTCCATTCCTTCCAAAAACTCACAGCAGCTTCATAACGCTCCTGTGGCAGATGGCCATAGCTGGATAAGCTAAATTGACTGAGGAAGGCCAGGCGAGCCGTCCGATAGACTAGACGCACCAGTTCCGGACGCCGAGCTATTAGTAAGCGGTCCTTGTCCCCTAGTCGTTGGTGAATCTCATGGCGGCGCAAGCGCGTTAGGGCATAAGTGGCTTCAGGTGACAGAGGTTGCCGATCTAAGAGAGTCGTTAAAACTTGGAGATGGCTGTTAATCTGCCCCAGCAACTGGTGTTGAGCTTGGACTTGGGCTTCTAGGCTAGTCATTTGATTGTTCAATGTACTTGGGCTTGCTGTTTCCATGGTAGTTCCTCCTTATATTATGCAGCTGCTTGATTTTCTTGGGTTGGGCTAGTGAAGTTGTTTTTAGATGCGTTAGCGCCAGGGCTTGCCTGCTTAGCTTGTGTCTTAGCCCCCTCAGATGTCACATCTCGCCGGCCTAGGGCTTGGGCCTGATGGATGCTGGCACGCATGGATTGGACCCAGTCGTCTACTCGGTCAATCTGCTTAAGGTAATGATCGACCATGACTTGATTCTGAATAGCCTTAAAGTCATCGATATAGCGCATAGGCGCTAGCTTGGCTAGCCAGTGATCAATCTCATGGCTAAAGGCGATGATCCGATTGAGGCCCTCCAAGTCCGGAATGAAGGTCGTGGACCGATTAGCAAAATGCGATAATCCCTCACGGAATCGCTTGAGATAACGGTAGCGCTCCTCGATAGATTGTAGGTCTTCTTGGTACTTAGCATTAGCCTGCTTAAGCGACTCCCGTAGACGTTGGTTAGTGGCCTCCGCCTCAGCTAGCTTGGGGGCTAGTGGGTTGGACTTGAGATCTTGACTTGGGGTAAGCAAGTTAGTCTGAGCCTGCCTCGCTTGGTGCGTAGCATTGTCCGATTGGGCGTCAGACTGGAGCCCGTTAGCTTGAGGGCTGGTTGGGGCCTGTTGCGTAGCAGCTTGGTTGGTAGCAGGAGCTTGCGGTGCGCTAGCCTGGCTCGCTTCAGGCGCAACGGCATACTGCGGCTCCTTCTTCACCTCTTGACAGTCAACTTGTAACTGACTATCTCCTTGTAAACAAGACTCTAGCTGACCCGCCTTCAATAGGCGCTTAACAGTCCTAAGTTCCAATTGAGACATTTGATGTAGGTACTTACGTTTGCCTGAAGGTAAGCTATAGACCTTCTGGCGATGTTCCTCGGGAATGGTTGCGATAAGATAAAGTAGCGATAAGCCTAGATGCTCGTAGCACTCCATCTTAGGTAAATTCTTGGATACATACATCATGCGATTAGCCTCGTCATAATCTATATAAAGCGTCTCAAGCCAAGGGAGAAAACTTCCCTCTGGCAACAAAAATAACTTAGCATAGTGTAAACGCCGGCCAACTTCCCAATAGGAGCGACTTAGCTGAATCGAATAAGCTAAAATCTGATCCCTCACCTTGGATAAATCCAAGGTGTTTAAATCATCGAATTTCATGGTTTTTCTTCCTTCCAATTAGTTATAAACCCCTATGCAATAACATTTTCTAATATTTAATGTAATGTTCTTGATGGGTCACGATTTTTTAGCGATTTTTAGTTAACCAGAAATTGAGTATTTATATTGTGGCAATATAGTGAATTGTATTAAACTACGCCTCCTGATGTCATATGTCGAATTTAATGTCTTGGGTATCGCCCATACTCACCCCTAAATGACGCAAGATACCCATACAAGAGAAATAGAAAATCTCAAGCTGCTCTTCAACCGTCAGTTCCAAAGCTAGACAGACCATAATGATGGTCTCAATGCTTAGACGGCCACAACCATTGAAGATTCGAGAAACCGTAGCGGGCGAGCAATAGATTTTCTCTGCCAGCGCACGTTCGGTCATGCCTCTCCGCTTAAGTGCCTCATAAAGACGTTCATGATCATATTGGTAGCTGATCTGAATTTGCTGCATCTCTCTCATAAGTAACCCTCCTTTCTTATAGAATTTGTCTTGATATAGCAAAAAGACGACTTCTACCTAACTGCTTAACCATGGAGCCAAACGAGAGAGAGAATCCGCCTTAACTTACTATAGTTATATTATACGCCTGTAAATTCTAGAAAGCCCTTCACTAAATGATTTCATAATTTGCAACAAAATTCATTTTGAGCAATATTATAGTCTAAGAAATAGCTTAGGGATGGGCTGTTGTCAATTGAAGATGCTAATGAGGTTGTGCACATTACGGTGTTGTGTTGATGGATTATAGTAGCAATAAGGACGTCGGAGATATAGGGGAATTTAGTAATAGCAAAAGAACGCTAGTCAAAGCTAGCGTATCTGAACCTATATATTGTTTCATATAGGGGATGCATCTTTGTATATCTCTAATCTGATTTTTAATCATCAGATTGAATATTGGATATCGGTCTGAGCTATCAAATTTTTTGCAATTCTATAAACCAAACAGAAAATAGCGATTATTGGTCGTGATTTTTTTTATAGTCAATTAACTCATGTCTCCAAAAACGATATATCCTCAGATTACACTCGACTAGGGGGCGATAGGAACTTCAATTCTTCCTCTCGCAATAACTATCCCTTCATGAACAGCATAACACTCAACATAATGCAACCCTTTAAAATCCGTATTTTCATGCTTTCTAGCACTACCTTTTATTATCTGCCCTCGTTCACAGTTTCGCCTAATTGCCTCGTCCCCTACATTTCTTACTTTCCAGAAATATTCAACACCCTTGAGAGTACTAAGTGTATTCATATTTAATATGTAAAAATCCAAACTCTTTCTAGTATTTAGCCAAAATCCCCGACTTAGAAAGTGGCGCAATGAATTCTTTCGAAATCCTTTTTGAGTTATGTCGCAATCTAACTCCAAATTATACTGTATGTAAATTGGAAACATTTCCTCGATGAATTGTTCTTTGGGAGCTCTTATATTGGATATGGAAGGATCCGATTTAGCGAATCGATTTCCGAATGTAGCCCTATAATCTTTAATAATATCACTTGAGTTTTTAAGCAGATTATATGTCTCTTTAGCCTTATCTACAAATTTTCCGTTATCATTATTTTCTATCTGTTGATTGCTACCTAGTGCTAGCCAGTAGCTTCTCTCCTTATTTTGCTTAGACAAATACTTAAATAAATTTGGTATGAGTTTCTCATAGTCAGAGTAACCAAATGAACTTATTCCTTCATCTTCGAGATAGTCTGAAACCATAGTATCGATAAGTAGACCTTTAAATGCAAAACCATTTGTGTTTTTCCATTTTCTCAAAAGCATACAGAAATTTATAAAATGACCATTTGTTTCATCACTTAATCGACAACATTCAGTTATTTCAGGAGTTGGTTTTGTTATCTTCCAAGACCCACCGTTATTCGTGTTAGGATATTTGAAATCCCCATTATATTGTTCGAATGCTGGAACTAATTCAATTATACCAGCTGGACAAGCTGTAAAAGTAATAGAGACTACTTGACCATCACCTTTTATTTTAGTTGACGGATAAGTCTGAGCTATCACCTCTTTAACTTCTTGCAAAAGCTTAGACTGCCCATTTCCAGAATGCTTATTGAACCTATCATAGACTGTTTGAGGCAACTTAAAAATACAGTCGAAATCACTTGTCTTTGCAATGGCTGTCCCGCGGCCAACACTTCCAACAATATAACAGTTATCGCTCTCTATATCCTCAAAATCGTTATTAGGATAGTACTCTCTATTTAGTTTCTTAGTAATTTTTTTTAATCGGTCTTGCCATCTATTAAGCTCCTGTTTCTCAACGGGAAGCTCATCTTCACAAAAATCTCTAAAGTGCTCAACTAAATTCACACTATTCCTCCTCTAATATGTCCTTTAGATTGTACGGTATTAAATATTTATAATCTTCCTCATAATCATCGTCTTTTCTCAACTTCAGGAGCTCACTAGCTTTCCTAACCGCTTTTTGTGGAGCGTTAATAAGATCAGGCATTTTCTTATTGCGAGTTTCAACTAGTTCATTAAATTCTGTCGCTACAGATTCAGAATTAGCTGTGTTATAGGTTAAAATGTACAGCAAATGTGTAGCTTTTTCTCTAAGCTCCCAGAACATATTTGCATCCCGTTTTGTTCTTTCACTAGCTCCCTCAAAGTCAAATTCTTTCCTTAGAGCAGTTAGAACGGTAACGAATATAGATGCTATTGCCGTCACGACTTTTGCCCAGTATTTATCACTCAACAAAATATAAATTAAGCCTGATGAAACTAAAGCAGAAAGTATTATCCCCCCTACTCGAACCCATTTCGCATAGCTAGCCAGTATGTCTGAATATACAACTTGGATTTTATGGGTCCAAGAAACATTAACTATAAACTTTTTAATTTCTTCGTGAAGCTGCCTTTGTCTCTGTGACATGCTATTTATCTCTCCTTTAATCCTTCCTTAATCTTATCTTTTACCTACTCGCCATATCTTTGGTTACTATTAGCGCAGAGAATTCCTCTACTGTCCCATCAAACTTGGCTCTCAATACATAGTTAGTCAAAATACCGGATACCTCTAGCTCTGTTCCCTTTTCTATTGGTTGATCAGACTTATGCTCGATTAGTACCAATTGAATCTTCTCCTCCGGGTATTTTCCTAGAAAGAAATCTTCTTTTGACATATCTTTACGAGTACTACTGCGGTCTTCAATAATCTGGTAATCTTCAATTGGCTTATCTCCTAGATAGACAAGATAGGTGCCAAAATACTTGCCATCCATCTGTTTTTGAGGTGGACGCGCTATATCAACCACTTTCCCTTTGATTGTTACATCACGTCCAATGATATCGAAGTCATCTTTCAATTGCGTTCCTTTTTTGTGCCCAAATAAGATTATTTCCTTGAGCTTCTCGTCTTCTAGCTTAATTAAATCTTGCGTAAATTCTGAGAGTGTTCGATCTTTTAGATGCTCATCTATCCATTGTTTACTACGTTCCTCTATGGTCACTGATGATGGTGTTGCAGCAATAAATGATGTGCCACCAATTACTAGGCTAGCGCTAATCAGGAAAGGTAAAAGGCAGCCAAATGTCGTTTTACGATAGATTTTGTTATACAGTGCTTTCCGAGGGTTGGTAAGCCACCCTCTCCCCCTACGCCCATAGCCGGGAATCAAAGCTCTTTTAATTTTTCGTTTCGCCGCACCACTTGTTCGGGCCGAGAGGCGTTTTTTTAAACTTGGGGTTCGTAAACCAAACTTCATACTTAAACTCCTAACATTCTCTTGGTATTTTGGGGTTGCATAAGTTACCGCCAACCTGTGCATTAATCCACTAACTCCATTATACTCTTGCCTTTTGTCTTCTCCAATAATGGCACAGTATTATTTTTAAACAATAGTTTATCTATTTTAGTAATTTGACCCCTTCTTGCACCTATATACGCCAAAAAGCACGCCATTCGCGACTTTGGGGTTTCTTCCTCACCTTTTTCAGCTTAAGCCCAGCTTACATTTTGAGCTACGTCGTGTTGGAGGTCCAATGCGTCATCGCTACCTCCCAATACGACGTGGCTCACGTTTTTTCTTACTTTTTGCCTCAAAATACTCGCTTCCTTACCGAGCCACGTCGCTTTGGACCTCCAACGCGACGTGGCTGCCTCCCAACACGACGTGCCTCTATCTAATATGGCAATATCCCCTCACCTCACTTCCCCATATTAAAAATCAGCCACCCATTACAGGTGGCTGATAGTATCTTATGTTCTCAATTTATATTCCCTAAGCATTCGTCTTAGCGCCTCTGATACCTTATCACGCTGCATGCCTATATTCAAGCGGACATAGCCTTCGCCATTCTGAACGAAGTAACTCCCTAGCACTACCGTAAGTGAACAAGCATTGAAGAATGCCTTCACTTCACTTTCTGCCTTAAGTAGATCTCCAACCCACACCCAAACTAGGAAGGATGATTCGGCAGGCATTACTTCGAATCTCGGCATATGCTCCTTGACGTAAGTTTCTACTAGTCGATGATTTTCCTCAATATATGCTACCATGTCCTCTAGCCACTGTCTTTCCTTGTTATAGGCGGCTACAATAGCTGGCACCGCAAAAACATGGGGGGAAGTGACATAGTTAGCTGATAGGCGCTCATAGATTTGAGCCCTTATTTGAGGATTAGGCACGACAATATAAGAGGTCTTAAGCCCCCCAAGGTTGAATCCCTTATTGGGAGAGACGCATAAAACACTATTCTGCATAATGGCTTCATTAGCCTGCCATATGCTAGTAAAGTGTTGACTCCTAAAAACGATATCGCGATGAATCTCATCTGACACAAGGCAGACCTGATGGCGTTGACAGATTTGAGCGAGTCGATACAATTCCTCCTTGGTCCAAACCCTTCCTGAGGGGTTCTGCGGATTACAGAGGATGAATAATTTCACGCCCTCTTGTTGGATGTCACGTTCCATACGCTCAAAGTTCATGTAGTAGCGATTGTCTCGAATCTCAAGGTCATTACAGATTAAGCGTCGCCCATTATGCTGCACAGCTTCAGCAAAGGGGGCATAAGCCGGTGTCTGAATCATTACGGCTTCGCTCTCTTCTGTCAGAGCTTGCACAATATTATGAAGGGCTGAGACGGTCCCAAACACTAATCGAATCCAATCCTTCTCTATCTCCAGCCCATAGTAGCGACGATTCCAATCGATAACGGCTTGATAGAAGCTATCGGGCACATAAGTATAGCTATAATCGGCCTGCATAGCGCGCTCCACAAGGGCTTGTTGAATGGCCGGGGCACACTCGAAGTCGATATCAGCTAAGTCCATCGCAATCACGTCCTTCGCTCCTGGCATCTTCTCTTCCAACAAGATTGGATCCCATTTGCGTGTTCCAATAGCGCTTCTGTCGAATGCTTTATCAAATTTATCCATAAATCATCCCACCAGTATTAATGACTTATCGGTCTTGGTCAGCGCTTCGCCGCCAACCGACGTGACTAGCACGACATCTTCAATTCGCACGCCACCAACTTCCGGGACATAAATACCTGGTTCGCAAGTCAGGACCATATTCGCCTCCAAGCAGAACTTACTGGTCGGATTAAGCATAGGATAATCGCCTCCTATCCCAATTCCATGCCCTAGGCCATGCGTGAAATAGGCGCCGTAGCCCTTGTCTTCGATGATTTGACGAGCAACAGCATCTACTTCCTGGCCCATGAGACGGGGCCGAACGGCCTCTACTGCTGCTTGCTGAGAGAGTTGGACGGCCTCATAAATATCCAAGAGTTCTTGCTTAATCTGGCCGATACCGACAGTCCGTGTCATATCTGACATATAATCTTCGAAAACAATCCCGAAGTCAATGGTTACAAGCTCACCTTCCTGAATCACCTTGTTACTTGGACGCCCATGAGGTAAGGAGCCCCGCCAGCCACTTGCTATGATTGGCTCAAAGGACATTCGATCCGCTCCCGCCTTGAAGCATTCGAAGTAGAGATAAGCTACTAGTTCCTTCTCCGTCATACCAGCTCGGATACATGGAAGTAGGCGATTGAAGATTTCATCAGTCATCTGACAAGCTGTGCGAATCTTTGCAATCTCGTCTTGATCTTTGATACTTCTCATGGTCACAATCAATTCGCCTACCGAACGAATCTCGAAGAATTCTCTCATCTCTAGGTATTTTGCTACAGAGATTCCTTCATCTTCAAGACCAACAACCTTAGACCCCATCTCCTTTAAAAATGGGATAATGGCCCCATAGTAGTCCCGATTGTCTAGGACCTTTTTTTCTGCGCTCTTTAATCGATAGCTTTCGTTCTGATAGCGTCCGTCCATAAATTGGACGACGCGATCACCTAAGACAACCGGCACACAGCCACTCCCTGTTACTAAACCAAGGTATTGCTTAGTAATCTTGTTAGTTACCACGATGGCATCCAATCCTTGATCCCTCATCATGGCTTGCAATCTCTCAATTCGTTCCATAAGAATCACCTAGAAGTCTAAGTCTAGATCCGCTAACAAAGCCTCATCTTCCGCATTGAAGATTGCCTTATCAGCCTTGGCTTGTGCAGCTTGTAATTCATCATTTCGTTCCATAATTTTGAAGAATGGCCAGTAAATTGCCACGGAAGCAATCAATTGAATGGCGCAAGCGATAATAGTCCGCCAGTCCCCATTAGTAAGGAATCCTTCTAAGAAAATCCCGACATATGGCGGATCAAAAACCGGCTTATTCAGCAAGCCCCAGTGCATGAGGAACATTGGGAAGGTCCCAATAATGGCACCCCCAAAAACATGCGGGATAAACATAATAGGGTTCAAGATAATGGGTGCCCCGAACAAGATAGGTTCATTAATCCCGAATAAGGCTGGGAAGAGAGAGACCCGACCAATTTGTTTGTAGCGTTGGTTCTTAGACATCATGCAGGCGATAATACAGCCAATACTAATACCACAACCTGTAAATCCAAAGAAGGCGCTAGATGTCCCTGCGGTATAGAAGTGTGGTAATGGTTCTCCGGCTTGAAAGGCTGCAATGTTTTCTGCAATGAAGGCCACCATAATAGGTCGCGTAATTGGACTGAAGACGGATGAGTGAATCCCGAAGAAGAAGATGGTACAGATAGCGAAGTTAAGCATAAGTACAGCCCATGGGTTATCCATACTCCCTACTAACGGGGTCAAGAAACGAGTTAATAAGCTTGGTGGTAATTCTCCAATAATGTTAAGGAAGATAAAGCGCAGGACGATAAAAGTCCCCCCAACAATCAGCGTAACTGGAATTAACTCGAAGGATTGAGATACAAAGTCTGGTACCCCTTCTGGCATCCGTATGGTGATATTACGTTTTTTACAGAAGTTATAGAGTTCTACAGTCAGTAAGCCAACGATCATGGCTGTGAAGAGGCCGCGTGCCCCTAGGTTCTTCAAGATTAGCTGTCCCTCATCATTAAAGGTCGCTACCATGAAGAGGAAGGAGAAAGTCGACAAGGTAACACAACCCGGGATATAGAGCTTATAATATTTCCCCAAGTTATAGGAGATTGCCATACAGGCATACATGCCAATCAAGCCGATGGATAGAGTCACCGGCAAATCGATTAGAGTCGCATTATCATTAATGAAAACTGCTACCGGGTTAGTTGCTGATAGCATATTGGGAATTGCTGGAATAACGGCGAAAAAACTCCCTAAAATCGTGAAAGGGGTTAGGGCCATCATACCCGCCTTAATCGCACTTAAGTGTCGTTGGTTATCTACCTTACGAGCTAAAGGTAGGAAAAAACGGTTCATAAATTCGGCAAACTTATCAAACATTTTACTCACTCCTTTAAATCTTTGTCCTCATTATTTTTGTTTACTGAGTTGATGTTTCTTATAGGTCACGAGGGCCAACTTCATGACTGTCGCCCCATCCATCTCACCATATACGTCCTTATCTATGATGGCATAGGGTATATCGAGAGGGGTTAGAATGGATTTGATAAAATCAATCTTATGCGCAATTTGTGGTCCTACCAAAACAATGTCCCAATTCTCAACAGTTCCTTCAAGTGAATCAGCGGGAATGGCAGTGAAGTCAAAATCTGCTTCATTCAGTTTTTCACTCTGCTTCACAACCTTCTTCATGTTCTGCATCAGCATATTGGTTGAGAAACCACCCGCACAACATAATAGAATTTTCATGATACTTCCTCCTCTATTCTATTTATTCCTCAAATATATCAATTAAAGCCTCAATTAAATCGCGAGCTAACTGACAAGTCATATAATGATCCTGCGCGTGAACCATGAGTAAAGTCACAGCTTCTTTGTTATCAGGATCTAGCGCGTCAGCAATGATTTGGGTCTGCGCATTATGGGCATCCACCTCTACCTGGCGCGATTCTTTCAGTAGTTCACGGGCCTTCTTGAAGTCCTTCGTCTTGATACACTTGAGCGCTTCAAAGGCCTTCATTTTGCCTTCACCTGAGTTGGCAATGATCTTGACAATATCTTGTTCCTTCACTGACATCTTGTCACCCCCTCTAAAATTGTCTGAATTGTGTCAATCTCGCTGAGTCTAAGGACTCGAGAATTGCTTGGAATATATCGGTCATCTGGTCCACATCTCGGCTATTCACTAAGGAAGCTGTACAGTGACCGTAGCGAACAGGCACAATGGTCACGACTGTAGGCTTACCGTCATGGACCTTATGTGCTTCACCACCATCCGTACCACCAGAATTAAACATATCACACTGAATTTTGATGCCTTTATCCTTGGCGATGTCACGAATGTATCGCGTCATCTTGCGGTTTGGTGACAGTGTTCGATCGAAGAAGGTCAGGATAGGACCTTGCCCCATTTGGCGCTGATTGGTATGGTCCCGAATCAACTGGTTAGGAGCAGTCGCAACATCAATAACGAAGACTGAATCGGGATCGATCATCTGGGCAGCTGTCCGAGCGCCACGAATGCCAACTTCTTCACTACTAGTGAAGGCTAGGTGTAAATTATAAGGTAAATCAACTTGATCCAAGCGCTTGGCTAACTGACACATTATATAACAGGCTAGTCGATTATCCATAGCCTTACCGGCATAGATATTGGCTACTTGGTAGGCCTTGAAGTCTGTATCGAAGGTCACCATGTCGCCAGTCTGAATGCCTAAAGCTTCAACTTCTTCGCGCGACTGAGCACCAATATCGCAGAACACTCGTTGCACTGTCTCATTTTGGTACTGAGCAATTGCCATACCCTTCACTTTTCGCCCGTCTTGAGTTGTAACACGCACATGTTGATAGCACTGCCCGTAGGTCTGTACACCCCCTACCTTCATGAGATGAATCAAGCCTAGTTCATCAATTGTCCGAACCATGAAGCCTACCTCATCCATATGTCCACATAGCATCACACTCTGACTATTTTGCAGACTCTCTTTGCTGTAGATTAAGCTACCTAAGCCGTCCGTTCGCTCTACCCAACCTAACTGGCTAAGCTCCGAGCGAATCACATGTCGGACTTCCTCCTCATCTGCAGCCAGAGCATCCGCATTGCAGAGTGCCCCTAGCAATTCATAATCCATCTTCCTCGCCTCCTATAAGCAGATTCTTAATAAGTTGATGAATTCTTGATAATTTTGACAATTAGCTAATTCCTGAACCACTGAAGCTTGTTGCATTAGCCCATATAGCTTCTTAGAGATATGCTGATGAACTTCAACTTGGTTGGGTTTAAGAGCTAACATAAAGACTAATTTGACCGTCTTCCCCTGGTGGATGATCCCCTTAGGAAGTAAGGTAACACTAATTAAATTTTCTGAATGTTTCATTTCCATGGGATGGGGAATGGCTAAGCCATTGTCATACACGGTTGAGACATAAGACTCCCGCTCCAAGATAGAGGTGACATAGTTCTCACTATGCGTATACGACTCTAGTTTAGTCGCGACGTCTTCTAATAAATCTAGATACTGATTATAGTCACCTATAGAGAAGAGATCGGGAGATATCATTTCCAACAAACCCTTATTGGCGTCTAAGAGTGTCCCCATCTCAGTTAAGTACTCCAAATTGTTCTGGATACTAAAATAATCTAGCTCCTCCAAAACTTCCTTAACTAGAACTACAGGACAATCAACCGGATAATCTAGAAGTTTAATGGAAAAGACTAGATTCGGTCGAAAGGCTAAGAGCTCTGTCTTCTGGTCTAGTGAAAAAAGTTTGATTCTAGCAGATGGGAATATCTTAGAGAATCGCATCTCCATGAGTTGTGCCAATCCCCCACCGGAACTTGAAACTAAGGCGATATGGTAGTAGCTCCGTATCTTACGATCGCTCTGACGCTCATAAGAAACCGCCATATGGGAAGTGAGGTAGACGATTTCCTCTTCCGTAATGGTCATATGATACTCTTGCTCGAGACGCTTAACTAGATGTAGCGCACAGTTCATAATTGCCGGAAACTCCCGGCAGAGCGAATCAATTAGACTACTCTTACTACTATCCGATAGATGATTACTCTCCATCATCACGGCAACGTGGAGCTGAATCATCCGCATGAAATCAACATCTTCAACAAATCGTGTATCGAACTGTTGATCAATCTCTGTATAAACTTGATAGAGAAATTTACGCAACGCAGTCTGGGTTACTAAGTTAATCGATTGGTGTTCTAAGAGTAACTGATAAATGACTTGAGCATGTGGAAGACAAGCCCTCGTTATCTCATACTGGTTAAGAATCTTTTTTAGAGGCTCCATATCGGACAGATTAAGACTCTGATACTGAGTCTCTACATTCAATATATGGTAGCAGATTAATAATTCTAGCCATCTCCGTAAAATCCGCGCAGAATCACCATCAGGTCTTAGGCGATACTCCTGACAAATGAGTCTCACCCCTTGGCTGATATCGTCTGGATTAGTCACCAAATGGCTAATGTAATCCAATATTAAATGCTGTCCTTTGATATAGTAAGCGTCAATCAGTTTAATCTTATCGTAAAGATTGCCTTGCAGCCGAATCCCGTGATGAGCTTTCGTTTCTAATTTAATTTCACTGCCTTCAAGCAACTTGGATAAAGCTCCACAGTCTAACTTAACCTGGGCAATACTAATCCCGCATAAATCAGCTAGTTGACGGTAAGTGATATATTGGGAATGTAATAGAAGATGAACTAAGAGCGTCTCCATTCGCTTGTTCTTGGTCTCGTAGCCATCCTCTGTCCAATCTGATAAGAAATCCTCAAACTGATTAGCGTCACTAATAACTAAATAATAGCCGCGTTTACGGGACAGTTCGATTCTGAAAGAAGTCGACTCATCGTTTAGTGCTTTCACGTCATCACGAATGGTCCGAGTCGATACATCAAAGGTCTGTGCTAAGTCATCTAATTTAATGAAGCTTTCCTGCTTCAATTTCTTCAATAATTCCTTACGCCTCATATATTCTCCCCCTTCTTATTAACTGTCCTATCATCTATCTTCATTATATAACAGCGCTTTCTTAGGGAAAAGATTATCTTTTTCTTTTTTTGTGGAAAAAAGTGTTGGATAAGAAAGTCTAATAGACTTGGACTCCTCCCCCCGAGAGAATGCAATAATAGAAAGAGCTCGAGGTACTATCTACCTCGAGCTCTAATATACTGATTCATATAGACGACTAGCACTACTATATTTTCTCTATGGATCTGACATTATTTGAAGCATCCTCAACGCATTCATTTTGCCCACATTGCTTATAGGTATTTTTTCTATCTAATTCATATTTGCAGTCTAAAAGATAGAGTCTTATTTGTCTTCTCCTAAAACTGAAGCCCTGAATTAGAATATAGCTAATAGTAACAGGTAAAATAAGAAGTAAAATTATAGCGACTACTTGCTGAAGTCCAGTTTCCCCAAGTAATGTGTCAAAAAGTCTCTGGAAATCATCTAATGCTCTCATTTTTTCTGAAGTAGAGCTCAATAATTTATATCTCTTTTCCGTATACAAGGTGATTGCACTACCAATACCTGTTCCTATTAAAAGAGTGATAGACGCAACGAAACCACACACCCATTGCGCAAATTTTGTTGTTTTAGCTAATGAACTATCAATCTCATCAATGAGATTGCTTATATTAGGCTCATTAATTAGCTCTTTTTCCATCAATTCAGTTACTACACGCTTCCTCTTATCAAGAAAAAAATTATCTGCACCGAAATACATGGTATATGCAATGAGGAGCACTAGCAAAAATCCAAAACCCTTGGGGTTATTCAAATCAAAAAAACAATAATATACAAGTGCTAGAGAAACAATTTTAAAAATCGCAGAAAATACTCCTGCCCCTAACATTTCCCATTTGAACAACTTACGTATTTCATAGTATAAATAACTCATGCAATATCTCCTCTCTTAACTTTGAACTTTTTCATCTGACCTATATATTTGATTTGACCGTTCGCTACTTCTACCCATAATTTACCTTGTAACTCTTATCCCCCTCTCTAGACCTCCAACTAATTTCGATATTCAGCAGTCGATCTATACATTAATAACCTTATCTCGGACCTCTCCTCCTCTTAGGATTTATTGTAGTTTTACCCTTTTGACGTGGAAACGAGAAAGAGATTTGACTTCT
This sequence comes from uncultured Abiotrophia sp., assembly GCF_938010525.1. Classification (GTDB taxonomy): domain Bacteria; phylum Bacillota; class Bacilli; order Lactobacillales; family Aerococcaceae; genus Abiotrophia. Next base: position 916 of record NZ_CALLVK010000015.1, on the reverse strand, counting down.
TCCAAACCTGTACAGTATAATAAACATAGAAGGAGTCGAGTTAGCCCTCGACTCCCATGCAGAGCCGTATAAGACGGTGATGCGGTTTTGACTAGAAATAGCCGTCCCGCGAGTCAAAGTGGGGACGGCTATTTTTTGTCGTGTTTATTGAAGAGTTTGTGGCAGAGCCCAATCAAGGCAATGACAAAAGTACCAAATTCCAAGATAAGCCTTACCACAGCTTCAGCTGACAAATTCAGTGTCCTCCTTCCCTCTAGATTTTGATGGATGCACATAGGGCACCACCTCCTCCTGAGTGGGAGTCACCACCGTCTTCACTTCTCTACAATCTCTATTATACGCCTATTAGGAGGATTATGGAAGAGTTGACGCGAACTTTAGTTCGCTTTTTGTCATGGATAGAGCCCACCAATTGGCGGGCTCTCTGAGTGTATATAAAGTTTATTCCATCGCTTGGACTTTTTCTTCAATGAAGGCAATCTCTGACTCGCTCAACCCATACTTTTTATAGAGCTGTTGATCTATATCAGCAATAGATTGTGACCAATCAATATCGGAATTAGCTGTAAAGTTTTGGGTCGGAACATTTTTCCAAGTATCTTTATTATTGTCTTGAGTAATTTTCAAAGTTCCTAACAAAGCTCTTACAAATTTTGTTTTAATGTATTTGAGACAATTGCTAGCATCTATAGACTTCTCAAATGCTCCAAAAGAAATAAATGATTGGGTATATCCAGTTAATGGTTCTCCAATTAGGGGTTCTCCAATTAGAGGAGTAGGACCTGCATCTCCAATTGCTCCACTCCCATTAGATTTTGGCAAAATTATTTTATATTTCTTTAGATTTGAATGGGCTTCGATATACTTATTGTTAATATACTTATACTTCCGGATATTTTTTATCAGACCGAGCACC
>NZ_CALLVK010000014.1:0-60260 GCF_938010525.1 uncultured Abiotrophia sp. | reverse complement strand
ATGATGCGCCTGCTCTGGCCCAGGCAGATGTGGGCTTGGCCATTGGCCGGGGGACAGACGTAGCCATCGAGTCGACCGACATGGTCCTCATGGGCTCCGACCTGACTAGCGTGGCAACCGCCATCAAGCTTAGTCAGGCCACCATCCGCAATATTAAGGAGAACCTATTCTGGGCCTTTGCCTACAATGTGCTAGGCATCCCGGTTGCTATGGGGCTCTTGCACCTCTTTGGCGGTCCGCTCCTCAGCCCTATGTTGGCGGGCGCGGCCATGAGCTTCAGCTCCGTTTCCGTCATCCTTAATGCCTTGCGACTGCGTCGTTTTAAGGCTTAAGAGTAAAAGGGGAGCTTATGATGGAGAGAACTTATCTTGTAGAAGCCATGAAATGTGGTGGCTGTGCCAAGACTATTGAGAGCCTGCTTAGCCAGGTAGCCGGCGTCCAAGCCGTAACCACTGATCTGGCCAGCAAAAGCGTGACCGTCACCGGTCAGGTAGATCAAGCCAGCTTACAAGCAGCCTTGGCGCAAACTAAATATGTCCTGACTGCTAAGTAGTTGGGTTAAGGAGGAAGACTAGCTCTATGGGGCTGGTCTTTTTCTTTTGGCTTTTGGGGAAGGAAGCCTGTTGTTGGGAGCCAGTGGTCCACTCTGGAGAGTGGACCACTAGCTGGGGTGGGAAGGCCGGGAAAGGGCTGGAAACTTGGGAAAGAGGCAGAGCCAGTGGACCACTTTGAAGAGTGGACCACTGGCTGGGGTGGAGAGGCTGAGAAAGGGCCGGAAACCGGGGGCAGAGGCAGAGCCAGTGGACCACTTTGGAGAGTGGACCACTAGCTAGGGCGGAAAGGCCGGGAAAGGGCTGGAAACTTGGGGCAGAGGCAGAGCCAGTGGTCCACTTTAAAGAGTGGACCACTAGCTAGGACGGAAAGTTCGGAAAAGGGCCGAAACCTGGGAAAGAGGCAGAGCCAGTGGCCCACTAGCAGGGCACAAGCTCCGGCGCCAAGCCCAAGGCTTGACAAGTTAGGGGATCCCTTTTTATACTGACAAGGTTACTAACCAACCAACTTAAAGGAGTTCTACCATGTCTATTATTTCAAAGATTCTCATAACTTTATCAGCCTTGCTTTTCTTCTATATTATGTATTTGGAGACGGTGGCGACGACTTCGCAAGCTACCAGCCGGGTTTTCTCTATTAGTCGGGAGCAGCTGGCAGAGCCTAAGTTCAATACCCTCATGAAAAATCAAGGGGTCTACAATGGCTTTATTGGCGCGGCCTTGCTCTACGCAGCTTACTTTGCCTCGGCGCCTAAGGAGTTGGCCATAGTCTTGCTGATCAACATTCTGGTGGTGGCGGCCTATGGGGCAGTCACTAGCGACAAGGCCATTCTGGTCAAACAGGGCGGGCTGCCTTTCTTGGCCTTGCTCAGTCTACTCTTCTAATAACAAGACCTAGGTTTACATGATTCTTAATAAAAAGTGCATATTCCTTGCTTTGCTATCTGAGAGGTCTATAATGGTAGATAGATAGGGTCATCCTATCAAAAAAGTAAAGGAGTGTTTGATTATGTCAACCGTTCAACGTCTTAACGAAATCACAGCCAACTTAGGTGTTTTGTATGCAAAATTGCATCAACACCACTTCTATGTAAAGGGCCAAGACTTCTACAAATTGCACGAACTTTTCGAAACGCAATATAACGAAGTTCACGAACAATTTGACGAAGTTGCAGAACGCATCCTCATGATTGGCGGCAAGCCAGTCTCAACTTTAGGCGAATTCTTAGCCTTAGCAACCATCAAGGAAGCGCCATACACGACTGAAAAATCAGCGCGCCAAATGGTCGAAGAAACAGTTGCCGACTTCGAGCTCTTCCGCACTCAATTGGAAGAAGCTATCCACTCTGACATCGACGAAGTCAGCCAAGACCTCTTGATTGGCATGAAAGCTGTCTACGACAAGCACTTGTGGACCATGAAGGCTTACTTGGGCTAAAAATATCAATTGAAGGAGTTGGGAGTCGTCTTCCGGCTCCTTTTTTTGTGCTTATTTTTGGCGAATGGCCCTATGATTTTTATCACTTTTATGTTAGGCTAAACGAGACCCAGTTCTCGGGACTGGATAAGTTTAGATTAAGATAATGAGGAAGTTCTATGTCACCTACCCATACACACCACAAAGCCCAACCCATCCGCCAGACCCTAAGTTTGATTAGGCGCCATGCCTTGGTCCTGCTGTCCATGGGGACGGCCCTGCAATTCCTAGTCAGTGGGCTAGGGGCCGGGCTGCTGGTCTATCTCTTCCGGCTGGCTCTGATTGCGGCCGACCAGACCAACCTGGACAAAAACAATATTAGTCATCTGCTGGCTAACCCGCTTAGTATTGGTATTCTGCTGGTGCTGGGGGCGGTCTTCGCCTTGCTCTTCTACCTGGAACTGTCGGCCATGGCCTATGTGATTGATGCCTGTCGCCAGGGCAAGCGCTTGTCCTATCGAGGCTTGCTGACCCATTCCCTGGGCCGGCTTAAATCCTTGAACGGGTTGGACTTTGTTAGTTTTTTTGGTTATTTGCTCATTACCTTGCCAGTCAGTGGCTTGGTCCTCGAGTCCAGTCTGACGGAGGGTATTTATGTGCCGGAATTCATTACGGGTGAATTGATGAAGACCCCCATGGGGACGGTTATGGTGGGGCTGGTTTTTCTAGTCCTATCCTATCTCAACCTGCGTCTGATTTACACGGTTCCCCTCATGGTCATTGGCGACCAGGCCTTCTCCCAATCGCTTAAAATGAGTTGGCAGGCCACGCGCCAGGGCAAGCGCAAGCTAGTGGGCGCCTTGCTGGGCTTTGAAGTAATCCTGGCTATCTTTGGCTTTCTATTTATTATTCTAGGTGCCAGCCTAGCCTTCCTAATCAATACAAAGGGCGATAATCTCTGGTTCCAGGCCGGCGTCCTGACCCTCTATCGGGGCGTCAACTTCGCCTTTGGCCTCTTCACCAAGGTGGGCGTCATGTCCATTCTCTTGATTTTCCTGGGGCGGCCTTTGGACAGTCAGCCTTACTTGCTAGCCCAGGCCAAGGGCAAACGTGGTTGGCGCTTCTACCTCTTGCTCGCCTTGCTGGGTGCCATGGCCTATGGCTCGGCGGCCTTTGAAGTCTTTAGCAGTGGGCTTAACACTAAACAGCAGGTTGTGGCCCATCGGGGCTATGTGGCCGAGGGAGTGGAGAATACTATCCCAGCCCTGGAAGCGGCGGCTGCCCAAGGGGTGGACCAAGTAGAGATGGATATTCTGCTGACCAAGGATCAGCAATTCGTGGTCATGCACGACTACAACCTCAAGCGCCTGGCTGGCATTGACCGCCGGGTTCAGGACATGACCCTGACGGAAGTGGAGGGCTTGACCGTGCGCCAGGACGGCCTGGAGGCCACCATTCCTTCCTTTGACGCCTATGTCAAACGAGCCAAAGAACTGGGCGTCAAGCTCCTGGTCGAGCTCAAGCCTCACGGGGGCGAGCCTGACAATTACGCTCAAATCTTTATCGATAAGATGCGCCAGCTGGGTGTAGAGACCCAGTATAAGACCATGTCCTTAGACCTCAAGGTCATGGAAGAAATTGAGCGGCTAGCGCCAGAAATCGAGACCGGCTATGTCATTCCCATCCAGCTAGGGGGCTTTGGCGACAATCAGGTAGACTTCTTCGTCATCGAAGACTTCTCCTATCAGGACTACTTGGCTGAACAAGCCCACGACCAGGGCAAGGCCGTCTATGTCTGGACCATTAATGACAACGAAAAAATCCGCAAATACCTGCAAAAACCGGTCGATGCCATCATTACGGACCAGCCGGATCAAGTGGCCAGCATCAGACAAAAGCTCCAGTCCCATGAGGGCAACTACTTGGACTATCTGCTACAGTTAGCTTCGGGTAACTAGCTGGATTAACTCAGGCTAACTAGCTCGCTTGGCATGGACTCACTTGCTAGATTGACTTAGGCTAATTAGCTCGGTTGGCTTAGATTCACTTGCCTGACTGGTCTTGTCTAACTCGTTTGGCTAGTTTCAGCTGATGAGTGTGGCTGACTCGGGCTCACTCTTTTCCTAGTTAAGCCAATTTAAGCACACCTAAAAGAGGCCCCAGGGCCTCTTTTTTTAGCCTTGAGTCGGCTATTTTGTAGGGAATTTGTTACAGACACTGGGGGGCATTCATGTTACAATAAGGGGTGCAAGTATTGTATAGCCGATTAGGACCAAAGGAGGGAGGCAAGGGATGAAACGGATTGCCATATTAAACACAGGGGGAACCATCTCCATGAGTGAGGACCAGACCACGGGTAAGGTCTCGCCATCTTCCACCAATCCGCTCAGCCAGGAAGGCAATCTCTTCCGTTCCTTGGCTGACCTAACCATCATTGACTTCTTCCACCTGCCGTCACCCCATGTGACGCCCCAACATATGTTGGAGCTCAAGAACTGGATTGAGGCCCATCAGGCCGATTTCGATGGGGTGGTCATCACCCACGGGACCGACACTCTGGAAGAGACGGCCTATTTCCTGGAGTTGACCCTGAATCTAGACATTCCGGTCATCATTACCGGGGCCATGCGTTCCAGCAATGAAATGGGCTCGGATGGCCTAGCCAATTTGCGGTCGGCTATTGTCACCGCCGTTGCCGACCAGTCGCGGGGCAAGGGGGTCATGGTGGTCATGAACGAGGAAATCCACACGGCTACCTATGTGACTAAGACCCACACTACCAATGTGGCCACCTTCCAGACGCCAACCTTTGGCCCCAATGGGATTGTGTCTAAGAACCAGGTCCTCTACTTCCAGAAGTTGATCCATACCGAGCACTATGAACTCCAGGCGCTGACCAAGCAAGTAGCCCTGCTCAAGGCTTACTCGGGCATGACGGCTGATTTGTTTGATCACATTGTGGACTCAGGCGCCTATGATGGTCTGGTCATAGAAGGCTTAGGGGCAGGTAACCTGCCACCTGCTAGCTTAGCTGGCCTTAAGAAGGTGCTGGCGGCTGGCCTGCCAGTAGTCATGGTGTCGCGGGCCTTCAACGGCATTACGGAAGATGTTTATGACTATGAAGGGGGCGGCAAGCAGCTGCGCCAAGCCGGGGTCATCTTCACTCAGGGCTTGAGCGGGGTCAAGGCTCGCATCAAGTTGCTGGTCTTGCTTAACAGCCAGACGCCGGTTAATATCGCCCAGGCCTTTCATTTAGGGGCAAAATAAGTGAAAAATTATCAAAAAAGGGATGCCAAGGCGCCGTTTTTTTGATAAACTAATAGGGACAGTTAGAATGAGTAGAAAGGTGACCCATATGAGTCAAGTAACCCATATTGGATTAAGCTTCTTCGGCTACAATCGTAGTCAGGTAGAACGCGTCATTGAATCCAAGGATCAGCGCATTAGTGAGCTGGAAAAGCAAGTCGCTGACATCCAAGCACAAGTGACCAAGCTGCAAGCAGACATGGTCAAATACCAGGACATGGAACAAGCCCTTAAGGACGGGATTGTGGATGCCCGCCGCACAGGTAACCAGATTGTCCAAGAATCGACGGAAGAGGCCCAACGCCTAGTCGATCAGACCAACCAACAAGTGGTCCAATACAAGGAAGAGTTCGCCGCCTACAGCCATGATTTGGTGGAAGGCGGGGCCCAGCTTAAGGACCAGCTCAATGAGATGAAGGCCCAAATGATGACTATTTTGTCACAGTATGAAGCCATCCTCAAAGACACTGACTTTGATGCCCTCTATCCAGAGAAGGAAGTCAATCGCTTCAACATCCAGCTTCAGGAATACGTGGCCGACGACGGCTTTAGCCTTAAGGGTCGGGAAGATTTAAGCCACCTCTTACAAGACGGCAGCCTGACTGAAGAAGAGAAGCAGGAATTGAAGAAATTAATCCAGGAAGTGATGACGGTCGAGCCTAATCAAGAGGCGCCCCAATCGAACGCGTCATCAACATCTGCCAAAGATAAGCAAGACCAGGAGGACGACGCCTCCTCTCAGTTCCAAGCAGTCAAGAAAGTTGTCGGGTCTGATCAAGTCTATGAAGAAGCGCCCGTAGGGGAAGAGTCCTCCAGCCCAGTCAGCGAGGCTGACCGCAAGCTCGTCCCTTTTAAACCCAAACACAACAAGAAGAAACGATCATAAGCCTCAAGTCCCGTGTCAACCAACCACGGGCTTTTGCTTACTAAGAAGGAGCCTAATATGAGTTTAACAAGTCAAGTAGCCAAGCGCCGGACCTTTGCCATTATTTCTCACCCGGACGCGGGGAAGACGACCATTACTGAGCAACTCCTGCTCTTCTCGGGGGCCATCCGGGAAGCCGGGACGGTCAAGGCCAAGGGGAAGCAGTCTAAGAAATTTGCCAAGTCCGACTGGATGGAAATCGAGAAACAACGGGGGATCTCCGTTACTTCTTCGGTTATGCAGGTGGACTATGATGGCTATCAAGTCAATATTTTGGATACCCCAGGGCACGAGGACTTCTCGGAAGATACCTACCGGACCCTGATGGCGGTGGATGCCGCGGTCATGGTGGTGGACTCAGGGAAGGGGATTGAGCCTCAGACCAAGAAACTCTTCGAAGTCTGCTCCATGCGTGGGATTCCCATCTTCACCTTCATGAACAAGTTGGACCGGGACGGTCGCGAGCCCCTAGAATTAGTGGCCGAACTGGAAGAGGTCCTAGGCATTGATGCCTATCCCATGAACTGGCCAATGGGTATGGGGAAAAACTTGCTGGGTCTCTACGACCTCTACAATAACCGGGTAGAACTACGCGGTCTGGACGGGGAAGAGGACAGCTATATTCCCCTAGATGAAGATGGGGAAGCCCAAGGCGACCATGCCTTCAAGCAATCCTCTATCTACTCTCAAGCCATGGAAGATGCCCAGCTCTTGTTAGAAGCGGGCAATGCCTTCGACCGTGAGCTCATTAACCGGGGCAAGTTGACACCTGTCTTCTTCGGGTCAGCCTTAACCGGTTTCGGGGTTCAAACCTTCTTCGATGCCTTTGTGGATTTGGCGCCAGCGCCAGCCGCAGTGGAGGCAGAGGAAGGGGTAGTGGTCCAGCCAACCGATGAACGCTTTACTGGCTTTATCTTCAAGATTCAAGCCAACATGAACCCAGCCCACCGCGACCGGATCGCCTTTGTCCGTATCTGTTCAGGCAAATTCGAGCAGGGCATGAACGTGACTCTCAACCGGACCAAGCGGACCATCCGCATGGCTCACACCACGCAATTCATGGCCGATACCCGGGAAGAAGTGCAAGAAGCCGTGGCCGGGGACATTATTGGTCTCTATGATACAGGCAACCTGCAGATTGGCGACACCCTCTACACGGGCAATGCCGGTCTGCAATTCAAGCCACTGCCACAGTTTACGCCGGAACTCTTCATGAAGGTGACGCCTAAGAACGTCATGAAGCAGAAGTCCTTCCACAAGGGGATTGAGCAGCTAGTCCAAGAAGGGGCCATCCAGCTCTACAAGACCTACCACACCGAAGAATACATTATCGGGGCAGTCGGTCAGCTGCAATTTGAAGTCTTCCAGTACCGCCTCCTGCATGAGTACAATGCGGAAGTGGACATGACCCCAATTGGCAACAAGATTGCCCGTTGGATTGACGAGAAGGACCTCAACCCTAACATGTCTTCCAGCCGTAACCTCTTGGCTAAGGACCGCTTCGGTCAGCCGGTCTTCTTGTTCGAGAACGCCTTTGCTGAAAATTGGTTCAAGGACAAGTACCCAGACATTGAATTGAAAAAATTACTCTAATCACTTGCTCATAGAAAGAAGCCAGGCCCATGAATACGCCAGTTACCCTCTTAGCAGATTTCTATAAACTCTCCCACCGGGAACAATACCCAGCCAAGACCGAAAATGTCTACTCAGTCTTGACCCCACGTTCCAATGAACGGGCCCAATTTAGCCAACATGTGGTGGTCTTCGGGATCCAATACTATATCAAGGAATACTTGATCCGACGCTTCAATGAGGGCTTCTTCCAAAAGCCTAAGCGTCAAGTCATCGCCGACTACCAACGCTTCGTTAAGCACTCCCTAGGCTTGGACCCAGTGCCAGTGGCTCATTTGGAGGCCCTGCACGATCTAGGCTTTCTGCCTATTAAAATTTCTGCCCTAGCTGAAGGGACCCGGGCGCCTATCAAGGTGCCAGTTTTGACCATCGAGAATACCCATCCGGACTTCTTCTGGTTGTCTAGCTACTTAGAAACCACCATGCTCAACACCCTCTGGTTGCCGATGACTAGCGCCACTGTGGCGGATGGCTACCGCCGGATTTTGGAAAGCTTCAGCCTGCAAACCACAGGTGGGGTCGAAGGCGTGGACTTCCAAGCCCATGACTTCGGGATGCGGGGCATGAGTTCAGAAATGACCTCGACCGTATCTGGCGCAGCCCATTTGCTCAGCTTCTTGGGTTCCGATACCATCCCAGCCGGTTGCTTCCATGAAGAATACTATGAGGCTGACTGTGAAAAGGCGCCGATTATTATGAGTATTCCGGCCACTGAGCACAGCGTCATGTGTGCCTATGGCGAGGACAGCGAGCAAGAACTCTTCCGCCACCTGTTGACGGATGTCTATCCTAAGGGCTTTGTCAGCGTGGTTAGCGACAGTTGGGACTTCTGGCGCGTGGTAGGGGAATACCTGCCAGCCCTTAAGTCAGTCATTCTGGAACGAGACGGCCGCCTAGTCATCCGACCTGACTCTGGCGTGCCGGAAGACATTCTCTGCGGGACGGTCCAAGAATTTGGCAAGGGCCAAACGCCAGAAGAAAAGGGGCTAATTGAGTGCCTCTGGGATACCTTTGGCGGCCAGGTCAATGACTTGGGCTACAAGATCCTAGATCCGCATATCGGGGCCATCTATGGCGACTCCATTACCCTGGAACGGGCTCAACTGATCTTAGAGCGCTTGGCAGCCAAGGGCTTTGCTAGCTCCAACGTGGTCTTCGGCATTGGCAGCCGGTCCTATCAATCCATGACCCGGGACTCCTTCGGCTTCGCCCTCAAGGCGACCTCAGTGGTCATCGACGGTCAGGAAAAGGCCATCTTCAAGGCGCCTAAGACTGACAAGGGTGGCACCAAGAAGTCGCAAAAAGGCCGGGTGCGGGTTTACCGCAATGACCAAGGTCAGCTGACCTACGAAGACGGCCATACCCGCGAAAGTTTGGCAGGCTGCGACAACCTCTTGCTACCAGTCTTCGAGAACGGCCGCCTCTTGCGCCGGACTTGTCTAGAAGACATTCGTCAGCTGCTCAAAGAAAAATAATAGAAGCAAAAGAGACTGAAAGTTGGCCTTTCAGTCTCTTATTTTTTTATTTTATATAAGAAAAAAACCGCCTGCTTATAGGCGGAGTTCTAACTCGACAAAGTTGTGGGCCTCTAGGATTTCGACATTGTCGCGGTTGTTTTGCTGGAAGAGCTTGGCAATGGCAAAATCAATTTCCTTGGCGCGCACAGGGCGGTTCTTATTGATGACGATGATATTCTTGTGGGTTGGGGCAGCTGAATAGAAGACGGTTGTAGGACCTAGGGTGTAGACCTTAACAATGGATGCGTCCGAACATTCTAGCTGTTTAGTGACCAAGTCATAATGACTATTGGTGACGTCAATCATTTTCATACGAGACCCTCCTTTAAGTCTATTATAAGCCTTTTCAAACCAAAAATATAGGGGAATTTCTAGAAAAAAACCGCAAAGAGACATTTTCATGATAAAAAGCGACTAGGATGGGGCTAAATTAGGAAAGCGTTTAAAAAAATTTCGCCTTTGGGCCATTTTTTCATGCTAGACGGTTGTTCTATCGGGAAAAAAATGTTATCCTAGTACGTGAAGAGATGTAATCGCCATTACATCCTCATCTTCTAAACTATTTTTTCAAAGGAGTTTTTTTGATATGGAAAAGAAAGAATTTCACGTTGTAGCTGAAACAGGGATTCACGCACGTCCAGCGACTTTGTTGGTACAAACTGCAAGCAAATTCTCTGCTGATTTAAACTTAGAATACAAAGGTAAATCTGTTAACTTGAAATCCATCATGGGTGTTATGTCATTAGGCGTAGGCCAAGGCGCTGACGTAACCATTACGGCAGAAGGTGCTGACGAAAAAGAAGCGCTTGAAGCAGTAACTGAAACTATGAAAAAAGAAGGCTTGGCTGAGTAATGACTTACTTAGCGGGTATTGCAGCGAGTGATGGGATTGCCATCGCTCCTGCTTATTTATTAACGGAGCCAGATTTGAGCTTTGAGCGAGTAGCCGTAGCAGACACTGACGCCGAAGTTGCGCGTTTGGATGCTGCCTTGGCTCAAGCCAAAGAAGAGATCACTGCCATTCGTGACTTGGCATTAGACGCTTTAGGCGCCCACGAGGCACAGGTCTTTGAAGCTCACTTGTTGGTATTAGGCGACCCAGAATTAACTGACCAAATCAAAAACACTATCCGTAACGAAAAGGTAAATGCGGAAGCAGCCTTGCGTGATGTAAGTGGCATGTTCATCCAATTGTTCAAATCAATGGAAGACAACCCATACATGCAAGAGCGTGCAGCCGACATCAAAGACGTATCTGAACGCGTACTTGCCGCTCTCTTAGGCGTTAAGTTACCAAGTCCAGCTACTATCTCTGAAGAAGCCATTGTCATTGCCCATGACTTGACTCCAAGTGACACGGCGCAATTGAACAAGAAATACGTTCGGGCCTTTGTAACAAATATTGGCGGACGCACGTCTCACTCAGCCATTATGGCGCGCTCTTTGGAAATTCCTGCCATTGTCGGGACCAAGGAAGTAACCCATGTGGTTAAGGATGGCGACTTACTGATCGTCGACGCCTTAGAAGGTAAAGTACTTGTTAACCCTAGCGAAGCGGAAGTAGCGGAATACCGCCAAAAAGCCCAAGCCTTCGCTGACCAAAAAGCAGAATGGGCAAAACTGGTCTCTGCACCATCCGTAACCAAAGACGGCAAACACGTGGAATTGGCTGCCAATATCGGGACGCCAAAAGACGTAGCCGGTGTCTTGGCTAACGGTGGGGAAGCAGTCGGTCTCTACCGGACTGAGTTCCTTTACATGGACTCTGCTGATTTCCCAACTGAAGATGAACAATACGAAGCTTACAAGGCCGTATTGGAATCAATGGCTGGCAAGCCAGTGGTGGTACGTACCATGGATATCGGTGGTGACAAAGAGTTACCATACTTGGAATTACCACACGAAATGAACCCATTCTTGGGTTACCGGGCTATCCGGATTTCCTTGGACCAACGCGACATGTTCAAGACCCAATTGCGGGCTCTCTTACGCGCGTCTGTTCATGGTAACTTACGGATTATGTTCCCAATGATCGCGACCTTGAGCGAATTCCGTTCAGCTAAGTCCTTCTACGAAGAAGTCAAGGCTGAATTAGTCGCTGAAGGCGTGGCAGTAGCTGACGGCATCCAAGTCGGGATCATGATTGAGATTCCAGCTGCGGCTGTCTTGGCTCATCAATTTGCTAAGGAAGTAGACTTCTTCTCTATCGGTACCAACGACTTGATCCAATACACTATGGCGGCGGACCGGATGAACGAGCAAGTCTCTTACCTCTACCAACCTTACAACCCATCTATCTTGACCTTGATCAAGCACGTCATCGACGCATCGCATGCTGAAGGCAAATGGACTGGTATGTGTGGGGAAATGGCTGGGGACCAAACGGCTGTGCCACTCCTCTTAGGGATGGGCTTAGACGAGTTCTCTATGTCAGCGACTTCTATCTTGAAGACGCGCTCCCTCTTAACCAAGTTGGACTCTCAAGAAATGAAAGCCTTGGCTGACAAAGCCATCAACGAGTGCACCACTGTTGATGAAGTAGAAGCCTTGGTAGCTGAAGCCGTTGCCAAAGCAACTGGCCAAGCATAATAAGCTAAGAATTAGGAGACTAGGACGGTGGTCCTGGTCTCTTTTTGTATGGGCTGGGCTTTGGACTTGGGAGCTAGCTGAGAAGGGGAGGCCAGGACTCAAGTTAAGTAAAAGAGCCGACCGAGAAGGGGCGCTTGCGATGTCTCGGCTTAGGACCAGGCTAGCTCATCTGCCAGCCCAGGCCTGACAGACCTTGACAAAGGCCGTCCCATGCCGTAAAATAGATAGGTATTCGACTTGCGAATACATCATGTCTCAGTAGCTCAGCTGGATAGAGCATTCGCCTTCTAAGCGAACGGTCGGGGGTTCGAATCCCTCCTGGGATGTCAGGGGCACTGTCTATTGCCCCGAGCTCAAAAGCCACCCTTGAACATTGTATTCAAGGGTGGCTTTTCATGTTACTGTCAATCCTTTAAAATAGCTTGGATTTGCTCGGGTAGTAATTTCATTTCTTGAGTTAGGAAATCATTGCTATCAGGGAAAATATGAGAATATTTTAGTAGTAAGTCCTTCAGATTTTGGTCGAAGAGCTTCGCTGGAGTTTTATCATCAAACAAGCTAAGGGCTAACTGGAGTGCATTCCAGTCATTTTTACCGAAGCCTTGTCGATATTTTGCTTCGTTAATCTTTCGCTTGGCGTGGATAGGGGCGCAGAAGGAGACTTTTGCTTTCGACGATTTATAGTTATAGATTCGACCGCTGTGAGCACAACGGTTACGGTAGGCAAGGAACAAATACATTGATTCCATGAAGAAAGTTTTAAGCTCCTCCGTGATGGAGCTTTCTTCCGCTCCGTAGCATCTAGCTATAATTCGACTCTTAATCTCTGATTTTTGAAGTTTGATAAAATTAATGAGATTGCCAAAGGTCATGCCTTTGACTAGAATCCAAGGCGGACAATTGCCATGTGCCTGTTTGTAGTGCTTAAATGGCTGAGTATCATCATGGATGATTTTTTTGAATTTTAGTAATAGCTGATCAAGTTTATAGCCATCTTTGTATTTCTTGCCGTCTTTGTAGTTTGAGCGTTTTAAATAGTCGCTTTCTAAATGGCCGAATGTTTCAGCAATGGTGTAGCTAACGATAGCTCTCAGATTCCTCTCAATGTTTAACATAGTGACTAAGGTATAGTCTCTAAGTGCAGCATCGAAAGAATACAAAGCATAGATATCTTCAAAACATGCCTCGTATATATATTTCTCTGGATTACTTGACTCTAAGAAAGGATCTTTGTACCCATTAATAATTTCGTAGTAGCCGTATCGCTCTAGTATCTTCATTGCTTGTGCCTTATCTTTGAAAGAAAGCCCCCTAGCTTCTAAGATTACGACTTGATCTGTGACGGATCTAAACGGCTTGGTCATTATAATATCCCCCTAAACGCAAAAGACCGTAGATACTAATACCTACGGTCTTTCGGTTGGCAGAACCTCTGCCCTTCATTAAGATTAACCATAGTATAGTACTTTTTGCCAAAAATGTCAAAGCTTTTGCTAACTTTTTTAGCTTACTGACAACCATCTAAATCTATACGGCTAGTTAATCATGTGTTGCTACTTCCTTATCCATTGCCCTCATACGTAAAGACGCATAAATTTATAGGTTAAGCAGTAATTCTTACAAGCAAATTATACTCCTAATACTTAAGTAACTCAAGACCAGTAACACGGAATGAGAAGTTGCTGGAGATTTTGCATACTATATATAGTATTTGAGTAGAGTAGACTATTCTGAAGTTTCCAAACTCAGTTCTAGTTAAAGAATAAAGCTATATAAAATAATCCACCTACTTATATTAGGTGGGTTATTTTCGGTTTTAATGCAAAAACCGAAAATAAGTCCCTTATAATGATGACCTATTTCCAGTTTTTATCTCTGACTTGCTAAATAATAGTTAATTAGCTACTATATGTCTAATCTCTACCCATTAGCCCTTAGCCGGTTCTCATAGGCCAGTTTCATTAACATGGTATAGAGGGGACCCATGTCATAGCGTTTGGGGAATTCTAGGGTCAGGGTCTGACGGCTTTCGGTGTGGGCCTTGAGGCGGATGTTATCCAGATACTCAATGGTCAGTTCGCTGTCATCCAGCATGGCGCCAGCCGTTTCTAGCTCGACATTAATAATGTTCATGAGGAAGATGGTCTTATAGCGGGCCTTCTTGCCGGTGGTGCCTTGGCGGTCGACCAAGAGGATGCGGATATTGGTGAAGATAACCAGGTCCCGAATGAGGGCATAGCCCGCCTGGATTTCCTCCTTTTCAATTAAGAGGTGGCCGTAGTCCTTGGCCAAGCTGTCCTTGGAGACCTCGCTCATATTGCCGGAAAGGCCTTGGAATAAATTGCCTAATACCATACTAATCCCTCCTTATGGATGTTTAGCTCTAGTATAGCAGACCCAGGCGCTCCTTGCCCAAGAAAAGGCCCTAACTTTCAACTGGCCTCAATCTGTAGTACAATAGAAGCACGAAAATCAAGCAGAAAAATATGACCGCGCGACGGAGGGGGCGACAAAATGTTAGCATATGAAATATTGGGCCTAGAGGGTCCCACAGAGGATGAGGCGGTCCTAGAGGCAGCCTATCGCCAACGCTATGAGGAGTGGCAGGAGGATGCCCAGGCTCTGGCCCAACTAGAAGCGGCCTACCAATGGGCCCTCAGTCAGCGGGGGGCTAGCCAGGACATCGCCAGCTTGTTTAATGACCTGGATGATCCGTATGAGCAGTCAAGGACCGACTGGACCGACTTTGACCTGGAAGCCTGGATGGCGTCAGGCCTGTCGGGCCAATTCAGCCAGCAGGTGGCTCATAATCGACTGGTCCAGAACCTGGCCGGGGTCAAGGCCCAATTCAATGACTGGTCAGCCTGGCAGCAACTCCTAGTCGACCAAGCCAATAAGGACTGGCAGGTGCCCCAGGAAGACTTCCTCTTGGCCCTCCAGCAGCTGCCCCTAGAATCATTAGAAAATAAACGGGTACTTTACACCCTCATCGGCTATGTCCCCAGCCTCAAGGGCGACCCTGACCTGACCCAAGCCCTTGGCCAGCGGGTCAATCAGCGCTGGGAAGAGCTGGTGGGCAAGTCCTGGTATCCAACCAACCGTTGCATGCTGCTGGCGGGTCTCATCACGACCATTGGTAGTCTGGCTTGCTTTGGCTTACAGATTTTAATCTGGTTGGGAATCATGATTTGGCCCCAAGCCTATGCCGTCTGGCTGCCCTTGGTGGCCAGCAACGCCTTAGTCTGCTACTGCTTCGAACTAGAGTATAGTACGGTCAACAACTGGGGACACTTCCCTCATTACTTGGATAGCAGGGGCTATCGCTATCTGGCCCTGTCCAGTCTGCCCTTGGCCGGCCTCTATCTGGCTACCCTGGTTTTGGGCCTCTTGGCGGTCTGGCAAGAGACCTGGTTGCCGGCCTTTGGCTGGACCTTTGGCCTGCTGATGGTCTTAGTGGCGGTCCTGCTCTTGGCCCAGCGGGGCTTAGGCATGGGGGCCTTTCACTTCAAAAATCAGGTCTATGATGCGGGCCAACCCATCCTCTATTTGATTTTGGCCGCCCTGGTCTTAATCAGCCTGGTTGCCTGGTTCTTGCGCATGAGCCAGCCTAATTTTTCTATCTTCTTATTAAGTAGCTTCTATTTATATGTCAACGCCAAACTAGACCCGACCAAGAAGCCAGCAGGGCGCTACCTGCTTAACCAGGTCAGCTACCTGATCAGCGTCTCGGCCTTGCTAGTGGCTTGGCGACTCTATCAAGGTGCCTTCTGGCAGGTGCCCAACATTATCTGGTGGGTCATGGCCCTGACCTTAGTTCCCTACCTTGTGGGGGCTTTGCTGGCCAGATTCCAATCGCGTGAAAAGGAGTAAGTATTATGACAGTTATCGGTATTGACTTAGGTACCACCAACAGCTTGGCGGTGGCCTATAGTGACGGACAAGTT
This sequence comes from uncultured Abiotrophia sp., assembly GCF_938010525.1. Lineage (GTDB taxonomy): Bacteria > Bacillota > Bacilli > Lactobacillales > Aerococcaceae > Abiotrophia. Next base: position 44,379 of record NZ_CALLVK010000014.1, on the reverse strand, counting down.
CGCATGATTCCCAATAGTTTTGGGGAATATCTGACCCCTAGCGTGGTCTACTACGACGGGTCGGAAATCCAAGTGGGTAAGATTGCACGGGAGAAATTAGTGACCCATCCCCAAGACACCGCCCAACTCTTCAAGCTCCATATGGGGGCCAACCGCCAAATTACCCTGTCCAAACGGGCCTTCCAGCCGGAAGAATTGTCAGCCTGCGTCCTCAAACAGTTGGTGGCAGACGCCGAGGCCTTTTTAGGTCAGACGGTGACTGAGCTGGTTATTAGTGTGCCGGCTTACTTCAACGCGGAGCAACGCCAAGCCACTAAGAAGGCGGGCGAATTGCTAGGTCTCAAGGTAGAACGTCTTATTAATGAGCCGTCTGCAGCAGCCATTGCCTGTCACGAGGCAGATGAATTCGAGACCTTCGTGGTCTTCGACTTTGGGGGCGGGACCCTGGACGTGTCCGTGGTGGACTGCTTCGAAAATGTTATCTCCATTGCGGCTATTGCCGGGGATAACCACCTAGGCGGTAGCGACTTCGACCGATTGATTGCCCAATATGTTTGCCGCAAGGCTGGGACTAACTTTGAAGCCCTCAATCGCCGGACCCGCAACTCTCTGCTCTTGGCGGCGGAGCGGGTCAAGAAGCAATTGTCTGAATTTGAGTCAGTCAATATGCAGGTCCAACTGGAAGGCAAGTCCCACGAATACAAGATTACCAATGAATTATTGGCTGAAATCAGCCAGCCCCTCTTCAAACGCATGCGGGAAGTCATCCGCAAGGCCATTGTGGAAAGTAAGTTTGGCGCGGGCGAACTAGATCGCCTGATCTTGGTTGGGGGTTCTTCCTACATGCCGGTGGTCAATGACTACCTCAAGCGCCTACTTAACCTGCCAGTCGTTAGCGGTCAGAAGATGGACGAGTTAGTGGCCCTTGGTTTAGGTCAGTATATCGGTATCAAGACCCGGGCCCAGGAGGTCAAGGACTTGGTGGTGACCGACATTTGTCCTTTCTCCCTGTCTACTTCGGTGCACAACTATGTGGATGAGGACAAGGATTTGTCCGACGTCCTAATTGCGCGCAACTCTGTTCTGCCAAGTAGCAAGACCCAGATTTATTCGCCAGTCCGTAAGGATCAACCAACCATTCGCTTCAAGGTCTACCAGGGGGAAGCCATGTATGCCAAGGATAATCTCTTCCTGGGCTCGGTTCAGTTGCCGGTGCCTAGCAATGTTGACGATCAGTCCTTCGCGGTCACCTATTCCTATGACATCAACTCCATTCTCTATGTGGAAATCAAGACCGTGGCCACCGACGAAGTTAAGACCTACAAGCTGGGCCCTAACAAGAGCCTGGTAGCGGTAGATGCCACTGACACGGCCCATAAGGAAATCAAGGAGCTGGCTCTACAATTGGCTAGCCAGCCAGAGCGGGATGCCCTCTTTGAACGGGCCCTGCGTCTCTACCAAGAGTTGAATCTGGACCAACAGCAAGCCTTACAACTGACTCTGATGCGCTTCTCCCGCCTCTTTGCCCGTTATCAGAACAACCTGCTCAAGAAGCGGCAGTTGCTGGATTCAACCAATGACTACCTAGACCACCTAGAGTGGGGCTTGGATGCCGGCATGGGCGATATCTTCCGGGATGTGGAGTCTGACTGGGACCAAGATTCGGATTGGGACCAAGAGCTAGAAGCCGAACTAGACCGGACCGTCATGGAATTCCTCAATGAGGATAGTGAAACTGAGGAAGGGGAGGATGCCCATGGCTAAGACGCCCTGGCAAGTCTTAGGGCTAAGCGGGCCAACTGCGGATAAGAAGGCCATTAAGCGGGCCTACGCACAACAAGTTAAGCTCTACCACCCAGAGGACCATCCGGAAGAATTCCAGGCCCTACAGGCAGCCTATCAAGAGGCGCTCAAGCGGGCGACCGACTTAGCTGCCCAAGAAAGCAGAGGGGCGGGGGCGGATTTCTTAGGCGACCAGTCAGCAAGCAATGGCCCAAGCGCCACGAGCAAAGCCGGTCGCCAGCCCGCTCATGCCAGCGAGCAGTCTAAGGCCAAGCCGTCAGATCAGGGGCCAGCCCAGTCGGCCGACCAAAAGCCTAGCCAGTCAACCGACCAAAAGCCTGGCCAGTCGGCCGGCCCAAGTGGCCAGACCAAGTCCCAATGGCAAGCACCTAAGCAAACAGAGCCTAGCTCTGAAAGCAGCTTAGATTGGTCGGATGCCAATCAAGCGCCTGAGGACAGTAGTAGCAGCCAGACCCTGTCCTGGTCAGCACCGCAAGACCAGGAGCCAGTCAGCGACGGTCATTTAAGCTGGCAGGACCAGCCTGAGGACAGTCGCCAGTCGGGCAGCTTTAGCTGGCGGGACCAAGCTGAGGAAGGTCGCCAGTCGGGTAGTCTTAGCTGGCAGGACCAACCTGAGGAAGGTCGCCAGTCAGGCAGCCTCAACTGGCAGGACCAGGCAGAAGAGCGCCGCCAATCGGGCGACCTCAACTGGGATGACAGCCAGTCCGATAGTTCTTTGGGGGACTTGGACGAGTTGGAGGCTGACGACCCCATTTTCTCTGAATTGGAAGACTCCGAGCAGGACCTTTTCCGCCAGGAGGAGCTGGAGCAGGACCCAGAGCCTGCGGACTACCAGCCGTCCATGGACTTCAACCTGGACTATCAAGTTGACATTCAGCAGCTTTTGGCCCCGCTCAGAGGCTTCCTGGATGACCAGGACCTAGAAGAACTGCTGACCAACCAAGCCCTCATGGCGCAAATTAGCCAGCATGGCCAGAAAGAAGAATTAGACCGGGCTCTGACCCGCCTAGTCCTGACCCAGAATCGTCGCAAGCGCAAGCGGGTCAAGCAACTGGCCCAGCAATATGGCCTGATTCATTTGCTTAGGAAGAGCAAGCAGGGCTTCCGCCTGCCTTATTGGCCTATGTGGCGCTTGGTCTTAGCGGGGCTTGCCTTTTTACTGGCAGCGATCTTGGGACGCTTTACCGGTTCAGGCCCTAGCCATCCTATTCCGCCACGCAAGCCAGCGGTCGACGTCGGCAAGTTGGCCGTCATTAGCTATGACCCTATTTCCATTCCGAGTTTTAGTCTGGACTTGTCCGGCCTAGATCAAATGGGGGAGAGTGGTCGCCTTGAAGGGCCAGAGGGCAATCAGACCCTCTGGATTGGGGAAGAAGAGCGCCTGACAGGCATTAAGCAGGCTTGGTCGCTGACCCGGTCTGCCACCCTCTATCAGACCCAGTCCGGCTATGCCCTCCACCTACGGGCCAAGGACAAGCTCATTGACTTCAAGGACTACCAGGACATGCGCCAGGTCAATGCCTTTAATGATCAGGGGACCCAGAAACCGGCCCTAATCGGGCAAGACAAATCCAGCCAGCAATGGTACCTAGTGGACCTATCTTCGGGTCAGGTCCTGGCCGCCATTAGTGGGACGGCGCCTGAGCAGGGTGACACCAGCATGGGCGTCCACTACAGCCAGCAGGGCGACCTAGTCAAGGCCAAGTGGGAGCGCCTGCCCCAATAAGTTCTCAAGCCTTATAGCTAGCCAGCAAGCCAGTCTTGCTGGCTTTTTTGTATGGAGCCAGTGGTCCACTCGAGAAAGTGGGCCACTAGCTCACGGCAAACCGGCGATATCCCCAGGTTTCCGGCAAAAACAAAGGAGCCAGTGGTCCACTCGAGAAAGTGGACCACTAGCTCAGTCAAAACCGGCGAATACCCCTGGTTTCCGGCAAAATCAGAGGAGCCAGTGGACCACTCTGGAAAGTGGGCCACTGGCTCACGTCAAACCGGCGAATCCCCCAGGTTTCCGGCAAAATCAGAGGAGCTAGTGGACCACTAGCTCACGGCAAAACGTCGATTTCCCCAGGTTTCGATTGCTAGCTGCAAGTCACAAGCTCTTAAGACCGGCCCAGACTCAAGGTAAGGGCTTTTCAGTCACTTTCTGTCTCTAAGTCAACAAGAAGATGATAAAAAATCCTGCAAACGCGACCATGCTTGATTTATCAAGGATAGGGCCCCATAAAGCCTGTCAGGGTCTAGCACATGTGTTGACAGATGAGCAGACTTTCGATAAACTTTGATTATCAAATAGTTTGATATTCAAAATAAGTTAAAGGGGTGATAGTGAGTGGACCATTCGACCATTTTTGAAATGAACGAATTTTTGGTCTCTATCTTTAATGAAATTCTGTTAATTGAAGAAACTTCGCTCAAGATGAGTGAGTTTTCGGATTTATCAATCAAGGAAATGCATACGATTGAAGCCATTGGTTTGGGCGGCAACTTGAGCTCTTCGGAGGTGGCTAAGAAAATTGCCATCACCATGGGGACCCTGTCAGTGTCCATCCAAAACTTAGTAAAAAAAGGCTATGTTGAGCGTGTGTCCTCACCCAGCGATCGCCGGGTGGTGCTACTCAAGCTAACCAAGCGGGGTAAATTACTCTATCGGATGCACCGTAAGTTCCACTTGAACATGGTAGCCGAGACCCTAAACGGCATGGAGCCTGAAGAGGCGGCCACTCTAGTTAAGGGCCTGCGTAATTTACATCGTTTCTTGGATAACGCTAAACAACGATTAGGAGAGTAAGATGAGTCGTATTATTGCAACAGGTGCTTATTTACCTGGACAAGCCTGGTCCAACGACCAATTAATCAATGCTTATCAACTAGAATCCAGTGACGAGTGGATTGTCCAACGAACAGGAATTCACCAACGTTACTTCGCAGCTGAGCACGAAACCGTCGCGATGATGGCGAGTGAGGCGGCCAAGCAATTATTGAAGAATTTATCCCCTGACATTGTCAGCCAAATTCGTCATATTGTCGTCGCAACCATGTCGGCTAAGGCTGCGACCCCATCTATTGCCTGCCAAGTGCAAGCCATGATTGGGGCCGAAGGGGCTTGGGGCTTTGACCTCAACGGCGCCTGTTCTGGTTTTGTAATGGCGATGGAAGTAGCCAACCGCCTGGCAGCTAGCCAGACCCAAGGTTACACCCTAGTCATCGGTGCTGAGAAAATGAGTCAGATTGTGGATCTGACAGACCGTACCACTGCCGTCTTGTTCGGTGATGGGGCGGGGGCTGTCCTGATTCAACATGATGGTCAAGAACTCAGCGGCTATGCCAGTCAACTCTTTGCCCAAGGAACAGGGGGCGCGGCCATTGAGGTCCATGAAGCGTCCGATGGTCAATGGGCTATGCAAATGCAAGGGCGTGACGTCTTCAATTTCGTCAAACGAACCGTCATCAAAACCCTGGCAAACTTTATTGAGCAGAATGATTTTGATATTGACTATTTGATTTGTCACCAAGCGAACCAACGCTTGTTAAATCTGATTGCGGACAAGTTGTCCCTAGAAGAAGACAAGGTACCTGCCAATATTGCCCAAGCGGCCAATACCTCAGCAGGCTCTATCCCAATTCTCCTAGACCAACTGGTTCGTGACGGACGATTGCGACTGGATGGAACGCAGTCCATTATCCTAAGTGGCTTCGGTGCTGGCTTAGCCTGGGGTCACCTACACCTTTCCATCTAAAAATCAAAAAATATTATTTATTTAATGGAGGATCATTATTATGACATTTGAAAAAGTACAAGCGATTATTGCAAACCAATTAGGGATCGACGAAGCAGAAGTACAATTAACCACTGACTTCGAAAACGACTTGAAAGCTGACAGCTTAGACGTATTCCAAATCATCAGCGAAATCGAAGATGAATTAGACATCACCATCGACACTGACCAAAACTTGAAGACTGTTCAAGACTTAGTAAACTACATCGACTCTTTATAATCTATTTTTCTTAAAGTTAGGACTGAAGGTATGAAAACAGCTATTACGGAGTTATTAAACATTGAATATCCAATTGTTCAAGGCGCAATGGCTTGGGTAGCAGACGCTGATTTAGCAAGCGCGGTATCAAATGCAGGCGGCTTAGGGGTTATCGGGACTGGTCACGACAACGTGGACACAGTTCGCGCTAAGGTAGAGGCAATGTTTGCCAAAACCGACAAACCTTTCGCTGTCAATGTAATGTTATTGAACCCACATGTGGAAGAAGTGGTAGACTACTTAATCGCATCTGGCGTCAAAATCATTACCACTGGTGCAGGTAACCCAAGTAAGTACATGCAGCGCTTCGAAGAAGCGGGCATTAGCCTGATTCCAGTAGTAGCGTCTGTGGCCTTGGCCAAACGTATGGAACGCATCGGCGCCAAAGCAGTGGTTGTCGAAGGCATGGAAGCAGGGGGCCACATCGGCAAACTGACCACCATGGCCTTGGTCCCACAAGTGGTGGATGCCGTTAATATCCCAGTCATCGCTGCCGGCGGGATTGGGGACGGCCGTGCCATGGCAGCAGCCTTCATGTTGGGGGCTTCCGCGGTTCAAGTGGGGACTCGCTTTGTCGTAGCGCATGAGTCCAACGCTCATGACAACTTCAAGCAAGCCATCATTAAGGCCAAAGACATCGAAACCGTCGTGACCGGCCAAATTACCGGCCACCCAGTACGGGTCTTGCGTAACGCCTTAACCACCGAATACCTCCAAGCGGAAAAAGAAGAAACCAGCAAGGCAGAGCCAGACTTTGAACGATTGAACAAAATCGGTAAAGGCGCCCTCCGCCGTGCGGTAGTCGAAGGTGACGTTAAGACAGGTTCCCTCATGGCCGGCCAGATTGCTGGTTTGGTCTCTAAGGAACAATCCTGTCACGACATCATCCAAGAATACTTGGCAGAATGCCGTCAGACCATTCAAGCCAAACTTGACATGGTCAATCAATAATTGATATTTCCTTTCCTGCTAGCCGGCACCCCCTAGCTGGCCAGTAGGCGAACCAAAGAGCTTGCTCTGACTTTATCCCTCTTAGGAGTGAGCTCTGGCCTTCGGGCCTTTTATATTATGAACGCAAACAAAACGAACGATAACTGAGGATAGGAGTCAGTGTATGAAACTAGCACTTATCTTTAATGGCCAAGGTGCCCACTATGCGGGCATGGGAATGGACTTCGACCGTCAATTTCCCCAAGCCAGCGCTGTCTATGAGCAGGCAGAAGCGGTGACCGGTTGGCCCTTAAGAGAATGGATCCAACAAGAACCTGAACGCTTCGGCCAGACCCGCTATGCCCAAGTCGCCATTACGTCGACCAGCCTAGCTATCTACCGTAGCATCCAAGACTTGTTACCTCCTGTAAGCTATATGGCCGGATTGAGCCTAGGTGAATATTCCGCCCTGGTTGCCAGTGGTGCCCTAGACCAAGCCAATGCCTTTGCCTTATTGCAGGAACGTGGCGAACTCATGTCCAGACAATGCGAAGCCCTAGCCAGCGACAGTCCATGCCAAATGGCGGCGGTCATGGGTGTGCCTTATGAAGAATGTCAAGCTTTGGTAGCCCAAGTGGCCGATCAAGAGCCGCTCTACATTGCCAATATCAACTCTTCAGCCCAAATCATCGTGGCTGGGACCATTGCGGCCGTTGAGCGCTTCAAGGAAATCGCCAAAGCTGCCGGCTACAAGAAAGTCATCCCCCTCAAAGTCGAAGGACCTTTCCATAGTCCCTTGATGGCCAATGCCCAAGAAGCCATGGCCCAAGCCTTGGAAAAAGTGACCTTTAAGCAAGGGGACGTGCCTGTCATCAGCAACACCACGCTAGACCTTCATCAGCCTGAAAGCCTCTCCCACGTACTTGTTCGACATCTTGTTGAGCCAGTTTACTGGAAGCAAACCATTGATAAATTGGTTGAAGAAGGTGTGACTCACCTAGTTCAAATCGGTCCCGGCAATACCTTAGCTGGCCTGCTCAAACGCGAAGGCCAGCCCCTCAAGGTACAAGTCCTGGACAAAGTCGAAGACCTCGACGCCCTCAAAAACTTTTTAACGGAGGAAGAATAAATGACCTTAACCTGTTTGATTACGGGCAGCTCCCGCGGGATTGGCCTAGCCATTGCCCACCACTTAGCGGCTAAAGGCCACCGTGTCATCTTAAACAGCCGTAGTCCTATTGCCCCTGAAGTCTTAGCCCAATTTGAAGGCTATGAGCAACCAGTCTTACAAGCGACTGGCGACATCAGTCAATTTGACGTGGCTAAGCAATTAGTGGACGACCTCTATGACCAAGGCGTCCAAGTGGATGTATTGGTCAACAACGCCGGTATTACCCGCGACGGTTTGGTTATGCGCATGAGCGAAGAAGACTTCAACGCGGTGATCCAAACCAACTTGAATGGTTGCTTCAACATGTGCCGTCATTTGACCCCACGTCTCTTGAAACAAAAGGGGGGCCGCATTATCAACATGACTTCCGTTGTTGGGGTTATGGGGAATGCTGGCCAGGTCAACTATGCTGCCTCTAAGGCTGGTATGATTGGTTTGACCAAGTCCCTAGCCCGCGAAGTGGCTAGCCGTGGCATCACCGTCAACGCTATCGCCCCAGGCTTTATCGAAACGGATATGACCGATCAATTATCTGATCGCGTTAAGGAAGCCATGTTAGGCCAAATCCCACTCAAACGCTTTGGCCAAGTGGAACATATCGCTAAAACAGTCGACTTCTTAATCGACAATGACTACATCACAGGCCAAGTCATCGAAGTCAACGGTGGCTTGCACATCTAAGGTCTGATTCCTAGACCCGCACTACAGGAGGTAATTATGCAACGAGTTGTCGTAACAGGTTTGGGGACTGTCTCCCCAATTGGTAACAATGTCGCCGCATTCTGGGACAGCATGCGCCATGACAAGGGCGGTATCGCGCCTATCACTAAATTCGATCACAGTGGCTCTAGCGTCTCTGTGGCCGCTGAAGTCAAAGACTTCGACCCAAGCCCAGTCTTAGACCGTCGGGAAACCCAACGGATGGACTTCTTCTCCCAATATGCCGTGGTGGCATCGGTGGAAGCAGTCAAAGACTCAGGCTACCAGATTGAAGACAATGCCCACCGGGTAGGGGTCTTAGTCAGCTCTGGGATCGGGGGCTTAATCGAAATCGAAAAAGGCATCCGTAAGATGATTGAAAAGGGCGCTAAACGTATTCCGCCACTCTTCGTGCCACTGACCATCGGGAACATGGCCTCTGGTAATATTTCCATGAAGTTAGGCATCAAGGGCCCAAGCTTGGACATCGTGACAGCCTGTGCCTCTGCTACTAACTCTATCGGGGAAGCCTTCCTCAAGATCAAGACAGGCCTCTTAGATGCCTGCTTGGCAGGTGGGGCAGAAGCTACCATCTGTGAAATCGGGATTGGTGGCTTCGCAGCCTTGACAGCCTTGTCCACCAACCAAGATCCAGCCACTGCTTCCCGTCCTTTTGACAAGGACCGCGATGGCTTCGTTATGGGTGAAGGGGCCGGTGTCCTCTTCCTAGAATCCCTGGAGTCTGCCCAAGCTCGTGGCGCCCACATCTATGCTGAATTGGTGGGTTACGGGGCGAACTCAGACGCCTACCACATGACCGCTCCAACCCCAGACGGGTCTGGCGCCGGTGAATGTATCAAGCAAGCCTTGGCTATGGCCGGGCTCAGCGCTGAAGACGTGGACTACATCAATGCCCACGGGACCAGCACCCCAACCAATGACAAGGGCGAAACCCAAGCCATCAAGTATGCTTTGGGCGATGCGGCTTACAAGCTAGCTGTATCCAGCTCTAAGGGCCACTTCGGTCACCTCTTAGGTGGTGCCGGTGGGGTAGAAGCCATTGTCTGCGTTAAGGCCTTGGAAGAAGGGTTCGTACCTGCGACCCTCGGTCTAGAAAATCCAGAAGAAGGCTGTGACCTGGACTATGTCCCAGGCCATGGACGCCAACAAGACATCCAAGTTGCCCTGTCTAACTCCCTGGGCTTTGGCGGTCACAATGCGGTCCTCGCCTTCAAACGATGGGATGGTAAGTAAGCATGCAATATGAAGAACTCGTCAAATTAATCGACAAACTCGACCAGTCTAGCCTGGCCTACTTCGAATTCACCAATGACAATGAGCGTCTGCTCTTGGCTAAGGAAGTGCCACAAGTGGCAGCGCCAGCCCCAGTCGTGGTGACCGATGTGACTGAATCTGCTGCCCTAACAGCCCCAGCTAGCCTGGCGGCCCCAGCCCCTGTGGCGGCTCCTGAAGTGGTAGAAGCGCCTGCTGCTCCTGCGCCAGCGCCAGAAGCCGCTGGTAAGGAGGTGCCAGCCCCTATGGTAGGGGTAGTCTACCTGCAAGCTAACCCAGATGCGGATCCTTACGTGCAAGTAGGCGACAGCGTCAAGAAGGGCCAAGTCCTCTGCTTGATTGAAGCCATGAAGCTCATGAATGAGATTGTGGCCCCTCAAGACGGCGTGGTCTCTGCCATCTTAGTTGAAAATGAAAACATCGTGGAATACGGCCAAGCCCTCTTCCGCATTAGCTAATCTGATTGAAACATCACCCCCAAAGAAAAGAGGAATAAACATGACTTTATTAACTGCTCAACAAGTAATGGATATTATCCCTAACCGTTACCCAATCTTCTTCATCGACGCTGTGGATGAGTTGATTCCAGGTGAAAAAATCGTCTGCCGTAAGAACGTGACCATCAATGAACAAGTCTTCCAAGGTCACTTCCCAGGCGAGCCTGTTTTACCAGGTGTCTTCATCTGCGAAGCTTTAGCTCAAGCCGGTTCTATCCCACTCTTGCAAATGGAAGGTTTCCAAGGCAAGACCGCTTACCTAGGTGGCTTGAACAAGGTAAAATTCCGTCAAAAGGTAGTACCTGGTGACGTGCTTCGTCTCCAAGTAGACATCGTCAAATTGCGTAAGAACGCAGGGATTGGTTACGGCCAAGCCTTCGTTGGCGACAAGAAAGTTGCGGAAGCAGAAATGACCTTCATTATCGGAGCAAAATAATATGTTTAAAAAAGTGTTAGTCGCCAACCGTGGTGAGATTGCAGTCCGAATCATTCGGGCCCTGCGCGAAATGAATATTACGTCGGTGGCGGTCTATAGCGAGGCAGACCGTGAGGCCCTTCATACCCAATTAGCGGATGAAGCCATCTGTATCGGGCCTGCCAAGGGCTTAGACTCCTACGCCAACCCAGTGGCCATTCTGTCCGCTGCCATGGTGACGGGGGCTGACGCCATCCACCCAGGCTACGGCTTCTTATCCGAGCGTAGCGATTTCGTTGCCCTCTGTGAAGAGGTCAATATCAAGTTCATTGGCCCTAAGAGCCACATTATCGAAGCCATGGGGAACAAGCAAAATGCCCGCAACACCATGAAGGCAGCCGGCGTGCCCATCACGCCAGGTTCCGACGGCTTGGTGCATAGCTTAGAAGAAGCCCATGCCATCGCCCAAAAGATTGGCTTCCCCTTGATTATCAAGGCAGCCGACGGTGGGGGCGGTAAGGGCATGCGCCGGGTGGAAGATCCTAAGGATTTTGAAGCCCTCTTCCTCCAAGCCCAGAACGAAACCCAGTCGGTCTATGGTAACCAAGATCTCTATATCGAGAAAATCATCTACCCAGCCCGCCATATCGAAGTCCAACTCTTGGGCGACGAACATGGCCATGTCATCCACCTGGGTGAACGGGACTGCTCCCTGCAACGTAATAACCAGAAGGTTATTGAGTTCGCGCCCGCTGTCTGCCTAGATGAGGCCACTCGTCAGGCCATTTGTGGGGCAGCCGTTAAGGCCGCTTCAGCCATTGGCTACACCAATGCCGGGACCATCGAGTTCCTCTTGGCTGACAATGGCGAGTTCTACTTCATGGAAATGAACACCCGTCTGCAAGTGGAACATCCGGTGACCGAGATGATTACAGGGGTCGACATCGTCCAAGAACAGATTAAAATCGCTATGGGGCAACCCCTCTCTTATAAACAAGAGGACATCGTCTTGTCAGGGTTTGCCATTGAGTGCCGTTTGAATGCGGAAGATCCGCTCCACCAATTCCGTCCGGCTGCTGGCCATATCAAGCAGCTAGTCCTACCGTCTGGCGGTATGGGCTTGCGGGTGGAGTCTGGAATCTATCCTCAATACACCTTGCCACCTTTCTATGATTCCATGATTGCTAAAATCATTGTCCACCAACCTAATCGTGAGGCGGCCTTCCGACTCATGGAACGGGCCCTCTATGAAGTGGCCGTGGATGGACTGGTCACCAACGTGGAACTGCTAGAAGCCATGGTGGCGGATTCCCACATCCAAGCGGATGATTACCACACCAAGTGGTTAGAAGAAAGCTTCATGCCAGCCTGGCTGGACTTCCAGAAAGAGGCTGAAGCAACAGAGGAGGCCTAGTAAATGGCATTATTTCGTCGTAATAAAACCATTCAACTGAATGCGGACGCCGTAGCAAAATATTCGGATAAGGTCGCCCAAATCCCAGATGATTTGATGGCCCGCTGTCCTAAGTGCCACAAGGTCTACTTCACCAAGCAGAAACCTGAGGACTACTGCTGCATGCACTGCCACCACCATTTGCCATTTCCGGCTATGGAACGGATTGACTGGCTAGTGGATGAGGGCAGCTTCCAAGAAATCAACGCTGATCTCTGGAATGACAATCCCCTAGGTTTTCCTAAGTATTCTGAAAAATTAGCCAAGCTGCAGGAAGCGACCGGCCTTAAGGAGGCCATCGTGACCGGGACAGCCCGCCTGGACGGCCATGCCTTGGCCCTAGGCGTCATGGATAGCCGCTTCGTCATGGCTTCCATGGGGACGGCCGTAGGTGAGAAGCTGGTTCAACTCTTTGACCTGGCGACGGCCCAAGGCCTGCCAGTGGTCCTCTATATCGCTTCTGGTGGGGCCCGCATGCAGGAAGGCATCCTGTCCCTCATGCAAATGGCCAAGGTCAGCCAAGCCGTAGCCCGTCATTCGGCGGCCGGCGGCTTCTACTGTGCCGTTTTGACCCATCCGACGACCGGTGGGGTCACGGCCAGCTTCGCCATGCAGGGCGATATGATCTTGGCTGAACCCGATGCCACCGTCGGCTTTGCCGGCAAACGGGTCATCGAGCAGACCCTGCGCAAGCCTTTGCCTGATGATTTCCAGGCGGCTGAGACCGTCCTAGGCTATGGCTTTATCGACCAAATTGTGCCCCGCGACCGCCAAAAGCGGATGCTGGCGCAACTCTTGACCATTCACGAGGGAGGGAAGGCTGAATGAAGGCTTATCAAATTGTCCAAAAAGCCCGCGACATTAAGCGTATCTCCACCTCGGATGTGATTGGGGCCCTCTGTGGCGACGACTTCATCGAGTGCCACGGCGACCGCATTATGGGCGATGACGCAGCCATTATGGGTGGTGTGGGCATGGTGGACGACCAGCCTATGACCATCATCGGCATTCAAAAGGGCAAGACCACCAAGGAAAACATCAAGCGCAACTTCGGTTCAGCCAGTCCTGCTGGCTACCGTAAGGCCCAACGCCTGATGAAGCAGGCCGAGAAATTTGGCCGGCCTATCCTGACCCTGATTAACACGGCCGGCGCCTTCTGTTCGCCAGAGTCCGAGGAAAATGGGATCGGGGAAGCCATTGCCTCTTCCTTGCTGCTCATGAGTGAACTGACCGTACCGACTATTGCTATTATCCTAGGCGAGGGCGGCAGCGGTGGTGCCATTGCCCTGGCCCTAGCCGACCAAGTCTGGATGCTGGAGAACGCTATTTACTCCATCTTGTCGCCTGAAGGCTTCGCTTCCATCTTATGGAAAGACGCCAAACAAGCCGGCAAGGCCGCCGACATGATGAAATTGACGGCGACTGAACTCTTGGACTTGAAGGTTATCGACCGCATCGTGCCCGAGACCTACAACTCCAAGCCCGTGGAAAATGACGTCCTCTTAGAGCGCCTCAGCCACTTGATCAAGCGCGAATTTAAGAAACTAGGCCAAAAAACGGCCCAAGAGCGTCTGGCCCAACGCCAAGACCGCTTCAAGCAATTTTAGGAATTGTGACCGCCCGGGCCTAGCCCGGGCTTTTGTGTGGCGTGGGCGAAACTAGGCCTGAAGCTAGGAAAAGGTGCGAGCCAGTGGTCCACTTTGGAGAGTGGACCACTAGCTCCCTAGGAAGAGGCCGCAACAGGGTCAAAAGCCCGGAAAAGGCGCGAGCCAGTGGCCCACTTTAGAGAGTGGACCACTAGCTCCCAGGGAAGGGGCTGAAACTGAGTCAAAAGCCTGGAAAAGCCGCGAGCCAGTGGACCACTCTGGCGAGTGGACCACTAGCTCCCTGTGAGAGGGCAGCAACCTAGTCAGAAGCCCACAACCAGCCACCACACCCAACTCCTTTCCTCTATAGCTGACCCCTATAACCCGTCATAGAAACTAAATGATTGACTATTGGCGGCAAAAGGGCTAGAATATTCTCATGATGATTAGAATGAAAACCCGACAGGAGGTTCTTTAATGAAATTAAAAGCATTGAAACGTTCCGCCCTTGTGGCGACTTTATTGGCTAGCTTTGTGGCTGGCCCTGTGACAAGCTTTGCCCAACCAGCTGGCGTTGACGCCTCTGTAGAGCAAAAGCTCAGCATCGCAACCCAAGGGGAGCTGGCTACTTTGGACAGCGCCCTCTACAATGACGTGCCAAGTTCCGACATGATCGGTCAGGTCTTCGAAGGTCTTTACCGGGTTAAGAACGGGACCGAAGTGGAGTTCGGCCAAGCTGAATCAGTAAAAGTTTCTGACGACGGCTTGACCTACACCTTTACCTTGCGCGACGGCCTCAAATGGAGCGACGGCAGCCCGGTGACGGCGGCCGACTTCGAGTATAGCTACCAACGTCTGGCCGATCCTAAGTCCGGTGCCAGCGTCCAATCGGTTGACGTCTTCAAGAACGCAGCCGCAGTCCGCAAAGGTGAGAAAGAAATCTCCGAATTAGGGGTCAAAGCCTTAGACGACAAGACCCTTGAAGTGACCTTGGAATACCCAGCGCCATACCTGCCAAAACTCTTGTCCGGTAGCCGCTACATGCCTGTCAGCAAGGCAGTTCACAGCGCCAAGGCCGACAAGTACGGGACTAGCGCTGACAATGTTGTCACCAACGGTCCTTTCACCATCCAAGACTGGAACGGGACCAACCTGGAGTGGAAATTGGTCAAGAACGACAACTACTGGGATGCGGCCAACGTTTACCTTAAGGATGTCCAAGTTCAAGTCATCAAAGAAAACTCTACTGGTGCCGACCTCTTCGATGCTGGCCAGTTGGACTACACTACTTTGACTGACCAATTTGTCCAAGAATACACTGGGGCTGACGATTTCCATACGGCTTCTAAAGCCACCATCGGTTACCTCAGCTTCAACACCCAACGGGAAGCGACCGCTAATGCCGACTTACGTCGCGCCATCGCCCAAGCTTTCGACAAGCAAGTTTATGCGGACTCCGTCATCCAAGACGGCTCCCAGGTCCTCAACAACCAAGTGCCTAAGAACTTCGACGTCAACGAGGCAGGCGTGGACTACCAAACAGCGGCTGGCCCAATGTTAGAGTATAACTTGGAAGCAGCCCAAGCTGACTGGGCTAAGGCCAAAGCTGCCCTAGGCAAGGACACCATTGAATTGCAACTGCTGACCTCTGACGTGGGCTTGTCCAAGCGGACCGCTGAGTTCTTGCAGGCTCAATTAGAAGCCAACTTGCCTGGTCTCAAGCTGACTATTTCCAGCGTGCCCCTCAAGAACCGTCTAGAGTTCCAACGTCAATCTGACTTTGACATCTTCTACGGAACTTGGGCGCCAGACTATCAAGATGCCCTCAACTTTATCGAGCAGTACAAGACTGGCGGCGGTATTAACTTCGCGAAATATTCCAATGCAGAATACGACAAACTAGTGGAGCAAGCCCGCAACGAATACGCTAACGATCCAGCTAAGCGTCGCCAAGCCTTAATCCAAGCCGAAACCATCGGCATTAAGCAAGACGCAGTCGCTGCGCCAATCTATCAATCTGCCACTTCTTACCTACTCAAATCCCGCGTGAAAAACTTCGAAGTCATGCCATTCGGCCGTACCATTAACCTACGTCCGGTTTACGTGACTGAGTAATAGGGAAAAGCCCGCACTACGGTGCGGGCTTTTTGTGTGGCGTGAAAGGGGATTTGAGGCAGAAGCTAGGACAGGCCGCGAGCTTCCAGGAGAAGGGCGGAAATTAGGGCAGAAGCTGGGAAGAGAGGGCAGAAAATGGGACAAAAGCTAGGATAAGGCACGAGCCAGTGGTCCACTTTAGAAAGTGGACCACTAGCTCCCCGGAAAAGGCCAGAAACAGGGACAAAAGCCCGAAAAGTCGTGAGCCAGTGGTCCACTCTGGAGAGTGGACCACTAGCTCCTGGGAAAAGGGCAGAAACAAGGTCAAAAGTCCGAAAACCCACGAGTCAGTGGTCCACTTTAGAGAGTGGACCACTAGCTCCCCGGAAAAGGGCAGCAACCGGGTCAAAAGCCCGAAAAGCCGCGAACCAGTGGTCCACTTTAGAGAGTGGACCACTAGCTCCCCGGAACAAGGCAGCAACCAGTCAAAAGCCCCGAAACGTCGCCAGCCCGTAGGCCACTAGCTCCCTTTCCCTGCGGACTAATGAATCTGCACGGGCTGGTCCGGATTTTCTAGCAGCTCATGCAGCTTGAGATGGGGCTGGGCGATGGCATAGGGCACGTTGGCGCCGTGAGCCTGGGCCTGCTGCTGAGCATAATGGGCCAGCAGCTTGGACACAAGCTTGGGATTGGCGTCCTCTCCCAGAAAATCCAGCACCGCCCGCCTTGTGATGGGCTGGTCAGGATGCAAGAGGGCAAACTCATAGAGAGTCCGCAAGTAGCAAGGTGACTTGTTTTCACTGTAAGCACAGGCCGGGCAGTTGCACTTATAACGCGAAAGTTCTAGCGGCCCCCAGCCACATTTTGCACAAAGCAGACCCCGCCGCAGTAACTGCTCTTCGATCGCTGCCAGCTGACGCGGCCGGTGCTGGTTTTGGAATTGCCAGGGGGTTAGCACCCTGAGGTAGACGGACTGGCTGGAGAGGGGCGGCCTACTAGCAAGTTGTCCGAGCAAGGCAAGCCACTGGGCGTAGGTCAGAAAATGCCCCGGCGTCCCCTCTAGGGCGAGTTGCTCGTCTGTGAAAATTAGCAGGGCCCGGATAGGAATGGGTGGCAGGTGGGAACTTTCGATAAATTGACGCAAGTCCTCAATATGATTTTCAAGTTGGTTGACTAAATTGTGGTGGTAAGGGCGATCATTTAACAAACTTTTTTTGCCTTGGTAGCGGAAGGATCCCGAGTAGTGCTTGGCCTCCAGTAGCAACAAGCAATCCGGCAAGACCAAGACCCCATCCAACTGGCTGCCCCGAGTCGCTGGCCCCTCTCGGCTAGGCAGCCAGACATCCTGCAGATAAATCGAGCTCAAGCCAGCCGCCTGGATACTGGCGTCCAGCCGACACTCCCCCTCGTAACCTTTTCGCAGACGGGCCAGCCTTCGTTGGTCCGAATCATTCAGTTCAAAACGCTGACTAAGCAGCTGATAAAAGTAGAGATCCCAAGTAGGTGGTCGCATGACACATTCTCCTTTCGGTGTGAAAATGTTACTTCATATATAAATACCCGAAAAGGGGGCTTTTTGCACGAAAGCTCGAGATAAAAAGTTGATGAGAAGCTAGGGAAAGGCCAGGCCGCCGGCTCAAAATGCTAGGAGAGAGGCGGAAACTAAGGCAAAGTTGCCGATAAGCCGCGAGCCAGTGGTCCACTCGACAGAGTGGACCACTAGCTCCTGGGGAAAGTGCCGAAACAAGGCCAAAAGCCTCGAAAAGCTGTGAGCCAGTGGTCCACTTTTGAGAGTGGACCACTAGCTCCTGGGAAAAGTGCGGAAACTAGGTCAAAAGCCCGAAAAGCCGCGAGCCAGTGGACCACTCTTTCGAGTGGACCACTGGCTCCCTAGGAACAAGGCAGCAACCCAAATGCCCCCAGCCCCACACCAAAAAAAGTTACAGCCAGGTTACAATCCCCGCCCTAGATAACAAACTTGCGTCAGCTTGGGGCGGGATCCTTTAAAGCTGATTAACATCTGGGGCATTTTCCCCACAGGGGCGTCTAATTAGGGTATGATAAGTATGTGACACGAGGTGGAGGGTCACTGGCCGCGCCAAGTTTGGCGGCTTTTCCTAGCTTAATAGGTCTAGGTCAGCAAGTCCGGCTTTCAGGCTTTCCGGCTTTCCGGAGTGCAAGCCCGACTTTCAGGAGTTCAAGCCAAGCTTTCAAAAGCTTCAGCAAGCCTAGCTTCCAGAAGCTCACGCAAGTCCAGCGCCTGCCCACTCAAAGAATTTAACGTCTGCGCCCGAGGGCGTGTGCGATGTATAAAAGGAGATATCTATATGAAGAAGACACTTAAAGTGGTGACTGCCTTAACCGTGTTAGGTTTTGCAGCACAACAAGCAACTGCCTTAGCCGTAGATTATTCTGATGCGTCTGTAACCGGCTGGGTTCAACGGACGGTTGAACATGTCCGCAACTCTGTAACCAACTCCCAATACTATGTGGTACAGTGGGGCGACACCTTATGGACCATTTCTCAGGCCTTAGATGTGCCAACAGAATCTTTAGTCGGTCTCAACGGCATTGCCAACCCAGACTTGATTATTGCAGGGTCTGTTATCTACTATAACCCAAGCGCTAACACCGTAACCTTAGACGACCGTCAAGGTAACGTGGAAACCGTTCAAGCGGATACCCACCAACAAGTGGCCGCTGAAGCTGTTCCACAAGAAGTTTTATCTGAAGCAAGCCAACAACCAGTTGACTTGTCACCAGTCACTCAAGTTCTTCAAGCGCCAACGGCTTCTGCCGCTGCTTTCCAAGAAGCACAGGCCGCAGCTGCAGCGCAAGCACAAGCTCAACCAGTTGCTGAGCCTGCTAGCGCCCAAGAGCAAGCAAGCCAATCTTCTGAGTCTCAAGTCCAAGCTGCTAGCGAAGTCAACGCGCCAGTTTCGGTTGAAGAAAGCTCAAGTCCTGTTGCGGAATCTACAGCTCCTGTAGCTGAAAGCCCAGCGCCAGTTGAAGAAGCGCCAGCGACGCCAGCTGCACCAGCAGTCGAGGAATCTTCTGAGCAAGCTGCCCCAGCTGCTGAAGAAAGCAAGACCGAAGAAACAACAAGCACCTCTTCAAGCTCAGGCTACCAAGGGATCCAATCCGCAGCCAAAGAATGGATTGCGCAGAAGGAATCCGGTGGTGACTACAACGCAGTCAACCCATCAGGTCGTTACATCGGCCGTTACCAATTAACTGCTGAGTACTTGAACGGTGACTACTCCATCGAGAACCAAGAACGCGTGGCTGACGAATACGTTAAGAACCGTTACGGTTCTTGGGAAGCAGCCAAAGTCTTCTGGGAAGCCAACGGCTGGTACTAAGAAATGCAAGAGAGACGGGAAGTTTAGCTTCCTGTCTTTTTTTGTGTCTATAAATAATGCCGCTTAGTACCGGTCCCAGGCTAAAGTCAGTTAACAAAAGTTAACAAGTTGTGTGATTTTACCAGAAATAATTAAAATCATCTTGAAAATTCGTGAAGATGGGAATATGATGTAGTTGTAAACCTTTTCTTAAAGGTAATACAAGTCAGAAAGGAGGGATTACAATGGCAGACTATCGTGCTAACAGCGATGAGGATTATGATGCTGGCTTCTTGATTCAATTGATTGAGGCAGATTACGGTAGCCAGAAGGAACGGGCCCAACGCTATGGGATTGACCGCTCCCTCTTAAACCGCATTATCTGCGGCCACTATAAGCCGCGGCGACGCGTGGCCTTGCGTTTGACTCTGGGTCTCAATCTAGATAACGACGCCTTCATCCGCATCTTCTACCACCAATTATGGTTGCGCGAGCATCCTGAAGCGGCAGAAGACAGCGCTCAAGGCTGATGCCATCATTTCAGAGAAGATATCGAGCCGTGACCCGGTGGCCACGTCCTCAACTAGCCAAGCGGCTAGCGCTCGATAGCAAGCACAGTTGTCACCTATAGGGGGAATACTTATGGCAACGAATGTTAAGAAAAATACAAACAAAGCAAATTCTCTGTCACCACAAGATGTCCAAACGGTCCTAGCGGCCCTCATGAAATTGGCCAGTGACCGTCCCGCCCTAGAGAGCCGGCCAGAACCTGTCATTCTACCGGCCGTCGCCGAAGGTTTGGCCTCTATTCGCCGTCAGTGCCTGAGGGACTGGTTGGGCGGACCGCAAGCCCCAGCCTATCTCAATGAAGGGCTGCGCTACCGACTCTTCCACCAAGCCCAACGCGACTTCAAACTCCAGTTCGAGGTCAGTCGCTTCGACATGATTCGCCAAGGCGACAAGCAAGCCGCCCTGGATTTCTGGGCCAAATGGCAACCCGCCAGTGCCCTGCGTCAGGCCATCCAAGCCTGCAATGAGAGAGAGGGGCAGGACCTATGAGCCTCAAACGCGTCGTCGACACCCGCTTCTGGAATCAAGTAGACGTTATGGAGCGCTATTCCTCCCAGGACAAGCTCTTTGCCTTATATCTCATGACCTGTCCGCGTTCGACACAGCTGGGTATCTATTCCCTGCCCAAGCGGGTCATTGCCTTTGATATGAGTCTGGACGATGCTCAGGTGGGGCAACTCCTGGCTCGTTTCCAAGACGATTATCAGGTCATCGCCTATTCCGACCAGACCCAGGAAGTGGCCATTCTGGACTTTCTCACTTATAGCCTAGTCAAAGGCGGCCAGCCGGTCGAACGCCTGCTGCGCAACCAGGCCGAAGATGTCCGCGATAGCCAACTCCTGGTCAAGGTCTTCCAGCACCTAGCCAGTTATTATGAGCATAGCCACCGCCTGATTGACCAGCTGTCCCAGGAGGTCCTAGCCACCGAACTTAAGCGCCGCCAGGAGTTGGGCAGTGAGGGGGAAGGGGTCAGTCGTTTGAGCCAGGGGACCCAGCTGCTTAGTGACAGTCAGGAGACTGATGTCGCTACCAGCCGCCTAAGCACCAGTGACCTTCATAATCAAGATCCTAATCAGAAAGACAATCAGATTCATAAAGAGAATCAGAGTCATAATCACAAACAGAATCAGAATCATAATTCAGCGTCCAAGCTGGACCTTGATTCGGGGGGCAAATCACTAGCCAGTCAGCTCATGGCTGATCCAGACCTGACAAAGGGACGCGACAGCGAATCAGCCATAGGCCTGCCAATGATTAGCTTGGACAGCGCCGCCAGTACTCAACCCTTTGGCCAGGCTATTAGCCTCCCCAGTCAGAGTGCCAGTCAGCTGCTGACCCAGGCCCAGTCCCTGACCAAGAAGGCTAGTAACAAGCCGTCAGGAGTCAGCCAGACCCTAGCCCGAGCCCAGTCCCCGATTAGTCAGACAGGTCAGTCCCAGGCTAGCTTCAGCCAGACCCTAGCCCAGGCTCATTCCCCGATTAGTCAGACAGATCAGTCCCAGGCGGGCGTCAGCCAGCAGACCATGGACCAATTTGTCCGGGTGGAGCGCGACATGGCCAAGCTGCGGCCCTTTTATGAGCGCTACTTTGGCCCCATGACTGGGGCAGAAAGCCTGCAATTCCGGAACTGGCTGGATAAGATCGGCTACTGGCCCGTCATCGAGGCCATCGAGCAGGCTCATCGTCGCCAGGCCAAGAAGCCCTTTGCCTATATTAGCACCATCTGCCAGCAGGCCAGTAAGGCCTAGCGCACCCTCGGCATCCACTATGAGGAGGGGAAATCAGGTCCCGTCGCTCCAAGCCGACGGACTTTTCAGACAAAAGAAAAGAAAACAACCGCCTGCGTCAACAAGCGGTTGTTCAGTCGAACTAGTGGGGTCAGTCTTAGTTTAACACAGGAGGCTGCCCAATAGGTGACTGATTAAGCACAATTATCATGGCGCCCAGCCAGCTTTGCCTAGGCTTGGCCTCATCCCTTAGGGTGAAATCGGGATGGGGAGTGTGGGCAGACTGGCGGCGCCCCAAGAGGTGAAACCATGCTGACACAAGACCAGACGCTGGATCAGACAGCGCTCGTCGAACAGTATGGTGGGGTCATACACTATGTATTACATTCACAAGGTTACTACCGCGGCCATCCCGACTATGAGGACTTCTATCAGGAACTCTACCTCAAGCTCTGGGACCTGGCCCAGAAATTTAAGGGCCATCCCCTAGAGGAAGAGAGTCGCAGCCGCTTCGTTGGCTATGTCAAGCCGGCCCTGCGCTACTATCTCTGGGATTTGGCCCAGGCCGCTAGCCGCCGGCGCAGTCGCGAACCTTTAGGTCTATTGGCAAATGGTGGCGGGGTTGAGGCCGATTCGGAGCTGGTGGCTGATTTGCTGGCCCAGGATTTGAAGCGGAGCGAGACGGGTGCCTGGCAAGCCCAGCAGGCCGGGGCCCAGGAGACTAGTCAGGGGGCGGAGGCCTTCTTAGCTCTTGCTCGGTCGCGCCTGTCTGATAAAGAGGCAGACTTTCTGACTTTCTTGTTAGATCCGCGCCTGACCGACACCGCCAAAGCCCGCCAACTCGGCATCAGCCTCAGCTCCTACGACGACCGCCGCACTCGCCTAGCCACCAAGCTCTGGGATTT
This sequence comes from uncultured Abiotrophia sp., assembly GCF_938010525.1. Lineage (GTDB taxonomy): Bacteria > Bacillota > Bacilli > Lactobacillales > Aerococcaceae > Abiotrophia. The sequence continues at coordinate 21,860 of NZ_CALLVK010000014.1, read as the reverse complement.
GAAGGGTCTGTTGAAAGGGGAGGGGTAGCTGCTTCTATATAGCGTGAGTTAGTGGACCACTAGCTCACGCCATTTCGGGGTTTTTGCCGGAATTCTGCCATTTTCCGGGAAGCTAGTGGTCCACTCTAAAAAGTGGACCACTAGCTCAAGCTTTTTCGGGACTTTTGCCGGAATTCTGCCTTTTTCTAGGAAGCCAGTGGTCCACTCTCCAGAGTGGACCACTAGCTCAGGCTTTTTCTGGGCTTTTACCGGATTTCTGCCTTTTTCCGGGTAGCCAGTGGACCACTCTAAAAAGTGGCCCACTAGCTCGCGCTTTTTCGGGGAATTTGCCGGAATTCTGACATTTTCCGGGAAGCTAGTGGTCCACTCTTGAAAGTGGACCACTAGCTCATGGTATTTCGGGGTTTTTGCCTGATTTCCGCCTTTTTCCGGGAAGCCAGTGGACCACTGGCTCGCCCCAAAACAAGGCACCAACCCCCATCCGCCCCACACAAAAAGCACTGCGCCCCTTGGCGGGTGCAGTGCTTTTGCTTTATTTGCCTAGAGAAGTTGGGGCTTGATATTCCGTACCTTGAGGGCGCGGATGACGCGGCCGTACTGGCGTTGGGCGATACCTAGGGAATAGCCGCCTTCCACGGTTAGGGTGTGCAGCATGGGATTGTAGCTGACCACCTTGTCCAGGTTAACAATTTCAGAGCGGCTAATGGCCATGAAGGGTTCAGCCAACTCATCGACTAGTTCTTTCATCGAATGGTAGAACTGATAGCGGGCATTGACAGCGACCACTTCAACGGTATGAGCCTGGGGCAGGGTGGCGAAGAAGCGAATCTTGTCGTAGCTGAGGCTAATTTGGCTCTTACCTTGCTTGAAAGTAAAGACTTGCTTAGCTTGGCCATTGAGACTGCGCCAGTTGTTGATAGTGTCCAGGCACTCCTTGACGCGTTGGGCCATGTCGTCCATATCATCCTTAGGAATGAAATCCAAAGCCTGAACCTTATAACGCAGGGACAGGGGCAGGTAGTCTTCCTTGGTCGTAACGAAAATAATTTTAGCACCGTCGTCATATTGGCGAATCTGCCGCGCAATATCCATACCAGTAAGCTCATCTTGTAAGTCAATATCCAGGAAGAAGATGGCATTTCCTCGCCGATCGGTCCAACTATTCAAGAGCTTGTCCGGGTCACCCGTCACACAGGCTAGCTCCATAGGATAATCTTCAATCATGACATAGCGTTCAATCAGATCCGCTAGCCACTGACGCTGCTTGGGGTTGTCCTCGCAAATATAGATGGGGAATTTGAAGTCTGTCATGGGACTAGCAACTCCTTCCGAATGAGTAAATGTTGGGTGAAGCGTTCGTTAGCAAATTGAGTAGTCAGTTGGAACTGACTTTCTCGCGCTAATTCTAAGGCGTTGCTCAGGCCCAACCCCCGGCCGCTACCCTTGCTAGAGTAGCCGGCTTCCAGGAGCTTGTTGAGGTCACCTGGGTCTTCTTGGCAGTCATTTTCAATAATAAGGTGAACATCGCCATCATCTTCGAAGACCGCCAGGGCCAGCTTGCCGCCCTCCTGATTGCTTAAGGCTTCGATGGCATTGTCCAACAGAATCCCGATAATGCGAACCAAGTAGATAGGGTTGCGCGCGACATTGAGGTGGACGTCATCCGGCACTTCAATATTGAGGTCCATGCCATTAGTCCCGGCAAAGGCCAACTTGGTGAAGAGCAGATTGCGGACATCCGGACTCTGAATCTTAGACAGACGACTGAGTTCTAGGCCTAGCTGGTCGGTCATGACTTGGGTGGGTTGGATATGTTGATGGAAATAATCCGCCAGCCCCTGCCATTCCTGGTCGCGAATATAGCCTTCCAGGGTCAAGAGGATGTTCTTATAGTCATGACGAAACTTGCGCATTTCCTGGTATTGATCCGCCATCATGCTAGAGAAGGCCTGACTCACCTTGAATTGCTCCTTCTCGCGGGCGACTTCTTGGGATTGGTTCATAGCATGGTTGAAGAAAACAATGGATAAAATAGATAAGATAGGCAAGACCACGAAGGGGCTGAAATGAAGAAGCGTCTGAGCTGGACTTGCGTCATACATTTCGGTAATGGTTAGGGCCAAATCGCTATAAATAAAGAAGAAGTAAAGAGAAAGCTGAATCGGGATAATCCAGAAACTGAGCCGATTGAACTGGTTCTGACAATACTTATAAAAGGACATTTCAAGGCGAGTCAACAAGATAATAAGAATGAGCGAGATGATGTGAGAAACGATAAGCTCAGTTTCGATAGATTCTATCTGGATATTTGAGAGAAAGAAGTCCTGAATAAAACCATCGAGTTTGAGGTTGATATAGGGGAGCGTAGCAAAAATGGTCGCTTTTACCATGGCATTGGTCTTATCATCACTAGGCTCGATTAGGGCGCCAGTCAGCAAAACAACAAATATAACTAGCTGCGAAACATAGGTAGGGAAACCAAAGATAGAAAATGAATAAGAAATCAAAATTACTGCCATGCTATAAAAAAAGGACATAGGCCAATTTTTAAGAGGATTTCGCTGAGCAAATATACCGATTAGTGTGTGGTAAGATTCACTTAGATTGATAAGAAGCTCCATAGAGTCGCTACCTCCATTGAATAATCTAATAATAAGTCATCGAAAATGATGAAAAAACTATCGAAAAAGACGAGTAGTCATCGAAAATGATGGACAAAACGTCGAAAATGATGACTTGTCATCGAAAATGATGTTTTGAACATCGCTTTTGATGTTTTGCAATCGAAAATGATGATTTCAACATCGATTTTGAAGACTTCGAACAATTTTTTATAGTTCTATTATATAGTTAATTTAGCCAAAGAACAAGGAGTGATTATGACAATGAAAAAAACAGTACTACTCGCATTGTTGGGGCTTCAACTGTTAGCTGTAAGTAACATATCAGCTCATGAGTTGAATCATCCTAATACAGAAAATGAAGTTGGATATACATCATTTTTTAAGATGCCATATCGAAGAATCTTTAAGAACTATCCGCCAACTAAATATGGCGGAATGAGACTAGTACTAGTTAAAAGATGTGGAGATGGGGGATACTACGGGACATACATTTAACATTTCATATTATAGCTAAAATAAATATAGAGGAGAAAACAAAATGAACAAGAAATTATTTTTATGTGGTGCAGCATTAGTAGCAATTTTAGCAACAGAACAAGCAGTCAAGGCAGAGGAAGTAACCGAAGCTCAATCAACACCTGCTGTTGAATTAGTCGAAAAAGTACAACCTATTGAGTCAACTGTAAGTCAAGTGCCTAAAGCTCCAGAGACAGCAAAAGTTGAAGCAGCCCCAGCTGCTAAGCTAGGGAGTGTGGCCGAAGAAAAAGCGCCAGAGGATAAGAAAGTACCAGACGATAAGAAGACAGAAGAAACTAAGGTCCAAGAATCTTCCGAAGCCGAAGCGAAACCTACTACCAATGAAGACAAAGTATCGGAGCCAGCTTCAAGTCAAGAAGCTAAGGAAGATGCGAAGAAAGAAGCTAATGAAGAAGCCAAACAAGCAGACAAGAAAGAAAAAGAAGATAAAGGCTACACTGGCTTCAAGTCTCGCGGGGAGGCGGCACAGTATCACCAAGTAAAATCAGGAGACTCTCTATGGGCAATCGCGAACCTCTATAAGATTACCTTGGACGAGCTGCTTAAATATAACAACTTCTCATCATTAAGCACAATGATCCATCCGGGGGATAAGCTAGTTGTGAAACCAGGCAAGCCTGCTACTAGTACACCATCTAATGACAATAATCCAGCAAGTGGAAGCAATAATTATACACCTGACACTACTCATACCATTCAATCAGGTGATTCTCTCTGGCTGTTATCACAACGTTACGGAGTGACGCTTGACGATTTGGTTAAATGGAATGGCTTCAGCTCATATCGTGATATGATTCATCCAGGACAACAAATTATCGTTAAGAAGGGCTCTGGTAATTCTGGCAAGGCAACCCCAGCGCCAGCAAAACCGCAACCTACTACACCATCAACTTTGGATGCTAGACGTCAGAAAGTCATTGAAGTAGCTAAGAAGTATTTAGGTGTACCATACGTTTTTGGCGGTAAGACACCAAGCGGCTTTGACTGTTCAGGTTTTGTCGGCTATGTATTCAAGGAAGCCTTGGGCATTGATATTACGACATGGACAGTTACTCAAGAAAGTAAAGGGACTGAAGTTGCAATCAAAGACGCAAAACCAGGTGACCTCTTCTTCTATGGTCCTCGTGGTGGCACCGAGCATGTCTCCATCTATTTAGGTGGTAAGCAATATATTCATGCTCCTTATCCAGGCCAAGTTGTTAAGATTTCGAATATGACGCCCAGCTATATGCCAAATTTTGCTCGTCGGATTATTCAATAATCCAATGTTCTAGGAGGATATTATCATGAAAAAAGTTGTTCATAAGCTAATGGCCTTAGCGGCTCTTGTGGGGATGGGTTTGCCAGTTGTGCAAGCCCAGGCCCAAGAACAGCCTAATGTATTACCAGTTGTGAGTCTTGTACCCAAAGATGCAACGCCAAGAATCGGGCGCAATGCCTTAGTCAAGATTAACTTAGTAGGTGCCGATAATGTCGTTCATAAGTCGCTCTATTACACTAGCTTCAACACGGTGGATATTACCTTGGGCCAAGTTGCTAGCTTGCTAGGGTCAAGTTATGACATTGAATTAGCACCACAAAACGTGCAAACAGATACCCATCTCAAGAATTATGTGACGGATCATGGCGAGTTCTATGGAAGTTACTTAGCAGCTAATTTTGTTCTTAAGAACCCAGATCAAGTTCCAGTTGAAAAAGCTGAAGAACCTGTTATCTATCCTGTTACCGTATTGGAAGAAAAAGGAGCAGACCTATTCTATGAACAATTAGTGACAGTAGATGTTAAGGACCAAGCAGGGACTGACTTAGCTACCACCCATTACTTAATTAATAGTGATAGCACAGAATCTCCAGTTGACTTAGCGGCAGCTACCTTTACCAAGGAGCACCCTGAGTACCAAGTGGACGCGCAAACCGCTCAGCTACAAGGTAGCGTTAACCGTCAGCAACTAGAGGAAGTCCTTACAAGTCTAGGGACTGTTAATGTCTTCCGTAGCCACTATGTCTTAACAGCGGTCCAAGCTGCCAAGCCTCAAGTAGCAGCAGCTGAGCCAGCAGCTCAATCATCAGCTACAAACGTAAGTAACCAAGCAAGCCAAAGTCAAGAAGCGACTTCATCTGCGCAAGCCAAAGACAATAAGGCAGAAAAACCAGCTCCAAGCAAGAAAGAAGAGAAGATTGATACAGTTAAGAAAGAAGTTAGTCAATCTCCAAGTAAGAAGGTTGACACTCCAACTAATCTGGCTAAGAAAGATAGTCAGTCTGAGAAAGCTAACAAACCAGCCCAAAGCCCAGCTCCAGTAGCTGCGACCACACCAAGCAACAAGATTGGCAGACAGTTACCAAATACAGGTGAAGTCCATATTGGAATTATCTCAATTCTATCCCTTGGATTAACGCTGATTGGTTTCTTAATCGTCTTGGCAGAAAAACGCCGGTTAAGAAGATAGACTTATGAACGTGATAGAAAGGTTGTCAGTAAGTATGCAGAATAAAATATTCAAATTTACCTTAGTCGCAGCATTTTCTTTATGCTTTCATCAAGGGATCGTACATGCCAATGAGGCTAATAGCGTATCGTCTCAGAACTCCATAGCTGAATCTAGCGATTATCGGCCATCAGAAAATGAGTTAGCTCCTGCCTCTCTTGAAGAGTTATCCGGATCTATGACAAGTATCAGCGAACAAGGCTTATCAGCTTCTGACGTGATTAGTAGTAGCTCTAAAGAATCACTAGATGTAAGTGAGCAAGAGATCTCTGGAGTGGAATCTGAAGTAAGCAAGGCCGCTAACAGTGAATCAGAGTCTCTAACAAAGGATGAGACAAATACAGAGAGTGGAAAAGTGAGTCTTCGTTCACCGGGAAATGTTGAACGTCATTATACCATTAAATCAGGTGACTCCTTGTGGCTGATTGCTAACAAGTTTGGCTTAACACTCGATGAATTACTTAAGTTGAATGGATTTGCGAATACCAACGTCATGCTGCATCCAGGTCAGTTAATTAAAGTATCTGCTTCAAAAGAAGCAGCGAAGACTGAGCCAGAAACAAAAGCTCAACAGCCAGGCAATCCTCAAGAATATATCATTCAAAGTGGCGATTCCCTATGGCGAATTTCTCAGCGCTATAGAATTACGCTAGATGAATTAATGAAATGGAATAATTTTGCTTCACTAAATGTGATGTTGCATCCTGGGCAGAAGATCATTGTTAGCCGCCCTCAAGTAAGTAAGGATACGCCTAAGCAAAAAGATGAAGTTAAGAAGGATGAAAGCAAAAAAGACGAGCCTAAAAATCAAGAAGCAAGTACTTATACCATTCAATCAGGCGATTCCTTCTGGAAGATTGCTAACCAATTTGGAATGTCAGTAGATGAGCTTTTGAAGCTCAATGGATATAGCTCAGCCAATGTCATGATTCATCCTGGCCAAGTTTTGAAAGTCAAGAGTCAGTCAGCTACTTCTAATCCTAAGCCTAGTCCAACAACAAGCAGCCTACCTCGTCTCACAAGTCGCTATTATCAAGCCTTAAGTGGTGCGCAGAAGCAATTCCTTAACAAGATTACTCCCGCTGCAGTAAATGGTTGGGATCAATATAAAATTTTACCTTCTGTGACATTGGGACAAGCTATTATTGAGTCGGCATGGGGTAGCTCTCCTGGTGCTATCTATAAGAATAATTACTTTGGTGTTATGGACAGCAACGGTAGTCTTAGACGCTATGCGAGTGTTGAGGAGGGCTTTAAGCACCGTTTTGAATTCCTTCAGCATTATCGTGGTGTAGCTGGTAACCGGGATTATCGAAGTACCTTACGTAATATTCATGCCGGCGGCTATGCAGAGGCACCTGACTATGCTCAAAGCTTAATTAACCTTATTGAGCAATATGGTCTACAAGTCTACGACACTTTTGTGCTAAATAAGTAATAAGCTTATTAATTTATTATACTTCTAAACCCCCAGATAACTTTTCTGAGGGTTTTTCTCATAAAACATCAAATTCGATGATTTTTAATCGATTTTGATGACTTTGCCCCATTTTGCTGGCCCAAGGCTTATACTATAGTCAAGAAAAAAAAGGAGAGACCTACCATGAAAGCAATTATTAAAAAGAGTATTACATTATTAGCAGCCGTGAGCCTGGCTTTGCCATTGGCACCAGTGCCGGTTGCCCAAGCGCAAGAGACCTTATCCGTTGTCAACCTCATGCCTAAGGCGGACGAGACAGCTTTCGAGAAGGGGCTAGTCAAGATTCATTTAGTCGACAAGGACGGCAAGGTCCACAAGACCCTCTACTATACCAGCGTCAATACAGGAGACGTGACCTTTAACCAAATCTATGACTTGCTTAAGGGCACTTATAAGATTGAGCGCGTCCCTCAGAATATCAAGACTGATACGGCTAAGAAGCACTATGTCACAGACAAGGGCGAGTTTGACGGCCATACTTTTGAAGCCAACTTTGTCTTGGAAGCTGCCGACAGCCTGCCAGTAGAGGAAGCCCAAGAACCTAAGACTTACGCGGTGACAGAGTTGCCTAAGAAAAACCCTGTTCTAGACGCCCAACTGATGACGGTTAAGGTTCAAGATGACAAACAAGCAGTCTCCGAAACTAGCCACTACCTGGTTAACAGCGAGACCAGCCAGTCTCCCTTCGATATGGCGGCCCAAGCTTTCGTCAAAGCCCATCCCGACTACAAAGTCGACGCCAGCCAAGCTCAACAAGTTGGCCAAATCAACCCAGACGCCAAGGAAGAGGTGCAAACTAACCTGGGCACCTTCAAGGTCTACCGCTCTAACTATGTGCTGACCGCAGTGGCGGCCGGGCAAGCAGGGCAGTCTAGTCAAGCTAGCCAGTCTAGTCAGGCTGCCGATAGCCAAAGCCAAGAAAGCAAGGCACCAGCTGCCAACCAAGCATCAGGCGCCAACCAAACTTCCGGCAACAACCAAGGTGCTGCCGCAAGCCAGTCATCAGCAGCTAGCCAATCTTCTGCTGCGAGCCAGGCTTCAAGTGCTAGCCAATCTTCTGCTGCGAGCCAAGCTCCAGCCGCCAACCAATCTTCAGCTACGAGCCAAAGCTCCGCAGCCAGCCAAGCAACTAAGGAGTCTAAAGAGCCAGGCGTTCGCTATGACCGTAATGGCCGCCGCCTCCCAAGCACTGGTGAAGCCTCCTCAATCCTTTCCCTCTTCATCATCGGCCTCCTAATCGTATCCGGCATCTGGATCGCCTACACCGAACACCGCAAACACTCCCGTTAACAGCAAACAGCCCTGCCATTCTAGTGGCAGGGCTTCTTTTGTGTTTTGGAAAAAGGGAGCGGGGCGCTGGCCTCCTAAAAAGATAGATTCCGCCAAAGCCAGTGGTCCACTCGGACGAGTGGACCACTAGCGCGCCACGAAAGTAGCCTCCAGCCCCCAAAAAGTCAGAAAAAGCTGGAGCTAGTGGTCCACTCCGTCGAGTGGACCACTAGCGCGCCACGAAAGCCTCCAGCACCCAAAAAGGCAGAAAAAGCTGGAGCCAGTGGTCCACTCCGTCGAGTGGACCACTGGCGCGCCACGAAAGCGGCCTCTAGCCCCCAAAAAGGTAGAAAAAGCTGGAGCCAGTGGTCCACTCCGTCGAGTGGACCACTAGCTCGCCACCAACCCCTTTACCAGTTAGTAAAGTCTAGCACTTTTGCAAAGATATCGCGGATTTCTTGGGGGGATTCTTTGGCGCCGCTGCTGACCCAGAGGTTGATGATGCCTTCGACTAAGCTGAGGACGCATTCCAGGGCGTACTTTTGGCTAATAGGGAAGTTGCGGCCTAGAAAGGCCTGTAAATCGGCTGGGTCTTCGCGCTGGAAGAGTTGCAGCATGAATTCGCGGATGGTGGCCTTGAAGTTGAGGTAGTTGCTCTGGGAGAGGGCGTAGATGAAGTCGTAATTTTCCTTAATATACTCCAGGACTAGCACCAGGTGGACATCGTGCTCCTGATTTTCAATGAAGAAGGTGCGCAGCTGGCTCAGGGTCTCTTCCTTGAGTTGCTCCATAAGGTCGAACTTGTCCTGGTAGTGCAGGTAGAAGGTACCGCGGTTAATGCCGGCCCGCTGGCAGAGTTGGCGGACGGTCAGCTGCTCGAAGCCTACTTCCTGCAGGAGCTGGGTTAGGGCCGTTTTGATGACCGTTTTGGTTTGGGTTTGGCGTTTTTGAGTCATAGGCCCTCCTTAAATAGACACTCTGTTGATTTTTGCTCATTGTCTTAGCTTTTCATCTATTCTATAATAAAAGCAGACATAAATCAACACCTGTCAATTTAACCGCCTCAGGCAGGAGAAAGGACGTGACCGCATGGCCTATATTGAAGTAAAAGATTGTTCTAAGTTTTTTCCATCGGGTCAGGGGCAAATTACAGCTAACAAAGACCTGAATTTTGACATCCAGCAGGGCGAGCTGGTCATTATACTGGGAGCTTCCGGCGCCGGCAAGTCGACGCTACTCAACATTCTGGGGGGCATGGACACGGCCAGCCAGGGGGAGATTTGGATTGACGGCCAGAACATCGCCGACTACACCAGCCACCAGCGGACCGACTACCGCCGCTATGACGTGGGCTTTGTCTTCCAGTTTTATAATCTGGTGCCCAATCTGACCGCCCTGGAAAATGTCGAGCTGGCCGCGGAAATCGTGCCCCATGCCATGGACCCAGCTCAAGCCCTAGCCGCCGTCGGCCTCAGCCACCGACTGGATAATTTTCCGGCCCAGCTATCAGGGGGCGAGCAGCAAAGGGTCTCTATCGCCCGCGCCCTGGCCAAGAAGCCCAAACTCCTGCTCTGTGACGAGCCGACTGGCGCCCTGGACTACCAGACCGGCAAGCAGGTCCTGCAGATTCTTCAGGACATGTCCCGCCAGGAGGGGGCCACGGTCATTATCGTCACCCATAACGGTGCCCTAGCGCCTATCGCCGACCGGGTCATTCGTCTACATGACGCCCAAATTCAGTCGATCACGGTCAACGACCAGTCGCAGCATATTGGGGACTTGGAGTACTAGAAGATGGGTGCAAAAGAGCTGGCGACTGGCTCTGTGGAGCGGGGCGCTGCCTGCCTGCTGGCCAGCAACTTGTGTCTGCCGGGCGCGAGCTTTGTTCCTGCCATGCAAGCAACTTGAGCCAGCCGTGCGCTGCGTGCCTGCCGAGCCAGCAACTTGTGCCAGTCGGGCGAGCTTTGAGCCAGCCGAGCCAGCGCCTTGTGTCAGCCGAGCCAGCGCCATGAACCTGTCAGCCACCCCGCAAAAAATTTAACTAACATCTCGATCCATAAGGAGGTCAGCCCATGACCAAGTCAACACTTTTCAAAGAATTCTGGCGTAGCCTTGGTCAGACCAAGGGGCGCTTCCTATCCATCGTCTGCCTCATGATGCTGGGGTCCTTTGCCCTGGTAGGCTTGCAGGCAGCGCCGCCGGACATTACCCAGACTGCCAGCGCCTACCTAGAAGGCTTGCGGGTTCAGGACTTGACCGTCCTGTCCGACTACGGCTTGTCCCAAGAAGACATGGAGGAGCTGGCCCAACTGTCGGGTGCTCAGGTCGAAGGGGGCTATCTGACCGACGTAGTGCTGGACCAGACGCCTGAAGCCTGGCGGATCTTCAGCCTGACCCAGGACTTGGCCCACTATCATTTAGTAGCCGGCCGCCTGCCTCAAGCCTCGGGGGAAATTGCCCTTTTAAGTAGCCTGCAAGGCCGCTTTCAGCTAGGCGACACCGTCAAGCTCAAGGAGTCCGGCAATGCCAAGGCCATGCTCAGGCAGACGACTTTCACCATTACGGGCTTCGTCAACTCGGGCGAGCTGGGCAACCAGGTCCTCTTCGGTCCTTCCACGGCCGGCAGCGGGACCCTGGCTGGCTACGGGGTGGTGGCGGCCCAGGACTTTGACAGTCCGGTCTACACTATTGCCCGCCTGCGCTATGAGGATTTGGCCGGGCTCAACGCCTACCAGGCCCGCTACTGGGAATTGGTGGACCAGCACCAGGCTGACTTGGAGGCCATCTTAGCCGATAACGGCGCCGCCCGTTTGGCCCAAGTCCAATCCCAGGTCCACAGCCAAATCGATCAGGGCCAGGCCGATATGGATTCGGCCTCAGAGGCCCTGGCATCAGGCTCCAGCCAGCTAGCTTCAGCTGAAAGCCAGTGGGCGGACCAGTCGTCTGCCTTGGACCAAGCGGCCAGCCAATGGGCTAGCCAGGATGAGACTTTGACCCAGGGCCAAGGCCAGCTAGCTAGCGCCCAAGCCGCCTTAGCCCAGGCCAAGGCCCAACTGGATAGCGGGGCAGCCGCCTTGACCAGCGGCCAGGCCAATTTGACGGCCAAGTCCCAGGAGCTGGCCCAAGCTAAGACCCAGTTGGACGCCGCCAAGAGCCAACTGGACAGCCAGGCTGAGACGCTAGCAAGCCAGAGCCAGGCCTTGGCTGACGGCCAAGCCAAACTAGCCGCCGGTCAGCAGGCCCTGGCCGCCCAAGAAGAAGCCCTGCGCCAAGCCGGCCAGGACCCGGACACCATGCCAGACATTGAGACCGCCCGCCAGGCCCTAGCTCAAGAAGCCCAGACCCTGGCCAGCGCCCAAAGCCAACTTCAAGCCGGCCAAGCCCAGTGGCAGGCCGCCACTACTAGCTACCAAGAAGGGCTGGCCCGCTACCAAGCAGGCGTCGCGGCCCTGGCCACGGGTCAGGCCCAATATGACAGCCAGGCTGCCAACTATCAAGCCGGCTTGAGCCAATACCAAGCCGGTCAGGCCCAGTTCGACAGTCAGTCGGCGGCGGCCCAAGCCGGGGCCCAGGCCCTGGAGTCGGCCAGCCAGGAAATCAGCAGTGGCCAGGAAGCTCTGGCCTCTGCCCGCCAGGAGCTGGATGACCAGCAGGCTGAATTTGCCAGCAAGGAAGCGGAGGCCCAAGCCGCCATCAAGGAGGGTCAGGCCGACCTTGACCGGGCCCAAGATGCCCTGGCCGGTCTGGTGACGCCTAAGTACCGGGTTTACAGTCGCCAGAATTATCCGGGCGACATCGAGTTCTATACCAGCAAGCTGCGGACCGAGGGCATGGCCAATGTGGGCAATGTCTTCCCCGTGGTGCTCTACCTAGTAGCCGCCCTAGTGACTTTAACCACCATGACCCGCTTTATTAGCGAGGAGCGGCTGAAGGCCGGACTCCTGCAAGCCCTGGGCTATGGCCCTGGCGACATCCTAGCCAAATTCCTGCTCTATGGCCTCCTGTCTAGTGGCCTAGGGGCTGTCTTGGGCATTGTGGCCGGGACCTATGGCCTGCCTTATGTCTTGGGCCATACCCTCTTTGCCACTTCGACCTATCCGCCCATTCAACTGCATTTCTACTGGCCGCTTGCGGCTCTGGCCCTGGGCCTGTCCTTCCTGTCCAGCCTGCTGCCTATCTGGTGGGTGGCCCGGCGCGAACTGGCTGAAACGCCAGCCCAGCTCCTGTTACCTAAGCCACCAGCGCGTGGCAGCCGCATCTTGCTGGAGCGGGTGACCTGGTTCTGGCGCCGCTTGACCTTCACCCAGAAGGTGACGGCCCGCAACATCTTCCGCTACAAGCAACGCATGCTCATGACCATCCTGGGGGTGGCCGGCTCGGTGGCCTTGCTCTTCGCGGGCCTGGGCATTTCCTCGTCCTTCGCCGGCATCACCGAGCGGCAATTTGACCAACTGGTGGGTTATGACCTGATTGTGGCCCGTCAGCCGCACGTCAATGCCTCCCAGGAAAGCGACTTGGCCTCTGCCCTGGCCCAGGATGACCTGGCGCAGACCCTGGACATTCAGCTGCAAACGGGTCGCCAGCACTTGCCTGGCTTCAAGGACCAGCAGGAAGTGACCATTATGGTGGCGCCTGCTGGTGGCTTTGGCCAGCTCATGAATTTCTATGATGCTTATAGCCATAAGCGCTTGGAACTGCCCGACCAGGGCGCCCTGATTAGCCAGAAAATGGCGGAAAAGGCCGGACTCAAGGTGGGCGACCGCCTGACCCTGGAAGACCCCGACGGTCAGCCGGTCAGTGTAACGGTGGCAGGCATTGTGGAGCTTTATGCCGGCCACAGTGTCTACCTAAGCCGGACCGCCTATGAGGCCGCCTATGGCAAAGCCTGGGCAGCCAACGCCCATTTGGTCCGGCTGACGCCTGAAGCCAAAGGCGACCTGGCTAAGGTCAGCGCCCGCTTTATGGATTTGAACGGCGTGCGTTCAGTCATCCAAAACAGCGGCATCCGCCACCAAATCCAGGTGACAGTCGATTCCCTGGCCCTGGTCATGCAGATTCTGACCCTGGTGTCCGTCATGCTGGCCGCCGTCATCCTCTATAATCTGACGACGATTAATGTGGCCGAGCGGATTCGGGAGCTGTCGACCATTAAGGTTCTGGGCTTCCACAATCGCGAAGTCACCCGCTACATTTACCGTGAGACCGTAGCCCTGTCCCTAGTCGGCATCCTACTAGGCTTGGCTGGCGGCTGGGTCCTACACCGCTACTTGCTGAATCGTATTAGCGCTGACTTCGTCCAATTCAACCAAAATGTCGCCTGGACCGTCTACCTGACCCCAGTTGTGGCCATTCTTCTGATCCTGACCGCCCTGGGCTGGCTAGTAGACCGCCAACTCCGCCAAGTCGACATGCTAGAAGCCCTGAAATCAGTAGATTAGCATAGAAGCAAAAGCCTTCCCTGATGGGAAGGCTTTTTTGTGTGGGCTTAGGCTGGAATCAGGAGAAAAGTTAGGAGCCAGTGGTCCACTCCGTCGAGTGGACCACTGGCTGGGCCGGAAACTGAGGAAAAGGGCAGAAAACCGGGGTTTTGGTAGGAGCTAGTGGTCCACTCTTTCGAGTGGACCACTGGCTCGGACAGAAACCGAGGAAAAGGGCAGGAAATCGGGGTTTTGTTAGGAGCTAGTGGACCACTTTTTCGAGTGGACCACTGGCTGGGCCGGGAACTAAGGAAAAGGGCAGAAACCGGGGTTTTGTCAGGAGCTAGTGGCCCACTTTGGAGAGTGGACCACTGGCTAGGCCGGGAACTGAGGAAAAGGGCAGGAACCGGGGTTTTGCCATGAGCTAGTGGCCCACTGGCTCGGTCAGAAACTAAGGAATAGGTCAGAAAACTGGGAGCTTTGCAAGGAACCAGGCCAGGCTCACGATAATTCTTTTAGAAAAAGACAAGTAGTGCCTAAGTGAGCACGTAGAAAGGGGGCGCTCAGACCCTATTTATATATGTAGCTACAAATCAAAGCAAAGGAGCGAATTACAATGGCACGATCATTCGTTAAGGGCACCCTCCAAATGACCTCTATCGACGAGAACAAGAAGAAGGAGAACGTCAGCCTAGGTCATGTGGTGGCTAACGCCTCTACTGAAGATGTGACGGCGGTGCGCGATGCAGTGGGGACACTGGTTAAGCACCCAATCACTGAAACCAAAGTCACTGAAGTCTACGCCTACAACTAGGCCTAGCAACTACTCACTAAATTAGAAGAAAGGAGCCACCCACAATGGCAGAAGTCAAAACAACCAAGAAGCTAGACCTCAACTTCAAGGCAGCCGACGGCAAGTCCAAGAAGATCAGTCTAGCCCACGCCAAGGACAACTTAGATGCCAACACGGTTAAGTCCGCTATGGAGACCATCGTGGCCAAGAACATCTTCGAGAAGGACAGCGTCGACCAATATGCTAGCGCCAAGAACGCCAACATGGTGACACGATCCGTAGAAGAAATCTACAAGGCAGAGAACTAACAAGCACCGTAGGTGCAGGGGACCCGTGGAGCGGGTCCCTTATTCATATATAAAGAGAGGAGATGAGCCGGATGAGCTTATTAGAAATTGGAGGCTTGGCATCGGCAACGGTGGCAGTGATCACCCTGATTAGCAAGCTAGTCAACCTCATTACTGCCATCCAGAGCCTCATCCTCCGCATAGATGAGATGCAGCTAGAGATTGAGGCGAATAAGCTAGTGGTCAAGACCATCGACGACCGCCTAGCTTCAATGGATCTGCGCATAACCAAGATTGAGACCCTACTAGAAGAAAGGAAGTAAGTAAATGAACTTAGAAAACCGATATTATGATGCGCTCAAATGGCTAGTACTAATCTTCCTGCCCGCCTTGGCCGTCCTAGCTTCAGGCTTGGGCGACCTCTATGCCTGGGCGCCTACCAGTCAACTAGTGGCCACCATTAACCTAGTCGCTGTCTTCCTAGGCGCACTCATTCAGAAGTCCAGCCTAGACTATTGGAAGAAGGGCGGTGACGACCATGGGACAGGCCGATAAACTGATCAGAGTTGCCCAGAGTTACCTAGGCACCAGTCAATGGTCGGACGACCACCTCGCTATGGTAGACGCCTACAATTCAGTCAGTCCTATCCCTGTAGGCTACCAAGTCCAATACGGAGACGACTGGTGCGATATTTTTGTCACCGTATGTGGAGATGAAGCAGGCATCAGCCATCTAATCGGCCGAGAGTGCGGTGTCCCACGCCACCTAGCCTGGTTCCAGGAACAAGGCATCTGGCTAGGGCAAGATTGGCCCCAAGCAGGAGACATTGTCATCTTCAATTTTGATGGCGGACCTGTCGACCACATTGGCATTGTCGAGCGAGTCCAAGCAGATGGTTCCATTAGCACCCTAGAAGGCAATTACAACGGCCGTGTAGCTCGCGCCTACTATGACTGGAACCATGAGGCCATTGCGGGTTACGCCAGACCAAGGTATGATCAGGGTAGTCAGGAGCCAGCCCCCGCATCATCGGAAGACACCACACCAAGTGACGACCTCATTACTGCGGTAGCCTGGGATGTGATTCGGGGCGAGTATGGCAATGGGGAAGATCGGGTTAGAGAGCTGACTGAAGCGGGGTATGATTATCAGACCGTGCAGGATAGGGTCAACCAGTTGCTAAGCTAATACAAAACAAATAGCCACCTAGCGGTGGCTATTTTCTAGCGCAAAAATTTAGCTCTAGCTTCTGGCAACTGTCGCTCTCCCTTGCCATCTAGCAGAATGCCATATAGAATAGAGACAAGTAGCATTTTATTGAAAACAGAGGAGGCCAAAGCATGGTTGAAGAGAGTATTTCGCGCTATATGAGAGATGGTAGGTTCTATGTCCTGCCGCGCAAACAAAAAAATAGACTAGAAGTCTTTCAATATATCTATCAACACTTGCAGCAATATGCCCAGGAATTCACCGAACCTGAGCTCAATGAACGGATCAAGGAAGTCTACGAGGATTTCGCGACCATGCGGAGATATCTGGTGGATTACAAGTTTCTGATCCGGGATAACTACGGTAAGTCTTACCAGCTCAATCCCCAAGTAGGGCAAGCGCCTCAGACGGAGGCAGCCCATGAATTGGAAAATTAAGAATTTTTATTTGATTATGACGGTGGAGACCATCGCGGAGCAGATGTTTGTCTCCTTGACCTACCTGCTCTTGATCTACCTAGGCTACACCATGACCGAGATTGGCCTGCTCTTAGCTACCTTTACGGCTACCACCATGGTCGCCGAGATTCCCAGTGGGATCTTGGTCGATTCTATCGGGGAGAAGCGGGTCATGTCCCTGTCCTTTCTCCTGCGGGCCATTGGCCTATTCTTCATGGCAGGGACCCGCAACCTTGTCGTCTTGATCCTGACGGCTGTCTTAACCGGCTTAGCCGTCTCCCTCAGCTCTGGGACCCTGCAGTCTTGGATTGTCAATGAAATCAAGGAAGCCAATGCGCCTTACGATATCGCGCAAGTATTTTCTAACCTAAAAATCATCGGTCCATTCTTCGGCCTCTTGTCCGGCTTTGTTGGCGCGCAGTTACTGGGCAAAGACAACCCGGCCATTCCATTCTATGTGGCATCGGCCATCTTGATTGGCTTATTGGTCTATGTGCAGCTGGTGCCCAATGTCTTCAAGCCGCGCCCGCGTCAGAACCACTGGGGCCAGATTAAGCAGGTCTACCGAGAAACCGTGGTCAACCTATTAGAAGCGCTCAAAGACAGCCGCATCCTGCTCTACTTCATCATGTTTTCTATCCCGGCCGTCTTGGACCTAGGACCTTCTAACCAGTGGCAGGTCATCCTGGGGGATGCCGTGCAGGAATACATCGTGGGCTATTATATCATCGGGATAGGGGTCTCCACCATTCTATCTAACCTCTTCCTCAGCAAGGTTCTCTTGAAGAAGAAGCTGGATATGGTGGCCTTAATTGACCGGGTCCTCCTGCTAGATGTGGTGACCCTCCTGGTAATCAGCTTCTATCTGCCGGTCTTCCTTTATTTATTCCTCTTCCACGTCTTTTTAGTAGGCATTAATGGGACGATGATTATCACCTATATCCACGAAAAGCTCATCAAGCAGGATCACCTGCGGACCTCGCTTGTCTCTTCCTTCTATTCCTTACAAGCCCTCATGTCCAGTCTGCTCCTAACCGTCAACGGCTACCTGTCAGATCTGATCGGCATTAGTAAGACCTGGATAGCCTTCACGCTGATCTCAATGCTAGTTTTTCTGGCCTTGCGCGGGTTGACAGCAAGGAAAGAAGAGAGCCAGGCATAGGGAGTGGGGCAAGCGATAGGCTATATGAAGCAATCATTCAGCTAATTCATACAAAAAAAGAGAGGCAGAGTGCCTCTCTTTTATTTTGCGAAATCGAATTAGTTTTCGAGTTCTTCGCCAGCGTTTTGTAATGCCTCGCCAGCCGCGTCTTTAGCGTCTTCAGCCTTGTCAGCTGCCGCTTCAGCAACATCAGCTGCTGCGTCTTTAGCGTCTTCAGCTTTGTCAGCTGCAGCATCTGCAACGTCTTCAGCTTTGTCTTTAGCTGCGCCACCAAGTTCTTTAGCTTTTTCAACAACATCGCCCGCTACATCTTTAGCTGTTTCGAATGCGTTACCTGCTACTTCTTTGGTTTTTTCAAAGACATCACCAGCTACATCCATGGCTTTTTCGCCAAATTCGCCAGCTTTTTTAGACAAATCTTTCAATAAATCAGACATCTTAATGTCCTCCTTTTCATTTGATGACCTTAGTATAGCACAGAAAATTTTGATTGGAAAGTGCTTTAGCTAAAAATCGGTCCTAAGACTGATTTTTTCTAATTTGATTTCACATAAAAATCAAACGACCATTAGAACGATATAAGTAAATATGTCATATAAACTAATATAAAGGCAATCGAATTATGAGCTGTAGCTTGATTTTTGGTGTATCAACTTGTGAAATTAATTAAATTAGTTTCAAATTTTAGAATCTAATGTTGTCAAAATGGTAAAGAGTGAACAAGAATATTGAACTTGATTTGTAAAGTTCTCTGTGATAAGGTTGAAGATGTAAGGCGGAAATTAGTCCTTACATTTCAATTCTGAACGAAAGGAGCAATATCATGATCTGGTCTATTATCGTAGGTGGCTTGATCGGTTTAGTAGCCGGTAGCCTCACTAAAAAACGCGGTTCAATGGGGATCGTGGCTAACGTACTTGCTGGTTTAGTAGGTTCTTCTGTTGGTCAATTTTTCCTCGGGTCTTGGGGTCCTAGCCTTGCAGGTATGGCTTTAATCCCATCTGTATTAGGTGCCGTAGTTGTCGTAGCAGTCGTATCTGCACTACTTGGCAAAAAGGCTTAAGCAACCGATAGGAAACTCAAGCAGGTACATAACATTAAATAGAGTATAGGGAGACTATCATGTCACGAATTAAAAAATCTCTGCTCATCTTACTGTGTATTCCACCGCTTGTTCTATTTTTGATTAACTTGTATCGTAATCAGTCCTATGTCAATCTTGATTGGATAGGAGAGTACCTCAACAAACTGTCTTCATTCGGGTACTACTATAACCAGGCAATCTTCTGGTTATCTCTCGTCCTGACCATTGCGACACTCATTGCGATACTTGTCATCTTGTTCTATCCGCGAGACTACACCCAAGTGGTCTTGTCGGAGGCAAATGGACGGTTGACACTTAAAAAATCAGCGATCGTAAGCCATGTGAAGTCGGCTATTGCAGCCGCCTCTTACATGGCTTCTCCTAAAGTTAAGGTCAAACTCACCAAGAAAAAGTGTGAAGTAACCGTTAAGGGTGACATTAACCAAGGGGTCGACGTTGTCAATAGAACAAACGCTTTACAAAAGGAAATTATTAATGGCCTCAATTCCTACTTGGGCTTGAACCATAATATTTATCTCAATGTGAAGGTATTGAATACTGCAGCAGAGCGAACTAGCCAAAAAGCTCAAGCATTTGAAGCTCAGCCACAAGAAAACTTAGAGAACTAGGGGTAAGTCTTATGATGAAGAAAATCAAAAACCTACCCTATCCTATTCTCGGAGGGGCCATTGGCCTTGGCTTGGCAACTGTCATTTTGAATATCGGGTTTTTCAGAACCATCTTTGTTGTCGCGCTTGTAGGAACTGGCGCAGCAGCTGGTTGGTATCTTCAAAATACTCGCAAATAAAAGTAGAGAGGGGATAGGGTATGTCAAATAATCAACCTACATCAGATAAGACACTCAATCCAAGTCCTGCTGGCAAGTCTTACAATCGCAAAGCGATCAAAAAGCAGATTGGACAGGCGCTAGCCAATGTTGACGGCCTCTTGGCAGTTGACGGTGGCTTCTTCTCTAACATAGCGGGCAAGATTGTCAACACCGACAAGTTTACCAGTGGCGTCAAGCTAGTGCTTGGTAAGGAAAAGGCGCGTGTAGACTTAAATGTCATCGCAGAATATAAGAAAAACGTTTCTGATTTATATCATGACATCAAGCATTTAGTGATCGATGTCATTCGGAACATGACAGGCCTTAGCGTGATTGATGTCAATCTCAAGGTCCTTGAAGTCAAGACTCAAGCCAAGCAAGAAGCTGATTCTGTCAGTCTGCAAGATCATGTAACCCATATGGCTGAAAGCACAGGCGAATTTGCCTCCCATACCTTGGAAAAAGCCAAAGATGGGATTGGCAGTGGTATCGCTGCGGTGACAGGCAAAGTAGGCCAAGGCATTGAGGCGGCCAAGGACGCCATTAGTGGCGGTGCTGAGCAGGCCAAAGATGCAGCCGAGGATACAGCTGATCAAGCCAAGGATGTAGCCGAAGAAGCTGCAGAAGAAGCAGCACATGTGGCTGAAGACACGGCAGAAGATCTTGCTGAGGCAGGCCAAGAGGCGACTGAGGACGCAAAAGAGCTAGCTCAAGAGGCTAAGGACCTTGCTCAAGATGGCGTTCAAGCTATCCAAGCAAGGGCAGAAGACCTTGCTGAAGGCAGTCAAGAAGTAGCGGAAGAAGCAGTCAGTAGTAGCTCACAAGCAGCAAACTCAAACCGGGCTTAGTCAGCCTCACTATAATCAAACGTTTGATTAGTCGACCACTCTGGTAAGGGTGGTCGATTTTTTTGACTAGGAAGACTTGACTATCAACTAGGGCACCCAACTAGATTAAATGACAGACTATTGGAGAAGCGATATAATAATAGGGACCGAAGGTTAGATATAAGTTGAGGTGAACGACCATGTTATCAATGCAATACAAAATTCAGTTACCAGATGACTTTGATATGAATCTTATCCGGCAGCGGGTCAGAGAGAATGGGACTAAGACAGATGGTTTTCCGGATTTAATTTTTAAGGCCTACCTGATTGCGACCAAGGGCCAACATGATGCCCAGGTAAATCAATACGCGCCCCTCTATTTGTGGAGTGGGGTAGAGGGGATGAACCAATTCATTTGGCAGGGCTTCTACGACAACATTCTCAAGTCTTTTGGCTGGCAACAGATTCCCATTGGGGTTCCCTTATCCTTCCAAAGAAGTGAGGATTTCCTGTCAGCGCGATACTGCATAGAGCTCAAAAGAGCTATCCCAGAGTCAGCCACCATGCAGGAATTGACCTTCTCCTGCGACACTGACCAGGACGCAGCCCGCTTATTAATCTATAACCCCGATAAATGGGAATGCTCAGAATATTATTTCTTCCAAAACTTGCCGGATCAAATTCAAGGTATGAATGTCTACGAGATCCTGCATATTTCGGTATAGCCCGACATAGGCAATCGCCATACGCAGAAGTAGCCGATGACGCCAAGGACGCGGTCGCAGAAGGTGCTCAAACTGTCCAGGAAAAGGCAGAAGACCTTGCTGAAGCCAGCCAAGAAGTGGCGGAAGAAGCAGTCAGTAGTAGCTCAGAAGAAGCAAACTCAAACTAGGCTTAACCAGCCTCACTATAATCAAACACTTGATTAGTCGATCACTCTGGTAAGGGTGGTCGTTTTTTTGCGTGTTTCATAGCTTTATTGAATACGGATAAGCATAGAAGACATAAATGCCTTTACAACCCATTTCGTGAATAGTACAATTAATACAAGTTCTATCATTTCCTTTCCCCTACAAACCCAGCTATATTAAAGGAAAGACTATTCGAAAAGTGGTATTAATAGGGACCGAGGGTTAGATATAAGTTGAGGAGGTCGATCATATTATCAATGCAATACAAAATTTAGTTGCCAGATAATCTTGATATGAATCTTTATTCGGCAGCGGTCAGAGATAATGGGACCAAGTCAGACGGTTTTCAGAATTTAACTTTTAAGACCTACCTAATTTCGACCAAGGGTGAACATGATGCCCAGAGAAAACAAATATGCGCCCCACTATTAGTGAGTTTGGGTTGAAGTCTAGGCGTATGACTTGATAACCACCATAATCCGA
>NZ_CALLVK010000013.1:0-1338 GCF_938010525.1 uncultured Abiotrophia sp. | reverse complement strand
GGTTTTATTAGGCTTTTTGCTATAATAGATGGGAATGTAAAAAGACCCAAGGAGAAAGGAATAAGCCCTGTTAGATAAAGTGGGGGTTTGGGAAACATAATGAAACGTAGTATCTATGCTGGACGTGTTCGCCCTGAACACATCGGAAGACAACTCACTCTTAAAGGTTGGGTGAGTCGCCGTCGTGACTTAGGTGGCTTGATTTTTATTGACCTGCGGGACCGCGAAGGCATTATGCAGCTGGTCATCAACCCAGAGCAAGTATCCAAAGACATCATGAAAAAGGCTGAAAGCCTACGAACGGAGTACGTAATTGAGGTGACAGGAACCGTTCAAGCACGTGAGCAGGCCAATGACAAGCTGGCAACTGGAGCTGTGGAACTGCAGGTCAGCGACTTGGTCATTCTCAACACTTCCAAGACGACTCCTTTTGAAATCAAGGATGATGCGGAAATGACAGATGACAATCGTCTTCGTTATCGCTATCTGGACTTGCGTCGTCCAAGTATGCTCAAGAATCTCAAACTGCGGGCCAAGGTGACCCATAGCGTTCGTAATTACCTAGATGAGTTGGAATTTATTGATGTGGAAACGCCAATGTTGACTAAGTCAACACCAGAAGGGGCGCGTGATTACTTGGTACCAAGTCGGGTTAGCCAAGGTCACTTCTATGCCCTTCCACAAAGTCCACAATCGCCGCAATTGTTCAAACAACTGCTGATGGTGGCCGGTTTCGACCGTTACTACCAAATCACCAAATGTTTCCGTGACGAAGACTTGCGTGCCGACCGTCAACCTGAATTTACCCAAATCGACTTGGAAACCTCATTTCTAGATGAGGAAGACATCCAAGAGATTACTGAAGGTCTAATAGCTCGGGTCATGAAGGAAACCAAAGGGATTAATGTGACTATACCCTTCTCTCGTATGACCTACGATGATGCCATGAACAATTATGGCTCTGATAAACCAGATACCCGCTTTGACATGCTTTTACAAGACTTGACAGATACTGTCAAGGGAATTGACTTCAAGGTCTTTGCCCAAGCTCCAGCAGTTAAGGCTATTGTAGTCAAGAATGCGGCGGATAAGTATTCTCGTAAAGCCATTGATAAGTTGACAAATGTGGCAAAACAGTACGGAGCCAAAGGATTGGCCTGGGTCAAGTATCTTGATGGAGAAATGACTGGACCTGTTGCTAAATTCTTGACAGAGATTGCTGATAAGTTGACAGAACGTTTACAGTTAATTGACAATGATTTGGTCCTCTTTGTTGCAGATAGCTTAGAAGTTGCTAATACCACTCTAGGCGCCCTGCGGATCCTTCTGGCTAAGGAA
>NZ_CALLVK010000012.1:0-64601 GCF_938010525.1 uncultured Abiotrophia sp. | reverse complement strand
GGTTGACTTATAAGCGTCTTATTATCGCCTAACAAGACCCTTAAGTTTTCCTCTTGATAGCCTCTCTGGACTAGCTTAAAAAGTCAAATCTTAAGTGAGTAGAATTTCTTCAGTCCCATCCACTTCTTGCAGACAGACATGGACATTCTCCTCTTGCGCAGTGGGAATGTTCTTACCAATAAAGTCTGCCCGAATGGGAAGCTCGCGGTGGCCGCGGTCCACCATAATGGCCAAACGAATGACCCGGGGACGGCTAACGTCAAGGATGGCATCCATAGCAGCACGCACAGTACGGCCTGTATAGAGGACATCATCAACAATGACCACAGTCTTGTCAGTTAAATTGTGAGTAAAAGAAAGGTGTTGTATTTGCGGGTCAGCATGATTCTTAACCAAATCATCCCGATAGAATTGAATATCGATGTGCTCTACACCCACTTGAACCTGGGTGATAGCGGCTAACTTTTCCTGTAGGCGATCCGCCAGATTAGCCCCTCGAGTCTTAATACCAACCAAGATCACTTGATGAATATCGGTCCGCTCATTGATTTCGTGAGCCATGCGGGTCAGCATGCGATTGATTTGGCTAGCATCGAATACAACACGTCGTTTCATAGTCACTTCTCCATCTAGACAAAATCGTCGACATGGCCATGTCTAAACCGGCCTGAGCACCTTGGAAACCTCACGGGATTTCCTTAAAAATTCGGATTTTGCCCCTAAATTGCTACTAGTATACCCTTAAAGACAGCCAGTGTCAATTAAATAAGTTAAAAAGCCCCCTAAAAAGGGAGCTTTCTTTCTATTGCTTTCGTGTTTTCTTGTATCCGAATAGAACAGCTACACCAGCAATTACCAAGACTAGAGCGAATAACCAACCAAAGTTGGATTCTTCACCTGTCTTAGGTAAGGCTTTCTTCTGAACAACGGGTGCTTGAGAAGCTTCAGAGCGGGATTCAGACTGGCTGTTATTGTTTGCTGTTTTATTAACTGTTACCTGCTGATTATTGGCAGCCGGCTTATTTGCAGCTTGATTGGCATTATTATTTTGTTGATTAGCTGCTACTTTATTGTCAGTCGCATTTTGATTGTTAGCGGGTTTGTTGCTTTCATCAGGTTTTGCTGTCGATACAACACTTGAGGTAGGATTTTGGCTTGCCGTATTACCGCGGCTATTTTCATTTGGCTTAGCGCTTGTTTCGTTACTACTTGATTTATCAACCGCTACAGGCTTGTTAATTTCATTAGTGCCGGCTTGACTAGTGCTAGAGGAACTATTTTGGCTAGAAGTCGTGGTGTTAGCACTAGGTGCTGCGCTACTCTCACTACTTGTTTCAACAGCTGGAGCGTTTGGAGTAATAGCTGTTGGTACAGAATTGTTCGCATTCTCCCAGGCTTCACGCATTTGGCGTTCTGGCTCATAAAGAGGCAATTCAATAACATTGCGAACACCAGGTTCTGTCTCAGCCTTAATCCCCAAGTTCTTCAAAACTTCGGCTTCTGTTGTGTAAACCATGATATCTGCTGTATAGGCTGATAGGTTACCTTTAGAAGTTGAGTATTCTGTTAAGTAACTGGATACCTTGAGGTTGAAGCGTTTTGGGTCCATCATAATGCCCCGTTCATTAAACCACTCCACCGTTTGAATGATGGAAGAATCTTTAGATGAATGGGTCAAGAAGTTAACTTCTTGAATAAATTGTCCACTGTATAAATCGTAGATACTGTATTTTAAGATAGCGTTCAAGCTCTCTGCATGAGCCGCAAAAGACGGCACTAGAATAGTCGCAAATAATAGTAAGGTCGCGATTATTTTTTTGAATGATCTCATCATCGTTTCCCCCTTGAGTGGATTCTCGAATCTCGTTACACTCATTATACATCTATTACAAATCAATTACAAGCTTTTAGGCTATGAATCCGCTACTTTTTTGCATAAAAAAGGCGGTATTCCAAGCAGATAAGCCCTTTCAAGACTATAAAAGAAAAGAGCCGAGGCTTCCCCCGGCTCTGACCAATATATCATATATGATATATTGGGGATTTGATTAGACGTGAATTGGGTGACCTAAAGCCAACTCAGCAGCATCCATAACTGTTTCAGCTAAAGATGGGTGAGAGTGGATTGTCAAGGCGATGTCTTCAGCGTTCAAGCCGCCTTCAACTGCCAAGGTCAATTCAGCAATGATGTCAGAAGCGTTAACCCCTGCAACTTGTGCCCCTAAGATGGTGTTGTCTTCCTTATCCACAACCAAACGTACGAAACCTTCAGTTGCGTTCAAGGACAAGGCGCGACCGTTCCCAGCTAATGGGAATTTAACAGCTTTAGCATTCAAACCAGCTTCCTTAGCTTGGTCTAAGGTGTAACCTACAGAAGATAATTCTGGGTCAGTGAAGCAGACTGCTGGCATTGCCACGTAGTCAACTTCTGATGCTTGTCCAGCAATTGCTTCAGCAGCAACCTTGGCTTCATAACTTGCCTTGTGGGCTAAGGCTGCACCTGGTACAGCGTCACCGATAGCGAAGATGTTTGGTTTGTTAGTGCGACCTTGTTTGTCAACGTTGATCAAACCGCGTTCGCCCACGATAACCCCAGCAACTTCCAAGCCGCAGTTATCGGTATTAGGACGGCGACCCACTGTTACTAAGCAGTATTCAGCTTCAACGGTGTGTTGTTTGCCCCCTACTTCATAAGTTACTACAACAGACTTGTCTTTTACTTCTGAGTTCAAAGCCATAGCATTGGTGATGATATCTACACCCTTTTTAGCGAATTCATTTTCCACTAATTTAACCATGTCTTTTTCAAAAGTTGGGATGATTTGGTTAGAACCTTCCAAGATTGTAATCTTAGTACCGAAGTTAGCGAAAGCACCTGCTAATTCTGAACCGATGTAACCCCCACCGATTACCACCATAGAAGATGGAATGTGGTCTAGGGCCAAAGCACCAGTAGAGTCAATCACGCGGTCGCTGTACTTGAAGCCTTTGATTTCGATTGGGCGGCTACCAGTTGCCACGATGGCATTGTTGAAGCTGTAAGTTTGAGCTGAGTCTTCTTTGACTACACGTAAGGTATGGTCATCTACGAAGAAAGCTTCCCCTTCGATAATCTCTACCTTGTTCTTCTTAAGCAACATGCGAATCCCGCCGGTTAACTTAGCAACAACTTCTTTGTCTTTCCATTCTTGGGTACGCTTGAAGTCCACAGTAATGTCTTTGGCAATAACCCCAAAGTGGTCACCGTGTTTAGCATTGTGGTAGGTGTGGCCAGCGTTGATCAAAGCCTTAGAAGGGATACAACCTACGTTCAAGCAGGTCCCCCCAATGTAGTCTTTTTCAATGATGGCAACTTTTTGGCCCAGTTGAGCAGCACGAATAGCTGCTACATACCCACCAGGGCCAGAACCAATCACGACTGTGTCGAGTTCAATTGCGAAATCTCCTACTACCATAATCTATTTCACCTTAACCTTCCATCAATAATAATTCTGGGTCAGCCAACAAACGTTTCAATTCGTTCATAGCATTTTGTGCAGTAGCACCATCGACGATACGGTGGTCGAAACTTAAGGACAATTTCAACATACGGCCAACTGCGATTTCGCCTTCAGCGTTAACGACTGGTTGAACGTTGATAGTCCCCATCCCTAAGATAGCAACTTCTGGGTAGTTAATGATTGGAGTGAACCATTGACCACGAGCAGAACCAATGTTAGAAATTGTGATAGTCCCTTGGCTCATGTCTTGAGCAGTTAACTTACCTTCGTGAGCTAAAGCTGCCTTGCCGTTGATTTCATCTGCAATGTCGAATACTGACTTGGTGTTAGCGTCCTTCACATTTGGTACGAAGAGGCCACGCTCAGTGTCAGTTGCAATACCGATGTTGTAGTAGTTCTTGTAGACAATTTCTTGGCTAGCGTCGTCAATAGAAGCATTGAGGACTGGGAACTTCTTAACAGTTGCTACTAAAGCTTTTACCACATATGGCAAGAAGGTTAACTTAGTACCACGGTTAGCGGCAATGTCTTTGAACTTCTTACGGTGATCCCATAAAGCAGATACTTCTACTTCGTCGAAGAGGGTTACGTGAGGTGCAGTGTGTTTAGAGTTAACCATTGCCTTAGAAATTGCTTTACGCATTGGAGATAATGGTTCACGAGTTTCAGCTTCACCCTTACCAGATACATATGGTTGTGCAGGTGCTGCAGGTGCTGCCGCAACGCTTGCTGCTTCAGCTGGTGCTGCTACTTCTGCAGCCGCAACTGGTGCTGCTTCACCGTTGAAGGCCAAGACGTCAGCCGCCACAACACGACCACCCTTACCAGAAGGTGTTACTAAACGAATGTCAACACCCTTGTCACGAGCTAATTTACGGACTGATGGCATTGCTAAGACACGTTTACCTTCACCTGCAGGAGCGCCTGTTGGGGCACCTGGACCTGCTGGTGCTGCTGGTGCTGCTTCCGCAGCTGGAGCCGCTTCTGGTGCAGCTTCTGCAGCTGGTGCTGCATCGCCTTCATCTTCGTGGCCAGGAGCATCGATTTCAACTAAAACGTCCCCTACACGCGCAACAGTTCCTTCTGGAACCAAGATTTTTAAGATTTTACCAGTAACTGGAGATGGAATTTCCTCAACCGATTTGTCGTTTTGGATTTCCACTAATGTATCGTCTTCTTGAATGGTGTCGCCTTCTTTGACGTCCCATTTTACGATTTCGCCTTCGGCGATCCCTTCACCGATATCAGGCAATCTGAATTTAAAAGCCATGTTATTTACTTCCTTTCCTCAACTGAATATTAGAAGTTGTATACTTCGCGTACTTTTTCTTCGATGTCTGTTGCGTTTGGCAACCAGTCATGTTCGGCTTGACCGAATGGGAAGATGGTGTCAGGTGCTGCAACGAAACCAACTGGTGCTTCTAAGGAAAGAACAGCACGTTCAGTGATTTCAGCCATTACGCGAGCGCCAACCCCTGCTTGACGTTGTGCTTCTTGAACCACAACGACGCGACCAGTTTTCTCAGTGGTTGCAACGATAGCTTCGATGTCAAGTGGTTGAACAGTACGT
This sequence comes from uncultured Abiotrophia sp., assembly GCF_938010525.1. Taxonomy (GTDB): domain Bacteria; phylum Bacillota; class Bacilli; order Lactobacillales; family Aerococcaceae; genus Abiotrophia. The sequence goes on along the minus strand of NZ_CALLVK010000012.1, from coordinate 59,531 downwards.
AAGTCAAGGATTTCAACAGAGATCCCATCTTTTTCAAGTTTTTCAGCCGCTTTAACCGCTTCACGAACCATTGCCCCGTAAGTAATGATGGAAACGTGGTTCCCTTCCTTCACTACGTTAGCTTTGCCTAAAGGAATGGTGTATTCAGCTTCTGGCACTTCCTCACGGAAAGAACGGTAGAGTTTCATGTGCTCTAAGAAGATAACTGGGTCGTTATCACGGATAGATGACAAGAGCAAGCCCTTAGCATCGTATGGACCAGAAGGAATAACAACCTTGATACCTGGTGATTGAGCCAAGAGGCCTTCCAAGTTATCCGCGTGCAATTCAGGCGTGTGAACCCCACCACCGAAAGGTGCACGGAAAGTGATTGGCATGTTGCGGCTACCGCCAAGACGGTAACGTGTACGTGCTGCTTGAGCAACAACAGAGTCCATTACTTCGAAGACGAAGCCTAAGAATTGGATTTCAGGGATTGGACGGAAACCTTCCAAAGCCAAACCGATGGCCATACCACCGATACCAGATTCTGCTAAAGGAGTGTTGAAGACGCGGTCTTCACCAAATTCTGCTTGTAAACCTTGAGTGGCACGGAATACCCCTCCGTTCAAGCCGACGTCTTCCCCAAAAATAAGGGTACGGTCGTCATTGCGTAATTCAATGGCTAACGCTTCTGTGATAGCCTCAATCATCGTTTTTTGAGCCATTATTAGTTATTCTCCTTTGCTTCGAATTTCTTGATTTGTTCTGCTGTGATGAAGTCTGGTGTTTCGTACATGTTCTTCAAGAAGTCAGAAATCTTTTGTTTAGGTGCTTGGTCAGCTAACTTGATGGCTTCCTTGACTTCTTCCTTAGTACGTTCGATCACCGCTTCTTCTTTTTCTTGAGACCAGAGGCCTTTTGATTCTAAGTAAGTACGGAAACGAATGAGTGGATCTTTTGCACGCCATTCTTCTTGAACACCGTCTGGTTGGTAACGGGTTGGGTCATCACCTGATAAGGTATGTGGACCGAAGCGGTAGCACATTGTTTCGATGAGGACTGGACCATTACCTGCTACAGCGTAGTCACGTGCAGCTTTGGTTACAGCATAAACTGCTAAGATGTCCATCCCGTCTACTTGAATCCCTGGGATCCCAGCAGCAACTGCTTTTTGAGCCAAAGTAGGCGCAGCAGATTGGAGTGAACGTGGCGTAGAAATCGCCCAACCGTTGTTTTGGATAAAGAAGATTGCTGGTGCTTTGTAAGCGCCGGCGAAGTTAATCCCTTCGTAGAAGTCCCCTTGTGAAGAACCACCGTCACCAGTCCAAGTCACAGCAACTGCGTCTTTACCGTTCTTCTTAAGACCTAAAGCAACCCCCATGGCTTGCACGTATTGTGCCCCGATGATGATTTGTGGTGGGTAAGCATTGAAGTCAGCTGGGTAGTTGTTCCCTTCTACGTGACCACGTGACCATAAGAAAGCCTTGTGGAGTGGTAAACCGTGTTTGATGAGCTGAGGCACATCACGGTAACCAGGTAAGATGTAGTCTTCAGGTTTGAGGGCTGCAACAGAGCCTAATTGTGATGCTTCTTGACCAAAAGTTGGAGCGTAGAAGCCTAAACGTCCTTGACGGTTCAAAGCAGTTGAACGTTCGTGTAAGATACGGGACCATACCATATCTTCCATCAATTGAACCAATTCTTCATCAGATAAATCTGGTAATAAATCTTTGTTGACAACTTTACCTTCTGGGCTCAAGACTTGGACCATGTCGAAGTTAAAGTTATCTGGACGCAATAAGTCTTCAATCTTAACTTTTTTTGCCATACTTGTACACTTTCCTCTCTTTTTTTAACTACTACCAAGCAAGACAGACTTATTTTCTGTATTACTAGTAGACTGTACCTTATAAATTTACCACTCTTGGCTAGCAAATGCAAGCTCTAAGGCTTGATAATAGTCACTTTAGCCCCTATTGTCCGTTTTTGTGAATGATACAATATAAGGACCTTTTATCCAAGAAAAACGGTTACTTTTGGTCAGAAAGTGGATACATTAAGGGTTGAACTGTAATACTACACTTAAATTTCTGTTTCAAAATCGCCTTATAATGACAAAACAGCTTGTGTTTTCTGGTATCTTTGAATCTAATATTTCAGTTAGTGAATTTTACTTCACATGGACTTATTTAAATCACGCGCTTTTGGGCTTGCTCTTCACAATCTAATTGGAGCACAAAAAAGACCTTCTCCCTGATACAGGAAGAAGGCTTATACTTAGCTTATTAGGCTTTAGCTTTCATGACCCAATGCTGGTCTTGTGCTTGCACCCAGTCATGAGGCGCCTCTAATTCAGCTTGACTTGGCTGATAGACAATCCGTTGACGCTGACGGTCTTGATCCGGATCTGGCAGTGGAATGGCTGATAGCAAGCTCTGAGTATAAGGATGTAGCGGATGCTCATAGAGCGCTTCAGCAGGTGCTAATTCCACCATGCGACCTCGATACATCATGCCAATACGGTCACTAAAGTATTTAACCATAGCCAAGTTATGGGCAATAAAGAGATAGGTCAAGCCTCGCTCTTCTTGCAAGCCTTGCAATAGATTAATGATTTGGGCTTGGATGGAGACATCCAAGGCTGAGATAGGTTCATCGCAGACAATAAACTTAGGTTCAACCGCCAAGGCACGCGCAATCCCAATCCGTTGGCGTTGGCCGCCTGAAAATTCATGTGGATAACGCAAAGCATGCTCAGGTGACAAACCGACTGAAGCCAGAAGCTCCGCCACTCTGGCATCTCGCTCTGACTTGGAGGCCACCAAGCCATGGACTTCCATACCTTCAGCCACAATATCTTGGACCTTCATACGAGGATTCAAGGAAGCATAAGGATCTTGGAAAATCATTTGGACGTCCTTGTTATAATCCAGTCGCTCTCCCTTGGATAAGTCGCTTAAAGCCTTCCCCTGATAGAGAATCTGGCCATCCGTTGGCTGATAGAGGTTGACAATGGCACGGCCAATGGTTGATTTGCCACTACCCGATTCCCCTACTAAACCAAAGGTCTCCCCCGCTTGCACGGTGAAGCTAACATCGTCTACGGCCTTAACGACCGTATGGTCCTGATGATAATACTGTTTGAGGTTGCGCACTTCAATTAGAGCTTGTGTCATGCGATTCAGCCTCCTTCTTAGCTTGATAATAGGCATAGCGTTCTTGAATGCTAGCCGGTGGCGTCACTTTAGGTGCCTCTGGATGCAAAAGCCAAGTGGCAGCATAGTGGCCCGGGTTAACCTCAAACATTGGAGGCTGCAGTTCAAAATCAATATACAAGGCATACTCATTACGGCAGGCAAAGGCATCGCCCTTTGGTGGATTGAGCAAGTTAGGCGGGGTTCCTGGAATGGCATATAGTGGACCTGACGAGGTCAAGGTCGGTGTCGCTGACAAAAGTCCCCAGGTGTAAGGATGTTGTGGATTATAGTACACTTCATCCACAGGCCCAATTTCTACCAGTCGCCCTGCATACATCACCGCCACGCGGTCTGCAATATTGGCTACCACACCTAAATCGTGGGTAATGAAGATAATGGCCATACCCTTCTGACGCTGAATATCCTGTAAAAGCTCAATAATTTGTGCTTGAACTGTAACGTCTAAGGCGGTCGTTGGTTCATCGGCAATCAAGATTTCTGGGTCCCCTGCCAAGGCGATGGCAATGACAATCCGTTGGCGTTGACCACCTGAGAATTGACTTGGGTAATCCTTCAGGCGTTGCTCAGGGTCCTTAATCCCGCAGAGGCTGAGCAAGTTACAAGCTTCCGCGACTGCTTCTGCGCGCGAAAACTTGCGATGTTTGATGATGACTTCCACCAATTGACGTCCAATGGTTAGGGTTGGGTTAAGCGACGTCATGGGATCCTGGAAAATCATGGCAATTTGCGATCCACGGATTTTCTCCATTTGCTTATCGCTTAAATTGCGGAGGTCTTGACCCATAAAATCAATCTTACCCTCGTTAATGGTGGCATTCTGGCTCAATAGGCGCATAATGGCACGGGAGGTCACCGTTTTACCAGAACCTGATTCCCCTACAATGGCTAAAGTTTCACCTTTGTGAAGCTGGAAGTCCACACCACGAATGGCTTGGACAGTCCCCGCATAAGTTTTGAATTGAACCTGTAAATTCTCGATGCTTAAGACACGTTCTGTCATAAAGTCACCTACTCTTTCATTTTAGGGTCGAAGGCGTCACGCAGGCCGTCCGCCAGAAGGTTGAAGGCTAGCATTAGGATCGAAATGACACCCGCTGGATACCACATTAAGTGTGGCAAGAAACGGAAGGTCTTGTAACCATCATTAATTAAGGTCCCCAGACTAGCTGCTGGCGCTGGAATCCCAATCCCAATGAAGCTTAGGAAGGCTTCGAAGAAGATAGCTGCTGGCAAGGCAAACATAACTTGGACAATAATCAGGCCGAGCATATTAGGCAGAATGTGACGGAACATAATTTTAAGGGTTGATTGCCCCAGCACACGAGCTGCTAGCACATATTCTTGCTGCTTGATACGAATAGTTTGAGCCCGCACCACACGAGACATGGAAATCCAGCTGGTCAAGGCAATGGTGATAATAATAGACACAATCCCTGGTTGGAGCACCAAGAGCATGAGGATGACGATGACTAGGTTAGGAATCCCTGATAGGATTTCTAAAATCCGTTGCATGAGGGTATCGATTTTACCCCCAAACCACCCAGAAACCAAGCCATAAATGACACCAAAGACCAGGTTAATGGCTGCTGCTACAAAGGCAATCAAGAGGGAAATGCGCGTCCCATAGAGGATACGCGACAGCAAGTCACGACCTAAGGCGTCGGTTCCCAAATAATAGTAGGTACCTGCCGGTACTTTGGCGGCAGCATAGCGGTCAACTAAGTTGCCAGCCCGGTTGGCCCCATAGCCATTAAACCAAGATAAACCTTCTAGTCCCGGAATCTTAGGCGGCAAATTGGCATAGGATGGATTCTGAGCCGTTGGTGAGTAAGGCGCAATCCAAGGAGCCAAAATGGCCAAGATAATAAAGGCCAGAATAATAATCAAGGAAATCATGGCCGCCTTATTGCGTCGTAAACGGCGCCAGGAATCCTGCCAGAAACTCAAGGCTGGCACATCACTCATGGCATCTTGGCGACCACAGTCACGCTTAGCCAGTTGCAGTTTTTGCGCGGTTAGGTCCCCTGCTTGAGCTAGTAAAGCCTCATTATAGGAAGACTTAGCTAATTCATGTTGCATCTTAGGCACCTCCGGTCAGACGGAGTCGTGGATCAATTAACCCATTGACTATGTCAGAAATTAAAATCATGACCACTAACAAGGTGGAATAGAGAATGGTAACCCCCATAATAGTTGGGAAGTCGTTAACCATAATCGACTTGGTGAATTGTTCACCGATACCTGGAATAGAGAAGATATTTTCCACTACCAGGGAACCTGTCATCAAGCCAGCCGTCATAGGCCCAATAATAGACAGGAGTGGGATGATGGCATTGCGTAAGGCATGTCGCACCACCACATAGAAGCGGCTGAAGCCTTTGGCTCGAGCCAGCTCAATATAATCCGCATTGAGGACTTCAATCATTTCCGTCCGGACAAAGCGGGCCGCATCCGCCATCGGTGACAGGGACAAGGCAATGGTTGGCAGAACGGTTGAGGCAAAGCCATCACGCCAGAAGGCAATCGGGAACCAAGTTAAGACCACGGCAAAGAGAAATTGCAAGACAACGGCGAAGACAAAGCTTGGGACTGAACGGCCCGCAATGGCAAAGACCGAAGTAAAACGGTCAATCCAGGTATTCTGGTAGACTGCCGAAATGACACCTAGGAAAGTCCCCAGTACTGTCCCCAGCAACATAGCCTGTAAGCCCAATTGCATAGAAGGACCCGCCCGGTCAATAATAAGCTGAGAAACAGGCGTATTGTTAAATTGGAAGGACACCCCTAGGTCCCCCTTGAGAATATTGAGCAAGTAACGCCCATATTGAACCCAAATTGGCTGGTCCAAGCCATACTTAGCGTTGAGGGTTTGAATTTGGGCAGCAGTCAACTGATCTTCATTGGAAAATGGCGTCCCTGGCAGGAGTTTCATTAAGAAGAAAGTGACAGTTACAATAATAAAGAGCGTCAAGAGCATGTAGGCTAGGCGCTTGACCATATAACGAATAAAGGCTTTCATAGGTCACATCCTTTGTCCCCTTGATTGGTGTCTTAGGGGTCTAGTATCTCTTATATTATAGCCTATGTGCCCCCTTTGACTCTAGTCACTTGCTCTAAAAAATCAAAATTCCATTTGAATGTTGTCCTTTGGCTTAGGAAGGACCTGCAAAATCCTTATTCTACTAGGCTTTTGTCTTTTTGACAAAGTCAGCAAAAAGACGAACATTCTAGTCACTTCTCCCCTGCCTTTCTTATGACAGCCAAAAAAAAAAGCTGAGACAGAGTCTCAGCTAGAGCCTAGGACTTAGGCTTCTTCATTGCTTACTTCTTCTTTTGGTTCTAAGTCAGCTACTGAAGGACGTACGCGTTCGCCTTGTTTAACAGTGGCAACAGCGCTTAGTTCGTAGGTTAAGTAGATGCCTTCGCAGTCTAAGACAACCAGACGGTTAGCCAAGTCGACTTCTTCAACAACCCCGTGTAAGCCACCGATGGTTACAACAGCATCCCCTTTTTTGAGGGCCTGCAACATTTGTTGCTTCTCTTGAGCTTGGCGTTGTTGTGGGCGAATCATGAAGAAATACATAACCCCCATGATTAAGACAAAGGGTAATACACTAACTAGTAAATCCATTTTGTCACTCCTTATTGTGTTCTATAATCTATACTTTATCAGACTCTGCTATAAATTGCTAGCAGTTTCTAGAAATTACGCGCATTGGCCTTGCTATAACCGTATTCTTCGAAGAAGGCTTGGCGGAAGTCTAAGAGAGAATCATTTTCAATGTGGTAGCGAACTTGCTTCATGAGATTGAGCAAGAAGTGGACGTTATGAATAGAAGCCAGACGTAGGCCGAAAATTTCGTCACACTTAATCAAGTGGCGAATGTAAGCCCGGCTGTAGTGCTTGCAGGTGTAGCAATCGCACTTCTCGTCGATTGGACGGAAGTCGCGGGCATACTGAGCATTCTTGACTACCAGACGTCCTTGGCTAGTCATACAGGTCCCATTGCGGGCAATCCGTGTGGCCAAGACACAGTCAAACATATCCACCCCACGAATGACGCCATCAATCAACGAGTCAGGTGAACCAACCCCCATTAGATAACGCGGCTTGTGCTTAGGCATGACAGGTGTCAAGTAATCCAGGACTTCATTCATCTCTTCCTTAGATTCCCCAACTGACAGCCCTCCGATCGAATAACCAGGGAAGTCCATAGCAATCATATCTTGAGCATGGGCTAGGCGTAAATCCTTGTAGCCTGCCCCTTGTAAAATACCAAAGAGGGCTTGATCCTGTGGACGTTGGTGGGCGCGCAAGCCTCGTTCAGCCCAACGGGTAGTCCGTTCGATTGAACGTTTGACATAGTCATATGACTGGTCAAAAGGTGGACACTCGTCAAAACTCATGATAATGTCGGCACCTAATTGGTTTTCAATGTGAATGGCCTTTTCAGGCGATAGGAAGAGCTTCTCTCCATTAATATGGTTGCGGAAGTGGACCCCTTCCTCAGTGATTTTACGCATGTCGCTGAGGGAGAAGACTTGGAAACCACCTGAGTCAGTCAGAATCCCCTTGTCCCAGTTCATAAATTTATGTAGGCCACCGGCTTCCGCTACCAAGTCTTCACCTGGTCGTAACCAGAGGTGGTAGGTGTTGGCTAGGACAACATCTGCTCCCATCTCTTTGAGTTCTTCAGGCGACAAGCCCTTGATGGTTGCCAAGGTACCGACCGGCATATACATGGGGGTCGGGAAGGATCCGTGCGGGGTATGTAAGATTCCCAGGCGGGCGCCAGTATGTTTTTCTTCTTTGATGAGTTCATACCAGACTGCTGGTTTGGTCATGTCATCGACTCCTTTATCTGTTCAGTGCTCTCCCATTATAGCAAATTTTGCCTGTCAAAACCACCACTTTTGCCGCAGTTGGATTAGACAAAAAGCAGCGAGACCTAGGCCTCGCCGCTCATACTTATTTTGGTTGTTTTAAGACATCGTTCAAGGCTTCCGCAATGGTTGGATGGGTGAAGAGGAAGTCGCGAATTTCAGTGTAAGGCACCTTGGTCTTGATAGCTAATGCCAAGAAGTTAATGACTTCTGGTGACATAACCCCATAGTGAGTCGCACCTAAAATAGTTTGATCTACCTTGTTGACAATGATCTTGAAGCTACCGCGGTCATTGCCGATGACTTTGGCTTTAGGCACAGCCGCCATTGGTAAGCCGAAGACTAAGACCTCATGGCCTGCTTCCACCGCTTGCGCTTCTGTCAAGCCCACATGTGATAATGGCGTTTGGAGGAAGACGGTGTAAGGAATAAGATTACGGTCAGACACCTTGCGAGACTTGTCGCCCCAGAGTTGATCTTTGACAATGCGGAAATCATCTAGAGATACATAGGTAAATTGTGGGCCACCTTTGACATCACCTAAAGCGTAAACGCCAGGAACAGCTGTTTCTAAGTGTTCATTGACTACCACCGCTCCTTGAGCATCCAATTCAATATCGGTATTTTCTAAGCCTAATTGCGCGGTATTTGGACGGCGACCAGCCGCCACCAGGATGGCATCCGCTTCTAGACGTTGACTTTTCCCTTGGTAGTTATAGGTCACAGTCCCACCGTCAAAGGCCAAATCTTGAATGCCTAAGTAGAAGGTCAAACCAGCAGCTTCCATATCTGCCTTAATTTGAGCGGCAATTTCTGGTTCTTCACGTGGCATGAAGCGGTCAAAAATATCCAAGACGGTCACTTGAGAACCGAAGGTCCGGAACATATCGGCCATTTCCAAACCGATATAACCTGCTCCTACCACAACTAAGCGTTTTGGCAATTTTTGTAAATCCAAAGCTTCTGTTGAAGTTAAGACAAAATCATTGCCTTCCAAGCCAGGAATAGCTGGTAATGAAGTCTTAGCCCCAGTATTAATGAAGATGCGGTCCCCTGTTACTTGACGGGTTTGACCGTCAGTTAAGGTGACTTCAAGGCTGCGGTTGCCGGTAAAGCGAGCCCAACCAGTCCAAACTTCGGCACTCGCTTCATCTGCAATCATGTGATAGTTTTTGTCATTTAAGGCAGCAATTAACTTAGCCTTGCGAGCAGCCGCTGCTTCGAAGTCTAAGCCTTGTCCTGCTGATTCAATCAAGGTCTTAGATGGAATACAGCCGATGTTGATACAGGTCCCCCCGTACATCTTAGGAGAAGCTTCAATTAAGAGTACTTGTTCTTGACGACCAGCCAAGGTTTTCGCTAGGGTTTTACCCCCTTTACCAAAGCCAATCACGATATTTTGATAATGTTGTGTCATGTTAATCCCTCATTTCATTCTTGCTATAATCCTAGTTTAGCTCGCTTGCCAGAAAAAAACAATTAGGTACTTTTTGGTAACTAGTGGCCCCCAATCAAATCCGCCCGTTGGATCGCCGTAGCCCCCGGCAAAAGACTGCTGGCGCGGACTAAACTGCCATAGCCATAACGTTCTCTGACGGCATCTACCACGCGTTCGGCCCTTTCTTCTTGGGCGGACTGTTCCGGGTCTTGGAAGAGAGAGAGCTGGGTTGGGCCAGCTGCCTGCAGGTGGCTGACGGTCAGATGCAGGCTCTTAACAGGTAGGCGGAAATAGTGACGCTTGAGCAAGGTCTGGCTGTGAGCCATGAGCTGCTTGCTACTAGAGGTCAATTCAAAGGTCATTTGGCCACCCGAGCGCTTGGGGATGATGTCCTTGCCATAGCCCAGGCCCAAGCCTAGACAAGATGTCATTCGCCCTTCTCGTCGCAGGCGGCTAGCTAGGTTATCCGCCATTTCTCGGACCACCAAGGCGACTTGCTTATAGTCCAGATAGTCCCTTTCCAAAATCTGGGAAGCACTATAGACCTGGCTCTGAGGACTATAAGCCTCACGTATGACACTGGCATCTAAACCATTGGCGTGATAATAGAGTTCTGCCCCCTTGACCCCAAAGCGGGCCTTGAGTTTGCCCAAATCAGCATGAGCCAAATCCCTTACTGTATAAATACCCATGGCCTCTAGCGCCGTCTGAGTGCGACGGCCAATCCCCCAGAAATCACTGAGCTTTTCAATCTTCCAGACAGTCTCTGGAATCCTAGCGTAGGACCAATAAGCTAGATAAGGCGGCCGGTACTTGGCCACATTATCCAGACAGAGCTTGGCCAGTAGTAGATTGTCCCCTATGCCCACACAGGTCGGCAGACCATAGCGCTTGTAAATATCATGCTGAATCTGCCAGGCAATTTGATAGCTAGAGCCAAAGAGCGCATGACTGCGCCCCACATCCAGGAAAGCCTCGTCAATCGAATAAACATGCAAATCCTCCCAAGCCACATACTGGAGGAAGATTCGGTTGATATCATGGTTACGCTGAACATAAAGATTCATACGCGCCGGCGCCAAGACGATATCCGAATCCCGCTTAGGTAAATCATAAACCCGACTGCCGGTTCCGATGCCGTATTCTGCCTTCATACGAGGACTGCTGGCCAGGACCAGGCCCCCTTTGAGATGGGGCCTGGAGACAACGCAAAGCTTGGCCGTCAGCGGGTCCAGCCCCCTTTCTACGCATTCAATACTGGCGAAAAAAGACTTGCAGTCAATGCAGAGAATATCCTGTTTGGGGAAGAGGTCAGGGTCGCGCTCAAGCATGGTCCCACCACTTGGTCGGCTCATAGACTTGGACGTGGCGGATGGTCTCGTATTCAACCGGTGAGTTGTCGATTAAGACAAACTGATCCGCCCGTCCAATGACCTGCCCCATATAGTAAGCATGGCGCTCTGCTACCTGTACATTGAGGGTCACCTTAACCCTCAGTCTTTCTTGAAAAGCCCGCTGGAGCTGGGCATCAATTTCGGACTCAGTCATGACCTCTGGCGCCTGATAAGTCGCCAAAACCTCCTCTCGATTAGCCAGAACACTGGCCTTCAAATGAGGGCTGGAGAAAAAAGGCTGCCACTTCTTCATGCCGCGGTCATGATAATTTGTATTCATTGCCATTGTATTCACCTCATCTTAAGTATACGAACGTATGTTCGTTTTGTCAATGGACTTGCACCCTTTGAAATAGAAAAAGCCTCTTCCCTAAATCACGGGAAGAGGCTTCTCTCTTCTTTATAATGTCGCCAATTTGGCTGCAATAGCTTGTCCTAAAGCTTGATGATTTTCCTCGTCCATGTGAACGAAGTCGATATTGGAAGGTTGGGCCACGGTTTTAGCATCTAAGAAGGCCACGCCGTATTGGTCACAAATTCTTTCCAAGATATTGGCTAGATATTCTGACTGCATAATGCCATACTCATCAATGTCCTGGTAGAGAAATTCGGGATGATTCATAAGGCCACGCCCCACCACAATAGGTGATACCACCAAAATTTTGGGTGGAACCTGATGGGCCCAGTTGGCAGGATTCTGAATGTATTTAATCATTTCCCCAATACCTAAGGCAATCTGATTGGCGCATTTACCAAAATGGCGCTTGAACTCATTGGTCCCCAACATGATGACCACCTGATCCAGCGGAGCATGGGATTGCATGACCATTGGCAAGGCCGTCATGCCATGTCGCTCAGGGTTCTTATGGTCAGGGCTATTGACCGTTCGGCCATTGAGGCCTTCTTCGATCACTTCATCCTCTGGTCGCAAAGCTGCCAAGACACGGGTCCAGCGCTTGGGATGGCGACTGGCATTAAGGGGATTGAGGCCCCAAGTATTGCTGTCACCAAAACAAAGAATCCGCATGCTAGTCGCCTACTTTCCTTTGGCGGTCTTAACTTTACCTGTCCACTCAGTCATACCACCCTTAAGGATATAAATGTCGTTATAGCCATTGCGTTTGAGACGGAAAGCCGCACGTTGGGCGGTCCCAAAAGCCTCGTCTACTAGGTAAATAGCTTGGTCCTTACGGATTTCCTTGAAGCGCATCTTGAATTGAGAACTTGGGATATTACGCGCCCCTAAGATATGACGAGCCTCAAACTCAGCCGCTTCACGAACATCGATCAATTGCCCCTTACGCCCTGCTGCAATCAGGTCTTCTTGCTTAATGGCTTTGGCCGCATAGCGCCCCATGCCCCACAAGATCCCATAATAGAGGGTGTAAATCACAATAATACTTAATAAAACAACGGTAATAAAATTCAGAATTTGCATGCTTCTACTCCTAGTCCTTATTTAGGGCAAGACGTACTAATTGGGCTGCCCCGATGACCCCAGCATCGTTCCCTAATTCAGCCAAGACAAGCTGGGTGGTGTCTTTAATTGGCGGGAAGACATATTGATTGAAAAATACCTGGATTTTGTCCAAAAGGAAGGTTCCGGCTGCGGATACCCCGCCACCCACCACAATCTTAGAAGGGTTGAGGGTATTGGCCACATGAGAGCATGCCAAGCCTAAGTAGCGCGCGAACATATCCACAATGTGGTTAGCGAAGAAGTCGCCTTCCTTAGCCGCATCAAAAATCAATTTAGAAGAAAGTTCATCACCATTATCAACGGCTGCCTTAATTGGTGAGTCACCGGCATATTCTTCGGCAAACTTACGGGCTAGGTTGACAATACCAGTGGCTGAAGCGACTGTCTCCAAGCAACCTGGCTTACCGCAGGTACATGGAATTGGGTCCGTCGTTTCGACCGTGATATGGCCCACTTCCCCAGCTGCTCCGTTGGCACCGCGCACCATTTGGCCACCAGAGACGATACCGCCCCCAACACCTGTTCCCAAGGTAAACATGACCACATTGGCTTCGCCATTGCCGGCCCCTTTCCACTGTTCCCCTAAGGCTGCCACGTTGGCATCATTATCAAGGAAGAAAGGCATATCCAGGGCTGCTTCAAAAGCATCTTTCAGGCGCTGTAAGGTCCGCCAGTTAAGGTTGAAAGCCCCAATTACCGTCCCCGCTTCTGCATCCACCTTACCTGGTGAGCCCATGCCAATCCCTAAGAAGTCATCTTTGGTAAGGCCATAACGTTCCATATGTTCTTGAATGGACTGGATAATGGAAGGCACGATGTGCTTGCCATCCTCTAGGATGTTGGTCCCAATGGTCCATTTTTCCTGAATTTCCCCTTCTGAGGAAATAATCGCAAACTTGACGGATGTACCGCCCAAATCAATACCTAAAATTTTCTTTGACATAAATCTCACTCCTAGCGATAGATAAGGCTATTATTGAATCTAACAATTCCAAAATAAATCAGGCCGGCGCTGATAGCCAGAATGACTAGCAGAACCAAGAGGCGATGCCACCAAGTACGGCGGAAAGAATGTGGCAGCTGCAAGACATAAGTCAAGCCTACCCCATAGAAGGCGCCACCCAAGTGGCCAAAAAAGTCAATGCCTGGTGACAGGAAGGAAAAGACTAAGTTAATCACGATTAAGGCCGCATAGTTCTGGGCTCTTGCACTCAGACTGTAAGAGTCTGGATAGAGATAAGATAAGGCCAAATAACTTGCAAAGAGTCCAAAAACAGCCCCACTAGCCCCAATCGAGACACTATTATAATTAGAAAAGGTAAAGGAGACAATGTTGCCGCCAATCCCCGCCCCTAAACTTAGCAGTAAGAAGCGCCATTTGCCCATCAGAGGCTCTAATTCTTGACCTAAGAAATAGAAAGACACACTATTCAATGCGATATGTTGCAAGTCAGCGTGCAAGAAAACAGCCGTTATTAGCCGCCACCATTCATTCTGAAGCACAATCCTAATATTATATTTAGCTCCCAGTAGAATCAAGGCTCGATACCAGTCTATTCCAGTTCGGGTTAAGCCATAGGTCCCAATAAACATGGCGACACACACTAGTAAAAAGAGGTAAGTCACCCAAGGGCCACGTTGAATTCGGCGCCAGGTTCGTTTGATTTCCATAATACCCTCCGTCCTCTAAATCGTTCCCAATTATTATACCTTATTTTTGGCTTTTCGCCTAGGGCTGATTCAATGAGCGCGCTAACAATAAACGCCCTACTGGCTGGTCATGACCCTCCGCTTGCCAAGCCATCTGTTCATAATATTGACAAGGCAAGACCAGACTCAGCGTTGGCGTCTCAATCTGAGCCAAGAGGCGATCATAGTAGCCGCCACCAAAGCCAATCCGCTGGCCATCCTCCCGGAAGGCTAGGCCTGGCACAAGCAAAAGATCTAAGCTAGCCATAGCCACTGCTGGCTCCGCCTGACTAGGTTGGTAGATGCCACGGAAAACTTGTTCTAAGCTCTCTTGCCCACGATATAGACAGAAATCCAAGCCTCGCTTAGGCATCATGCGCGGCAGGAAAACTTGATAGCCTAAGTCTACCAAAGGATCTAGCCACTGGGCCGTTGGCACTTCTTCTCCTACACCATAATAAAGCCCGATGCGCTGGTGGCCTTCTTCCACCAATAAAGCCAAAAATTGTTGCCATAAATCATCCGTTAACTGCTGGCGACTAGAAGCAGGCATGGACTTGAGGGCTGCTAGGGTGGCTTGCCTTAGGCTAGCCTTTAAATCTGTTACGTTAGTCATAAATGGCCTCCTTATTTTAAGCGTACTTCAAAGACATAGGGATAGTACTTACCCGTCACATAGAAGCGGTCCCCTTCTATATGGGCGATACCATTGAGCACATCAGGCTTACCCCCAGGTGTCGTCTGAGCTTCTAGTTTATGCTCCTTAATCAGTGACGTAAAGTCATACTGGCTCTCAATGACGCCCGTCTCAGGGTCCAACTTTACAATAAAGGGACTCTGCCAAATATTGCCATAGAGCTTGCCGTCGACCAATTCTAATTCATTAAGCCATTTAATGGGCTTGCCTTGGTCCGTCACCGTTACCTCTCGCTTGAGCTCAAAGTTTTTAGCATCCCGTTCCTGTAACTTAGTGGAGCCATTGGTCATCCAGAGACTGTCGCGACTGGCATCATAGGCCAGGCCCCAACCTTCCCCCTCATAGTGGAAGGTTTCCAAAATGGCCAGGGTCTTAGGGTCCCGTTTATAGGCTAGGCCTTCTTTGTAGGTAATCTGCCAGACAGCATCCGGTGTCTGCGTTAGCCCTTCACCAAAGACTTGGCGCTCTAGTCGATCCTTAACTTCTAGCTGGCCTGTCTCTAAATTCAAGATACCTACAACGGAATCCCCATACTGGCCTGTTGACATGATTAATTGGCCTTCAGGGCTTAATTCCAAGCCTTGGGTAAACCAGCGGTCATCCCGCTCATATTGTGCTAGCACTTCGTAGTCAGCCTGGGGGGCTGCCTGCACTAGCTGATTAGATGCACCTAGACAAATTAGGGCCAACAGCCCCAAAACTAGAGGGTATTTTTTCATCTCACTCACTTCCTCACTTGAGTTTCGCTCCATGACTTGATATGATGATAGTATCATATATTGAGTGAAGGAGCCACTTATGCTATATAATTTCTTATTAACTTTTATCCGCTTCATCTTCCGCCTAATCAATGGCCGTGAAATCGTGCAAGGCTTGGAAAATCTTCCTAAAGATCAGCCCTACATTATTGCCGCAACCCACCGGTCTTTGACTGACCCCTTGTTTGTTGCCTTCGAGACCTATCCTCATCAAATCGCCTTTATGGCCAAGGAAAGTCTCTTCAAGTTCAAGCCACTGGGCTGGCTCTTCCGTAAGGTCAACGTCTTCCCCGTCAATCGCGACAAACCATCAACTAGCACCATCAAGCACGCAGTTAAGATTATGAATGAAGATGGCAAGATTCTAGGGATCTTCCCTTCCGGCTCTCGTCATACCACTGAGATTAAGGGCGGGACAGCCTTCATCCAAAAGCTCAGCAAACAAGCCATCGTACCTTGTGCCATCCAACCACCTATTGGTTTCAAGCAATTCTTCTTGCGTCGTCGCTGTAAAATCGCCTTTGGTGCCCCAATTCCTTACCAAGAAGGCGTCAAGTACGACAAGGACAAGTTAGCTCAAATTGATGCCCAACTGGCTGAAGAATTCGCCAAATTAGACCATCAACTAGATCCTAACTATCACTACCAACCACGCAAAAAATAAGCTCATCCACTCCCATTATATCATATATGATATAATGGGAGTTTTTTACCCAAAAGACCCTGACAGTTAGAGCGACTTCCAACTGCCAGGGTCTTTACTTATTTCATTCATCATTCTAAGCCTTCAAAGAGAAAATCTATAGGCTTAGGATTCTTAGCGGTACTGTAGTAGCGGCCGAAAAAGAGAATAGCATGGTGAGCCTGAGCCCAATCTTCCTTAGGGATAATTTCCATCAAGGCTTCTTCTACCTCCAAAGGTGTGGCATTGGCTGGTACAAAACCTAAACGTTTGGCTACCCGATCCACATGGGTATCTACCGCCAAGGCTGGAATGCCAAATCCTACGGCCAAGACTACATTAGCAGTCTTACGACCAACCCCTGCCAAGTCCATGAGCTCCTTGCGCGTTCTAGGCACTTCCCCACCATAGCGCTGCATCAACTGCTCGCAGCATTGATAGATAAACTTGGCCTTATTGCGATACAGACCAATGGTTTGGATATAGGGCTCTATTTCCTTAGGCGAAGCCTGCAAGAAGGCTTCCGGTGTGGGAAAGCGTTCAAACAAGGCCGGTGTCACCTTATTGACCGAGACGTCAGTCGCTTGAGCACTCAACATGACCGCAATCAATAATTGAAAAACATTGTCATGGATGAGTTCGCAGTGGGCATCCGGATATAGGGCTTGGATTCTCTTAACAATCACCCTGGCTTTATCCAAGGGCATGGTAATCTTGGCTGACATGACGTTTCCTCCTGATAGTCTAGCAAATTCCCTTCTATTATAGCTCAGGCATCAATCGCAGCCAAGCGACTTGCTTAATCCTATTGGGCAGGAAAAAGAATCGTCCGACCTGTCTGGGCGTCATAGCCTGGCATGGCCAAACGCAGGGCATCCTTGCCGGTCATAGGGTCCACAATGCCTAGGCTGTATTGATAATGCCCTGCCCGAGAGCTTTCTTGGGCCGAGAGATTTAAGTCAAGGCTGACCTTCTCTTGGCGCCCTGGCACTAGCTTGGACAAGGTCAATGGCACTTCAATCTTTTTGATTTCTTTTCCCTGATCATCTTGAAGGTATAGGTATACCGGCCAGTCATAGTAGAAAGGCGCAGCTCCCTTATTTTCAAAAGTTAAGATCATAGTCAGCTCTTGCCCCTTTTGCTCTAGCTGGGCCTGGGAGACATAGATTTGATAACCTAGTTGACTGAGAATTTGCTTATAGGCTGCCTGACCTAAATCAGCTTTGGGCGCCTTTGACCCAATAAAAGTCATATGTGAGGCTTTGACATGCTTCAAGACTTCCTGGAGTCGTGACCCCATCAGGTCTTCCATGGAATGGGCGCTGGTCATTTCGCCGCCGATGGCAACCGTCTTCCAAGCCTGTGGCATGGCAAGCAAGCTCTTGTTTTGAGTCTGGTCGTAAACTCCACCGGCTTGAATCCACTCCAACCACTGGCTAGTATTGATTTCTTCTCCAACCATGTCATTATAGAGTCCTAATTGATAGGTCTGACCCCATTTGAAAGGCCGTCGCATGAGAATCTGAGTCTTAGGAAAGGCCGTGCGCCAAGGTGCGACGTAACGTTCCAGAATATCTTCAGACGGCAACCTTTTGAGGCCCTTTTCATAGTTGACATGCCACTCGCCCCAGTGACCGACACTGCCTAGCTCAATGAAGGAGACAAAGCCATCCTGTCCCCAACGCTGACCCATAGCAGCCACCGCCTTGTCATGGGCTTTAATCAGGGCTTCTTGACTATAGTCTGGCGAAAAGCCTTGGCCATAATCTGTGTGATACCAGTCACCAGCCCCCTTGATCTCTTGGTAGAGCCAATCCGGAATATCCTGATGACGGTCTTGGCCAGGTAAATCAAGCACAAAGCGCAAAACCAGATGCTTGCCTTCTTTGCGCCAACGGTCAAACTGATTAGCCTTCTCAATGGCTTCAAAATTATATTTCCCCTCTTGGGGTTCCAATTCTTTCCAAGTCACGTCAACGTAAAGAAGTTGAATATCCGAATCTACCTGGGACTTTTCAGCCTGGAGGGCATAGCCCATAAGCGGATTGCCTGATTCAGGTTCCTGCCAGTCAAAGCTAGCCTCACGCAAAACTTGGTCTTGAGCATTCACTCGATTGGGCTGGATTAGACTGACTGTAAGTAAACATGCTAAAACCAACCAGCTAAAGTAATATTGACGCATCTTTCCCCTCCTGGACGACTACTATTCATCTGTTAGCCATGATACTCGCCATTGTATTGAATTAAGGTTACATCATCCACTGACTCAAGGGCTTGGATTTTCTCCATAAAGAGGAAGTCGTTTTGTGACTTACAGAAGACCTCGATAGCAGCTTCGATACTGCCATCTTTGCGCATGGTGCGAGACTTGATGAAGAACTTCATCTTGCCAAAGGCTTGCACAATGGCATCCCCAGTTTCCAGACCTTTATAGTGAATAACCGCAATGTAGACCTTACCCGTCTCCTGACGGAAATAGAAGACCACAATCATCAAAATCACAATCAAGGCTGCACAGACCGACAGCACAAACATACCAGCCCCTAGCGTAATGCCCGAGGTAATAGCCCAAAAGAGATAGAGCAAGTCCATGGGGTCCTTAACCGCCGTCCGATAACGCACGATGGACAGGGCCCCGACCATCCCTAAGGAAATGACCACGTTGGTCGAAATGGCCAAAGTCACCATACAAGTCAGCACCGTCATCCCAACCAGTGTCACCGCGAAGCTACGCGAGAAGACCACGCCAGTATAAAAACGACGATAGACAAAATAGATAATGCAGCCCATAACAAAGGCTAGCAAGAGCGAGCCAATCAGCTTGGGCAAATTTTCAGCAGCAAAGCGCTGAGTTTCTATAAATGAACGTTTAATAACGTCTTGAACGCTAGTATTCATTCAAAACTCCTCCTTCATCGACCACATTAGAAATGCTCATGGTCGAACCAATAATTGAAGCCATGTTTATAGGCTGTCTTTTCATAGCAGAGCACATATTTAGAGACTGCCGTATATTCCAAGGCTCCAGTCGGCACCAACTGACGCACGATTTGTGGCATAAGTTCCGTATATTTGACTTCTAAAATCAACTTGTCAGGTGGTAAGACTGGCAAACAAGGCAACTTAGCATCAAAAATATCGAAGGAACCGACCGCTGCTCGAACATCTGTGTCAAAGGTTACCCGCACCGTCCCAGCATCTAGAATCCAAGGCTCTCGTTCGTAGTCCACAATGACGCGCGGGCGCATCATATTGGTCACACATTCGATATAGAACTCACGCGCCAGAGAATGCGGGCTGTGCTTAAGAAAATCATAGTTACCCAGCAAGATATCCTCTACCTGAGCCCGCGTCAGAGGCGCACTCTCCTTGTAGATATAAGCGCCGAATTTCTTCTTGCGTTCAAGCCGAATATAGTGGTCCTGAAAGTTGTAAATACGAATCCGGTACTTCTTCCGCATCAGAACCCCTGCGTCTTTTTCTTCATAGGCAGATTGCCAGTAATCATCAAAATAGAGACTCCGAATGGTATAGCCGCCACCCTTGACATGCTTGTCTAGGGCCAAAACAGTTGACAGGCGACGCCGCAAGTTGTCTTGATCGTGATAGGAAATCAGATACTTATTCTCATGCCGATAAGGTTCTCCTGGCGCTTGACTGTCTTCTTTCCAAGTTAAGCTTTGCGACTTGCCCCACAAGGTGTTTAATAGCTTATTCTTCATAAACATCCTCACTAATCTTCCCATTTGACTGAATGAAGAAGCTCTTAACGCCGAAATGTTTACCGACTTCCGTGACATAGTAGTCGAAGGCATGGCGTGTCTCGCCAGCTTCATTAGTAGCCGTCACACGGGCAAAATAGTGCCCTTTTTCCGGCATATCTAGGACCGTTTCAGGCAAAGTAATACCTTCCTCCATGTGGATGATTTCTTTAAACTCGAAATCCTTAGCAACCTCCACCTTATAGGTAATCTTTTGCCCATTCAAATCATAAGCCGCGTCCCATCGAACCTTGAGTTTGCCATTCTCGTCCTTCTCAGGTATCCCGATAAAGAATGGCATAGGCTTCTTGAGGCTATCTAGATAGTCCTGATAATTGCTCTCAATTTCCTTAGGAATAGCTGCAGCTACTTCATCATATTGACTAGGAGTCAACCCCAAGTGCGTGCTATCCGGCTCTTTGGTAACATAGGGTTTGACGGTTTCTTGGTACTTAGCCACTTCTTGGCTTAGATACTCTGGACTTAGCTTGCCCTTCAAATCTTGAATGGCATCATCTAGCTCCTGACGGAAAGTAGCCGACTTGAGCGCACGTTGGAAGAGACGATTCCCCCAATAGTTGCTGATGCCAGACTCCCAGGAAGTTTTTCCCGCAAATTTCTCAATTTCGTATTCTTTCTTGAAGAAGGCCGAGTCGTGGTCCCAAGGGATAAAATACCAACGCTGACTGTTCTGCGGGCTGTAGAGATAGACATTTCGACTCTGCGTATCTGTGTTGCCAATGAGAATTTGAAAAGCCAGCCAGTAGGTCAAATTTTCTCGGTCAAAGTAAGTATCTAAGGTCTGATCAATGGGCCGATCCAAATCATTCACTGCCTGAAGCATCTCAATTAGCTTATGATGGTCACGATCTCCCTTAATTTCTAAGAGTTTCTCGAATGCAACTCGATCAAAATCGGGATCGTCTTCTAGCTTAATGGCATCTTCATATAGTAGGAATTCAAAGAAATTAACCTTATAGAGTTGAGCATTACTATCAAGACCATGAGCCTTAAGGCCACTACCATTGAGTTGTTCGACTTGAGTATAGAGACCATAATCCACGAATTTATCAGGCTCTGAGCCGTTTTCATCCTTGACATAGAGATGAACAAATTGTGTACGTAAGCCAATTAATTGAGGAATGCCCCGAATTAAGTCATAGGCTAATTTGTTACGGAAGCGTAGCCCATCTGTCTGGTGCTTGTTGAGGTTGATTGTTCGCTGACCCTGCCAGCTCCCCTTATTCCTTTTGAGCTTAATCTTATAGTTTTTCTGTTGATTACGACTAGAAGTCTGGCCCCGGACCTGAACAGTGGCATTAGGCACTGTCTCACTGTAGCCTAATTCCCCAGCTAAGGGACCTGTATCGTCACCTGCTTGCAAGAGGGCAGCCACTTGGTAACGAGGAAGACCCCATTTCTCATAATCATAAACGGAGTAGGTATTAATTTCTTCCCAAGTATGGTTGGTATTCTCCGCTGCATCTCCCGATTTAATCGTTAGGTAGAGCGTTTTGACTGATTGAGGATCTTCTTGGTAAAGCAACTCTTTATCACGCAAGTGATAATTGTTTTCGGCAAATTCAACCGTCTTTTCTTGATTAGATAGCGACTGGTTACTGGCCTCCTCTTGCCCGCATGCTGCTATAAAGCATGAGGTTACAAGGCATAAAATCAGTAACCTTCCTTTAGGTATTTTTAGAGGCACGAGACCCCACCCCTTTCAGATAGTCGTAAAGCCGACTGAAGAAACCATGGTGCACCACAAGTGTCATAGGTTGTGCACTCAGTGTATAGTACATTAATTTCTTGGTGAAGCGATCTAGGCGCCATAAGGCAATTAGGAAGAAAATTGCAGCAGCCACCAAAAAACCAAATCCTAGAAAGGCACGATTAAAGTACTGCGATACAAACGTTAAAAGTGGCGATGCAATTGCGAAGCTAGCTGCAGCAATCAAAGCACCCTTATAATCCGTAAAGTATAACAAAATAGACAAGATAACGTTGGCAATGGCATAAATTCCGTAGCCTACGCATAAAATACGGAAATAACCTCGCATGAGGTCATTAATTCCCAAGGGTAAGACATCTAGGAGTGCATTTCCTGCTGATATAGCTAGAATGGTAACAAAAAGCTGCTTCCAAGCCAGTGCTATCAGTTCACGCATCATGACTGTCAACATCTCTTCTTCTGCTTCTTTAATGTCGGCCAAGGTCCCCTTCTCGTTAAATAAGCCATAGTAACGCTTATACTTAGGATAGAAATGTACCTCAGTCGCCAAGGCAAAATTAATCGTTGTCACCAGTATGGTCAAAAAGGCTAACAGAACCGGCACATCATAGACTTGAGAAGCAAAGAATAGCCCCCTTACTGGACTTCCCCATGGCCCTAACCAGACCACAAGAATATGCCCAAAAATTCCGATATGCAGGCAGAAGCCAATTAAGGCCAAATCAAAGAACTTATCAATCCATTTCAAAAAGAAAAAAGACTCATCTAGCATTCCTAGATCTAAAGGAAAATATCGTGCCAAGAGATAAACAATCCCCAAAAACATAAGGCCATAACCTACACAGACGCTAAATAATAGAGAGGTCAAAACTGGCAACTTAAATGATAGGAGGCACCATCCTACTAAAAAGGTTACAAGACTAGCCGTTAAAAAGGCTAGTAAAATTGCCTTGTAGTCCTTCAAGGCAGTCAAATATTGAACCCCATTCCAGACAAAAATCAACTCCATGAACAAGGTGAGATTAAGAACTAATTGCACGACTGTCACACCTGACAGGATTAAGAATGGCCCATATAATAAGACGCCTAAGCCAATCATCGTTGCAGAAGATCCCAAAAAAGAAGGTAAAAGATAGGCTTCCTTTTCCTCATATAACATATCAGAAGCGAAGCGAGTCACCGCGTAAGAGAAAAAAGAATTCACTGTCAAAGACGACAAAATAGCATAGGTAATCATACTAGTCAAATAATTACTATCCGCACGATTAAGCCCCACACGATTTGCTAGGTAGGAAATCCCAAAGATTAAAGTCCCACCTAGTATCATAGGACCGGCATAGATTACGCCAGTATAGCCATATGCCTTTGCCCGAGAGAAGAGACCCTTTTGGTTAAAGACTTTCCTTAATTCAAATCCAATCCCTGCCATTAGACCTCCACCTCCTCGTACATAGCTAGATACCCCTTGAGCATCCGATCATATTGATAATAACGCTCGACACGTGCTCGACCGATGGCCCCCATCTTTAATTGTCCTTCTTGGGACCGGCACATGAGTTCCATCGCATCGGCTAATCCTTTTTGGTAAGTAGGAGGAACACAATAACCAGCTAAGCCCAAATCATCGCCTGGGCCACCCTCCAATAATTCCCGGCAACATCCCACATCGGTCGTGACACAAGGACGGCCTGAGGCTAATGACTCCAAGACAGATAAAGGCTGGGCCTCCGAGATACTTGTCAGAATCGTAAAATCGAGATTTTCCATATAAGTTACAATATCTACCCGGCCAGTGAAGATAACATTATCCAACTGCATTTGCTTAACTAGGTCATAGCATTCTTGAGCATATTCTTCATCGTCCACGCCCCCCATAATATGGAGACGAACATTATCAAGACGGTTACTTAATTCGTAGAAGGCATAGAGCATGGTCTTAATATCCTTGATAGGAGCCAAACGCACGACTGCTCCGATATCTACTCGTCCATCTGGAATTTTGGCCGGTACAGAAGAAAAGCGTTGGAAATCAATCCCATTTTCTACCACCCGACAACGGTCTGGATTGCAACCTATCTCAATTTGGGTTAGACGAGCCTTGGTGAAAAGGCTAGATATAATTTGAGCCCGGCTATAAATAATGTCCGACAGCATATAGAAAAACTTAATCCAATGGTCCTTCATACTTGGCAAGACCCAGTTAGAGCGAATAATCTCCTCTTCTCGCTCACGGGTATAGATGCCATGCTCTGTTAATAGAATAGGTCGATCATAACGATATTGCCCTAATAGCGCTAGAATACCACTATAACCTGTCGAAATAGCATGATAGACATCTGCCTGTGGTACTTCTTGACCTAAGAGATAGAAAACTGGTAAGAGCATAGACCGAATGGTGTGGAATACTTCTGCAAAGGCATTATAGGCATACTGCTCCTGACACATATCCACCATCATCTCCAGAAAACTCTCACTTTGCAAGAAATCAACTGGATTCAGATGCTTATCTTGATAGAGTCGGCATAAAACCTCCCAGTCTGGACGCCCAGTTTCCATAAGTTTTCTGAGAGCGTCTAACTCTTCTTTGCTGAAACGGTAATCAAAGAGTCGCTTACTTGGCACTAATTGTAAGGCATCATCTAAGAAAACTTCATGCACTTCAACCACATTATCTAACATTTGGTAGACGAATTGGCCTTTTTCCTTAGCCTTAGCCCCGATGACCCAGAGGACAAATTCGTGTTGAGGCATATTTTGGATGTATTGATGCATCCAAGTTGAGACCCCACCATGGACATAAGGATAGCTTCCTTCTAAAATCAAACAAATTCTCATCCTTATTCCTCACTCCAGTCCATGGTTACTTTGGCCTGCCTTGCTTTCAGCAGATAGAGGTTCCCTGTTAAGTGCGTCAAAGTACCACCATTTACATGACTTCCCACTTGGCCTTCATTGATACGTACAAAGAGGTAAACCTCATCATAGAAATGGTCAAATGTCCATTCTATTCCTGTGGCTGTGTTTTTTTGCTTAGGAACTAAGGCCGAATACCGTTGTATAGCACCTGATAGCTGGGAGCCTGTCAAATCTCTTAAATCAGGTGCAGCCGCCTTGAGCCAACTAATGTAGTGCTCTAGGTTACTTTTAAGCACAGCCCAACCCAACTCAGCCCCACGGTCCACATCTAAGGTATCATCCGGATGGATAAAGTGACTGTTGACAAAATGCATGTTCAGTTCAGAGAATGCAGCCAACTGCATAAAATCGTCTAGCATCCCACCCGAAATAATCCGTGGCTGCTCTACCATGCCATCTGACGCCCACTCAAATTCTTGGTCATAGGCGAAATCACCAGGGAAATAGTTACTAGCTATCGTTTTAATTTCTGGAATTTCCTCCACCAATACCTTGCGCCCTTCCGCCGATAGAACATTGGAAGGTGGTACATAGACTGACTTCTCTACATTAGGAAAAAGCTCTTCGTTAAAACGTACTAACTCTTTCATTGCTGATACCATAGCCGATTCTTCCCAGGTATTATAAGAATATACACCTTTATAGTCCAGAGACTTAGGAGATAAAGGCTGGTGATTATAACCATGGTAGCCAATTTCTCCACCTGATCTTAGGAGCATATTACCAAAATAAACGAAACGAGAAATATCATCTTGGCCGTGAACATTCCCTGATGTGTCATCTTCATAGTTCTCAATGGTTGCTCCGGTATATTTAATCCCATACTTATCGACAGCATATCTACCCACCAAATATTGGTATAGAAATCAGCAACATTTAGGTTATAGTCCCGTTTAACATACTTGCCATCACCACTTGGAACTGGCGCAGGGAAATCATCTAAGTAGAAGACCGAACCATTAATAACAGGATAACTGGCCACCTTACCCATAAGGTTATAGGAAGCTGCATAGAGTCCTCGAGTTACCTTGTTATAGATACCAAAATTATCGATGACAAACTTGCCCTTGCCATAGGCATGTTCCCAAATTAAAGGCAAGACACCAGGACCTTCCTTACGACTAACGTGAACCTTGGCCTTTTCAGATAAGTCAACTTTGAGTGCAGAATCAAATGGTTCTTCGATAATATACTCACGTCCCCCACCAATCATGAAGTCCGGTTCGATATAGAGCTTGTCTACAAGACCATGCTCAGCTTGTGATTGTTTAATCCCCAAAGCTTGCTCGATTAGAGACAGATGACTGGATTTTTGAAGTGTTAGGGCAAATTGAACATAGCCCCCCGACTCAACCCAATCACGTAGGGCAATTAATTCTTGGTCTAAATCATCAAGTTGCGAAACAAGCATTACAACCTTCTCGTAACTCTTGACATCAGGAAAAGATTCCTTGGCTATATCAATTAAATTATAGCCAACTTTCATATCCTTAAAAATTTGTTGAAACTGTTCTTTAGCCAGCATACTCGATGGGTCACGACTGTCCGTTACCACAAGGGTATTGACTGGCACTTGTGACTGAGCCTGATCAGCAGTCACTACTGCTCCTGTAAGATAGGTATAGGCTTGTTCTGGTATTTGATAGCCTATCCCTTGCCGCTCAATAAATAAGGCTAGAGCTAATCCCAGAAAACCAATAAATACTAAAAAAATCCCCCTATACCGAAATTGTTTCCATCCTTTCATAGTGTCCCCCTACTACACTTGTTGCCGCCAAAAATGAATTACCTGACGATTATGGCGTGAAAAATATACACGACAAGTGTCAATATCTTGAAAAAATTGTTGTAAGCCTAATCGATCGCCTTGAGCGACTAAGGCTTGAAATTGAAACATGCGGTAAGACTCATCTGTTGGCCAATTAATCTGGCAGTATTCTAGAACTTGCCGCACGCGTTGTTCTTCCCCTAAAGCTAAGTACTGCTTCCCCAAACGGATATAGTCGTTAAGCTCGTGACTAAGTGCCACCTTACGTCGTAATAAATCAATATACTGATATCGAGAACTCTCAGCAAATTTGCCAGCTACTAAACCAGACATCAAATAATCCTCTAAAACTAAACAAAGTTCTTCCAAAATGGCAAGATTATCAGGTTGCTTAGCTAATTCTTCTTTAAGTTGATGCACTTTGAGGTCATAGTCTTTGTGTAATTCCGCTAACATAACAGTTGCGTAATGGACCACTTCAACATCCTCATTCATTCGTGCTTCTTGTAACAAGGCCACTACATTGCTTGGTTGGTCTTTAAGCATACTCATCATCAATTCGCGTTTAGTAATCGAATCATTGAGTAATAATGCCTCTTCAATCGGTACCCACTGCCTGACATCTTCAGACGCTCGAAGATCAACGAAGTCTGCCTCCTCGACTTCTGCTTCTAACACTTGGTCCTCTAGTTCTAAAACATCCTCTTGACCTATTTCTATTTCCTGACTTCTTGATTGCTTAGACATCAACCAATAGGCAATGGCTACCGCCACAGGCCCCAAATAGGGAAGTATGAAAATGGGTATCCACAAAATAGGATTGATTGAAACTTTACGAGCAAGCATCTGCCGATAGAGAAGATAGGCAAAAATTATATGCCCTAGCAATAATACAAGCAGTACCAAAGTCGGTAGCATGGATTTATCCCCCTTATTTTATTGGTTATTAGTGATTTCCAATGCATGCTGGAGTGACATTTCAATTAAACCAAAAATAACACGAAGTTGATTATATTGCGCCACATCCATGGGGTCTAGTTGACGCTCTAACAAACCAATTACAATAACGAGCTGGTCCTGATAACGTAATCCCGCCACGTAATGTGGCAAACTAGGATCAAGTTGCCGATTCAACCAAAGTTCACCTGCCATCAAAGGCTCAGCTAATGGGCCTAAAGGTCCCTCTAAGAGAGGACTTGCCAGTGCTTGACTAAGATTAGGAACAGGAGCTAGCTGGTTAGTCCCTGATACCTGATAGAAGACCAAGGCCAATGGGTCTACTAATTCAACCAAGAGCTCTTGAGCCACTTTAAGAACTCCTTCAGGCGTTGACTGGTTCAGTCGTTCTACCCAATTGTATAGGCGTCCATAGGAATCACGACAGCCCATAATTTGCTTTTTCAACATGGCCTTATCAAGTAGCATATCACGATAGAGTTGCCGAATTAGATGACTTTTATCGCGTAGCAGCTGGTTCTCTCGCGATAAAACGGCTTTATCATGCAAGGTTTCAGCCCGTAAACGCCCAACCATTGCACCAGTTACTAGGTAGACAACAAAAGGAACCCAGTTAAGTGGGTCATAGAAGAGCGTAATCCAGTTGTTCCCAGAGGTCACATAAATATAGAGCAGAGCCAAAATCGATAAACCAGCCGATAAGAGCCCCATCCCAATTCCTCCAGTCATAGCCATGATGACAATATAGAGCAAGCGAACGTCAACCGCTCGGAATTGTTGCTGATTTCTTAAGATAAGAGAGACGAGTTCTGATAATAGGAAGAGAAGAAATACTTCAATAATCCGAACTAGGCTTGGGTGTAACCCCATCCAGCTCTTCAAGTCTTGCCACCATCCGAGCAAAGATGATTTTCCTTGACCAAGGTAACGCTCTTTTAAGATGGCTTGCCAATCCTCTAAAGGATTAAATTGAGGAAACCATCCATAACGTGTTCGAAGCGAAGCACTCATAGAATCGGTCTGCTCTACTTGTTGAAGCTGTCCTTTAGTAAAACTAAGGGAAGCATCTGGTTGAAGCTGATACATGGTAAGAGCCAAATCTTGATATGTCAGTTTAAAACTATTAGGTACAATCAATAGCTCTGACTCATCTGTCCAATCGTCCAAGACTTTATAAAGCAAGCGACCTAAATCATCCATCTGTAAGAAGAAAAAGTCACTGTCACGGTTCTCCTTGAAACGCACTGCTTTTCCAGCCGCCCACTGACTGAATATCTGATCGATATAAGGCGGTAAGGTCTGATCTGAATAGAGATATGGTAATCGAATTACCTTGATTGACATGCCATGCTCTTTTCCTTCATAGAGGCAAAGTTGCTCGTAGCTTTGTGCCAGTTGTGTTTCTAACTGTTGATTTTGATAGCCTGACTGCGGTCCAGACAAATAGCAAAAGCGACTGATGCGATAGCTCTGACAAGCCGTAAGGAGTTGCTGAAGAGCCTCCCCTTCGCCAACTTCCTGTGACCGAAGCGTAAGAAAATTAGAAAAGAAAACCACTTGGTTAATCTCATACATTTCGCAAACCTCTTCTAAGGCCCAGTCCCTTTGCTCCATGGATAAGACCGTTACACCTTGCCGATAAGATGTCTTCAAGTCGCAGGGTCCAAGAATAATCACACGCCCTTCCGGAAAAGCTTCTTGGATAAATTCTCGCGTCAGGTAACTTGTATTCCCTGTAACAAGTATATTCATAGTTACTGTTTACCCCCAATTATATTTCTTGCCTAGTAAAAGTAGTTTGCCCTCATTTTTAATGCCCTAGAAAATGCCTAATAATTTAAGATAGAAATAGAAATGAAATTTCTGAAGTTGCCAAGGAATTTCAAAATAAAAACTCCAAATTAGTATATATAACCCTTTTTTCCACTACTCCCCTAAGATTGGCACTATTATAACACTGTACAAATTTAGGTCAAAGGTTATCTCATTTTGCTAGAATGCCGTTACCAAATCGTAATGATTCTGTAACATAAGTCGGTGATTTTTTGGTCTTTCCCTCACAATTTCCGACCTGGCCCCTTTTTTCTCCAAAATTAAAATAAATCCTATTTAGTATATTTTGACAAAAACTTTGGTCAAGTATAAATAGACAAAATTCTCCAATACTTGTCTATTTAGATAAAATTATAGCGCGCTTATATAAGACAATAATTTGATGAGAGCACTTAAATCTCTTTAATCTTCTTAATAAGTGAGAATTCTAAATTAAAACTATCCTTTACAAGATACTAGGCTATCTATCCAAGGCCTTCATGACCTTTAAATCAAGACAAATTCTTCTAGTATTTTCCGTCAACTACCCTAAGTATTCACAAGAACTTTTAAAGGCAGCTAAAAGATAGAATCACAAATATTTTGAAGATACATTGATAATACTGATAATGTTTGTTCAATCACCTACCTAAAACAATAATGACACACTATAAATTCACAAACTTTTCCTTATATACAAAAAAAGAACCCCAATCGTCCAAAGACGATTGATGGTTCTTTTCATGTTTCGGTATGTTAGCGCCCGCGTTCCTTAATACGTGCAGCCTTACCAGACAAGGCACGGATGTAGTAGAGCTTAGCACGACGTACGCGACCTTTACGAACAACTTCGATTTTAGCAACACGTGGAGTGTGTACTGGGAAAGTACGTTCAACCCCTACACCGTTCGAAATTTTACGAACTGTGTAAGTTTCGCTGATGCCAGCACCGCGACGCTTGATTACTAACCCTTCGAAGATTTGGATACGTTCGCGTGAACCTTCGACAACCTTAGCGTGTACACGTACAGTGTCACCAGGGCGGAACTCAGGAATATCGCTACGTAATTGAGCTGAGGTAATTTTTTCAATCACTTTACTCATGTTTTTTTCTCCTCTCGACTAACACTCATAACTAGCCCTAGGGCGTAGCCAGCGGAATATTGTGATATCTGCGGTTTTTCACCACTTCTAGTATTATACCAAACTCTACCTATTTGTAAAGCCTAATTGACATTTTTTTCGGTCTGAATTTCAGCTAACCACTTGCGTTCTTCTTTGGACAAATCGGCCTGTTCGAGTAGATCTGGTCGGCGTTCTAAAGTCCGGCGGATAGCTTCCTTGCCCTGCCACTGGCGAATCTTATCATGATGGCCACTGAAGAGTACCTCTGGCACCTCCATACCACGAAAATCTCGTGGGCGGGTATACTGAGGATGCTCTAGGAGTGAACGTTGATGGGATTCGCCCACAATGGACTCCGCATTGCCTAAGACTTCAGGAATCAAGCGCACAGTGGCATCGATCATAATCATGGCCGGCAATTCGCCATTGGTTAAGACATAATCTCCCAGTGAAACTTCATCCGTTACAAAAGACCTCACCCGCTCGTCAAAGCCTTCATAGTGGCCACAAATAAAGACCAACTGCTCTGCTTGAGACCATTCCTGCGCCAAACTCTGACTAAATGGCACCCCGGTTGGATCCATCAGGATAATGCGGGCATTTTCCTTGGGCGCGATATGTTCTAGCATGTGAACAATGGGATCCACCCGCAGTAACATGCCTGCCCCACCACCAAAGGGATAATCATCCACATGGCCATGCTTATTAACCGCAAAGTCCCGGAAGTTATGGGTCTGGAAGTCAATCAGCCCCTTGGCTTGAGCTTGCCCCATCAGAGAATGATGCATGGGCTCAAACATCTCAGGGAAGAGGGTCAAGACATCAAGCTTCATCGTCAATCAGCCCTTCCATTAGTTCAATCTTAACCTGTCCGGCTTCCAGGTCAACAGTTTTGACCACATCGCCAATAAAAGGAATCAAGGCGTCTTTGGCCTTAGGAATATTGCGTTGAACCACAAAGACATCATTGGAACCTAGCTGAAGAATTTCCTTAATCTTCCCAAGGGTCTTGCCTTCTAGGGTGACAACCTCCAAGCCCAAGAGCTGATGATGGTAGTAGCTGTCCTCTTCTAGCTCCTCCTGCTCACTCTCATCAATGGCTAGCCAACAGCCCTTGAAGCCTTCAACCTGGTTAATATTGTCGTAACCAACAAAACTAATGAGCCAAGTCCCCTTATGGATAGCGGCCTTAGCGACTTGAACACTAGCTAGCGGTTGGGAATTCAAATCCTTGAGAATATAGAGGGTCTTGCCACTTGCAAAGCGCTCCTCTGGAAAGTCAGTATCGGCAATTAATTTGAGTTGCCCCCGAATCCCGAAGGTATTCACAATACGGGCTACACGATAATAAGTCATACTTGTCCTCCTTTTATGCCTAATAAAAATCAGGCCTACCCTTTCAGTATACCATGAAAGGGAGCCTGATTCTAGTTGTCTTAACGACGGCCCGCCGCTTGTTTGAGGGCCATATATTCGTCCTTATGGTCAAATCCGACTAGCATTTGAGGATAGCTGGCATCCAGATATTCCATGAGTCGATTTAATTTGGCTTCAGTGTCTTTAACTGAGTGTTTGGCTGGGAAGACAGCTAAGCGTTTGAAGTCTTTGGTATGGAGATAGACCACAAACTTGACGGTCTTGTAGAGGTTAAAACGTCTGGTTTCCTTGTAGACATAGCTATAGATCATGTCACGCAAGTCCACCATGGCATTCTTACGCCCCATGACAATCAATTGATCCTTATAGACATAGACGCCCAAATGCTTCTCGTAGTAGGTCGCACCCTTACGTAAGGCTTGTTCATCTTGACTTAGCTCAGGGAAGGTTACTAAAAGTTGTTCGTAGAAGCGTTTATTATCTAGATAACGGAAGACAGCATAGGCTAGGAAACCTAAGCCCACTAAGGCAGTACCTGCAGTCATAATGGTACCAGTACTTTCAACATTAGCAACACTGGTCAGGTTGAGTTTCTTAATTTCAAACGCTTTGTTGTCCGCCACTCCAGGCTCTTGCTTTTCTAGTGATTCTCTAGTGTTTTGGAGGGAAAGGCTACTGAGCTCCTTAACTTCCCCCATAATCGTAATAGGGTTAGTCTCTAGGGTGCCCTTTCTTTGGGCTTCTTCTAGCTTTTTGATAATGGCTAAATCGGGTTTAGCCTCAGTCACTAGGAGGCTCTTATCACCCGCCACAACAAAGGTTTGTTCTTTCTCATGCTTGGTATCTTCAATTCTATAAATAGCTTTTACTGCAAAAGTCGTCTTGCTACTTTTAGTGGTTTCACTCGTTTTAGGATAAACATACCCTTCACTGGCTAACTTGTCAGGTGTCGATTGAGTCGCCACATAATGGAAGAAGCCGGCTGCACCTAATAATAGCAAACCATATATCACGAGACTAATCACACCTCGTTTAAAGTTGGGTTTCATGGAATTCCTTCTTTCTAATTATTATCATTAACTTAATTATAGCGGAGACCTTATCCCCTGTCTAGTAGCCCCTTTAAATTCCCAGTCGCTCATCATCGATCAGGATATGAGGGTAATGACTTGAGATATATGTCAGGAAAGCTTCTAATAGCGCACGCGCTTCTAAGTCAGGATAAGGGCGTAACTTAACTAAGTCATAGTGATCATCCTGATAATAACAAACTAGTTTACTGTTCAGTCGCTTATTAATGACCTGGGAGCTAATGCTTAAAGCCAAAAAATCCTTTAAGTTCAGGACTTGGTCTCTGCGACCTATGACAATAAGATGGTCTTGGCAGACATAGAGGCCCAATTCTTTGGCCTTGAACTGGCACATAGACAGAAGGAAATCGGAATCTCCGGCTAGTTCAGGGATCACTTGATAGACCTGGCGCCAAAAACGACGCATAGCCCTATAACGATAGACAGTAAAGCCAAATGCTAGAAGCGATAAAGTTAAGAAAACATAGCTTGCTAACTTCATGGATTGAATATAGGTATCCGCCTTGCTTTGGTTAACTAACATCTCCGCTACAAACACTTGCCTACCCGTCTTACTTTTGACAAAGTATTCGATTGATTTTATAAACTCTCGGCTTCTGTCACTGTCATCTACCATTGCCATCACATAATAAGGCTCCATCTCTAGTTTGCCCTTATCACTTTCTTCCTTGAGTCTCAACAGAAGAGGCGAGTCATCTGGCATTAGGATTGGAATATCCCCTATTCCATCACCAACTAAGAAAAGACTCATTCCGGTCTTGTCATCGCGATAGACAACCGTTTTCCCTTCCTTCACTACATTACTGACGGAGGAAACATAAGTAAATTTTTGAACTGGGACGGCAGTCAATCGACTGACTTTTGAGACCTTAGGATAGACTAATCCTTGGGCACGGAGACTCTCCGCACTGGTCGTTTGGCTGATAAAGGCAAGTAGTCCCCCAATCAAGAGACAGATGGCTGCCATGATTAAAGAAGGCAAGAGCTTCATTAATTTATATTTTCTCATCATTTTCTCCCTCCTCAAACCATGCCTCTATTTTACAAGATTAAGGCCATCCTAACCACTATCAAAAAGGACCGGGTCACCCCAGTCCTTTGCATGGGTCAGGCATGGCTTAGCCACGTGCTTGACGTTTTAATTCTTTATAATCGGTCGCATGCTGAACCCCTACCAACATAGATGGATAAGCTTCTTGCAAGTAAACCATGAGACGATCTAACATGGATTGGGTGAAGTCTCTTTGATAGCGCCGTGGCTTGACTACAAGGCGCCGGAATTGGTTATTATGCAAGTGAACTTGGAAGGTAACCACTGAATTATTGGTTTGACGGACTGCATAAGTATAGATGATTTGAGTCAAGTCGATGATACGATCATTAGCCCCAATCACTACCAAGTGGTTCTTATAGACATAGAGACCTAACTCAGGGCTGTGGAAATCGCTGTCGGTCACTAATTTATCTAGGTCTTGCGCTAATTCTGGGAAGTGATCATAGAGGGTATTGTAGAACTTAGTATTTTTCCAGTATTTCCAGAGGGAGGTAAGTAGCAATAATAGAACCGCAGCGCCTAAGGCATAGCTTGCGAACTTCATGATGTTGAGACGGCTCTCAGCTTCTGCCACATCTAGGAGCGCAGAATCATCATAGCCTGATTTTACAGAAGCATCAACATCAGCACGTTGGATAACTTTTTCTGCAATTCTTAAGTCATCCGAGTCTTTTGAGGCAAGGGCCAAAACATTTAGAGGATTAGACTCCAGTTGCCCAGCCTCAAGTCGTTCCTTAAGGATTTTAAGTACGTTAGAATCATCATGTAATACTACTGGAAAAGCCCGCTCGCCGTCAGAGGCCAAGTAAGCAACCAAGCCTGTATTGTTGTTTTCAGACACTACGACCCCATTTTTTGTTTTTGTGATGGTAATCTTCAAAACAGGAATAATTTCCTTAATGGTGACTGCGGTATGCCCTGTCAGCGCTTCGGTCTTAGGGTAGACCAGGCCTTGTTCTACAAACTGGTCAGCACTTGAATTCTGACTCTTATAGAAGAGGAAGCCACCAAGGGCAGCGCAAATCATGGCAAAAATTAAATAAGGCCAAACATTACGAAGATTATTGCGTTTCATAACTTACCTTCTTTCTTAAATGATAAATTCATTATACCCTTTTTAGAAGTCAGTGTGAAGCCTTTGCAAGTAAAAAGAGCCAGCCCTAAGGCTGACTCTCCCGGTGAGGGCTTATTTGACACCAGCAGCATTTTTCAATGCTTGGTATTCTGGTGCATGATCAGCACCCACTAGAATTTCAGGGTAGTGCTGATCGACGAAGTAAGTAAAGGCATTGATATCATCATCATAGGTTTTCTTAGAGCCACCCAATGTGCTGAGAACATGTTTCTTGAAGTTCTTATCATAGGCTTCAACCGAGTAGTTGACATGGCTAGCAATCCCCTGTTGAATGGTTTGTTTGACAGCCACTAAGTAGAGGATATCCTTGGCAGGCACAATGGTATTGCGCTGCGCCAAAGCAATGAGATGATCCTTGTAGACATAGAGTCCACGCTTGCTGTCAGCATATTGGCCACCTAATACTAAGAGATCCAGGTTACCTTCCAATTCTGGGAATTGGGCATAGAGTTCACGATAGGCTTTCTTACGGCGGGAAACATTGAAGACAAAGAGCCCGACGAAGAACAAGGCCAGCGCGACAAAGCCATAAGCACCATACATGAGCATTTGCGCACTAGATTTATGCTTCTTGACATGAATAATATAGGAGCCATCTAAGGAAGTCTGAGCATCAGTCTCAAGTGAT
Organism: uncultured Abiotrophia sp.; assembly: GCF_938010525.1. Lineage (GTDB taxonomy): Bacteria > Bacillota > Bacilli > Lactobacillales > Aerococcaceae > Abiotrophia. The sequence continues at coordinate 23,953 of NZ_CALLVK010000012.1, read as the reverse complement.
TGACGAATTTTAGAGATGTTATCCTTAGCAGCAGAGCTGCTATCTTTTTCACCAACTACCAGAACAGGATTGCTAACTAGTAAACCTTTTTCTTGGCTTGCAAAGGCAGACTTAATATCAGCATCATCCTTATCCGCAATGAGGCCAAGAACTTTATCACCTGATAAAACCAAGTACATAGCAGCCTTGTCATCGTTCTTTATATTGCCAATTTCTTCAATGATTTCAATTTTAATAGCTACGTTTTGTCCAAAATCGTTTGGATAGAGACCACCCCGGTCCACAACATACTGAGGGCTACTTGCAATCCAACCTATAAACCACATTATAATAGCAAATCCACCAAATAAAACGGTGAGAAAAAAAGTTGCCCAAAGGCCACGCAAGTTTTTTTCCTTCATAGACACCCTTCTTGCTCCTTAAGTATATCTCTATTATAAACCCCTTTCATAGATTTGTACAGATATTTTCAAGCGATTTCTTACTTAATAAGAAAGATTACCTTAACAAATGCACTGAGTTCGAAAAAGTCTCTGAGGCATAAAACCCGACAAATGGAAAAGACGCCTCAAAGGCGTCTTAAGCTTATTTAGAAGTGATTTGCAAATCAGGATAGCCTTGCCCTAGCACAACTAGGAAGGTCTCCAAGTCTTCCGCCAAAATTTTCTTGCGACCATGGTAGGATCTAAAGGTATGAAATTGCCCCTTCACATCTCGTGCGCGGAAGAAGTAGTTAACATGTTTTACCCCGTAACGACCACGCGAAACTATCTTATTCAAGGTCAAAGCGGATAGCTCGTTTATAGGCAGAACCGCCATGCGCAGCCCCAAGCAAATCAAAGTGTCTTTGTAGAGATAAAGGCCACGATAGTCATCTGCATAATCACTGGCTGCTTGCAAGTGGTCAAGCTGGCCCTTGAGTTCAGGGAAACGTTGATAGAGACGGTCATAGAACTGACGTCGACGGTAGCGGTTGAACAATCCCCATAAGATACACAAGACACTGGCTGATGTAAAACCATAAACTAGCCAATGGATGGTCCTTTGTGACTGACGATATTCTTTCATGTTGACTAGATATTCCGTCCATAGCTGATCACGGTATGGAAGACCAGTTTCACTATTATCGGCCATTGTATCTAAGAGTTTCTTGGCTGCGTCACTCTTATCCACTTCCCCAATCAGCTTTGCAGGTTCATTGAGAAGCGCGCCATAGGTCTTGAGTCGAGCAGCGGCGACATCCGGATCATCTTTGCTAGCGACCAAGACTAGGTAAGGCTTATCTGTTACCTTAGCGGCTGAGACAAGGTAGATAGCCACATTATCCTCTTCAGCCAAGAGAAAGATCGACTCTGCTTCTACCACTACATGCTTGCTCGAGCTTTCTGGGAAAGGTTCCTGGCCTGCCAAAAGAGCTTGGGGTTGGGTCGCAAGGAGAGCCAGATAAGCAAAGGACGTAAAAATTAATAAGAACAGCAAGAGGCCACTACCGGCCCATGTCCGCCAACCAAATACTTCTTTAAGCTTTTTTCTTTCTTCTTTCTTCACCGATTTCCTCCTAATGAATATAGAAAAACGCCCCTAAAGGGCGCTTGATTATTCTGCTGAACTTTCTTCCGCATGGTCAGCAATGACAATGCGTGACCGTTTGCGACCACGAGTCTTAACGCTGTAGACGATGGTCCGGATGGCACGAGCTACACGGCCCTTCTTACCAATCACACGACCTACATCTTGCGGATTCAAGTGCAAATGATACTCCATGAAGTCATCGGTCTCTACTTGTTCCACGCCAAAATCTTCTGGGTGGTCCAAGAGCGGCTTCACGATTGCAGTAATTAATGCTTCAATATTTACCATATCTCATCATCCTTTATCTAGAACACTGCTCGAGACTATTTGCTTTCGTGGAATTTCTTCATGATCCCTTTTGAAGACAAGAGGTTACGCACGGTGTCAGATGGTTGCGCACCATTTGATAACCATTTCAATGCGAGTTCTTCTTCAACTTCTAAAGTAGCTGGGTTAGTTAATGGGTTGTAGTGACCGATTTTCTCGATGATACGACCATCACGTGGAGAACGTGAGTCAGCAACAACGATACGGTAGAAAGGTGCTTTCTTAGAACCCATACGTTTCAAACGAATTTTAACTGCCATGTTAATTTCACCTCCTCAATTGATTACAGACCCTAGTCTAACATATAAAAAAGCATCTGTAAAGTATTTTTACTTTACAGATGCGAAAATTTTGTTTACTTAGCTAAACCTTCTGAGATCTTATCTAAGTTATACTTCATCATAGAGTAGTAGCTGTCGCCTTCTTGGCCTTCTTCAGCAATAGAGTCAGTGAAGATTTTAGCGTAGATCGGAATACCAGTCTCGCTAGAGATGGTCTTCATTGGACGGTCATCCACACTTGATTCTACGAAGAGAGCTGATACCTTAGAACCTTTGAGCTTCTTAACCAAATCACGAATTTGGTCAGGTGTGCCTTCTTCTTCGGTGTTAATTTCCCAGATGTAAGCTGATGGTACATTGTAGGCTTTAGAGAAGTACTTGAAGCAGCCTTCGCTGGTAACAATCATTTTCTTCTCTTCCGGAATAGCATCAAACTTAGTTTTAGCTTCCTTGTCCAAAGCTTCTAACTTGGCAACATGGTCATCCAAGTTCTTTTGGTAGAAGTCCTTGTTGCTTGGATCTTTTTCAATCAGGTGTTTAGCAATGTTCTTAGCGTAAATCACCCCATTTTCTAAGTTCAACCAAGCATGAGGGTCTTCCTTACCGGTTTCGCCCTCACCTTCCAAGTGAATAACTTCCACACCCTCGCTGACTGCGAAGTAGTCTTTATTTTCCACTCGTTTGGCATTTTCTACCAATTTAGTGAACCAAGCATTGCCCCCAGTTTCCAAGTTAATGCCATTGTAGAAGATTAAATCAGCTTGGGTAGTTTTCTTAATATCGTCAGGTAGTGGCTCATATTCATGAGGGTCTTGGCCTACTGGTACGATGGAGTGAAGATCGATTTTATCACCCGCAATGTTCTTGGTGATATCGGCGATAATAGAGTTAGTTGCGACAACTTTGAGTTTTTTATCTTGAGCGCTCACGCTTGGTACCAAACAAAACAATACCGTCAAGAGTGCCACTAATTTCATTAGCTTATGTTTCATTTGCGTAAAACCCGCTTTCTAAAGAATTGTTGTTTTGGAGAGATGAAGAAGCTAATCGCGAAAATCACAGCTGAGGTGAGTACAATGCTGGAGCCGGCCGCCACGTTGAAGCTAGTCCCGAGGAAGAGACCTAATACTGAAGTCACAGCCCCCAAAATCGATGAGAGGAGAATCATAGACTTAAGGCTATTGACGTAGAGATAGGCGGTGGCAGCAGGTGTAATAAGCATGGCCACAATCAGGATGGTTCCGACACTTTGCATGGCCGTTACAGACACTAAGGTCAAGAGAATCATTAAGAGGTAGTGGTAGAAGTTGACCTTCATGCCCATGGCTTTAGCCATTTGCGGGTCGAAGGACGTAATCAACAACTCCTTGAAGAAGAGGATGATGACGATTAGCACCGCTACTGAAACCCAAATGGTAATCCACTTGTCAGAATCTTGAACCGCTAAGATATTCCCGAAGAGAATATGGAAGAGATCTGTCGAACTCCGGGCCAAGCCAATCAGGATGACCCCCAAGGCCAAGAAGGAGGAGAAGGTAATCCCAATCGCTGTATCCCCCTTGATAATTGAATTTCCTCGAATGAAGGTAATAATCATGGAGGCAAAAAGCCCAAAGACAATGGCCCCGACGAAGAAATTAATCCCCAAAATGAAGGATAAGGCGACCCCTGGTAACACCGCATGGGAGATAGCATCCCCCATAAGAGACATCCCTCTTAGGATAATGAAACACCCTACAGCCCCTGAGACAATCCCAATGACAATGGCGGTGACTAGCGCATTCTGCATATAATGCAGGGTCGACACATTCTCAATAAACTCATGAATCAAGGTCATACCTGGTCACCTCCCTTACCAAAATAAACACTGTCGCCATAGGCGGCCTTCATATTCTGGTCATTAAATACCTGCTCAGTAGGCCCTACAGCAATCAGTTGCTTATTGATGATAATCAACTGATCGAAGTAACGCCGTACCTTATGCAAATCATGATGGACAATCAAGACGGTCTTGCCTTGGTTCTTGAGGTCCTTCAAGATCTTCATAATAATCTCTTCACTGACCGAATCAATCCCAGTAAAGGGCTCGTCCAAGAAGATGTAATCTGCTTCTTGAACCAGACAGCGCGCCATCAGAACGCGTTGGAACTGTCCACCCGAGAGGGCTGAGATTTGTCGGTTAGCGAAGTCACTCAAGCCAACTTGGGCGAGCGCTTTTTCAACTTTATTCCATTCTTTCTTACTTACCTTGCGGAAAATACCGAGATTACTATACGTGCCTAAGGAGACACATTCTTTGACCTTAATTGGAAAGTTGAAATCAATGTCACTCTTTTGTCCGACGTAAGCTACTTTCTTCAGCATCTTCTTGGCAGGCACCCCGTCCAGAAAAATCTGGCCATCATGGTCTACCATATTCAAGATTGCTTTGACAAAAGTAGATTTACCAGCACCGTTGGGCCCAATAATGCCGGTAATGGTCGGACCTGCTAATTCTAGGTTAACCCCTTCCAAAGCGACCACTTGATTGTCATAACTGACCGTTAGATCCTGTGTCTTAATCACATGAATCATCTCCTCTCTTACCGCTAATTATATTGTACACCAGAGAAAAGATTAGGTCAACCTAAAATGTTTAGGTTTGCAAAAATTTTTCTTGTGATTTTAGGTTTAGAAGCTTTTAGCTTTCAAACTTATGTTTATCTATGGTGATAGGCGCTTTTCATGGCTAACTCATTATATCGGTTTCTTGTTAGCAGTGATATTAGTTTTGGCCACTCCATTTGAGACACCCACCAAAAAATTAATGACGAAAATTTTTCAAGCCGCATCAAAAAAAAAGCCCCGCCCTTTTCAAAGGACAGGAGCCGAAATGTTAGGATAGGATTAAGTCCACCAGCTCTTGGGCGGTGACTGGGCCAAAATAATGAGCCAAGTCCTGTTTGGATAGGACCGCTAATAAATCTTGCTTGGTAACAGCTGTTCCTAGCAAGGCTTCTTCAATATCTTGGATGGCCCCTTTACCGAAGAAATCACCATAGATACGGCATTTGCTAATGCGACCAGCCTCAACTTCTAGGCTGAACTCTACAGTCCCGATTCCCAGATGAGCATCGCGATTATAGCTATAGCGTGGCGAATTTCCATAGTTCCATTCCCAGTTGCGATATTTAGAATCAGCCAGGGCTTCAATGGCTGTCCAATCTTCTTCAGTCAGCTGATAACGCTTGGCTTGATCAATGGAGTCAATCCCCATTAGACGGCAAATAACCTCATCCTTAAACTGATCAATGGTCATATGACGATAGGGCTCATCCAAGAGTTCGCGCAAGCCCATAACCCGGCTGCGCACCGATTTAATGCCCTTAGAATCAATTTTCTTACGGTTAGGATTGAGCACTTCCACCATGGCTTCATAATCGACATCTAATAGGAGGGAATGACCACCATAAATCTTACCAGCTACCATGGTCATGGCGGCACCAGATACCTTTTTGCCTAGCGCCGTCAGGTCATTACGACCACTTTGCTCGACCTCACTTGCCCCCATATCATGTAAGAGTTTGACAACGGGTGCGTAGAAACGTTGATAGTTGCCATAGATATTGGTATCGCCTGGCATAATATAGCAGACATTGACGGCCCCCTGATCGCAGTAGACCGCCCCACCGCCCGTGTCACGACGGACTAACTGAATATCATGTTCCTTAAGATAGTCATGGTTGACTTCCACCTCTGCGTTCTGGAAGCGACCGATTTCCACCTTAGGCTTACAGTAATAAGGGAAAAGTATGGTCTCGTCTAAGTCTAAATGATTAAGAACATAGACCTGCATAGCCAGCGTTAAGGCCCCATCAGGCAGATATTGGCCATTGCGAATAGGTTCAATTAGATACATCTCATCCTCCTAGGCTTGATTAGCTGCAGCCGCACAGGCCAACAAGAGGTCTTTACTGTCTCGAGACAGCCAGACCGTCCGGTCTTGAATGGCACGTGGCATGCGATATTGTTTTTGATTTAAGGTCACCAAGATGGCATCCGGATTGGCCATGACCGCTTGGTGGAAAGGTTGCTTAATAAATTGTGGTGTGGTAAAACCTACCCCGATTTCAAGATAGAGCACCTTGTCCCCTTCATGGCTAGCCAAGAAATCCTTGTAGCGACCCAATTGGGCCATAAAGTCTCCATCTTCCACCATGCCCTTTTCAGCATTTCGCTTGTTGATTTCTAGCGGTGCCCCGCACTTAGGACAGAGAGGAATATCTTCATAAGCCACCTGACCTTGGACTTGGTGCTGAGCTAGGTGGCGAATCAGCGCATCATCTCGATAGGTCTGGGCATGGCAATGGCGACTGCACTGCATCAAGCCATACTCCCCCTGGATATGGAAGACCTTCTTGGGATCATAATCTGCCACCCAGAAGGCATTATCGGCATTGGTCGTTATGATATGATAGTCCTTGTCCTTGAGTAAGTCTTTGAGAGCCAAGTAAGATGGACCCACGGGCTGATCCAAGTAGTTGAGGCAGACAAAGCGACTTTGGAAGGCCCAATATTCCGACCAACTAGGGAAATCAAAGAGACTAGCCTGCAACATATCAAGAAATCCATACTTTTCAATAAAGTCAGGAAAAGCCTCTTGGAAACGTGGGCCAATATAGGTAAAACCATCCGCGGCTGACATGCCGGCTCCAATCCCCACAACTACTGCCTCTGCTTCCTTAAGCAGGACCAAGAGTTGCTGGGCTTGATTAGGATAGGTTTTAGTTAGTGCTTGCCACATGGGAGGCCTCCTTGGAATTAAGTAAGTCATGATAGAGTTGGTACTGGCTATCTGTCCAGACATTGAAGATGACCTTGAGCTTGGAACCCGTCTCCGCTAGATAAGCGGCGACCGTTTCAATGGCAATTGGAGTCGCTTCTTCAATAGGATAGGAAAATTCACCGGTCGAAATACAGCAGAAAGCGATTGTCTCCAAACCCGCTTGGTCGGCACAAGCCAAACAAGCCCGATAAGCCTTTTTGAGTAGGTCCTGCATCATGGGCGATACTGGCAAATGATGAATGCGTGGCCCTACCGTATGAATGACCTGCTTGGCTGGTAAATTAAAGCCGGGTGTCATGAGAGCTTGACCGACAGGCAGCGGCTTACCACCACGGGCCTTTTTCAAATCGGCACAGGCCAAGCGCAAACCAACGCCGGCAAAGGTATGAATCTGGTTATCAATGCAATAATGGTTAGGTTCAAAGCAACCTAGCATGGCTGAATTAGCTGCATTAACAATGGCATCTACCGCCAAACGGGTAATATCCCCCTGCCAGAGATAAAGTGAGGGGTGCGCTGTCTTCTGGCAATCAGCCAAGTGATAGATAGGTTCCTGCTGGCGCCAGGCTGCCAAGAAGCGACTTTCCAAATCGAGGTAGTCCTGACTAACTGGATAAGGCAAGCGTTGATTGACTAAGCCACGATATTGCCGGAACTTTTCTTCATCAGTCCCCGGCTCAGGGCTAGCCCCAAGATGACGAATCAGGGCATCCAAATCTTGCTCAAACATGTCAGCCCCACCTCTCTTAGTCTAGCGGATCTGGTAAAGCCAAGAAGGCTGCTTCCTCAACATCAGTCAAGCGCACCAGCCAAGATTCTGCTGGATTAGCTGAGTTAAGCAAGGTTGGCTGATCTTGAGCGGCGGAGTTAAGCTCCACAATGCGACCAGATAGGGGTGAAAAAATATCTAAAACCGTCTTAGAGGCTTCCAAACTTAAGAGGGAGTCGCCAGCCTCGACTTGGCTTTGGCGGGTAAATTCCACATAGCCGACCGTTCCGACATCGTCTTGTAATTCTGGGGTCATGCTGAGGGTGTAGATATCCCCTTCTTTTTCAACCCATAAATAATTACCTAATTTCTTCATTATAATTCCTCCGATTTCTTATCTTGATTGAGTTGATAGGCTTGTGCTAAAGCCTGGAGTGTTGCTTGACGTTTTTTAATATCTGGCACTAAGGGAATAACCATAAGCTCCTCAAGGTCTAGACTAGCTGCCAAGTCATCTAGCTGCTGCTTGACTTGATCGAGGGTGCCTACGACCACACGCTGACGGTTGATTTCTATCTGTGCTCGGTCCTCCTGACTTAGGGGATAAGCGGCCGCCTCCTGGACTGTTGGAAAGGTCTTGAATTCAGCATAATCTTGCTTACCCAGTTGCCAGATGTCTAAGGCTGATAGGAGTTGCTGACACTGAGTCTCATCCTGACCTAAGACCACAAAGACCGCCAGGCTAGCCTGTGGTGCGTGGCCTGCTTCTTGGCAGGCAGCTCGATAAGTATTTAAGGCTTCTTGGGCACTGGCAAGTGGGTCTTTGCCTGGTGCTAGGAAATAGCCATAGACATAAGCCTGACCCAAACTTCCTGCTAACTGGGCTGAGTGAAGGCCAGCCGACAGCAACCATAGGGCCTCCTGGCTAGGTCCTGGCGCGTGCAAACCAACTGATTCTGGATCCGCCAAGTACTGAACCAAATCCGTCACTTGCTGGGCATAATCTGAGCGCTTAAGTTCACCCGTGCCCATCAATTCTCTGACAGAGCTGGTACCTGGATTATTTCCTAAGCCCACATTGACACGACCTGGATAGAGGGACCTGAGGGTAGTCACCCACTCTGCTACCTTATAAGGCTGGTAGTGAGGTAGCATGATGCCACCCGAACCAATCATAATGCGCTGCGTTTTCCCTAGCAAATGCATGATCATGAGCTCCGGGCTGGCGCTGGCTAGGGCTGGCACCTGATGGTGCTCGGCCACCCAGAAACGGTGATAGCCCAATTCATCTGCTAATTGAGCCAGGGCTACTGTCTCCCCTAGGGCTTCTTGACTTGTTCGGCCACTGTCTACCATGGCATAATCCAAAACACTTAGTAACATGTGAGCCCTCCATTCTTATCAATAATTTTATTATCAATCAGACCAAGGGGAATGTCAACTCATGGTGTTTGACCAGATGAAATTTTCATGCTAACGTGTAAGTATCTGATTATGCTAGCTGCTTGAACAGCTGCCGAAGGAGTGTCTCACATGCCATCACCCCTGCTTAGCCCACTAGGTCTAGGTACCCATACCTTAGCCAATCGCTTCGTCCTCTCACCTATGACTACCAATTCCTCAACCGCGCAAGGTCACATTACAGAAGAAGACTTGGCCTACTCACGCCGCCGAGCTCAGTCCGCCCCCCTACAAATCACCGGGGCTGCCTACATTCATCCCCAGGGACAACTCTTCGAATTTGGACCCAGTCTAGCTGAGGATGTCTGTGTGCCGGGTTTGACAAAACTAGCTCAGGCTATGCAGCAAGATGGCGCCAAGGCGCTCATCCAATTGACCCACGCGGGACGATTTGCGGAGCCTTACTTACGTCGGCAGGGCTATGTTTACGGGCCGAGCCCAATGACCCTGAATTCCCCTATCCCCCATCAAGTCAATGCCTTAGATCAGTCACAGATAAAGGCCATCATTGGCTACTATGCGGATGCAACGCGACGGGCCATTCAAGCGGGCTTTGCCGGCATCGAGTTATCCAGTGCCCAACGTTTGCTGCCTCAGTCCTTCTTATCTACCTTCTCTAACCAGCGGACGGATGCATATGGGGCTGATAGTCTAGAAAATCGCGCTCACTTGATCTTAGAAATTTGGGAAGCCATTATGGAGGTCGTCGAGCGACTGGCGCCGCCTGGCTTTATCCTAGGCTATCGCTGTACGCCTGAGGAAACGCGCGGCCAAGAAGTGGGCTATACAGTAGAAGAATTCAATCAAGTGACGGATTGGATTTTAGAACGTGTCCCCTTGGACTACCTCTGCCTAGCAAGTTGGGGGCGGGATGTCTTCCGTAACCGCGTGAGAGCTGCGGGACCCCATCAAGGCCGTCTAATTAACCAAGTCGTCCATGAGCATCTAGCCGGTCGACTTCCTCTCATGGTAACGGGTGGCATTAACTCTATTGCCAAGGCCCAAGAAGCCTTAGAACATGCTGAATTAGTGGGGATTTCTACCCCCTTTGTGGTGGATCCAGACTTTGTCAATAAGTTTGCTGCAGGAGATCCTGATCCGATTAATCTGCAGATTAGTCCTGAAGACTTGGCAGACTTGGCTATTCCTCAAGCCGCCTTCAAGGACATTGTCCGCATGATGGATATCGGCCAAGCCCTGCCACAAGATACTCGCGACCAATTCCGCAAGCTAGAGCAGAATTATGACGGTGATAAGACCTTCAAAGAAGTTTAAACTTCCTATTATATAGATAGAAAAAGAGGCTGGAATATCCAGCCTCTTTACTTGTCTTAACGACGTTTCTTCAATTTTTTGAGTTTGCGTTGTAAGTCCTTTTCAGCCTTACGTTTAGCTAACTGTTCTGGTGTCATGAAGTCGGTATCGCTCATACCGCCGCCACCCATACCTGGGAAGCCACCGCCGCCTTGTTGGAGTTGGGCCATCATTTTCTTCATACCGCCCATCTTACCATTAGACATTTGGCTCATCATATCGCGTGACTGATTAAACTGTTTAATCATGCGGTTAACATCGGCTAGCGACTGACCACAACCTGCTGCAATCCGTTTACGACGGCTCTGAGAAATAATGTCTGGATTCTCACGTTCGGCTGGTGTCATGGAGAGGACAATGGCCTTAACACGCGCCATATCCTTCTGGTTGACATCCAATTCATCTAGGCCAGGAATCTTGTTAATCCCAGGGATTAACTTAATCAAGTCCTTGAGTGGGCCCATCTTGTTGACTTGGTCCATTTGCTCGATAAAGTCATTAAAGTCAAAGCTATTGGCCTTAATCTTATCAGCCATCTCTTGGGCGCGGGCTTCATCAAACTCCTGTTGAGCTTTCTCAATCAGGGTCATCATGTCCCCCATACCCAGAATCCGGCTAGACATACGGTCTGGGTAGAATGGCTCCAGGGCGTCTAGTTTTTCACCTTGACCGGTGAACTTAATTGGACGGTCGATAATCGAGCGGATAGATAAGGCCGCCCCACCCCGGGTATCCCCATCTAACTTGGTGATAATAACCCCGGTAATATCCAGAGAATCGTTAAATGACTTGGCCACGTTGACGGCATCCTGACCGGTCATGGCATCCACAGTCAGCAGAATTTCGTGTGGGTTAACCGCTGCCTTAATTTGGCGCAACTCTTCCATCAGGGTCTCATCGACGTGCAGACGACCTGCCGTATCGATTAAGACTACGTCATTACCTTGCATGCGGGCTTGAGCCACCGCTTGACGGGCAATTTCTACCGGGCTGACATCTGAACCTAAGCTAAAGACATCAAAACCTAGTTGCTGGCCGATAGTTTGAAGCTGGGCAATGGCAGCTGGACGGTAAATATCGCCTGCCACCAGTAAAGGCCGCTTCTTGCCTTGGGCTTGGACGTATTTGGCCAACTTACCTACGGTTGTTGTCTTCCCGGCCCCTTGGAGACCGGCCATCATAATAATGGTTGGCGGTTGGGTCGCAAAGTTAAGCGGCACCTGTTCGCCACCCATGAGGGCAGTTAATTCTTCGTCAACAATCTTGACTACTTGTTGAGCGGGTGATAAAGAAGCCAAGACATCTGAGCCCAAGGCCCGTTCATTGACTGTCTTAACAAAACTCTTCACCACTTGGAAGTTGACGTCGGCCTCTAAGAGGGCTAGACGAATCTCCCGCATCATCTGTCTTAAGTCTGCTTCGCTAATGGTACCTCCGGCACCAATGCCGCTAATGGCATTCTGCAAGCGTTCGGATAATCCTTCAAACGCCATTGTTTTCCTCCTTCTTGGCTAGGACTGACCTAGCCTCCTCTATTGATTTTATCTTATAAATTGGTCTACTGATCCATAGCCCGTATTTCTGCTAGGAAAGCCTGACCCGCCTCATTGGTATGATTGGCTAGCTGGTCTAGCAAGGCTAGTCTTGCCTCTCGCCGTGCTAAGAGATGGAGCTGATCTTCATAGTGCTCTAAAGTCTGTTCAGCCCGCTTCAAATTATCCCGGACAGCCTGGCGACTAATGTCATAGTGGTCGGCAATTTCAGCCAGGGAAAAATCTTCCTCATAGTAGAGCCCTAGCATGGCTTGTTGCTTGTCAGTCAGAAGCCCGCCGTAAAAACCAAGCAACTGGTTGACTCGCATTACTTTTGCTAAATCCATTAGAGCCGCCTACCCTTCAGGATATTGGATATAGGCTGCCAGGCGATTGGCCAAATCCGTTGAAGTTGCATGTTCTAAGAGCTCCGCCAATTCATGGACTTCCGTCTTAGTATAGCCTAGTTTGTGCTCTAAGAAATATTCCCAGATTTCATGCTTACGCACTAATTCAATGGCTAATTTCTTGCCTTGAGGCGTCAGCATGGCCCCACTATAGGGCTTGTAGGCTACCAAGCCTTCTTGGGCCAATTTAGTAATCATCTCACTCACCGAAGGAGGGGCTACATTGAGACCAGTGGCAATTTCCTTGTTAGAAACATATTGGCCATGACCTGCCTCGTGAATGAACTTAAGGTAGTCTTCTTGACTTTGGCTTTTTTTCATTGCGACACCTCGTCTCCTAATCCTTCTTGTCTTATTCTACCATGTTTCTAGAGTCAAGACAAACTGGATTAGGCCTGCCTAAGTCTTATTGTTATAAAAACAACCTAGTGCCCAAAGAGCACTAGGTTATTTTAACTATCTGCTTGCAAAAATGATAAGAGGTAAGGTTCTAGAATAAAAGCCACACTTACCCCAACTGCCCAGGACAAGGGATAATCGGCTAGGAAGGCAGGGCCAGTTGCCGGCCCAAAGCCAAAGATTAGCAGCTTGAAATAGATGGTCACAACCGCCGCGACTATCGCACAAATCATGGCGTTCGTTGCCAAACGCAAAGGCCAGCCGCTTAATGACAGAGTTGACTTAAGTGGCTTGGTAATCAAGTCAAAAGGAAAGCCCACGCCGACCAAGACACTGATAATAATGGCTTGTGTCGTATCCACGGCCAACTGCCCCCAAGAAAACTGACTATATTTTATTAAAATAGCGGCTGAAATGGCCGTACTAGCAAAGATGGATAAAAGTAGATTATATTGAATGACAAACTTAAAGGAAGATTGTTTTTCCATAGGACCTCCTCAAACAGATAGATTGTTAACATCTTATCCTACCCTAAAAAAATCCCACACGCAAGTAAAGTTTTCCTTAAGATTGCGATAATCCAAATCACAGCGACTTCATCTCCATTACAAAAAGAGGCCAGGCTAACCCAACCTCTCGCTATCTTAATTTTTTACTTCTAGAACATCCTTGACCAAGCTGTACATATAGGCTTCAGCATCAAACTTCTTCAAGTCAGTCGCCTTCTCACCGAGACCAATGTACTTAACTGGAATATCCAATTCATAGCGAATGGAGAGGACTACGCCCCCTTTGGCTGTTCCATCTAACTTAGTCAGCACCAAGCCGGTAATTTCAGTTGCTTCATTGAATTGTTTGGCCTGGATGAGCGCATTTTGCCCGGTTGTCGCGTCCAAAGCTAATAGGACTTCTTGGACCCCATTTGGGTTCTCACGCTCAATAATCCGCTTAATCTTAGCCAATTCTTCCATGAGATTGGCCTTGGTCTGTAAACGACCGGCCGTATCGACTAAGAGATAGTCATAGCCTTCCGCATTGGCTTTCTTAACCGCATCATAGACAACAGCGGCAGGGTCGCCTTGGGCCTTGCCCGTTACCACTGGAATGTCCAGACGCTCGCCCCAGACATTCAGTTGCTCAACAGCACCAGCCCGGAAGGTATCGGCAGCTGCCATGAGGACCTTGTGACCTTCTTGCTTGAGCTGATAACCAATCTTACCGACCGATGTTGTTTTCCCTACCCCATTAACCCCGACAAAGAGGATAACCGTCGGACCATCTGGGTTCTCCTTAAGTGAAACCAGATTTTGGCCGCCTCGCTCATAGACTTGAACCATTTTTTCAAGGAGTACGCGCTTGACATCTTCTGGCTTGTGGACGCCTGTCCGTTCGATTTCATCACGAATGGCATCAGTAATAGCGATAGTCATCGCAAAACCAACGTCCGCCCCGATAAAGGCTTCTTCCAAGTCCTCATAGAACTCCTCGTCCACTTCACGGAAGCTGGTGAAGAGATTGGTCATAATATCAGTGAAGTTGCGACGGGTCTTGGCTGTCCCTTGGTCGTAGGAGTCAATGACTATCTGGTCTTCTTTTTTTACTTCTTCTTCTTTGACAACGGCATCTTCCCCGGTAAAGGCACGCCGTATACGATCAAATAACCCCATGGGTTCACCCCTTTTCTAAGTCTTAGCTGACTTTTGTTTTATACGATAAATTTATGAATAGCGTGAGCTACGCCATCTTCCTCATTGGTCAAGGAGACATATTGGGCGGCTTCCTTGACTTGATCGGTCGCATTGCCCATGGCTACGCCTAGACCTGCTAATTCAATCATGGACAGATCGTTTTCTTGGTCCCCCATGGTCATCATTTCTTGCGGACTAATATCTAAGAGTTCCCCTAATTTAGCTAGGGTATCACCCTTGCTGACGCCTTTTTTCATGACTTCAAGGAAGAAGGAGCGTGACTTGAAGACCGCGTATTGGTCCTTGAAATCCGGATCCAACTTAGGAATTTGAGCATCCAAATGTTCCTGAGTGGTGACAATGACGAATTTATTGAAGGCATGATCTGGATCAAAGGTCCTATAGTCTTGGACCACACTCGGCACATTGGTGACATTTTCCAAGTAGAGGGATGGATAGCCTGCAGGATAGGCAGTCGGCTCATAGAGACAATCGGCATCAATGACATTAATTGGTAAATCCAAATCTTGTGTCACTTGATACCAAGCCAAGACATCTGATGTCCCTAAGGTATTAGAGACTAATACCTGGCCATCCTGAGCCTTTTGGACCATACCACCGTTGAAGGTCACAATGTAATCTTCTGGGTCTACCAAGCCTAAATCAGCTAGGAAATGTTTCATGGCAAAGTAAGGTCGGCCGGTACAGAGCACTACCTTGACCCCCTTGGATTTAGCATAGGCTAGTGCCTGGCGGTTAGCCTGGGATACTTCTTTTTGAGCATTAAGTAAGGTACCATCAAGGTCAATGGCAATTAGCTTAATCATAGCCTTCCTCCTTCTATATATGGGTCTGAGTCTAACACTTAGTCGTAGTTGGCTTCACTCAAACGTACTGAAGCCAACTTGGAGACACCTGATTGCTCCATGGTAACCCCATAGAGCACATCGGCATGTTCCATGGTCCCCTTACGGTGAGTAATGACGATGAACTGCGTATTTTCAGTAAAGTTCTGCAAATATTGGCCATAACGGAAGACGTTGGCATCATCCAAGGCCGCCTCCACTTCGTCCAAGACACAGAAGGGAACAGGACGCGTCTCCAGAATGGCAAACAAGAGCGCAATGGCAGTAAAGGCCCGCTCGCCCCCAGATAGGAGGGCTAGATGCTGCTTACGCTTGCCTGGCGGTTGGGCGATAATGTCAATCCCTGTTGTCAACAAATCACTTGGATCCGTCAATTGCAGGGCGGCTTCCCCACCGGCAAAGAGTTTCTTAAAGATTTTCTGGAATTGTTGGTTGATTTGATGGAAGGCCTCGCTGAATCGCTTGATTACCTCCGCGTCCATCTCATCCATGGTTTCTTGTAATTGTCCCATAGCAGTCAGCAGATCGGTTTCTTGCTCCCGTAAATGAGTATAACGCTCGTCTAAGGCAGCATAATCGTCAATGGCCGCCAAGTTAATGGGACCTAAATTGTCAATTTGACGCTTAATCTGCTTAACTTGTTGGCTAACTTGACTAGCATCTTCTAGCTGACTAGCTTCTGTTTTGGCTGCTTCATAGGTCAGTTGATATTCTTGACTTAAATAATCCAAGTGAGAATCAATCAGGGATTCATTTTTCTCAATCTGAGCCTGTGCTCGCGCTTCATCCTTATAAAGTTGTTGAAGCTGACCTTGGAGTTGGCGATCTTCTTGTTCATGAGCCCGATAGGTCTCGTTGAGAACCCGCCGCGCTTCTCGTAATGCTGTAAGTTCCGCCTGTTGCGCCTGAGCCGTGGCCTCTAAGTCCGCTAATTGCTCTAGCAAATCAGCCGATTGACGCTCTAATTCAGCTAAATCGGCAGAATTCTGGTCTGCCAGATTCTCATACTGCATAAGGAAATTCTGACGTTCCTCTAATTGACTCTTAGCTGTCGCCAGATCATGTCGCAACTGCCGCACTTCTACTTGCTTAACGGCTTCTTGAGTCCGGTAATGGGATAGCGAGGCATCTAGAACTTGTAGTTGCTGTTGGCGATCCTCTTCACTCAAGTTCAATTGTTGTAAATCCTGACTGAGACGGGCAATGGCTGCTTGGGCTGCCACTAAGTCTTCCTGAGCTTGCGCATAGTGGGCTTCCGCATTGGCAATCGTCTGGCTAAGCTGGCTGACTTCGTCTTGGGCAATTAATTGATGTTGGGATTGATGCTTGACCTGGCTCGCTAAGTGGCCTAAGCCTTCTTGGGCTTGTTGAAAGGCTAAATCCGCCTGACTCATGCTAAGTCGAGCGGCTTCCACCTGCCCCTGCAAGTCTTGAATTTGCACTTGAAAAGCTTGCCACTCAGCTTCCGCCTGAGCTCGGTCCTTGATGACTTGCGCCATGTCGGCCTTGGCTGCTTCATACTCTTGGTTACGAGCTAACATGGAGCTAGTTTGTTGCTTCTGGCGTCCACCTGTGATGGAACCACCCGGCATGAGGACTTCTCCATCCAGGGTGACAATCTTGACCTGATGCTTAAGGGCTTTGGCAAGGCTTTGGGCCGCTTCAATGCGGTCACAGACCAAAGTAGTCCCTAACAAATTGGCCACAATGATCTGATTGGCTGGGTCAAACTCTACTAAATCAGAAGCTAGGCCAATAAAACCAGCTGTCTGGCTAGCTGTTTGGATTTGCCCAGCGCCTAGATGGCGGGCCTTCATGCTGGCACGAGGCAGGAAGGTAGCACGCCCTGCTTGGGCTTGCTTGAGGTAGGCAATGGCCGCTCGGGCAGCCGCATCATCTGTGACTACTACGTGTTGGACGCTAGCACCTAGGGCAGTATCAATGGCTACTTGGTAGTCAGCCGGTACCTTAATCAGGTCCGCCACTGTGCCTTCAATTCCCTGCAATTGCTTTTTACGCTTCATAATGGCTTTGACGCCTGCGTAATAACCCGCATAGTCTGCTTGCAGCTGGGCCAAGGATTGAACCTTAGCATCCAGCATCTGGCTTTGGCGCTCAAATTGGAAGAGCTTGGCCTGCAAGGCCTCACGCTGGCTATTGCCTTGACGTAACTGCTCATTGAGCGTCTGAAAGGCTTGACGGGCACTGACTTGAGCCTCACGACTGCTCTCGTAGCGTTCCTGTGCCTCCAGGTATTGACTCTCCAAGTCTCCTTGATCCGCCTGGGCTTGAGCAGCCTGAGCTTGATAGTGAGCCAGACGTGCTTGGGCTTGTTGCTTAATTTGTTCTTGGTGAGCCAACTGGTTCTTAGCACTGGCTTCAGCCTGATAGGCATCAATTAAGTCTGCCCGCAGGCGCTCAGCCTGATCTTCTGACAAACCCGCAAGACTGGCACGCTCGGATTCCAGCTTGGCCAGGTGTTGCTTAATTTCTGCCATTTCCAACTGAACCTTGCCTTCTTCTTCCTTCAAGGCTGATAGGCGCTCAGTTAGAGCTTGAGCCTCTGCTTGATGTTGTTGGTAGCTCAGCTGCTTCTCCTGTAAATTGGAGGTATTAAACTGGATTTGTTGATCCAGCATTTGTTGTTTGGCCCTAGTCTGCTCAATGACTTGAACCTGGGCTTGATTGCGTTCTGATGCTTGGTCGATTTGTTGGATATAATCCTCTAAGCTGGCTTGTTCTTGCTCCAGTTGGGTGGTTAAGGCCTCTAACTGGGCAGTTACTTGAGCTAATTCTTGGCTAACGGCCTGATTCTTAGCCTTGGCCGCTTGCCAGGCATCACGATATTGTTCAACCTGATAGACATAGAGAGAAATCTCCAATTGCTTGAGGGCTTCCTTCTGTTCCAAATAAAGCAAGGCTGCTTCTTGTTGTTGCTTGAGCGGCTTGAGTTGGAGCTCTAACTCATGAATAATGTCCCGTACCCGGCTTAGGTGATCGCTGGATTTGCTGAGTTTGCGCTCAGCTTCTTGCTTACGGAATTGATACTTCTGGACCCCTGCCGCCTCCTCAAAAATAGAACGGCGTTCTTCCGGCTTATTGAGGAAGATGGACTCCACCTTACCTTGGGAGATCATGGCAAAGCTGTTCTTACCTAAACCAGAGTCTAGGAGTAAGTCGACGATGTCCTTGAGGCGGACCGCTTCATTATTAATGAAGTACTGGGATTCCCCATTACGGTTATAGGAACGCGTAATGGAAATTTCGCTAAAATCATAGTCCAAGTAACGGTCTTCGTTATTGAGGACCAGGGTGACTTTAGCTAGGTTGACCGCCTTACGGGCTTGGGTCCCGTTAAAGATGACGTCCTCCATCTTATTGCCCCGTAAGCTCTTAGCGGATTGTTCCCCTAAGACCCAACGGATAGCTTCCGAGAGGTTAGACTTGCCCGACCCATTAGGGCCAACGACCGCCGTCATCCCGCGGTCAAATTCAATGACAGTCTTATCGGCAAAAGACTTAAAACCTGTCATTTCAATACGTGCTAAATACAAGGCTTAACCTCCCTTTCTAATAGTTGAATCTGGCGCCTTGAGACTGCCAGTCTTTGGATCTACGGATGCCATGCCCTGTTCAGCCGCCTGCATTTCGGCTTGCTTCTTGCTAGATCCCTGTCCAGTGGCAATGAGTTGGTCGTTGACATAGAGCTCTACGGTAAAAATTTGGTCGTGGGCAGGACCCTGCTTATCTTTGAGGCGATAGTCAATCTGAACCGCTCCTTGCTTTTGAACTCGCTCTTGGAAGAGGGTCTTGTGGTCTTGTGTTACTCTGCCAAGCAAGAGTTGGTGTTGACTGAACATAACCCGGTTGAGATAGTCTTTGGCGACCTCTATGCCTTGATCTTCATAGATTGCGCCGAGAACCGCTTCGAAGCAGTCAGCTAGAATCGAGTCACGCTCCCGACCACCGCTCGACTCTTCCCCCTTACCTAATTGGAGGAAGTGGTTGAACTTAAGTTGTCGGGCTAGGTAGGCCAAACTCTTCTCTTGTACGATTTGAGCTCTCATACGAGTTAATTTGCCTTCGGGTAAGTTTGGATAGCTGTGATAGAGAAATTCACTGGATAGCAGTTCTAAAACGGCATCTCCCAAAAATTCCAAGCGCTCATAATGCGGCAAATGGCGTCTGGCTTGTTCATTTGCATAGGATGTATGGCGAAAGGCTTGTTGAATTAATTCCGGCTTATTAAAAGTCAGATTCAACTGCTTTTCTATTACACGAATGGTCCGATTCATAGCCATTCACCTCCTCTCTTTCATCCTATCTATTTTATCACGTTTGACCCCCTTTTGACAAAGGGAAGTCGAGCTATAATCTAAAACTATAAGGTCTAATAGTTATTTAACATAGGCTATTCGCTCATATTGCCTTGAAAAGGCTTGAAAATAGGAGTAAACTGTTACAGTATCTTATAATTAATTATTTGTGGAGGAATATAAATGAATCATTCCGTACTGCGTAAAGCAGCGATTTTAGGCTTGGCTGCCTTTACCTTGGCAGGGACCATCAGCCCTGCAGTTAATGCGCAAGTTGCGCTTGAGACAAGCGTCGACAACGAAGGGACCCCTATTCAAGGTGGCACTTTGAAAATTGCGGAGGTTGCTGGCGAACCATTTGCTGGCGCCTTCAGCTCTCTAGTCGCTGACCAAGCGACTGACTTAAGCGTCGTAGGCTACATCAACACTGGGCTCTTTGAATATGACGAAAACCTTCAAATCAAGGATACCGGTTTAGCAAGTGCCAAACTAGATCCAGAGAACAAGAAAGTGACCATCACCATTCGTAAAGACCAAAAATGGTCAGATGGCCAACCCCTTACCATTGATGACGTCATCGCGCCTTACTACATTGTCGCTCACAAGGACTACACTGGGATTCGTTACGGAGAAGATTTCAAGAACGTAGTCGGGATCGAAGACTACCACGAAGGCAAGACGGATACTATTTCAGGTCTTAAGAAAATTGACGACTATACCTTAGAAATCAGCTATCAAACCTTCTCAGCTTCTATGAAGCAAGTTGGGGGCGGGATTTCTCCATATGTAGAACCTAAACATATTTATGACAAGATTGCCGTTAAGGATATTGCCGATAGCGACCAAGTACGCGTAAATCCAGTCGGTATGGGCCCATTCCGCGTCAAATCCATCACACCAGGTGAAGCCATTGTCTTAGAAGCCAACGAATACTACTTCAAGGGCAAACCAAAAGTTGACGGTGCTGTCATTGAGGTGGTCAACCCATCTACCGCCGTAGCTGAAATGAAGGCTGGTAACTATGACCTGGCTGAATTGCCAACTGATGCTTACGACACCTTTAAAGATGCCACCAACTTCAAGACCATTGGGACAGTTGAAAACACCTATTCCTACATTGGCTTCAAGTTTGGTAGCTGGAACAAGGAGAAGGAAGAAGTTGAGATGGACACTAGCAAGGTCATCCAACAAAAGGCTTTACGACAAGCCATGGCTTACGCCTTCGATGCAGATGCTGTAGGTCAACGCTTCTTTAGCGGCCTCCGCTTCCGTGCCAACACCTTGATTCCTTCCCTCTTCAAGAGCGTGCACGCTTCAGATCTTCCTGGCTTTACTTATGACCCAGAAAAATCTAAACAAATCTTAGCTGATGCGGGCTTTGTCGACAAAGATGGCGACGGCTTCGTAGAAGATCCTAACGGTAAGCCATTCACCCTCAAATTCTTAGCTCGTAGCTCTAGCGATATTGCTGAACCACTCTGGTCCTACTTCGTTGAGTCTTGGAAGCAAGTAGGGATTAATGTCGAATTGTTAGACGGTCGTCTCTATGACTTTAACTCCTATGCTGAAATGCTTCGTGGCGATGACCAATCCTTTGATGTCTTCGAAGGAGCTTGGGGTACCGGCGGTGACCCAAATCCAACTGGTTTCTATAGTAAGAAAGCACCATTTAACTACGAACGTTGGGCTGACGACAAGAACGAAGAATTGCTAGAAGCCCTCTCTTCTGACAAGGCCTTCGATGAAGCCTACCGTAAGGAAGCCTTCCACGCATGGCAAGCTTACACCAACGAAGAACTTCCTGCTATTCCTTACCTCTACCGTTACGGTATCCGTTCTGTCAACAACCGTGTTAAACACTATGATGTTGCTAACGGCACAAGCTTCGGGATCGAGCAGTTAGAATTAACGGCTGACGAACCAATCAAATAATTGGGCTACTGCCCTAGGCTAGGATTACCTCATGTAATCCTAGCCTATTATTTTTTCAAGCAAAAAAGATGCAAGACTGTAAAGTTCTTGCATCTTTTTGTGTCTTATTCTTTGACAGGTTGATCAGCAGTCAATTCTACTTCTTCCCATTCAGTCCCAGAACCTAGGGTAATATCATAATGCTTAACCCGGTTGTTAATTGAAACAAGGGTATGACGGTAGAGCGTTGGGATAACAGGCGCTTCATCGATTACGTATTTTTGCCATTCATCGTAGGCTTTCTTACGGGCTGCATCTTCGAAGGCTGCATCAGAGTTAATAGCTGCTAAGAGCTTATCGTTTTCGTCAGTTGCCCAACGCATCATGTTGAACTGGTTGTCGCGACCAAATTGAGTAGATGGGTTTGGATCGCCCCCTACCCCCATGGCAGCTTGGAAGACATCAATATCTGCGTCCTTATCTAGGAGATCGTAGAAGGTGTTGAACTCAAGCAAACGACCTTCATAGAGTTCAACGTTCACCCCAATTTGTTTCCAAGCATCAACATAGTATTGTGCAATTGGTTCAGCTACATCAGAACCTGACATAGAAGCGAAGGTCAGCTTGAAGCTATTACCCTTAGGATCTTCCACGAAGCCATCGCCATCTTTGTCGACAAAGCCGGCATCAGCCAAGATCTGTTTAGCCTTCTCTGGTTGGTAGGTATAACCTTCGATGCTACCATCGTTGTAGCTTGCGAACATGGATGGAATTGGAGAGTTTGCCCGCACCCGTAAGCCTTCGTAGAAACGTTGGCCAATGGCATCATTATCAATGGCGTAACCCATGGCTTGACGGAGCGCTTTATTGGACACTGGCTTGCTGTCATCTGGTTGTACTTGCTCTTTTTCCTTATTCCAAGTCCCAACGTGGAAACCAATGTAGCTGTAGACGTTTGTCAAACGACCTAAGGTCTTGAAGTTGCTTGCATCCTTATAGGTGTTGTAAGCATCCTCTGGTAATGACGCATAGTCATAGTTACCTGCCTTCATTTCTGACACAGCCGTTGAGGCGTTGACCACATCGACTTGTAGGCCTGCTAATTTAGGCTTGCCTTTGTAGTAGTTGTCATTCCGTTCGAAGACAACAGACTCACCTGGGGTAATGGATTTAACCTTGAAAGGCCCAAAGCCAACTGGATTTGTCCGAACTTGTTCGCTATCTTCAAGATCCTTGACTGGTGTTTTCTCTAAGATGTGCTTAGGTTCGACGTAGGAGGATACCCCACCACCTGCTTGGAGCATGGAAGCTGAGAATTCCTTATAGCTAATCTCTAAGGTGTAATCATCTATCTTCTTAAGACCAGAGATGGTGTCAGACTTACCTTCATGGTATTCTTCCATCCCAACCACGTTCTTGAAGTCAGAACCATAACGGATACCGGTATAGTCCTTGTGCCCTACTACATAGTAAGGGTAGATGACGTCTTCAATGGTGAGGGGCTGGCCATCTGTCCAGGTCACCCCTTCCGGAATCTTGATGGTGACTTTCTTGTTAGCTTGGTCAAAGGTCAACTTAGCCAAACCAGAATCGTCAATCTTATAGTCGCCATCAGAACCATAGAGGCCTGGGTTGAAGAACTCAGTAATTCTCATGTCATTAGACTTTTCAGCGTAAAGACTGCTGAGTGCGCCAGAGAAGGGATCCCCAACTAAGGCATATTTGAATACTCCACCCTCAATGGCTGTTCCTTCGTTAGAAACAGATAAGGGCAAATCGCCTTCAGCCACAGCTGTCACTGAAGGCACCATAATGGCGCCGACAGAAAAGGCCGTAGCCATGAGGGTAAGACTTTTTCTCAAAGTTTTGTTCATGTTTTTCTCCTCCAAACATAGGTGTCATTTGATTATTGAGTTTACTATACTCCTTTTCATATTGAAAAGCAATAGTTTTTTCACCATTTTTTAATTTTTGTATCATATTCCGATGCTTTTAGCCATTAAAAGGCCACTCAACACTCAGAATTACTAGGCCATCATCCCCAGAAATGACAAAAAAGGCTGGGATAATCCCAGCCTCTTGTGCGTTCTTAGACGCCTATTCCTTGATTGGTGAATCGGCCGTTAATTCTACTTGGTTCCAGTCGAAGTCAACCCCTGGAGTTGCATCATAGTGCTTAATCCGGTTGTTAAAGGATGTTAACTGGTAACGATAGAGAGTTGGCACCATTGGGACTTCATCCATGATGAAGTCTTGCCATTTCTTGAAGGCTTCCTTACGGTAATCCGCGTCAAAGGAAGCATCAGAGCGGATGTCTTTGAGTAAGCTATCATTTTGATCACTAG
>NZ_CALLVK010000011.1:0-50042 GCF_938010525.1 uncultured Abiotrophia sp. | reverse complement strand
GTTCATATTGGTTATGAAGTGTTCTTTTCTGAGAAGTTGGATCAATATACAACTCTTCTCCATCTTCTGTGTATAGTTGGTTGCCCCGTGTTAGATAGAGTAAATCTTCTAAGTGCTGTCCATCAGTTGGAGGAGCGCCATGTCGTGTTGGGGCTCCAACGCGACGTGGTGGAGGCGATGAACTTGGTTTTTGAGCGAAAAAGGAGCCAAAAGGTGCAGCCACGTCGCATTGGAGGAGGGCGATGTCGTGTTGGGGCTCCAACACGACGTGACTGCGGGCACCCGCCCCATTTGTCACGCAAAAAGATAGGGCGCCTATCCAAACTTGTGTTATAATGAAGGTGTAAACAATTTTCAAGGGGGCATTAGGATGAATCCAACCTTAAGTTATCTGCAAGAACTTCTAGCTATCGCGTCGCCAACGGGTTACACGCGTGGCGTTCAGGACTATTTGGTATCGACTCTGGAAAAAATGGGCTACCAACCGGTGCGCACTTCCAAAGGACTCGTACATGTGACGGTGCCGGGCCAGGACGATGACCACCACCGCATCGTGACGGCTCACGTTGACACCTTGGGGGCAATGGTGCGCGCGGTCAAGGGCGACGGCCGGCTCAAGCTGGACAAGGTGGGTGGCTTTCCTTGGAACATGATTGAAGGGGAGAACTGTACCGTCCATGTGGCGGCCACCGGTAAAACTGTATCTGGGACTATTCTCATTCACCAAACTTCTACCCACGTCTACTGTGATGCGGGGACGGCTGAACGGACCCAAGACAACATGGAAGTCCGCTTAGATGCCAAGGTTACCAACGAGGAAGAAACCCGCGCCCTAGGTATTGAAGTGGGTGACTTTGTCTCCTTCAACCCACGAACCACCATCACCGACACCGGCTTTATCAAGTCGCGCTTCCTCGACGACAAGGTGTCCGCCGCTATCCTGCTTAACTTGTTGCGCCGTTACAAGGAAGAGGGCATCACCCTGCCGGTGACGACCCAATTTGCCTTCTCGGTCTTCGAGGAAGTAGGGCATGGGGCCAACTCTAGCCTATCAGACAAAGCGGTGGAGTATCTGGCGGTTGACATGGGCGCCATGGGTGACGACCAGCAGACCGACGAGTATACGGTCTCTATCTGTGTCAAGGATGCCAGTGGCCCTTATCACTATGAATTCCGCCAACACCTGGTGGAACTGGCTAAGGCCAAGGACATTCCTTACAAATTAGACATCTACCCATTCTATGGATCCGACGCTTCGGCCGCTATGTCAGCGGGTGCCGAAGTCAAGCACGCCCTCTGCGGTGCCGGCATCGAGTCCAGCCATTCCTATGAGCGGACCCATGTGGACTCCGTGGAGGCGACCGAGCGCTTGGTGGATGCTTATCTCTTGAGTGACTTAGTCAAGTAAGGCCGAGAAAGGAGAATATCATGACCCTTAGTTTAAGAGAGATTACTGGCGATAATTATTTTCAGGTGCTAGAGCTCAAGATTTCTCCTGAGCAAGAGGCGGCCAAATTTGTATCTCCGGTCGTCCGATCCTTGGCAGATGCTTGGTACTACCGTGACGAAGGCATTACCTATCCCAAAGCCATTTATGCCAAGGAAGACCTAGTTGGCTTCATCATGTATGACTTGGATACAGAGGAGCAACAGGTCTTTATTTGGCGCTTCCTGATTGACCAAGCCTTCCAAGGCAGAGGCTACGGCCGACAAACCATTGAAGCAGTACTGGAAATGGCCAAGCAGCAAACCCAGATGACCAAGGTGGTGGCCGATTACGTGGACGGTAACGAGCCCATGAAAAAGATTTTGCTAGGTCTAGGATTTGAAGAGACTGGCTTTAACCAGGAAATAAATGAACATATTATGGTCTATCAGTTATAAGAAGAAAAGGTCCCCTTATGATTAGATCAGGGGGCCTTTTGCTATAAATGACTATATATGTGTCTAAATTTATGGTATAATATAGCCATCAAAAGGAGGTGGCGTTGATGAAAATTATTCCCATGCGCGATTTAAAAAATACAGTGGCGGTTGAAGCTTATTGTCAAGAGGAACAAGGCCCAGTCTTCGTCACTAAGAATGGCTATGGACGACTAGTCGTCATGGACATTGAATACTATGAGAAGACCCTCCGTCAAATGGAAGAAGCAAAATTTCTATATCAAGGGCTTGAAGATATTCGAGAGCAACGCCTAAGAGACGGTGAGTCCCTTATCGCCGATATGAGGGAGCGTTATGACCTATAGTTATGAGTTCACTCAGAAGGCAGAAGAAGATTTAGAAGTGATTCTGGACTATTTGACAAAGGAACTTAAGAATCAGCAAGCTGCTAAAAAGTTTCTTGATGCACTCCATGAGTGTTTGAAAAACTTGCTAGTTTTCCCAGAAAGCGGGGAGCGGGTGCGCAATCCCTATTTGCCAGCTATAGGCATTCGACGGAAAATCATTGGTCACTATATTGTCTACTATGCGCCATACCCCAAAGAACATAAGCTGCGGATTATCCGCCTAGGACATGGTCTTCAGGATCAAGCCCATTTGTTTATGGACCTTAAGTCGCATTAAACCAAGCAAACGCCATGGCTAGGTAATCATACCGAGCCATGGCGTTTTGTTTATTCTTAATCCTCCATATCAAACAACAACTTATACTTATCCAAGATGAGCTTCAATTCTTCTTGAGATAGCCTTTCCTCGACCTTAGCAACACCTCGTGCCGCTAAGTCTAAGGCGATGGTCTGGTCTAGCATGACCTTGCCCTGGATGGTACGAGTGCTAGTCAGCTCATGATAGGTGGGAAAGTTGCGACTGGTGGTGGTGATGGGGGCCACGATGGTTAAGCCGCTGAACTTAGTCAGGAGGCTATGGCTTAGAGCGAGAGCCGGGCGACGATGCTTCTGCTCGTGGCCCTTGCTGGGATTGAAGTCAACGTAGAAAATATCGCCTTGTTTGATTACCATTCTAGTTCCTGACCTTTCGCCTGGCCCCAATCAAGTTCGCCTTCTCGAACATCGTCCTGATCCCATTCAGCAAACAACTCATGGATGGTGGAAGGTTGTTTGTGTTCAGGACTTAGTCGAATGCTGTTATCCTCGACAGAGATCAGAAGGGTTTGATTGTCCAATAGATTTAACTTTTTGAGAATGGAAGCAGGTAGGCGCACGGCCTTAGAATTGCCCCATTGGGATAGTGTGGTCCGGTATTGTGCTTGTGACTCCATAAAATCACCTCTTCTAATGTATATACCAAGTATATACCTATGTGGCGTACCAGTCAAGTCTCCCCTCCAAGTTGAAATTTCCTTTCAATCCGATTATAATAAACTTGTAAAGGGTTACATTCAACCCTGCGCATTCGCATCGCAACTTATGCAAGATCATGTCAGACCAGGAAAGGAGGTAGCCAGGCCAGGAAGGGCCGCGAGTCCCCCAAAAGGTGGGACCACAGGAGTGAGTCAGGAGGATTCCGATGCGAGACTTCTGAAGCACCTAACAATCAAAGGAGGTCTTTGTACCATGTTTAAGTTGTTACAAAAAATCGGGAAAGCCTTTATGCTGCCGATTGCCATTCTGCCGGCAGCCGGGCTATTGCTGGGGATTGGGGGCGCCTTGTCTAATCCGACCACGGTGGCGACCTATCCCGTATTGAATAATCCAAGCCTACAAGCTATTTTCCAAGTCATGAGTTCGGCCGGCGAAATTGTCTTCGCCAACCTGTCCCTCCTGCTCTGTGTGGGCCTCTGTATCGGCCTAGCTAAGCGGGACAAGGGGACGGCAGCCCTGGCTGGGGTGACCGGTTACCTGGTCATGAAAGCCACCATCGGTGCCTTAGTCAAACTCTATATGGCAGAGGGTTCGGCCATCGACACCGGGGTCATTGGCGCCATTGCGGTCGGTGCCTGTGCAGTTTGGCTCCATAATCGCTATCATAATATTCAATTGCCACAGGTCTTGGGCTTCTTCGGGGGCTCCCGCTTTGTGCCTATCGTGACGTCTTTTGCCTCAATTTTCTTAGGGGGCGTCTTTTTCCTAATCTGGCCACCATTCCAACAATGGCTGGTATCAACTGGGGACTACATTTCCCAAGCGGGTCCGTTTGGGACCTTCCTCTACGGCTTCCTCATGCGTCTCTGCGGGGCAGTCGGCTTGCATCACATGATCTACCCAATGTTCTGGTACACTGAGTTAGGTGGGGTGGCTCAAGTAGCGGGTCAAACCGTAGCCGGGGCACAAAAAATCTTCTTCGCCCAATTGGCAGATCCAAACCACACGGGTCTCTTCACCGAAGGCACTCGCTTCTTCGCTGGCCGCTTCTCAACCATGATGTTCGGTTTGCCAGCTGCCTGCTTGGCTATGTACCACTTGGTGCCAAAAGACCGTCGTAAGAAATACGCAGGTCTCTTCTTCGGGGTTGCCTTGACCAGCTTTATCACCGGGATTACGGAACCAATCGAGTATATGTTCCTCTTCGTGAGTCCATTCCTCTATGTGATTCACTCCTTCCTGGATGGGGTCAGCTTCTTCATCGCTGACATCCTCAATATTTCTATCGGGAACACCTTCTCAGGTGGGGTCATCGACTTCTCCCTCTTCGGGATCCTGCAAGGGAATGACAAGACCAACTGGCTCTTACAAATTCCATTTGGCTTAATCTGGGCCGGCCTCTACTATGTGGTCTTCCGTTGGTTCATCACCAAATTCAACGTGCCAACGCCAGGCCGTCTGGAAGAGGACTTGGACGAGGATGCCAAGCCAGTGGTCGACACCAAGGACAGCCTCAAGCAAGATTCAGTTAGAATCATTGAAGCCCTAGGTGGTCCTGAAAACATTGAAGAAGTCGACGCCTGCATCACCCGCTTGCGTGTATCAGTCAAAGATCCAGGCAAGGTCGACAAGCCAACCCTCAAGGCCATCGGTGCCGTCGATGTCTTAGAAGTCCAAGGCGGCATCCAAGCAGTCTACGGGGCTAAGGCTATTCTCTACAAGAACAACATCAACGAGATTCTGGGCGTGGATGACTAGAAGATTTATCAAATTAGTAAGGCCAGCTATTTAGGTAGCTGGCCTTAATCTAATCTGTATCATAAAATGAAGAAGGGGGTATAAGTATGTGGGATAAGACAAAGAAACGATGGTCTAAATTAGATAAGAAAAGTATGGCTTGGTTTCTGGGCTCCGTACTAATTGTGGTAGTGAGAAGGTATTTCCTGCTTGGATTAGATAAAACGTATCAGCACATTCTGATGGGAATAGGCTTCATTTTGTTACTAAACTCAATCTACCGTGTTGTTTTCCAGAGAAGACAGAGTTGGCGAGATGTTAGTGAGCCGTTAAGGTTTATAATGCGTTTTCTCATAAGAATTGGATTTTATTATTTTTCATATAAATACATAGTTTTTTTTATAATAAAAAGTACTGAGCTAGGAAAAAATGATGCCAAAGAATTGTTGATGGGGATTTGGTCCGTCATGTTTATATGGATGACTTGGATGATTCTGTTAGATTTTTTGAATTTAATACTTAAGGAAATGTTGCCTTGGATGCCTTTTGTTAGTACTACATCCTTTATGATGGTGCTTTTTTCTTTATTTCTTTCGGCCGACCCCGCTACTTTAAACTTAATTTTTGTAGTTTTCGGAAAAATGTTTACTGACATATTGTTTTCACAAGATGTCATCTTTAATAGGTATTTTTTAAAAGACTCTGCTTCTAGTTCATATAAAAGATTAATTAGGATAAAATACAGATTTTATACTTTGATATCTTCCATAGTATTAGTTCAAGCTATGAGATTAATGCTGACTAACGAAATTCAGTCACTCTTTAAGAGCTTATTATATGGGAATACCGAATTCTGGAATAAGGTCACCTTATCCTTGTATACGGGCTTAACTACTATTGTAGTATTTTTGATATTAGATATAATTATAACGGATGCTATAGGTGAGTTGCCAATTAGTAGATATGGTAGACTGTATAAGAGCTATAGTGCTTTGAATATAAAGAATAAGCTATTACTTTGGGGAGTGATAATACTAGTACTATCCTATGCCATTACGGTCATATTTTTCGATAAGTTATTCGATAAGTTCAAAGAACTGCTAGAAAAGATAAAATGTGACTTTCAAGGCAATCCACTTATTATTAGTGCTATCACATTCTTAGTTGTATCTTGTTTGCTGATGATTCTTTTGTACATACTGAGAAGAGTAGCTAAGAGTGCAGTGCAGATTTATAAAAGGGCTAAGATAAAATTACGGCATTACTTAGTTGATGGGACTTCCAGTGATAGTCAAGAACAGACTCCCTCTTAAAAGTGCAATAAGGGGCGATGCTTTAAGAAATTATTCATTACATTGTTTAAGGCTCGCGATAACTGAGCATCGGAGTAAACCTTCTTATCTATTGACCTAGTCCTGTTCAAGTGGTAGGGTAAGCATGTGATCAAAAGTGGAGGAGGCTAAGTGATGAGATTTTGGCGAGGTCTAAGAAAACTATTAGCTTATGTGCTTTTAGCCATAGTGCTAGTTACATTAGGTGTCTATCTTAATCATCGTCTTGCCTTATCCAGAGAAGCTAATGATGTATCGCCGATTGGTAATCGTGTTGAGGTTGAGGGTAAGCAGTTAAATATCTATGTGACAAGTTCGGGTAGCAAGACACTAGTTTTGTTAGCTGGAGGGGGCACAACATCGCCTATTTTGGACTTTAAGGCCTTGACGACGCAATTAGAGTCGGATTATCGTATTGTCATAGTCGAGCGACTCGGTTATGGCTTTAGTGATGATGGGGATAGTCCTAGAGATTTAGAAACCGTGAATAGACAGACACGTCAAGCACTAGAAGCGTCTGGTATTCAAGGCCCTTATGTTCTAGTGGCTCATTCCATGGCTGGCTTGGAGGCTCTCTACTGGGCCCAAGAACATCCAGCAGAAGTTTCTGCTATTGTTGGCCTCGATATGGCCATGCCTCAGAGCTATGACAAAGTAAAGGTTCCAACTTTTGTAGTTAAGGTTGGGCAAATGTTACTTGGGCTAGGCTATGGGCGTTTTCTTTATCCAGCAGAGAAGGCAGCTCCTGCCCTTCAATCAGGCCATCTGACGCAAGCAGAAATAGCTAATTACAAGGCGCTCTTTTATAAGCAGGCCTTGACGACTGCTATTGGCAATGAACTTGAAATGTCAGCAAGCAATGCTAAGCAAGTTTTAGACAAGCCTCTGCCAAGCGTCCCTATTTTACTCTATGTGTCTAATGCGAGTGGGACTAGCTTCTCTAGTGAGGCTTGGTACCAAATGGCGCAAGATAGCTTTGGGCAAGTGCCTAATGCGACCATTAAACGCTTGGATGTGGGGCATTATGTGCATGATTATGCGCCCGAAGAAATTGCAGCAGGGATAGGCGAATTTTTGAAGGCTAACAACTAAGTTGTCACTAGCTTCTATAAGTCTCAAAACATGGTTCTATTGATTAGGAGGTTGTCATGAGCAATAAAGACTACTACCATAAAGATATACTTAGTCATTCAGACCAGCTAAATCAGCAAGCGCCTCAGGATTTAAGCCGACAAGACAAGTCGCTAACTGCTCAAGCAATCGACGAAAGCAGACGCATTGCGCATGATCCATCAGTAGCAAGCTACTCCACCATCGAATCCTTGAGAAAAGCCTTAGACCAATAAAAATTTCATATAGCCTAGTTACACAAATACTTAAACCCAAGACACCCACCCGGGTGTCTTTCTTTATGCCGGCTTGAGAATTTGTTATAATAAGGAAGCAAAATAGGCTGGCTGACGCCCACTTTAAGACCCCAACATCCCCCAGTCAGCAGACAAGGAGGTCCGGCTTATGCAATGGACAGATCTTTTATCTACTGCCCGTCTATCGGGTAGTGCGACCCAGCATCGTAATGAATTTGATGATGACTACAAACGAATTGTGACCAGCCCGTCTTTCCGGCGGTTACAGGACAAGACCCAGGTCTTTCCCCTGGAGCGGATGGATTTTATTCATACGCGCCTGACGCATTCCCTGGAGGTGGCCATGATTGGCCGGACCCTGGTTTCGGAGATTGCCCTTAGTCTGGCCGATCAACTAGAAGGCGTGGCCGATTCTGAGCTGGCCGTCAGTCAGCAGGAATTCATTGTCCGTCAGGCCGACATCGCCCGTATTGTTGAGTGCGCTAGTCTCTTGCACGATATTGGCAATCCGCCTTATGGTCACTTTGGCGAGGATATTATCCGCCAGTGGTTCAAGAAACGCCTGCCCGCCATTCTGAGTGAGCAGCTGGATCCCCAACTGGCCCAGGACTTTCTGGCCAGCGACTATGTTCATGACCTCTATCATTTTGAGGGGAATGCCCAGGCCTTGCGGATTGCGGCCAAGCTCCACGACTTCAAGGGTAGCTTTGATGGCCTTGATTTAACCGTGGCCACCCTCAATACCATTCTCAAATACACGCGGGCTTCTCACCAGCCTAAGACCGGTGCTATCATCCATAAGAAGGTGGGCTATTTCCATGCGGAGGCCGACCTCTTCCAAGCCATTACCAGCCAAACGGGAGCGGGCAGCCAACGCCATCCCTTGACCTTCATCCTAGAGGCGGCTGACGACATTGCCTATCTGGTGGCCGATATGGAAGACGCCCTGGGCAAGGGCGTCCTGACCTTCGCCATGGTCAAGGCGGACCTGCTAGCTAGTCTTAAGCAGTCAGCCCAGGACAGCCAGGCTTCGCGTCAGGTGGTCCATATTCTGGAGACCATTGATGAAGAAATCTTCAGCATCAACCGTTTCTTCGAGCACCTGCGCAATGTCTTAATTGCCGGTGCCACCCAGTCCTTCGTGAGCCATTATGCTGACTTGATGGCTGGGACCTACGACTTTGACCTCTTCAAAGACTCGGATGTGGCGCCACTCTATCATCAACTGCGGTCCATTTCTGAAGGCCGGATTTACGACCACAAGTCCATTTTACGCCTGGAAATAGCGGGCTATTCGACCCTGACCTATCTGCTGGATAGCTTCGTGCCGCCACTTGTAGCTTACGATACAGCGCGTCGCCTAGACTATGTGGACCTTAAGAAGATTGGCATTATTTCCGAGAGCCAGAAACGGTCCTACCGTTATTTTGCGCAAGGTAAGTCGGAACTGGAGAAGCTCTACCTGCGCCTGCTCTTGGCCACGGACTTCATCTCAGGCATGACCGATAGCTATGCCCACCAACTCTACTTAGATATGGTAGGTATTTCCTAATCTTATCACCTAGCTCCCTCATAGCAGGGGGCTTTTTTGATGCTGGCACACTATTTAACAAGTAGTGCAATATTTTTTCATTATACTATTGACAATCATTACGATTGGGTGTAAGATGCTAAACGTAAGAATTACCATTATATATACGAAGGAGTCATCATTCATGACTAAAAAACGCATCCTCTTATGGGGGATTAATGGCGCCATTCTTTTAAGCGCCGGGGCCGGTTTGTGGGGCCTTAATCAAGAACTCAGTCAATCTCAAGCCCGTTTGCAAGAGGCCCAAACGGCCATGTCCCAAGCGGAAAGCGACAAGGGCCAATTATCCAGCGATTTGGCCGCAGCCCAAGCCGAAAAAGAATCCTTGGCCTTGGATAAGCTCGAGCTAGAATTCAAGGAAAAAATGGGTAAACAAAAGGTCATCGTGGGGAAGGTCTTTTCTAACGGTTACCTTAAGAAGCATGGCAACCATTACCACTTTGTCTACGGTAAGCCACCAGTGGACGCCATCTACGAAGACCAGGCCCAAGCAGGGGCTAGCGGGTCAAGAAGGGGTGGGGACGATCACTATGTGTTTAACCCAGCCGATATTGTCGAAGAGAATGCAGATGGCTATGTAGTCCGTCACGGCGACCATTTCCACTTTATCTCTAAACGCGACTTAGCCAACGCGCCAACCGTGCCCAATGCCCATACACCAGGGGGTTGCCGCCTAGTGCGGATTCCTCACGGCGACCATTTCCATGATGTCTTGGATTGTGGTCAAGGCTTAGGCAATCTGTCCTTCGACGATGAGCCAGTCAGCCCAAGACCTAATGGTCCAGTCGCTAGCCGGCCAGCCAGCCCTAGCCAACCTGTAGCACCAAGTCATCCAGCCGACCAACTGACTCGACCAAGTCAACCAGCGACGCCAAGTCTGCCAGTGGATCAGCCAGCGACGCCAAGTCCGGCTCCGAGCCAGCCAGCCCAACCAAGCACACCACAAGGGCCAACTTCTCTCCTGACCCTAGACTCGCCTGAGTTGCAGCCTCATTTGGATTACATCAGCTATGCCTATGGGGTAGAGCGGGACACCATCAAGTTGCAGGCTGTCTATGATGATGCCGGCAACTACCGGGGCCAAGTCTTTGCCTTTCAAAATACGGAACAGGGCCAAGACAAGTCGCACATCCATCCTTGGGTAGTGCCACTCTGGACCTTGGAAGTGCCTAGTCAGGATCCAAGCATTGACCCTGAGTTACGCTTTGCCCGCGAACTAGCAGGTCTTGCTAAACGCATGGGCATTCCTCAACGTATTATTCGCATTCGCGATGGCTACTTCGAGGTGCCACATGGCGACCACAGCCACAATATCCGCATTCGCAATGTGGAAGGGGCCAAGGCTTATGTCGCTAACAAATTAGCGAGTCTGCCAAGTATCCATGTGCCAGGCGATTTGGATGAGGCCACTGTCAAAGCCTACATCGCCACCCTGCGCCAAGTAGCTAGCCAACGTCTAGCCGGCCAAGAAGTGGCCCTAGCTCGGATCGATGCCGGTTTGCAAGATATTGAAGAAAGCCTCAAGGACAAGGGCAACTCGACCCAAGGCTTCCTCCAACTCTTAGACCGCTTTGCCGCCCGCTACATCTTCCAAATTGAAGACAATAGCGACAAACTGTCTGAACGCCTGGCCAAATTGAATGCCCAACATGAGAGCATCCTCAAGGCCATTAGCGAGCTGAACTTGACCAACTATGGGGTGACCGCTGACCAATTGCGGGAACAAGCCAACAAGGCCATCGAAGCCCAAGACGCGGTGGGCTTAAGCCGCTTAGCTGCCTATGTGGCAGCCCTCAAGGATGCCAACGACCGTCCTGGGGTTGAAGCCATGAAGCATCTCTACTTCTTGACCCAACACGTCCAAGACAAGCCATTGTCTTATGACTTGCGGGAACAAGTGTCGGATATCATTGCCCGCCTATCCAAGACTAATGCCGTCTTCGGTGGGGATGACCCGGCAGAACCACTTTTCGCCCCCGCTATCTTAGCTAAACAAGCCATCGAGCTAGCTCACGCCCAGTTCAATGGCAAGGTTGACACCCGCGTAGGCGACAAGTATAAGGCCATTACCCAAGCCGGGGAAGATGGTGGCCCAAGCATCTTGGAAAGCAACAAGTCCTTCACCTCCGAAGTCTTAGAAGACGCTGACAAGGACAAGAGCCTGCCAGTAACTAACTTTGAAGAGGACAAGGCAAGTGAGGCCTCATCATCCTCAGACCAAAGCTCATCCCAGTCTTCTTCTAGCTCAAGTGCTAATGCAGCCAGCGATCAGAAAGACGAAACAACTTCAAGCAACTAAATCTAACCCCTCTATTTAAAAACCACCCCCCATCAGCGGCCGAACTGATGGCAGGGTGGTTTTACCGTTGTGTGGCAAAGTATTAGAAAGATATAAAAAGTTATTTTGCCATCGGCTAATCTCCCCAAAACCCAGACCTTATCCTGTTCTCAAGCCAGGTCAGGGGCTGGATTTTTCATTTATTGAAGAAGACAAAAATTTATTTCACAATTTCATATCAACTTCACACAGGGGTTGCATACTATAGTTAGTTCTTAATCAGCAGAAAGGAAGTGACTCGTATGAAATGGTATCAGCGTGCTTGGGCCTATGTCAGCCGTAAGCGAGTCAGAGTTGGGCTGCTTTTCCTCATCTTATCTCTGATCACGACCGCTGTCTTAGCTGTTTTCGCGATTCAGATTAGTACCCAACAAGTTCAAGATAAACTCCTGTCCCTCTCCAATGCGGGCTTCCAGCTCCAAGGTCAGGGCTTGCAGGCAGGGATGAAAGAGTCGGACATCAGTCAAGTGGCTCAAGTAGAGGGAATAGCAGACGTTCAGTACCAATCGGAAGGGCTGGCCAAGTTTGAGTCCGGCCAAGTCATTCAGGCCCAACAAGCCGTGCAACGTGACCAAGGCGACGATATCTTTAATCAGCTCTTATCCATTCAAGGTCGCCAAGACAGTCAGACCGATTTAGATTTTGCGAGCGGGGCCTTGACCCTGAGCCAAGGGCGCCACTTGACGCCAGATGACAAAGACAAGGTCATGGTCCACGAGGCCTTTGCCGAAGCCAACAAGCTCCAGCTAGGCGATAAGATTAGCCTCAAGGGCACCCAGCTAACAGAAGGTGGGGAAGCCAAGGACGGGGAGGCCAAGGAATTCGAGATTGTCGGGATTTATAGCGGCAAACGCAGTGAGACCTTCACCGGGCTCAGCTCCGATTTGACCGAAAACCGGCTCTACACCGACTACGCTAGCAGTCAGGCCCTCTACGGGCGGCAAGCAGACGACTATCAAGTGCGTCTGGCTCAGTATCGGGTGAAAAACCCCAAGGAACTAGACCAAGTTATTAGCCGCGTTAAGGCCTTGTCGCTGGATTGGGACCAAACCCAATTGACAGCCAATAGTCAAGCCTTTGAACAGGTGGCAGCGCCTATCGCTAGCTTCAAGTCCCTCATGACCATCATGACCGGCGCGGTCTTATTGGTCAGTGTGATTACCCTCTTCCTAGTCTTGCTCTTCTGCTTGCGGGAACGGGTGCATGAATTCGGCATTCTGCTCTCGATTGGGATTTCTAAGGGACAAATCATTGGCCAAATCCTGCTAGAGCTCTGGGGCCTATCCATTGGGGCCTGGGCCATCGCAGCCGCAGTAGCCTATCCACTGGCTAACAGTTTCTTCTCCAGCCTCTTAGTCTCCAATGACCTGCCAGACCAGGTCCGCAAACTCTTCGCGGCCGCTGCGCCAAGCTGGCAGGCCGGCCTAGTCGCAACAAGTTATGGCGTCGTACTTGTGATTATAGTAGTGGCGGTCATGGCTTGTGCCGGCTTAATTCTCACCAAAAAACCTAAGGAAATCCTAGGACAACTCAGTTAAGGAAGTGATCATGATGACATTATTGAAATTAGACAACATTTACTATCGTTATGAAGGGGCACAAGAGAGTGTCCTCAAGGAATTAGACGCTAAATTTGATGCTGGCACCTTCTATGCCGTTGTGGGTAAATCCGGGGCTGGTAAGTCGACCTTCTTATCCCTCTTGGCAGGCTTAGATAGCCCAACCAAAGGTAAAGTCCTCTTCCAAGGCAAGGATATTGCCCAAGAGTCTTATAGCGCCCACCGCCGCCACAATATTTGCTTGGTCTTCCAAAACTACAACCTGATTGACTACTTGACGCCACTAGAAAATGTGCGCCTAGCCAATGCGGAAGCTAGCGAAGACTTGCTCTTACAACTAGGCTTGGGCCAGGACTTAATTCATCGTAACGTGCTTAAGTTATCTGGGGGCCAACAACAACGGGTGGCTATCGCCCGGGCCTTGGCCAGCGAGGCGCCAATCATCTTAGCTGACGAACCAACCGGTAACTTGGACGAAGGGACCGCCCAAGAAATCATCGACATTTTACGTCAAGCTGCCCATGAACGAGGCAAATGTGTCATCGTCGTGACGCACAGCCCGCAAGTGGCAGAGGCAGCCGATACGGTTCTAGAACTCAGTCATGGTAAGCTGAAAGCAGCTAACGGACATAAAGTGAAGTAGAGAGGGGGAAGCACAATGCGTTTATTGAATAATGCTTGGGCCTATGTCTGGCGTAAAAAATTTAAGACTCTGATTATCTTCCTTATTCTCTTAGTCATGTCCACTGTTTCCTTAAGTAGTTTGGCTGTTAAGCGGGCAACCGACGTGGCCTCCAAAGAAACCTTCAAGGGCATCAGCTCTTCCTTCTCTATGGAAATCGATCGCCGTAACAACCAAGGGACCAACCGCGGGAGTGGGAACTTGCGTGGTAAGGACATCGCGGCCATTCAAGGCCTAGATGGCATTAGCCAAGTAGTCAAACGTATGGGGATTGTGGCCGACTTAGTCGACAAGGAACTGGTTTCCCAAGACGGCCTGCCACGAATTGATGCCGACCGTCAACGTCGCTTCGGTAAGGCAGCCATGTTGACAGGGACCAATGACTCTTCCTTGGACGATCGCTTTAGTGCCGAAACCTTCAAGCTAGTTGAAGGCCGTCACATTAAGCCTGAGGACAAGAACGTGGCCATGGTCCACGAAGAATTTGCTAAGAAGAACGGCCTCAAGGTAGGGGACACGCTCAAGCTCAAGTCCAACATCTATGATGCCGATAATGAAAAGCAAGCCAATGAAACGACTGAAGTTACGATCGTAGGGACCTTTAGCGGGAAGAACAAGGGTGGGGTAACGGCCATCCAAGAGCTCTACCAAAACAACCTGCTGACCGATTTAGGGACCACGCAAAAGCTCTATGGTTATACCGATGAAACGGCTATCTATCAAGATGCTAGCTTCTTCGTCGACGGTAACCATGACTTAGACAAGATTATGTCTGAAGCTAAGAAGTTGTCCATTAACTGGCGGGCATACAGCTTGGTTAAGAGCAGCCAAAACTTCCCATCCTTGCAAAAATCAATTGGTTTAGTCTATGGCATGACCGACAAGTTACTCTTGGGTAGCCTGATCTTCTCAGGTGTCGTCCTCATGTTGATCCTCTTCCTCTGGATGAACGGTCGTCGTAAGGAAATGGGGATTCGTCTCTCCCTAGGTATGACCAAGCCACAAATCTTGGCTCAATTCCTAGTTGAAGTCCTCATGGTCAGTCTAGCAAGCTTTGTGGGGGCCTTCCTCCTAGGAGGACCTGTCAGTCAATGGGTAGGGAATACCATTCTGGGCAG
Organism: uncultured Abiotrophia sp.; assembly: GCF_938010525.1. Taxonomy (GTDB): domain Bacteria; phylum Bacillota; class Bacilli; order Lactobacillales; family Aerococcaceae; genus Abiotrophia. The sequence continues at coordinate 35,053 of NZ_CALLVK010000011.1, read as the reverse complement.
TGTCAACCAAAGCATCGGTCAACAATTGGCAGCTGAAGCTAAGAACACCACGCTTGGGGGCGGGGCGGCTATTGATAGCTTCAACAAGACCTTGACCGAATTATCCGTCCAAGTACAAGCCATGGATATGGTTTGGGTAGTAGCCTTAGGCTTGGTGGTCATCCTGGTAGCTGTACTTCTAGCTTCCATTACCCTCATGCGTAAGCAACCTAAATCGCTCTTGGCCGACCATCAATAGGCCAAAAATGTGGGTGAGTTCTCGTCATCGAGAACTCCTCATAGACCGGCCAAGTCGCCGTCATTGTCACTTACATACTCTCGTCACTCAGTCCAAACAATGTCGCCTTGACCGGCCTATGAGGGGTTCTAGATACCCCTGTATTCTCCACCTAAGGGACTTCCATTTATAGATAATGTTCAGAATTTGGTTCAAGTGTAGGCTAGGAAGTCCATAATATTTTTTACCATGGAAAGTAGGGTTTGCGCAGGCTAATCCTACTTTCTATGGTATAATTGACTTAAAATCTTAATGAGAAAGGAAGTGCGCCCATGAATCTGATGATTGTAGAAGACGAAGCAGCCATCCGCGAAGGAGTCAGCGAATTTCTCCGCAGTCAAGGCTACTTTGTTTGGGAGGCGGCTGATGGCCAAGAAGCCCTGGACCTCTTTGGGGAGGTATCCGTGGATCTGGTCCTCTTAGATATTATGATGCCTAAGAAAAATGGCTTTGAAGTCTTAGCAGAAATCCGTAAAACTAGTACAGTGCCGGTCCTCATGTTGACGGCGGTAGCTGATGAAGAAGCCCAAATTAAGACCTTCGACTTGCTGGTCGATGGCTATATTCAGAAGCCATTCTCCCTGGCCCTGCTGGCTAAGCGCATTGAAGCCTTGCTTAAGCGGCATTATGGCGAGTTTGACATCTGGGAATACAAGGACAGCAAGGTCAACTTCTCCAGCTATGAAGCGACTTATAAGGGGGAAGTGGCGGATACCAAGCCTAAGGAGCTGGCAGTTCTCAAGCTCTTGCTGGACCACCAAGGCCAAGTACTCAGCCGGGCGCAAATTCTCGACCATGTCTGGGCCAATCAGGATGATCCACCCTTTGACCGGGTAGTGGACGTCTATATCAAGCAATTGCGCAAGAACTTAGGATTGGATTGTATTGTCACGGTCAAAAATGTGGGCTATAAATTGGAGCTAAAATGAAACGACTAAGTTTATTCCCGAAAATTTTTATCTGGACCATCTCCATCTTGCTAGCCTTGGTGGCAGTGGCCCATCTCTCCATTTATTTGGTCTTTCCCCATTTCTATCTCAATGATCGCCAGACCGACTTGAGCCACAAGGCCGATGCCATGGTCCAAAACCTGGCCGAAGTCGATGAAGAAGAAGTGGAGACAGCCCTGGAAGTCTATGCTAAGAACGAGGGTATTACGGCCTTTATGCAGCCCCAAGGCTCTAGCTATACCAAGACCCTCGGTCGTAATCTCAACTATAATCAGGACAGTGACCAGAACTCGGTCATTATCGAAGAGCGGGAAGTGGTGACGCGGGATAAGAAACGCCTGCTAGTTCAGTTTGTTTCCACTACCGAAGTGGTCCGCCAGGCCACGCGGGTGACCCTGACCTTACTGCCTATGTCCCTAGGGGGCTCGGTGGCGCTAGCTGTCGTGGTAGCCTACGTTTACGCTCGCAGCCTGTCTCGGCCTCTCAGCCGCATGGCGGCCATGACCGGGCGCATGAAGCAGTTGGACCGGACGGCTTTCTTTGCTAACATTCGTCAGGATGAGCTGGGCATGATGGAGCGACAAATCAACGAGCTCTACGGCCATCTCCTAGCCGTTATTGATGAACTAGAAGAGAAGAACCAGCGCATGGTGGAGTTAGAGAAGCTCAAGGTCGACTTCCTGCGTAGTGCTTCCCATGAACTTAAGACACCCTTGGCGGGTCTGCGTATTATGCTAGAAAATATGCGTTGGAAGGTAGGCAAGTATGCCGACCGGGACACTTATTTGGATGAATCCATGCTCAAGGTCGACCAATTATCTGGCCTAGTCAAGGAAATTCTGGAACTCTCCAAGCTGCAAGAGTGGCAGGCCGAGACAGGGCCACTGGATGTGGCGGCCATTGTGCCTCAGGTGCTGGCTGACTATGAAGTCCTGGTTCAGGCTCAGCACTTGCAGATTGACTGTCAACTCGACCAGGCCACCCTGGCTATGAGTGAGTCAGCCTTCCGCAAGGTCTTCTCCAATCTCATGAGCAATGCGGTCCGTTACTCCACACCCGGCGGCACCATCCGCATCTATCGTGAGGGGCAGAAGCTAAGAATTGAGAATCCTTGTCAGCCTATGTCTGACCAAGCCCTTCAGTCTGCCTATGACATTTTCAGTCACCAGGACAGCGACCAGCAAGGTAATAAGGGGACCGGCTTGGGTCTCTATATGGTCCATAACCTACTGGAAAACTACCATATTGTCCATGACTTCTATGCCATTGAGGGCGGCATGCGCTTTGAACTGGAAGTGCTGGAGGATTAGAAGAGAAAAGCGCCTTAGGGCGCTTTTTTGAATGGGAGAGTGACTTATGCTATAATTGGGTCAAAGCAATAGTGTAGTAAAGGAGCCTAGACCATGTGTTTAATTTGTCAACGAATTGAGATGATTAGGGAAGGCAGCAATCCTTACCTAGTCAAGGAACTGTCCACTGGCTATGTGGTCTTGGGTGACCACCAATACTTCAAGGGCTACACGCTCTTCCTAGCCAAGCAGCATGTGCGGGAGCTACATGACTTAGACCCTGAGACTAGGTTAGCCTTCCTGGCTGAAATGAGTCAGGTTCAAGAAGCGGTGGCCAAGGCCTTTGGGGCAGAGAAGATGAATGTCGAACTGCTAGGCAATGGCGATGCCCATCTACACTGGCATCTATTTCCACGTCGCGCCGGCGATATGGGGACCTACGGCCACCAGGGGCGCGGGCCCGTCTGGTGGGTGCCCTTTGAGGAAATGACGGATGAGGCAGTGCGACTGCAGGAGCCCGAGCTGTCCCAGATGCGGCAAATGCTTTTAGAGTCCTTAGAAGGGTAGACGAAAAAATACAGGCATCGCACAAGTGATGCCTGTATTTTTCTTTTGCTTTTATGGGGTTAATTGGTCAATCATCTTGGCCAGAAAGAGGGCTCGAAAGCCTACAAATCTTGAATTAAAGGCCTAAAAATGCTATATTGAGACTATCCAAAACTAAAGGAGTGGATTCAACTATGGCAACACGGACAGTGCTCTCTCGTGACGCCGCGCGTAACCTACGTGAGGGAGTCTATACAGATGGCGAGTTACAAGGTGTGATTCTAGAATTAGCAGAGGTGCAGGCGCGCCTAGACAAGAACTTCAAGTGGGTCATTATTATTCTGGCGGTCCTGTTTGCAGCGGCAGGGGTTTTATACTTCAGCAAGCCAGGTGTCGAATTTTGGTCTGTCCTCTCATCACTTGCTGGCTTGGCCGGTGCACTGCTTATAGCGCTCTTCTACATTCATTTCCGTTATACGACGCCGGTCAAACGGGCTTTCCTGCGTAACTTGCGCAAGGGCTATCCGGATCAATATGACCACTATGCTTATCTCTTCCATAGCTATGTGGAAGAAGCTAAAAATAATTAAAAATAGACTTGCTTAGTTGCAAGTTGCAGATGGCGGTAGTGATACCGCCATTTTTTATGTCCTCGCTTGATTGTCAACCGGCGGCCTTGTGCCCAATCTTTAGCTAGGAGCGCCTAGGATACTGGGCCTATGAGTGGCCTTGGAGCGGAGCGACTTAGGCCACCATAGACCAGCAAGGCGGAAGACAGCAAGCCGGTCCCGCTCCTTAGCCAAGATTGGCTAAGCAAGGCCAGAGCTTGAGGACTCACTAAACTGACACCAAGCCCTTCCAAGTTTGGCGCTTACAATTCACGAATAATAGGCAGGCGCCCTTTGTCCAAGCCTAGCTCCCACTACAAGCCGGGGGCTTTTTTTGTTATAATAGAGAAGACAAAGTTATGAAAGGAGTCCCCGTTTTATATGAAAGAAATCCAATGTCCCCATTGCGGGACCCACTTTACCATTAATGAAACCCAATATAGCGAGTTGCTAGCCCAGGTACGGACGGCCGAATTCGATGCCGAAGTGCAGGCTCGCCTCCATCAGGCCCTAGACTTGGCCGAGCAACGCTATCAGAACCAGGAGCAGGCTTTGCGGGCCCAAAAGGACCAGGAACTAAGCCAACTGCAACATCAAATCCAACAATTTGAAACCGAGAAGGCCCTGATTCAAAAGGAAACCGAGACCGCCCTCCAGGGCCAGTTGACGGCCAAGGACCAGGCCATTCAAGCCCTGGAATTCCAACTCAAGCAGGCACAGTTGGAGCACCAACAAGCCCTGCAAACGGCCAAGACTCAGTTGGAGAAGGAGCGCGATGCGGTTGCCAACCAGCTGGCCTTACAGGAGAAGGAAGCCCAGCTGTCGCGCAAGGCTGATCAAGAGAAGTACGAATTGGAGTTGCGCAAGAAGGACGAAACCATTGAGTTTTACAAGGACTTCAAGGCCAAGCAGTCCACCAAGATGATTGGCGAGAGCCTGGAGCAGCACTGCGAGTATGAATTCAACCGCAATCGCATGGGCATGTTTCCAAAGGCCCAGTTCGGCAAGGACAATGATGCTCGGACGGGTTCCAAGGGGGACTATATCTACCGCGAGTATGACGACCAAGGTGTCGAAATCCTCTCCATTATGTTTGAGATGAAGAACGAAGGCGACGAGACCGCCAGCAAGAAGAAGAATGAACAATTCTTCAAGGAGTTAGACAAGGACCGGCGGGAGAAGGGCTGCGAGTATGCCATTTTGGTTAGCCTGCTTGAAGCCGACAATGAGCTCTATAATAGCGGAATCGTGGATGTGTCCTATGTCTACGACAAGATGTATGTCATCCGGCCCCAATTCTTCCTGCCTATGATTACCCTCCTGCGCAATGCGGCCATGAATGCCCTCCATTACAAGCAGGAACTGGCCCAGATGCGGGAGCAGAATATTGACATTACCCATTTTGAAGAAGACCTCAACGCCTTCAAACTAGCCTTCGCTAAAAACTATCACTCAGCCAGCAACAACTTCGCCAAAGCCATCGAGGAAATCGACAAGGCTATTAAGCGCATGGAGGCCGTGAAGACGGCTCTGTTGACCAGCGAGAACCAGCTGCGTCTGGCCAATAACAAGCTGGACGATGTCAGCGTTAAGAAGCTGACTCGCAAGAACCCAACCATGAAGGCCAAATTCCAGGCCTTGGACCAAGCCAAGGATCAGACAGAGGAGGGATAAGGTGTTAGAAGGACTCAGAAGTTTGGGGGCAGTCAAGATTGACCTAGCCACTATCGCCGAAGATAGTGTGGAGTTACGTCTCTTGCCCCATTTGGTGCCAGACAGCCGGCAGGTCAGCCAGGACTATCTGGACCAAATACTCAACCAACTCTACAAGGTCGGCGATTGGTATGCTTATGCCCAGACCGTCCTTCAGTCCGAGGATGCCACTTACGGCTACCTCAAGACTCTCTACATTGCCTGGGCACCGGGCCAGGAACCTGGCCGTCTAGGTCTGGCCTTCCAAGTGCCAAGCGACCCGGCCGGGCGAGGCATGGTCTTGACGACCGAGCCTCTGGAGCTAGAAGCCTATGGCAACCTGGCCTACCTCAAGGACTATCTGAAGGGAGGGGACTAGGATGGCCACCAGTCCGGATTATCTAGCCTTTATCTTAGACCTTTGCCAGCATGATCCAGCTGTTACCAGTCGGGCCATGATGGGCGAGTACCTGCTCTACTATCAAGGCAAATTAGTGGGTGGTCTCTACGATAACCGCCTGCTAGTCAAGCCGGTGCCTGCCGCGCTCTCTTATCTAGCCAAGCAAGCCCAGGCCATTCCTTATCCGGGTGCCAAGCCCATGATTGAGGTGGAGGACCTAGAGGAATCAGGCTATGTCCTGGCTTTGTTTGAAGTCATGTGGCCTGAATTACCGGCCCCCAAGCCTAAGAAAAAGACAAAGGGGGACAAGCCATGATCCAATTAGTGCAAGCAGGTCAAGACCGCTCACAACTAGTAGCCAAGGTCTTGGCCGACCTACCTGAATGGTTTGGTCTGCCCGACTCCACCCAGGAATACATTGACCAGGCCAACGACCGTGTCTGTTTTCAAGCAGGGGAGGGCTGGGGCTTTGTGACCCTTCAAGAAACTTCCCCTGTCTGCCTAGAAATCCACTGCATGGGCGTCCTCAAAGCCCATCAAGGCCAGGGCCTGGGGCGACAACTCATGGCTGCAGCTGAAGACTATGCTATCAGCCAGGGCTATCATTATCTGCAGGTCAAGACGGTAGCGCCCGGTTACTATGAGGCTTATGATGCCACCAATGCCTTCTACCAGGCTTGTGGCTATGAGGCCATAGAAATCTTCCCGGATCTCTGGGATGAATGGAATCCCTGCTTACTTCGACTCAAGTATCTCAAGACCAATCAATAAAATGAGGTGAATGCCATGTTAGAAACCAAATTAGTGCAAGCAAGTCAAGAACGCTCACAACTAGTGGCTAAGGTCTTAGCCGACCTACCTGAATGGTTTGGTCTGCCAGACTCCACCCAGGAATACATTGACCAGGCCAGCGACCGGGTTTGCTTTCAAGCAGGGGAGGGCTGGGGCTTTATCACCCTCCAAGAAACTTCCCCTGTCTGTCTGGAAATTCACTGCATGGGCGTCCTCAAGGCTTATCATGGCCAGGGACTAGGCCGTCAGCTCATGGCGGCGGCTGAAGACTATGCCATCAGCCAGGGCTATCATTATCTGCAGGTCAAGACCGTGGCCCCAGGCCACTATGAGGCTTATGATGCCACCAATGCCTTCTACCAGGCTTGTGGCTACGAGGCCATAGAAATCTTCCCGGATCTCTGGGATGAATGGAATCCCTGTTTACTTCGACTCAAGTATCTCAAGACCAATTAATAAAATGAGGTGAATGCCATGTTAGAAACCAAACGCGTTTCAGTTTTAGAAATTTTCTATGATTTTGTTTTTGTTACCGGCCTATTCACTCTGCTCTATATGTTAGCAGATATCACCAAGTATCCCCTGGAGACCAACCTGATCTGGCGTTTTGCCCTGACCCTGTCGGTCATTCTCTATGTCTGGTTCAGCCAAGCCGCTTACAACAATCGTTACCTGAAGGAAGGGCCCCTGGACTATGTCTGTCATTTCTTCGATATGACCGTTTTCCTCTTCCTCTTTAAAGGCAATACGGCTTCTTGGAAGGATAGCTGGGTCCTCTTGTCAGCATGCCTGGCCTTCCTCAGCCTCAGTCTGGCCCTACGTTACGGCCTTCAATGGCTCAAGGCCCAGGACGACCAGGACAAATACTTTGCTGCTAGTCATGCCTTGATTTTCTTGGCTCAAGGGGTCTTGCTTCTGCTGGGCACCAAGTTGCCTTATGAATGGGGCGTCGCTGCTTTGGTAGTAGCAATTCTAGCTGGCTGGTTAGCGCCATTTTACTTTTTGCGTGACCGCCAAGTGCCAGCCCTGGACTTTGACCGGTTGAAGGACCGTACTTCGCTCATGACCATGATGTACTCAGCCGGCTTGGTTGTCCTCAGCTTGGGTACCTTCCTATCTATGGAAACGACCACCTTACTAGGTCTTATCCTCATTAGCTGCCTCATTCTCCACTATAAGGTTCAAATCGACCGAGTGCCGCAAGGGGTCGACCAGTCCGCTGCTGGCTTTATTTACAGCCACTATGTGATTATGATTGGCTTGAGTCTTGTCATTATTGCCTTGGGTGGCTTTATGACCCCTTATGTGCGCATCAGTCATATTGTGGACCTAAGCTATGCCGGTTTGGCTGTTTACTATCTGGGCATTCTCTTGCTGAGCTTTAAGAGAAAGCCTGAATTCTTGGGTGGTTTTGCCACTTGGAAAATCTATCTCCCTCTCTTAGTAGGCTGGATCCTATCCTTGCGTTCACCTGCCACAGACGACGTGGAATTAGTCCGCCTAGTAGTGGTAGTTGGCTTGATTTTTGCCGGCCAAGTTTACTTGCTTAAGAAGCCGGAACAAGAGCCAGCGCCAGTCTTAGAAGGAGCGCCAGCTCAAGGTGACCAAGGTCAAACACTAGAGGCGGCTGAAGAAAAGCCTGTAAGAGAAGTGGCTGAAGAAGTAGCGCTTGAAATTGAACCTGCTGAATCAGAACTTGCTACAACAGAAGTGTCGGCAGCTCATACACCTGAATCACAAGGCCAAGCAGGCCCACAAGCTGATAGTCCAGCTCCAATCCAAGACTAATCTTTGTCAACCATCCCATAAAAGGAGGCCGCTATGGCGCGTATACTCATTATCGAAGACAACCAGGACATCCATGCCCTGATTAAGCAATCCCTGGGCCAGGAACATGAACTGGTCTCAGCTTTTGCCGGGACAGAGGGGCTCCTTTACTGCCAGTCTCAGCCGGTAGATTTGGTCCTGCTGGACTATATGTTGCCGGGCATGAATGGCCAGGCTGTCCTGGAGGCCATTCGGGCCTTTAGCCAGGTACCGGTCATTATGCTGACGGCCTTGGGGGACAAGAAGCTGATCAGTCAGATGCTCCTGGCCGGGGCCAATGACTACATGGTCAAGCCCTTCGACTTCGAGGAGCTCTATGCCCGGGTGGCCGTCCAGTTGCGGACAGCCGGCCATGAGGCGGGCGCTAGCAGTCAGCCAAGCCAGGCGACCACCCGTCTAGGCCAGCTGCAACTCCAGGCCGATAGCTTTGAGATCAGTCGGGAGGGCCAAGTGGTTCGCCTGTCTAAAAAGGAATTTGGCATTCTAACCACCTTGCTAGGCGAGCCCCAGCGGATTTTTACCAAGGAGCTGCTCTATGAATTGGTCTGGCAGGATGCCTTCATTCCGGGCGACAATACCCTTAACACCCACCTGTCCAACCTGCGCAAGAAAATCAGCCAGCTGGATGATAGCCAGGATTATATTGAGACGGTCTGGGGCCTGGGGGTTCGACTAGCTCAAGGCGTCCGACCAGGAGGGGAGGCAATCTAATGTTGGGAATTACCTTGGGCCTAGGCCTCTGTCTCCTGGGGACTATCCTCTATTTATTTCATCAAAGCTACACCGTCCGCCAGCTGACCCGGCAGATTGAGACCAAGCGCCAGACCAAATCCCAAGGGCGCCTGCGACTCAGTCAGCAGAGTCGAACTTTAGTGGACTTGAGCCAGGCTGTCCAAGAAGTCTTCGAGGACCAGGAAGCCGAGCGAATCACCAGCCAACAGGAGCGGCGGGATTTGGACCAGGCCATCAGCAATATTGCCCACGATATCCGGACCCCGCTCACCATTGCTTCGGGTTATACCCAGCAAGCCCTTAAGCAGGTCAAAGCCCAAGAGCTACCCGATGTCCAGTCCTTGGAAAAGGTCCACCAGCAACTCAAGCAGGTCTCGGGCCGGCTAGAGGCCCTCTTGGACTATCGCCGGGTCTTGGAGCACGAGGTCAAGCCAAGCTTTTCGCGCGTGGATGTCCATCAGCTCTTGTTGGAGACGGCCTTGACCTACTATGAAGCCTTCCAAAGGGCGGGACTTAGGGTCGATTTGGATCTGGCACCAGGTCCTATCTGGCTAGAGACCGATCCAGAACTCCTGGTGAGGGTCTTGCAGAACCTGCTTGGCAACTTGCTTAAACATGGCAAGGGCCAGGGGCGAATTAGCCTGAGCCTCCATGCAGGCCAGCTACAAATTCGCCTCGATAACCAAATGGCCCAGCCCATCCAACAAGTTCGTTACCTGACCAAGCGCTTCTATTCAGAGAACCTGTCAGAAGTCGAGTCTTCTTCTGGCCTGGGGCTCTATATTAGTCAGCAAGTAATCCAATTACTAGGTGGCCAGCTGACCCTAAGCAGTCAGGACTTGGATTTCTCCGTCTGCGTCAGCCTACCATTGAGATAGCAAAAAGCCAGCCCATCAGTTTGCATACTGATGGACTGGCTTATTTTTGTGGCTTTATAAGTCACGTCTTTTGAAAATCTGGTAGCCTAGGCAGCCGAAGATGGTACTTAGGATTAGTGACAGGCCCACGGCCAGGGCTAGGTTGGGGTCTGATAGGAGGGCGAAGTCGGCTTGCACATCGACGTAGCGCAGCCAGGTGATTTTTGGCAAGAGCATGGCCAGATAATTGGCGGAAGGTCCGAATAGGAAGAAAAAGACCAGACTGATGGGGATGGAATGGGTCAAGTGGAGGAGGGTCAGGATGACGGCCACCCAGAATTGGATGAAGAGCCATTGGAGCAGAAGGACTTGGACTCCTTGTCCAAGCACCTCGGGACTTAGACCCGACATATCCAGGAAGAGACTGGCATATAGATAGCGGGTGCTGGTGTAGAGGAAGAGGTTGAAGCCGGTTAAGAGGAAAATCATCAGCCATTTATTGAAGTAGTAGCTGAAACGGGAAATGCCGGCGGACAGAGAATTTTTATAGAGTTGGTGGTTGAGTTCAGGTCCCACCAAGTAGAGGGTCAAAAAGAGCATAAAGATCTGAATACCAGCTCCACTCTCAATGGCCTGGCTGACAGCGGTCAAACCATCCAATCTCAGCTGCTCCAGGCCCTCGGCACCGCTGACTCCTTGGAGGCCCGAGATAAACTTGAGGACGGTAGGATGAGCTAGTAGGACAATGAGGAAGTTGAAGGCCAGTAGCAGGATTTCCATGGTCCAGAAACCCTTTGAATGAATCAGGCGGCGGAAATCGGCTTTAAGAATGGCTAACATGGTGAGCATCCTCCTCGTGAATCAATTGGGTAAAGTAGTTTTCTAGGTTCTGTTTAGCATAATAAATCTCATCCAGGGCCACTTGGCCTTGAACCAGGGCAGTATTGACGGCCGACAACTGGTTGGCAGGCGCGAAGACATGGATTTCACCCGTTTCGGCCACCACCTTGAAGGGATAGCTGAACTGGCTTTCTAGCAGACGGCTGGCAGCTTCCACCGCATGGGTCTTGAGGACAATATAGTCTTCGGACAGGCTATCGAATTCGGTCTTGGAGATTTCCTTAATTAGCCGTCCGTCTTTGATAAAGCCAAAGCGGTTAGCCAGTTGCTGGAGCTCGCTTAGGATGTGGCTGGAAATAATCATGGTCATGCCTAACTCGCGGTTGAGGCGGAGGAGGAGGGCGCGCAAGTCGCTAATGCCGATGGGGTCTAGGCCGTTGACCGGCTCATCCAAAATGAGCAGGTCGGGCTTGGCCAAGATCGCCAGACCGATAGCTAGGCGTTGCTTCATGCCCAGAGAGAAGTCCTTGAAGGGCTTGCGACCGGCATTCTGCAAGTCGATTAATTCTAGGGTCTCCTGGATGACTTGCTCGGCTTGGGGCAGGCAGAGGAGGGTGGCTTGGTAGCGTAGGTTCTCGTAGGCCGACAGATTAGGGAAGGCGGCTGGTGACTCAATGACGGCACCCACCCGAGTCAGGGCCTGGCTCCACTCCCGGTCGCTGCTAGAGCCGAAGAGGGAGACGCTACCGGAGCTAGGGTGAATGAGTCGTGTGATGAGTTTGAGTAGGGTCGTTTTACCGGCCCCGTTTTGGCCGATTAAGCCGTAGATGTCGCCTTCTTCTAGGCTGAGGCTGACCTGGGTCAGGGCCGGGCCAGAGGCATAGTTTTTAGTTAGGGACTGGGTGGTCAGGATGGGGGTCATGTTGAACACGTCCTTTCTGCTAATTAGGAGCTTGGCTCCTTGATAGTTCTAAGTATAGGACCTAAAAATCAAATATCTCTCAAGCAATTCTAAAGTATTTCTAAAGTTTTGTCGAGAGGCTGCAACTTGCCAAGGGCTTGGGCCTATGCTAAAATAGTTATCATGATAACTATTGACGGAGGGATGCCAATGGAAGGTTGTATCCATGACGCGGTGGTCTTCAGCCATCGCCTTAAAAATCAAGCTCAGAACCTAGCTAAGGAAGCCGGGATGGATTGGTTAGCCGGTCCCCAGGGGCGGGTAGTGACCTATCTCTTCCACCACCAAGAGAGGCCGGTTACCATGATGGAAGTAGCAGAGAAAATGAAAATCTCTAAGCCGGTGGCTAGCCAACTCTTCAAGCGTATGGAGAAGAATCAGCTGATTGACATTAAGCCTGATCCCCACGATAAGCGGCGCAAGTATGTGACCCTGACCGAGCAAGGCCTGGTCAAGCAAGCCCAGGTCGGTCATTTCTTGACCACCATCCACGACCAATTGTTGGAAGGACTTAGTGAGCAAGATCTAGCAGTCTTCCATCGGGTAATTCACCAATTGACACAAAATCTGGAACATATTGAATACAAAGGAGTAGACCATGTTTAAATTAATTAAGCGACTCAGCGCCCGTGAATGGGGGATGGTGGGTCTTACCGTGGCCTTCATCTTCCTAGCCGTCTACTTGGACTTAGAAGTTCCAAGTTATATGAAGGAAGTGGCCACACTCTTACAAACACCAGGCGTGGGCCTAGACCAGTTAATGGGCCCTGGCGCCCTCATGTTGGGCCTATCTCTGGCTAGTTTCGCCAGCCTAGTTATGGTGGGCTTCCTAGCCGCCCGTCTAGCCGCTAGCTATACCACCCGTTTGCGGTCGGACATCTATAGCCAAGTCCTCAGCTATTCGGATGCTGAAATCAAGCGTTTCAGTATTCCCTCTCTCTTGACCCGGACCACCAATGACATCAGCCAGATTCAGCTGCTGATTACCATGGGCCTCCAGGTCATCGTTCGCGGTCCTATTATGGCTATTTGGGCCATGACCAAGATTGTGGGCAAGTCCGAGGCCTGGCTTTGGGCAGTGGGGGTAGCGGTCTTAATCAACATTTTAATGACCGTAGTTCTCATGACCTTGGCCTTTCCTAAGCAAGCGGTCATTCAGAAATTAACTGATAAGCTCAATGCCGTTACCCGCGAGAGTCTGATGGGGATTCGGGTCATTCGGGCCTATAATGCTGAGGACTACCAAGATGCCAAGTTCGAAGCCACTAACAATGAAGTGACCCGTCTCAACCTCTTCGTTAACAATCTCATGGCTATCTTCAACCCTATTATGTCGGGGATTTCCTCAGGTTTGACCCTGGCCATCTATTGGATCGGGGCCTATCTCATTGCCTCCGCTAACTTATTTGATAAAGTTGGCCTCTTCAGTGAAATGATTGTCTTCATGTCCTATGCCATGCAGATTGTCATCGGCTTCCTCTTGATGGGGATTATCTTCTTCATCCTACCTCGTAGCTTGGTGGCAGCGGGCCGGATTAATGAAGTCCTAGAACTAGAACCAAGCATTCATTCACCAGCCCAAGGCCAGTCTCCAGACCCAAGTCTCAAGGGCCAAGTCACCTTCCAAAATGTGACCTTCCGCTATGCCCAAGAAGCTGAGCCGGTCATCCAAGACGTGTCCTTCCAGGCTCAAGCCGGTCAAACCGTGGCCTTTATCGGGTCAACCGGTTCAGGCAAATCCACCCTAGTTAACTTGATTCCACGCTTCTACGATGTGTCAGAAGGCCAAATTCTGGTCGACGGCGTCAACGTGGCCGACTACGACTTAAGCGAACTGCGCAAGCGGGTAGGTTATATTCCTCAAAAGGCTGTCCTCTTCTCAGGCGACATCCAGTCTAACCTGGATATGGGGGATAGCTTAGAAAGCCCACTGACGGAAGACAAGATGTGGCAGGCCCTTGAATTGGCTCAAGCTAAGGACTTTGTGGAGGCCAAGGAAGGCGGCCTAGCCGAGCATGTGGCTCAGGGCGGGACCAACTTCTCTGGTGGTCAACGTCAACGTCTGGCCATTGCCCGGGCTCTGGCGCGTAAGCCAGAAATCCTGATCTTCGACGATTCCTTCTCTGCCCTGGATTATAAGACCGACCGTATCTTGCGTGAGGCCTTGACCAAGGAGACGGCCCACATGACTAAGTTGATTGTGGCTCAACGGATTTCCACCATTATGGAGGCTGACTTGATTCTGGTCCTAGACCAAGGTCGAGTGGTCGGCCAGGGGACCCACAAGGAATTGCTCAAAGACAATGCAGTCTATCGCGAAATTGCTTACTCTCAATTATCCAAGGAGGAATTAGAAGATGGCCAATAAGACATCCAAACCATCCCTCTTTAAGGGGATAAAACCTCATATTCAAGGCTTTCAACTGCCCTTGGTCTTGGCTCTGATTGGGGCGACCATTTCCAGTATGATTACGGTCTACGGGCCACGTAAGTTGGAAGAAATGACTAACCTGATTGGCCAAGGCATGTCAGGCAATATGGACCTCAAGGCCATCTCAGCTGTGGGCTTCTTGCTAGCTGGGCTCTATGCCTTCGGGGCGGTCATTAACTACCTACAAGGTTTCATTATTACGACTGTGATTCAGCGACTGTCCCAGCGTCTGCGCCGGGCTATCGCGACTAAGATTAACCGTCTACCCTTGGCCTACTTCGATAGTCACTCCCAAGGGGATACCCTGTCACGGGTGACCAACGATGTGGATACTGTAGGCCAATCCCTTAACCAGAGTCTGGCCAATGTGATTTCTTCGGTCATCATGATTATCGCGGTTCTGATTATGATGTTCACCGCTAATGTTATCCTATCGCTGGTGACGGTGGTTTCCGTCTTCGTGGGCTTTATCCTGATTATGTTTATCGGTATGCGGGCCCAAGCCTTCTTCAAGGCCCAACAAGTCAACTTGGCGGCCGTCAACGGCTTTGTGGAGGAAACTTATTCGGGTCACAATGTGGTCACCAGCTACAATGCCGTGCCTGAGTCTCTGGCCCAGTTCGCCAAGCTCAATGGCCAACTCCATGACAGCATCTGGAAGTCTCAATTTATCTCGGGCATTATGATGCCGCTCATGATTTTCATCGGCAACTTCGCCTATGTCTTAGTCATTATCGTTGGCGCCGTCTTGGCCCTACAGGAGGGCAGTGGCGTGACCATGGGGACCATCGTGGCCTTTATGGTCTATGTGCGGATCTTCGGTCAACCCATTTCCCAACTGGCCCAAGGCATGACCTCCCTGCAACAAGCGGGGGCGGCCATGAGTCGGGTCTCCGAATTCCTCAATGAAGAAGAAATGGCGGATGACCACCAACTGCCACAGGCCTTGACCGACATTAAGGGGCAGGTCACCTTCGACCAGGTTTCCTTCGGTTATGCGCCTGATAAGACCATCATCAATGACTTTACGGCCCAAGCCCGTCCTGGTAAGAAGATTGCCATTGTAGGGCCGACTGGGGCAGGGAAGACCACCATTGTTAACCTGCTTATGAAGTTCTATGAAATCAACCAGGGGACCATCGCCATTGATGGCGTGGACCTGGCTCAAATGAAGCGGTCAGAAGTCCACGATGCCTTTGCCATGGTCCTACAGGACACCTGGCTCTTTGAAGGGACCATCAAGGAAAACCTGATCTTCAACCAGACTGGCATTAGTGACCAACAGGTAATCGAGGCTGCTAAGGCGGCCGGCGTCCACCACTATATCATGACTCTGCCTAAGGCTTACGACACGGTTCTGGATGACACGGTCACCTTGTCAGTTGGGCAAAAGCAGCTCATGACCATTGCCCGCGCCTTGCTTAAGGACGCGCCACTGCTAATCCTGGACGAGGCCACTTCTTCGGTGGATACCCGGACCGAGGAACTGATTCAACAGGCCATGGATACCCTCATGGAGGGGCGGACTTCCTTCGTCATCGCCCACCGTCTGTCGACCATTAAGAATGCCGACTATATCCTGGTCATGCAGGAAGGTCGTATTATCGAACAAGGCAACCACCAGGAGCTCATGGCTCAAGGCGGCTTCTATGCTGACCTCTATAACAGCCAGTTCGATAAGAATTCTAGTGGTATGGACTTCGAAGAACTCTTGGCTTAAAGGCCACTAAAAATAGCTACTGGTCTTCTGTTCGATTCTTCCAAAAAGGCTAAGAAGCAAATAGCTGAGGTAAAGGACTTGGTTCTCTATTGTGCGGGACCTGGTCACATGTTGGTATAGAGAATGACTTGCCCCTAGTAAATGCTAAGACCTATCAAGCAAACTACACCAATGAGTGGGGTGTTTATCATACCTACCGCCTTTTAAAAAATATCACAGGTATGTGGTGCTTGCAGGAGATTGCGCGTCTAACAGATTACCAATTTTCCTATCAGGAAATGGCAGAGCAAGCAGCAAGCGTACATGCCTTTTTACAAGAAATCGACCTGAACCATGATCGTTTTAACAACCCTAAAAACATGATTGGGGAGATTCAAGCCGCCTGTCGTGAAAGTGGGCAGCCTATACCGAAGACTGTGGGAGAATTAGTCATGTGTGTCTATTCTAACCTAGCGCGTATTTATGCTAGGGAGTTGAAGTAATTGGAAGTCTTAAGTGGCAAGACGATTGATTACCTTCATGTAGTGGGTGGAGGTTCTAACGTGAGCTTGCTCAATCAGTTAACTGCCAATCTCATTGGGAAAGAAGTCATTGCAGGGCCGGGAGAGGCTACTGCGATTGGAAATATTCTGGTACAAATGGTTAGTGTTGGAGAATTTGAGAATCTCTCGCAAGCTCGTCACTGGCTAGCGTCATCTAGTAGTTTTGAATGTTACAGACCGCAAATTTAAGGAGAAAAACATGAACGAATTACAAATTAAACAAGCCTATCAAGTTGCTAAAGAACGCTATGCAGCAATCGGTATTAATACCGATAACGCCCTCGAAAGGCTTCAAAATATTAAGATTTCTGTACACTGTTGGCAAGGCGATGACGTACGAGGCTTCCTTACACCGGATGGTGAACTGACGGGGGGCATCATGTCAACGGGGAATTACCCAGGTGCTGCCAAAACACCAGATCAGCTTCGCCAAGACTTGGAAAAGGCCTATAGCTTGATTCCTGGGCGACACAAGCTAAATCTGCATGCCATTTATCTGGATACAGATGAGAAAGTGGATTTGAATCAAATTGAACCAAAGCACTTTGAAAAATGGGTAGCGTGGGCTAAGGAGCAGGGTGTGGGGCTTGATTTTAATCCTACCTTCTTCTCGCATCCTATGATGAAGGATGGGCTGACTTTGTCACACCCCGACAAAGAAGTGCGTGACTATTGGATTGAACATGGGAAGCGAAGTCGAAAGATTGCTGCATACATGGGGAGAGAATTGAATCAAGTCTGTTACAACAATTTTTGGGTGCCAGATGGATATAAGGACAATCCGATTGATCGCCTAACTCCTCGTAAACGCTTGATGGAGTCTCTTGACGAAATCTTCTCTGAACAACTGGATGAAGCTTGTACTCAAGATACGGTCGAAAGTAAGTTGTTTGGTATCGGTGCGGAAGCTTATACAGTCGGCTCCCATGAATTCTATATGGGGTATGGCCTAACGCGAGACAAAATGATTCTTCTAGACGCAGGACATTTTCATCCAACTGAAGTAATCTCAAATAAATTATCTTCACTTGCCTTGTTTGGAAAAGGTCTTATGCTACATGTATCTCGTCCAGTGCGTTGGGATTCAGATCACGTGGTGATTATGGACGACGAGTTGCAAGATATTGCTAAAGAACTAGTACGTAATGACTTGTTGGATAAGACAGTAATTGGCTTAGACTTCTTTGACGCTACAATTAATCGGATTGCTGCCTGGGTAATTGGTAGCCGTAATACTCAAAAAGCTCTCTTAAAAGCCTTGCTTGAGCCAACAGCTGACTTGAAGGCTATGGAGAATCATTTTGACTTTACCGGTCGTTTGGCTTATACGGAGGAGCTGAAAGACTTCCCTTATGCAGATGTTTGGAATTATTTCTGCTTGCAAAACAAGGTCCCAGTAGGTCTGGATTGGTTAGACGATGTCCGTCAATACGAAAAAGAAGTATTAAGTAAACGAAACTAGAAAAGAGGCAACTATGAAATTTATAGAATCTTCCTTTGTAAAAAAAATGTGTGAAGTAACCTATGAGTCCTATCTACGATATTGGGATGAGCGAAACGGCGGCAACGTTTCCTGCCGCTTAAGTGCGGAAGAGCTTGTGGGCTACGAGGATATTTCTGAGGTTAGGTCAAGTCATGAATTGGGTTTTAAGGCATCCGATTTAGCTGGACAATACTATCTGGTAACGGGGACGGGACGCTATTTTCGTAATGTAACTAAGCAACCGTTGCTTGACTTGGGGCTCGTTCGTATTTCAAATGATGGCTTAAGCTATGATGTTGTCTGGGGCTTTGAAGATGGCGGACGACCAACTTCTGAATTTCCTAGCCATTTGATGAGTCATATTGAGCGTCTGAAGATTAATCCGGCCCATCGGGTAATCTTCCATTGTCATCCAACTAACTTAATTGCTCTAACGTTCACTCAGGATTTGGATGAACGTCACTTATCGCGACTACTTTGGAAAATGCAGGCCGAGTCCTTAGTGGTTTTCCCAGAAGGTGTGGGTCTCATTCCCTATATGACACCAGGCACAACAGAGATAGGGGAAGCAACCGCAAGAAAAATGGGCGATTTTTCAGCAGTAGTCTGGCCCCATCATGGGCTCTTTGCTTCTGGAAACTCACTCGATGAGACCTACGGCTTGATTGAGGTGATTGAAAAAGCGGCAATGATTTACAGTCAAATTGGCGCTCAAGGGGGCCGTATAAAACAAGATATTAGCGATAATCAGCTTAGAGAATTGGCTGCACGCTTTAAGGTGACCCCTAGAAAAGACTTTCTATAAAACGTTGTGATCACAAGGAGAGCTTAGGCTCTCCTTTTTTATAATACTTTACTAGTTCTGAATAGCTTATTTGCATTAAAAGACACCCCATAAATTGGATAAAATAATCCAACTTATAGGGTGTGTGCGAGCCTTTTTTGTTGTCTTATAATTCGTAGGAGTGTTCCTTGAAGTTGCCCAAGATATTGTTGATGTTGGTAATGGTGATGAAGGACTTGGGACTGGTTTGGGCGATAATTTTCTTGAGGGTATGCAGCTCATTTTGCTGAATAATGAGGATGATCATGTATTGTTTCTGGTGGGAATAGCCACCTTCCACTTCAATAATGGTCGAGCCCCGGCCCAGACGGGAGTTGATGGCAGACACGACTTCTTGCGGATTGAGACAGATAATCGAACATTGGATATAGGCCGAGAAGAAGCGTTGGATGTTCTTCATGGTCTGGTTACGGACGAAGCTCATAATCAGGGCATACATGACGTGTTGAATGTCGAAGGTCAGCCAGATCAAGCTGTAGACCAGGATGTCCTGCATGAGGAAGACCGTCGGGATGCTCCATTTGAAGCGCTTGGCCAGGAATTTACCGGTAATGTCGGTCCCGCCTGTTGAAGCACCCGCAATCAGCAGAAAGCTCATGGCAATCCCAGAGATGATGCCACAGAAGATGGCGGACACTAGAGAATCGTGGAGTTCAACTGGGGCTACCATATTGGGCAGATTGTTAATGAGGAAGGAGGAGGCGAAAATAGTGGCCCCGGTTAGTAGGAGAAATTGCTTGCCGATATATTTGTAGGCAATGTAGAAGAGGGGGACGTTGAGGGCTAATTGGGTGGTCCCAATGGGAATGCCGAAATACTTCTGCATAATCAGGCCAATCCCGATAGTGCCACTGGCCCCGATCCCGTTATAAGGGACTAGTAGGCCGGCATAGACACTAAAGAGTAGAATGCCAATGATCAGGAGGAGGATGTCTTTGAGTCGTTTGTGTTGGTGGGGGGCATAGACGCCTTCAAGCAGTTGCATAATCGCAGTCAAATCCTTTACAGTATACTATTCATCTATCATTTTAATAATTCTGGACTCATAAATCAAGGATAAGGGGGAGGACTTGGGGCCTAATTGCCTTTGTGCTATAATAGAGCTATCAAGGAGGTGTTAAGATGGAGCCAACCAATGTCAGGAAACTGAGTCCAGAGGACAGGGACAAGCTGGTCCTTAAGCTGGAGCGGGAAGAGGCCGACCTGACTGAGCGCGACTACGATCGCTACCAGGAGCTGATTAAACAGGACCTAAGTGGTCTGACCGCTAAGAAAATCGTCCAGTCCCTGCTGGCTCTGCTTGATACCCTACAAGACGGTCTGATCTTTGTCTTGGGCTTCGTGCTCTTGGTCCTAGTAGTGGAATTCTTTAATGGTCACTTGGACCAGGCCTGGCCTTTCTTAGAAACCATGCTGACGGGGCTCTTGGCCCTAAGGCCGGATCAGTTTGTCTGGAACCTGACCTCGCTCTGCTTAGTCTTCCTGGTTGCTATGAATGTCTACAACCACTGGCGCTTCCGCCAGGCCATGTTGAGATTACAGGTTTCAGTGGATGCCATGATCCGGGTTCAAGCCGAAATCGCCCAGCGTCCTGTCGTCCTGACCCGTCTGGCCAGCTACCTCTACGAGTATGGCTTCCAACGTCTCTTAGCTGAGGAGGAGCAAGCCGACTAACACGTCATAGATTATAAGGAGGTAATCACCATGAAAGTCTTAATTGTTTATGCCTACCCAAATCATCAAGGTCTCAATGCTCAGATTCTAGCCCGAGTGCAGGCTGGGCTAGCGGGCCGCCATGAGGTCAAGACCCTAGATCTCTACCAGGAGCATAAGGAAAAGGGCTTTGATCCCTGCCTAGTCTTCGATCAAGACCATAAACGTCGCGATTTAGACAAGGACCCGCAAATGGCCCCTTATCGCGACTTGGTGACTTGGGCTGACCATCTAATCTTCATCTATCCCATTTGGTGGGGCGGCATGCCTGCTATACTTAAGGGCTTTGTTGATCGCGTCTTGGTTAAGGGCTTTGCCTACGATTATAGTGATAATCCAATCCCTCAAGCCCTGCTTAAGGGCCGAACCGGCTGGGTCATCACCACCCACGATACAGTAGGCTTCTTCGCCCGCCTCTTCATGCAGGATTATGGTCGCGTTTTAGCTCGCCATATTCTGCGCATGGTGGGCATTAAGCCAGTTCAACAAAGCCAATTAGCCTATGTGCGTGGCAGCAAGCCTGAGAAAATTGCGGCCTTCCTAGATAAAATTCAAGCCCAAGCGGCCAGCCTCTAAGAAGGGAGCCAAGTGAGTTGATGACCAGTCCCTTATTTGAAGCCTTTTTAAGCATTGCTAGAGCCTTGAATGAGCGGGGCCTTGTGCCCCTCTTAATGGGCTCAGTCGGTCTTGAAGTCCGGACGGGCCGATCCTGGCAGGCGCGCGACCTGGACATCCATGTGCCGGGTGACCCGCGGGGGTGGGAGGCGTCTGACCACTTACGCATCTATGACTTTGAGCTGCTTGAAGGCCTGATGGAAGATCTGGGCTATGTCTTGGTAGACCGGCACGAGCATGAATTTCAAGGGCCTGCTGGCTCAGTAGAGTTTGGCGTGCTGGATACTTTGCCAGACTTTGCCGGCGTGGCCTTGGAGGACCTGCCCCTGGAAGACTGTCAGGGGGTCCGCTTCTATTTACCTACCATGAGCCAGTATCTGGCCATCTACCGGGCTTCCTCCCAGGATTCCTATCGCAATGATCAAAATAATCATAAAGACTTTGCTAAGATCGCTTATTTAGAAGAGCGCTTAGCATTAGATTGTCAAATCAAGGAGTAAACCATGTCGCAAAAACCATCCCCACCACGTCCCCGGCTTAAGAGTCATTTTCCGAGGCATCGCATCTATGGCCTAGGCCTTCGCTCTCGCTATGGGGCCATTGCCCGTTGCCTAGCAAGCCTAGTCTTCATGTATATTTTTAGAGTTGCACTGATATTATTTGCTGCGCCTCTAATCGCCCGCTTGCTCTGGCTAATCCGCCAATGCTGGCTGATTCGCCGCCACAATAAGGAGTGCTGGCACTACCTAGTCCAAAACTATCCCCAAGTGGAAAGCGATGACTTCCAGCCTGACCGGGAGTGGCCCGAGATTACCTGCATGGTCTATCAGAACCACCTAATCTTCTGGGGCGATGGACTAGAGGTCTGGCATTTCAATGATATTCTGACCATGGATTTCGATATTAACTGGGAAGAGCCCGACCAGAATATGCGGCCAGCTGAGTCCAGCCGCCACCAACGCAACTGGTGGGGCCGACTGCAGAAGACTCGCTATCTGATTGTGTCCCTAGCTAACTGGCAAGTCCTAGAGCTACGCCTGCCCAAGAAGGCAGAAGAAGTAGACTTGGAAATCGCCATTGACGAGCTCAAGGAGTATTTTGCTCAGGCGGAGTATTAGTTAGGCTAGCTTCAAAGGAGGCGCCAAAATTAGTGCCCAAGGGTATGGGAAAGAGATTCAAATAAATTCAGAGTTCACCGTCATATATTTTCTTTGCTTGATTGATGTCGTAAGAGGAGCGCGAAAAGCTAATGGTAATTGAGATTAATGGAGTTAATAAGAAAATTGGGTCAAAAGAGGTTATTCAAGATGTCTCTTTAAGTATTGGGAGAGGCCAAGTCTTCGCCTTGCTGGGACCCAATGGGGCAGGGAAGACTACCCTGATTCGTATCATTTTAGGTTTGTTGAAGGCTGAGACGGGGACCATTAGGCTCTTTGGCCAGGAGCTAACTGCTCAATCCCGGTCTGATCTCTTATTGCGTATTGGGGTTCAAAATGATGGGAATCTCTATGAAAATCTAACGCTTGAAGACAATCTGGCCTTATGGGGTCAAATCTATGGTTTAGACCAAGCCACGATCAAAAAACGCCTAGTTGACTTGAAGCAGAAGTTTCATTTAGAAGCCTATTCCAACATGCCAGTAGGGAGTCTCAGTAAGGGTAATCGGCAGAAAGTCATGCTGGCTAGAGCCATGTTTCATAATCCTGAGGTCTTGATTTTGGATGAGCCAACAACAGGGCTAGACCCAGCTGCCATTGATGAGTTTTATGACTTCATTAAGACCCTCAAGCAGGAGGGCGTGACCATTATCATGTCCACCCACTATCTCTATGGCATGGATGGCGTGGTCGATAGTATTGGCATTATCTCTGAAGGAAAGATCCTAATCAGCGATGCAGTGGATAAGCTACGTCGCCAAGATAAGCAAGTCCATTTTGAAGGTAAATTTAACCCTGATCATATCAAGGAATTAGATGCCCATGGCCAGGTAGCGGGGAATCTGCAGGATGAATTTACCGTCTCAGTGGAGAGCGATAATCAACTAGCTGACCTGGTCAGAAGCTTAGTTCAAAAAGGCAATGACATTCATTATGTCTATAAAGTAAGGGAAACCGTCAAAGAAATATACTTTAGAATTATTGGGGTAGACAGCCATGAATAGACATCAAATAAAGGTCATAATCAAAAAGGAATACAAGGAATTAGTCAAGGAGAAAGGCTTACTGCTGTCCTTACTGTCCATGGCCATTATCTTTAGCCTTGTCCTTCCAACCCTCATATTACTTGTGGGCACGAGTAAGGAAATGTCGGCTAGCATAGTGGGTCTTAATACTTTTCTTGAACAGTTTAAGCTTATCGATTATCCAGCTTATCTGACCAAGGAAACCATACCCCTCTACGCTGTCCTGACCTACTTCTTCTTACCGCTATTTATGTTGCAGCCTATTATGTTTGCGACGCTATTAGCCAGCAACAGCTTTATTGGGGAGAAGGAGCACAAGACTTTGGAGGGCCTTTTATACACGCCCCTATCGCCAAAAATCCTGATTCTAGGAAAAGCCTTAGGTTGTGCCTTGCCGTCCTTGGCCCTGTCCACGCTTTCCTCTCTGGCTTATACCTTAGTGGTGAATACACTAGGCTGGGGCTATTTTGGGCATTTGATCTTGCCTAATCTGACCTGGATATTAGTAATCCTAGTGATTTCGCCTCTGCTGGTCTTTTTATCAATCTTGCTGATTATTGGCAGTTCACAATATTTGAAGAACAGTAAGTCAGCCCAAGGGGTAGCCATGATCATCGTAATGCCAATCATCGGTATCTTGCTTTCTCAATCCACCGGGGTCTTAATTCTAGGTGTCTTTGAAACGGTGGTCTTTATCGCGGTTTTAGTTCTACTCGTGATGGTAACCTTCTTGCTTCTTATGAAAATATTCAATTTTGAGAAATTTATTCTCAATAATTAAGGCGTCTGTCAACGATTAGTAAGCACAAGCTAGCAAGGAGGCAGCCATGATTAGACATCTTTTTTCCGATATGGACGGAACCATTCTGCGGGAGGACGGCCGCATTAGCCCGGAGACGGCCCAGGTCATTCGTCAAGTTGGCCTGCCCCTGACTCTGGTATCAGCCCGCTCGCCTATGGAAATGCGGGAAGCTATCGACCAGCTGGGCCTGCATGATGTCCACGTGGGCTTCAATGGGGGCTATATTTTCCAAGCCAGCCCTGAGGGCCACCAAGTCATTCATGAGGTCCGGATGGAATATGAATTAGCTAAGACCCTGGTCCTGGATTTAAGAGGTCGTTATCCTGACCTCAGCATCAGTGTCTTCGACGATCAGACCTGGTTTGTGGACCGCTACGATGACTGTGTGGCCTACGAGCAGAACTTGACTGGTCTAGACTATGTCTTGGTGGACTATGAGGACTTCTTCCAGGCCCCTTGGCGCAAGGTCTTCAAGCTCATGCTGGTAACCTTCGACCATGACCTCATGGAAGAGGTCAAAGCCTATTTGCCAACAGCCTATCCAGAAGCCGAAATTGGTCTCTACCAGACCAGCATTCCTTATCTGGAAGTCACGCCGCGCCTGGCCCAGAAATCTCTGGGTATCCAGTATATTCAGGAGCGCGAAGGCTTGACCCGACAGGAACTCATGGCCTTTGGCGATGGGACCAATGACCTGGCCATGTTCCAGGTGGTAGGCCAGGCGGTGGTTATAGCCAATGCCAGTGAGGCCATTAAGGCCCAGGCGGACTACGTGACCCTGTCCAATCAAGAAGACGGCGTGGCCCATGCCTTGCTGCATTACTTGCCAAGTTTACAAGATAAATAAAGAGAGCCTCTGCCATCTGGCAGGGGCTCTTTGCTTGTTTCGGATTAGGTTAGAAGAGGCCGGTCACCTTGCCGTCGGCATCGATGTCGATACGTTCAGCGGCAGGGGATTTAGGCAGACCTGGCATGGTCATGATGTCGCCGGTCAAGGCCACGATGAAGCCTGCGCCGGCAGAGACCTTGAGTTTCTTAATGGTGACAGTGAAGTCCTTAGGTGCGCCAATCAGGCTAGCATTGTCGGAGAAGGAGTACTGGGTCTTGGCCATACAGATTGGTAGCTGGCCGAATCCCAGGTCTTCCAGTTCCTTGAGCTCACGCTTGGCCGCTGGGGTCAGGCTGATGCCTGCGCCACCGTAGACCTTTTGGACGATCTTAGTGATCTTGTCTTGGATGGAATCTTCCAGGTCGTAGATGTAGCGGAAGTCCTTAGGAGCTTCCGTCAGAGCCACTACTTTCTCAGCCAAATCGCGACCGCCGGCCCCGCCTTGGCCCCAAACATCGGAGATAGACACGTCGACGCCACGGGCTTGGCAGGCTTGGTAGACGGCCTCGAGTTCAGCCTCGGTGTCAGTTGGGAACTTGTTGATGGCCACGACCACTGGCAGGCCAAAGGATTCTTGGATGGTAGCCAAGTGCTTGTCCAAGTTAGGCAAGCCAGCCTTGACGGCATCCACGTTTTCAGGACCTAAGTCCGTCTTAGGTACGCCACCGTGCATCTTGAGGGCCCGGATGGTGGCAACTAGCACGACTGCGTCAGGCTCTAAGTCAGCCAGGCGACACTTGATGTCTAGGAATTTTTCTGCACCTAGGTCAGCGCCGAAGCCAGCCTCGGTGACCACATAATCGGCTTGGCGGAGGGCTAGCTTGGTTGCTAGGACCGAGTTACAGCCGTGGGCGATGTTGGCGAATGGTCCACCGTGGACAAAGGCAGGAGTGCCTTCCAGGGTTTGAACCAGGTTAGGGTTAATGGCATTCTTGAGCAGGGTGGCCATGGCGCCTTCAGCCTTGAGGTCAGCGGCCGTCACAGGGCGGCCGTCGAAGGTATAGGCCACGATGATGCGAGCCAGGCGCTCCTTGAGGTCAGATAGGCTGGTCGCCAAGCAGAGGACCGCCATGATTTCGGAAGCGACGGTAATGTCGTAGCCGTCTTCGCGCGGTACGCCGTTAATCTTGCCTTGGAGGCCGTTGACGATATGACGCAACTGGCGGTCGTTCATGTCGACCACCCGTTTCCAGGTGATACGACGGCTGTCGATGCCTAGGGCATTGCCGTGGTGGATGTGGTTGTCCAGCATGGCCGCCAGCAGGTTGTTAGCCGCGCCGATGGCATGGAAGTCCCCGGTAAAGTGCAGGTTGATATCTTCCATGGGAATGACTTGGGCATAGCCGCCCCCAGCGGCGCCCCCTTTGACCCCAAAGACTGGGCCAAGGGAGGGTTCGCGCAGGGCGATGGCGGCCTTCTTGCCAATCAGGGTCAGGGCATCAGCCAGACCTACTGAGGTCGTGGTCTTACCTTCGCCAGCAGGCGTAGGGGTGATAGCAGTCACTAGGACTAGTTTGCCTGGCTTGCTTGCTTCTTTGGGCAGGGAAGCCAGGTCCACTTTGGCGATGTGATGGCCGTAGCGGAAGAGGTTTTGGGGTTTTAAGCCCACTGAAGCAGCGATGTCCTCGATGGGGCGAGGGCTAACAGAGTTGGCGATTTCAATATCAGATAGATGGGTCATGGATTAGCGGTCCTCCTAGAATGCTTGGTAATGGCCAGCCCTTGCAAGGGGCTTCTGCTATGATTATAACAGAAATGTCAGGCCTTGTGGCTAAAAAACGAATGGCCAGGGCCAAGAAAAATGGCCTCGTTCGTGTTTAGGATTAGGGCAAATGGAAGGGGCCAACCTGCAGGACTCAAAAAAATTTGTCCTTGAACTCGCTCTGGCTAAGTCAAATTGGCTAGAAAGGGCTCTATATCAAGGAAAAATGAAGCCTAACAATTTTAAGTCAATGGGGTTGACAAATAAAAGACAGGGTGGTAAGATTTAAACATAAACTTGTAACACAGAAAGTTACAAGTTAGCATTTGACAATAAAGGAGGGTAGATTAAGGAGTTGTCCCAGTAGCCAATGGTAAACCAGGCAGACGGTTGCTTAAGCAGCCTTAAGTCGTCACAACCATGGTAAGAAAGTAAGAAATAGGGTGTGAGTCTATGCAAATATCAAGTCGCTTTACCATTGCAATCCATTCATTGGCCGTCATCTATTTGAGACAAGACCAGCAGCGCGTGACCAGTAACTTCCTAGCGGAGAGTATTCAGGTCAACCCCGTGGTCGTTCGGTCGGTCCTATCCGGCTTGAAGGCGGCGGGCATTATCGAGTCGCGTCAAGGCAGTGGGGGGTCACGCTTGGCCAAACCCCTGGATGCCATCACTTTTTATGATATCTATGTCACGGTAGACAGTGTCGATAAGGATGGGCTCTTTAATTTCCATCCTAACCCACATCAGGACTGTCCGGTAGGCCGCAATATTCACCAAGCGGTAGATGGCAAATTGATACAGATCCAAGCGGCCATGGAAAATGAGCTCAAGCGCATCACCATGCAAGATGTGGTAGATGATTTAGAAAAGGCCATTGCGCAAAGCGCTCAATAATCTAAGTAAATTAAATATCCCTTGGG
The DNA here is from genome assembly GCF_938010525.1 of uncultured Abiotrophia sp. Classification (GTDB taxonomy): domain Bacteria; phylum Bacillota; class Bacilli; order Lactobacillales; family Aerococcaceae; genus Abiotrophia. The sequence goes on along the minus strand of NZ_CALLVK010000011.1, from coordinate 7,436 downwards.
GATTAGAATATATAAAATAGAAAGAATAGAGGTAATTAATATGTCAAACTTTAACCAATTACAAGCAAAACGTCGTTCAATTTACGCACTCGGTAAGGAGCTGCCAGTTTCTAACGATGCTCTTGTTGAAATCGTAGAAAAAGCCATGAAAGAAGCACCATCTGCCTTCAACTCTCAATCTAGCCGTGCTGTCATCTTATTCGGCAAAGAGTCTGAAGACTTCTGGAACGAGATTGCTTATAGCGAACTTGAAAAGGTAACGCCAGCGGAAGCTTTTGAAGGGACTAAAGGTCGTTTAGCAGGTTTCGCAGCAGGGGCTGGGACCATCCTCTTCTTCGAAGACCAAGAAGTCGTAGAAGGCTTACAAGCTAACTTCCCACTCTACGCTGACAACTTCCCAATCTGGTCAGAACAAGCCCACGGGATCAACTTATACGCAGTATGGTTGGCATTGGCTGAACAAAACATCGGCATGAACGTGCAACACTACAACCCATTAGTTGACGAGAAAGTAGCCGCTAAATACAATATCCCATCTACTTGGAAATTACGTGCTCAAGCACCATTCGGTAGCGTGGTAGCGCCAGCTGGCGACAAAGAATACATGGCTGACCAAGATCGCGTTAAGTCATTCGGTAAATAAGACAAGCTATAGCTTGTGGAGGACAGAGGTCTGAAGGACCTCTGTCTTTTTTGTTGCTGCCTCGGTCTGCCTTGGCCTGGTCGGGTGCTTAGGGCAAAGTGGACCCTTGTGGCGGGACCGGCTCCAGCCTCGCAGGGGCGAGTCTTCCGCCTTGGCGGTCTATGGTGTCCTAACTCGCTGCGCTCCAAGGCCACTCATACGCCCGCCATCCTTGAGGCCACAAGGGCCACTTTGTCCGCACCCGGCCTAGCCAAGGCTGGGGTGTGTGACTTGGAAATCGGGGCTCAAGCCAAAAACTTGGTTTGGGGCTGGACCGGTTGGCGCTTGTCCAGCCAGTCTCTCGCCTTGCCTAGCTATTGAGTCCCTAAGTCGCTGCGCTCCAAGGGCCTCTAATGCGCTAGTCATCCCTTTAGCCCCTGGCGCAAGTCTTTGGTCGCCCTAATTTCCATAAGTTGGTGTTGAAGTTAGGGCGAATAATTTGTCAGCAAAGCCTGTATTTAAATGGTCTAGGACTTTTTATTTTTGGTAGAGAAGACTATAATTAGGGTGTAAGTAAAAGTCACAAGCAAAAAGGAGGCGCGTCACCATGAGTAAGCGGTATGCATTACTCGTCGGTACGGTTATTGGAGCCCTAGCCCTGAGTGGGTGTGGGCATGGTCAAGGCAATCAAGGAGCTACTAGCACACAGGTCGCGAATTCTGTGACCAGTGAATCCGTCAGCAGTGTGTCTACTAGTCAATCCAGTCATAGCCAGTCAAGTAGTCAGTCAGCAAGTGAGGCCAAATCTCAAGGGGCCTCGCAAGCCAGCCAGGAGCCGGCTAGCAGTCAGGCTCAGCCCTCTTATTTCAAGCAGATGCAAGCTGCCTATCAAAAACAGTTGGACTACCGCGATTCGCTGAGTGAAGACGCGCGGTCTTCAGTCCAAGTGCCTTTTACCGCGGCCTATCAGGAAGGGGAGCGGCTCAAGGGTCTCCACCCTCAAGATAGCCAACGCATTGAGCAGGAGTCAGCAGACTTTCAGCACTATCTCAATTGGGATAAGCAAGCCTTTGCTTCCTTCTTCCTCAAGTGGGCCCAAGGCATGAAGCAAGACTATCGGCCTTTGCATTTGGAGGATTTTGTGGGTATTGGCGACAGCAGTAATCGGCTCAAAAACGCCACCGTCCATGGGCAAGCCGTGACCTGGAATATTATGGGCAATGTCAAAAACGCTCGGTACGATTACCTGGTCTTGGATAGCTATGAGACCACCGATTCGGACCCAAGTCAGCGTCATCTCTACCTCTTCACTCTCCATCAAGGCCAGCCCCAAGTCCTCTACAGTCAGGCCCATTTGTCTGACAGCGATAAGTTAGATTTCAAAGAGACCGAGAATCAGGAATTGAGTCAGGGCTTTGCTAAGTATCTCAATCCTGACAATCGGGACAGTGGCCAGACGAGTGATGAGGGCACAATCGCGGGGCCAAGTGACATTAGAAAGGATCATATTGCCCAAGTCATGGAAGCCTACGGTAAGGCCCAAGGCCAAACTTACCAGGCCGCAACCCCAGCTACAGCCTTGTCATATTATGATTTGGCGGTTCCCGACCAAGTCCTTAACCAAGCCAAAGTGGACGGCCAAGCAGCAAGCTTCCAATTCTATGGCATGCAGCTAGGCAAGAGCGACCTCAACTATGAAGTGACGGCTATTTATGTGCGCCTAGATGGCAAACAGGTCATAGCCTTTGTTAAGCGTCACAATCATGCCTATATTTTGGAAGCCACGTCCCAACCAGACCAAGAGGGTCAGGTCTCCTTCCAAACCACCCAAAACCCAGATTTAATGTCAGCATTTGATTAGTTAAAAAGGACCCAGCCTCTTTGTTAGGGGCTGGGTCCTTTTTGTTTCTGCCTCGGTCTGCCTTGGCCTGGTCGGATGCTTAGGGAAAGATGGCCCTTGTGGCGGGACCGGCTCCAGCCAGCCTGCGGCTGTCTTCCGCCTTGGCGGTCTATGGTGGCCTAAGTCGCTAGCGCTCCAAGGCCACTCATACGCCCGCCATCCTAGTGGCCACAAGGGCCACTTTGCCCGCGTCCGCCTAGGCCAAGGCTAGGGACTAGCGTTAAAAATTGAGCTCCTGGAGCAAGTCTTTGGCCGCCTCAATTTCCTTAAGTTGGTGCCGAAGTTAGGATGAAAAAATAGTCGGCAAAGCCTGTATTTAAATGAAGTAGGCCTATTTATTTTTGTTTTAGAGGGCTATAATAAGGGTGTAAGCAGAGTTATCAGCCAAAAGGAGGAAGCGTTATGTTTGTTGAAAATGATTATATCTTGCGCCAAATTAAGCAGGTCATTCGTAATTTAGCGGGCCTCTTGAATTTGCAGACGGTTTTTGATTTGCTGAGTGACACCATCGACATTCGGGATGAAGCCACCGTTCTTAGGGTGACCAATGACTACTATGCGGAATTAATCCGTATAAAATTACAAAGTAAAGGGGCGGACTATCTCAAACGACTGAGTGAGACTTCTGGTGTGGAGCTTGATGCCCTAAATAAACTGATTGACGGTCAAGAGATGTTGGGTCAAGAACAAGTAGCGAGATTAAAAGCTTATTTTGGTGACTGACTTTGTGGAGCAAAGATATCTTTTAGTTCAGGAGCCAAACTACAGGAAATCTCGGATTTTTAGGAGAGAGTTCTCATCTATCAGTCACTGATGATTCATCTTGATTTTAGGCTGAGTGGGTGTGATTGACTTCTTGTAACTAAATCAGTGGTATGTTTGTAAAACTTATAGTAGAAGAAGTAGTAATTATAATATGATTATTTTTGTTGTTTAAATTTATATTTCAAACGCAAATAAATTCGAAGGAGAGTAAGGATGAACAAAAACGCAAAAATATCAACCGCAATATTTTTAGGTATTGCTACACTTGTGATTTTATATCCAGGAAGTGTCTTTCATCATCTTTTTGCACTTATAGTCATTATAGGATTATTTTATTGGTGTAGAAAAGAGATAGTAGAAGAGATTGATGACAAACGAGATAAGTATAAACTTATAAGAGAGAAAAAATTGTATTATGTCACTGAAAAAGGGTACTTAACTGATTTGAAAAGTCGCCAAGAGATTGACCAAGCTATTTTTTCTGTAATCTACGGAACCATTTTCCTGATATCCATAGTGACTTTATTTACTGTGAAAATCCAGTTTCCAGAAATTGTGCAATACATTATATTGACAATACTGATTCTTGGGATAATTATGTCTTCGAGGTTCTATATTCCTAGCTTGTTTTATTATTCTGTTCCACTCATTTCTACAATCATTTTCTTCAGTATCAATGATTTTGAACATCTTTCAAGCGTAGAGAGTATTGGGACTTTTCTTATCAATTCAAGTTTATTTTATGCTTTGTTGACTTTAATTTTACCCCTTCATTCTATTAGGAAGATTACTAACCGATCTTGGCTGGTTGGTGTTTTAATATCTCTATCAATTTCATTGTTATTGCAGTATATTCCGGGTAATATGATGAAAAATATGTATTCTAGTGTTTATGAATATAGACAAGTTACGATTGATATAATCGAAAAATCAGGTGCCTCCTTCGAGTTCATAACATTCTTAAAATCCAATCCTTTAGTAATGGAAATCTTAAAGGGTGTTCAACATGACCTTTATGATCTGTTAAAATATAAGAACTTGGCGACAGCGTCTTCCATTTTTTCTTTAGTTTCTTTCTTGTCTATTTCTTCGTATTCACTAGGTAAAATCTTATTTGATTTAAAGCTTAGACTAGGTGAAGCTAAGGCAAAGGATATCTATGAGAAATTAGAAAACCAAGAAAATGTTGATTATGAGGATTTAAGAGACTGTATTTTTTATGGTGGAGAGAAGTACCAAGACAAAATATTCTCTAATCCAGAGTATAAGAAGACTATTATTAGTACGGAGCAAGGGTTTGAGTTTTATGTTGAGAAGCGCAACTGGGTTATTGGCATTTCACATTTTACCCAAAATGTAGTTGAATTTCTGAAAAAGCGGATATAATCATATATTTAGCCCCCAAAGCTTGGCAAGGTGGCTGCAGGGCAAAGTAGCCCTTGTGGCATTAGGATGGCGGGCGTATGAGTGGCCTTGGAGCGCAGCGACATAGGCCACCATAGACCGCCAAGGCGGAAGACAGCCGCAGGCTGGCTGAAGCCGGTCCGCCACAAGGGCCTAGCTTTGCCTAGAGCGGCCGCCGTGGCCAGCCCAGCCAAGCCAGAAGCAGGTAGACAAAAAAGAGGCCCTAGGGCCTCTTTTTCTATCTCGATTATTCTGAGAATTGGACGTTAACATTGCCAGTTGACGAGTGGGCCTTGACTTTCTTGCTGGCGCCTTCGTTTTCTTGGGTTTTGTTGCCCATGGTCTTGGTGTCGATTTGATAGTCCTTGCGTTTGCCTTGAATCGTGGCCTTAATATCACCCGTTGAAGAGGAGAGTTCAATGTCTGGGACATCATTCAAATCCTGAATGTCCAGGCTCCCAGTTGAACTATTGGCCTTGAAGGTCGTGCCACTGGCTTGGGTTTGCTTGGTGCGGATATCACCCGTTGAAGCAGATAGGTCAAAGTTTTGGCCGGAAACCTGGTCAAGGCTAATCTTACCCGTTGAGGCAGAGACGTTGATATCCTTGCTAGCCTTAACCTTTTCTAGCTGGATGTCGCCAGTCGAGTCGTCGAGTTTGAGGTTGTCCTTGAGGTTAAGGTCGCTGACGGTGATGGACCCAGTCGAAGACCTGACGTCCACTTTGGCGGCCAGCTCCTTAGGAAGGGTAATGTTAATCTTGTGGGAATTGAAGATACCGAAGGGGTTGAAGGACCAGAAATTGAAGAAGAAGAACTGGCCCTTGGATTGCATAATCAGGCGGGAGCCTTCTTGCTTGATGTTATAGTTGATGCTGCGATCTTCGGTATAGTCAATCTTGATGTCGGATTGGTCAGCGCCTGTGACGGTCACATCCGCAATCGAAGCCTTGACGACCAACTCGGTCACATCGCTAGCTGAGGCTTGGTATTGCTTGTTCTCTGGCGTTCCGGCCATACTGAAGCGGGTTAGGTCGCCACCCGATAGGGCGAAGGCCGTCCCAATGGACAAGAGACCAATGATAATGAGTAAAATGGCGATTTTAGTCAGGTTTTTCATAAATAAGCTCCTTTCTAGGTGAGTCTAGTCGCGACGAGAGTGAATCCAGCGCAGTCGATGGTTGAGATTGCGGAAGCCGCGTTGGGCCCATGGCAAGAATAGGAGACCTAGACCGACTAGGGAAAGACCTGCCCCGAAGTTGAAGAGGGCATTAATCAGGTTGAAACCGGAGGTGAAGGGGCTGGTCACCGCTATGAATGCACCGCCAAAAATAAGGGCAAAGACCGTGACATAGAAGGCGAAGAGTAGGGATGCCATCACCAAAACCAAGGCAAAGCCTATAGCGCCGACCGTTATAATAAGTGGCAACCAGATGGGGAAGGTCAGGGCAATCAAGACCCATTGGCCACCCGAAATAGGGCGTTTGGGTTTGAGTTTTTGTTTGACCCGCTCAAAGGGTGACATTTCCGCTAGAATCCGGTTGGCAATTTCATCTAAGTCACCCAAGTCCGCTACGGCTTGCTCCTCGGTCATGCCTTCATCTAGGCGGTCATCAATCATTTCGTCGAAGAAGGACAGGGTGGTGGCCAGTTCTTCCTCGGGTAGGCCAGCCAAGCGCCGGGCTAGTTGGTGTTTGAAGTCGTATCTATTCATGTCGATCATCTCCTAGGATAAAGTGGTAGGCTTTCATGACGGCGTCCCAGTCCTGGAGAAAGTTCTGGATTTGACTGTGGCCGACATGGGTCAGGCGGTAGTACTTGCGTAGACGTCCCTTATGCTCAATCGAGTAGGCAGCCACCGCCTGGTTGGCTTCCAGTCGCTTGAGGATGGGGTAGAGGGTGGATTCGGAGATCGGAATGTATTCCGACACATCTTTGACAATTTTGTAGCCGTAGGAGTCTTCTTGGCGCAGGGCGGCCAATACACAGACTTCCAAAAGGCCACGCTTGAGTTGAGCTTCCATAGGCGTTCTTCCTTTCTACACCTATACTATACAACGCATAGTATAATGCGTCAAGGGATATTCTGGCATAAAGAGTAAAATCGGTCTTAAGTCTGAGAAAAAAGAGGGGTTTACAAATGTAATCTAAGGTGTTATACTAGAAATGAAGATTACACTTGTAATCTAAAAATGAGATTAAGGAAGGTGATGACCATGTCACAAGAATATGCGGTTCAAGGCTTGTCTTGCGCTTCTTGTGCCCATGCAGTGGAAGTAGCCCTGCAGGCCGTAACGGGCGTCAAGTCAGCACAAGTTAATTTAGCAACTGAAAAAGTCAGCCTGGAGACAGAAGGGAGTGTCAGCCCCCTAGACTTGCAGGCAGCGGTCCAGGCGGCCGGTTATGATTTGGTCCTGCCCCAAGTGACGCAAAACTTCGCCCTAACAGGCATGTCCTGTGCTTCTTGCGCGGCCAATATTGAGTCTGCAGTCAGCAGCCTGCCAGAAGTCAGCGCGGCTAGCGTCAATCTGGCCACTGAAGTCCTGTCGGTGACCTACCAGCCAGGCGCTATTAATGAAGAAATAATTTGCCAAACCGTGGCAGAGGCCGGCTATCAAGCCCAGGTCCTAGCAGATCAAGCTGGAGCTAGCCAAGCGCAAATCCAGCAAGAGGCGGATCAGGCGGCCCAAGCAAAGGCCAGCCACCAAGCAGCCCTCTGGCGTCGTTTCTGGCTGTCGGCCATTTTCG
>NZ_CALLVK010000010.1:0-50641 GCF_938010525.1 uncultured Abiotrophia sp. | reverse complement strand
TAAATTAGTAGTAAATTGAGTGGTTTTGACCTTGATAAAGTGTGATAAGTCCAGTTTTTATGCGGATAACTAGATTTTTATGCTATTTTTATTATCAAAGTTAGATAGGATAGATACAGACACATTCAGGCGCCTGGGTTTCTGCCTCGATGAAGCTGACAAGGCCGCTATCACCATCGCGACTGAAGACGGCGATATGGTCACTATCTTGGTGGGGCACAAGGAGATAAGTCTGGTCTTGGCTTAGGACGAAGTCCCGTGGAATCTGTCCGCCACTGGCAATTTCTTGAATTTTAAGAGGCTGCTTAGGGTCGGACAGGGAAAAGGCGCAGATGACATCATGGAAGCGGCTAGAAGTATAGAGAAAACGACCATCCTGGCTGATGCGAATGGCAGCACTAGCGGCAGATTCTAAATATCCAGAATCTAGAAGGTCCAGCTGATGGACCAAGCTAAGATGACCGCTTGAATCAAGGGCTAGGGTTAGAAGGCTATTTGCCAGCTCGCCAATGACATATACTAGTTTTTGACTCGGATGAAAGACTAGGTGACGAGGACCAGTTCCCGGTGGACAAGTAAAGGTCTGAACCAAGCTGAGAGCACCAGAGCTAGGGGTTACTTCATAGACATAAATTTTGTCACTGCCCAAATCACAGACATAGAGCAGGTCACCCTCAGGATTTAAGCCCACAAAATGGATATGAGCGCTGGCCTGATTAGGGTGGACGCTAGAGCCCACATGCTCGTGGCGTTCAAAAGGGCTTAAGACAGCCTGGTCATAATGGTAACTATCAATGGAGCCTTCATGGTAATTAGCGACATAGACGGTCTGACTAGCTTCATGGACTGCTAGATGGCAGCCAGGGATTTTGGTATTGAGTAGGCGGCTGACTTCCTGCCAGTCCTTACCTTGGCGTTTAAAGGCTACCAAACCGCTCTCTTCCTCACCGCGGTGAAGGGCCAAGAGGGTGGCAGTTTCTTTGGCATAGGCTAGAAAAGTAGGTTGATTGAGTTTGGCAATCAGCTGTGGCTGGCTTAAATGGCCAGTGACAGGGTCCAAGTCAAGGCTTGAAATCCCTAGGTTGCGCCCCTTGGTGTAGCCACCTAGGATATAGGTTTCAGTCATGAAATCAGGTCCTTTCGCTAATGAATGAGTTTTATTGCCTTGACCGTGCATAAATCTAAGACAAGGCACCTATCCTTATGGTAGAATAAGATGACAGAAATTTCAAGGAGGGAGTTCTATGCAAGAACACACACCAAAACGCCAGTCGTCTTGGTTCACCCGTCAATTCCTAAATAGCCAGATGGTAGTCAGTCTCCTGATTTTACTCTTGGTTTTATTAATTATTTGGGTTTTTACTAGAATTACACATGTTTTCGCGCCAATTGGGGTGGTCATCGATGTGGCAGCTTTCCCAATTATTACCTCAGGGGTGCTCTATTATTTGCTATATCCTCTTGTGGATAAGCTAGAAGCGCGGGGGATGAAGCGCCAGTGGGCCATTTGGGCTATCTTTATTGGTTTAATTGTATTGTCGGCTTGGGGGATTGCCTCTCTTGTACCGACCTTACAGACCCAAATTCTGAGCTTTGCTCGTAGCCTGCCTAAATACTATGATGAAATCTATCATATGTTGTATCAGTCACCTTTTCTGACTGAGAATAAGGAAGTCACCCAACGTCTGCAGTCCTTCCTAGATGGTTTCGATTTCCGTAGTATGGCTGAGCAACTGAGTCGTTTCGCTTCTTCGACCTTCGGTAGTTTAGGATCCTTGGTTGAGGCAGTGACCTCCGTCATTATGGGGCTCTTGACCGTGCCAATTATTCTCTATTATCTCTTGGCAGATGGTCAGCATTTGGGCAATTACATCCTGAAATTCGTGCCGACTAAGCACCGTCCCATGGCGTCTCGTATGATGTATCAAGGGCACTATCAAGTGGCCCAATATATTCGGGGCCAAATTATCGTGGCAATCTGCGTTGCCATTATGTTCTGCATTGGTTATAGTATTGTCGGTCTAGACTATGCTATTGCCCTTGGGGTCGTGTCCGGTTTCCTCAATATTATTCCCTTCCTAGGATCCTTCATCGCAGTGATTCCGGCCTTTATCATTGCCTTGATTACCAGTCCTGTTATGGTCTTGAAGGTGGCCATTGTCATGATGGTCGAGCAAACCATCGAAGGGCGTTTTATTGCCCCACAAGTTTTGGGTAATAACCTCAAGATTCATCCGGTGACAATTCTGATTGTTCTCTTATCTGCTGGTAAGGCCTTCGGTTTAGTCGGGGTCATCCTAGGGGTGCCAGGTTACGCCGTTATCAAGGTAATTGTGGGTGAGTTTTATGAATTATATCGTGAGCGTTCTGGGGCATATGGTCCCAAAGAAGCTATCCAAGCTCCAACAGACCAAACTAGCCAAGAACTTGCTAGCAATGAAAGAAAGTAGTGATAGGATGTCAGTAAAACAAGTATTCAAACGTGTGACCCTATTGGGTCTAGCCCTAGCGACCGGCTTGAGCCAAGGCGCACTCTTAGTCAGTGCTCAGACTGAGTCGTCTTCCAGTGGCCAGGTCAAGATGGTAGATCCTGCCGAGTCTAGTTCTTCCTACCAAGAGGCGGATACCTCGGTTAGCCGTGAGGCCTACAATCAATTAGAAGAATTGCTTAAACAAAATAGCCAGGTAAAAATTAATCCCCAAGCCTTCTACCAAACAGATGATGATTTTAAGGCAGACCAACAGAACTTTGCCGTGACAGTGGATATGCTGAGACTCTACACGGTCAATAGTTTTGCCAAAGAATTAGAGAATGAGTTCAACTTTGAAGAAGGTGGCGGGGGCCTAGTGGTCATGCACGTCTCTATCACCAACAAGACCAAAGAAACCGTACATTATCCGGTTGAGGAACTCAAGTTATCCTATAACGAGGCTAGCTTAGAAGTATCGCCAAGTTACCAACTCTACCCTGCAGAGGATGGCAACCTAGCTCAAACCTTATCTGACAATAAGGGGACCATTGATGCCGGTCAAACAGTGTCTGGCTACCTGGTCTTTGGTTTAAGTGCTAGTTCAGTCAAGCGTGTTCAGGAAGATGGTTACTTCTATATCAAGGTAGTTTCTCCTAAGCGTAGCGAATCTGATATTACCGGGATTAGTGTTAATAGTTTGGGTGACGAGCAATTGCTGTATTTGCCGGCTAAGGATGAAGCGGCTAAATCGCTCAAAGAATCTGCCACTCATGTACCAGACCGTCTAACTACAGAATACTGGGGGACTAAGAGGGTCTTGGCTGACGATAAGCCTAAGCTTAAGGAAAGTGATGAAGGTATCGATGTGACGATTACGCGTTTGGAAGTCAGTGATTTCCAGCCAAATAGCTACAACGAAGAATCCTTCCGTAACTTTAAATATGGGGCCGTGATTGTTTCCGTCGAATATGATGTGACTAACAAGTCACAGAAGACACTCTTGCCAGTTGATGGCAATACAGTCTTAACTATTAATGGGGATCCGATTAATAGTGACTATGTCTTAACCAACCAAGTTTATGGTAAGGAATTGGCACCGGGTCAAACCTACCATGTTATCAAGACTTTCGCCTTGGACAAGAGTCGCTACCAGGAACATTGGCAAGGTCATGACTATAGCCTAACCATTTCCGTTCCTGAAAAGAAACCAGTAGTAGATTCTGCAAGCTCCAGCCAAGAGGGGCAAGAAGGGCAAACCGACCCAGAAACTCAAGGGGCACAAATGCAAGGTCAAACTGCTAACCCAGCGCCTGAAGTAACAACCTATAGCGTTACCTTCAATTTGGTGCCTAAGCTGATTCAGACGCTTAGCGAAGACCTGAAGCTTCAACCTGCTAATAGCACAAGCAATAGTCAAAACCCATAGTAGGGAAGGGCTGGGATCTAGGTCTCAGCCTTTTTCTTATGGTTAGGGGAGCTGTTCTTTTTTTGTTTTTGCGTCAACCTTACCCTGTTGATAGGTTGACATTAAGAGACGAATTGCCTATACTCATAACATAGCTATTATTCTAGGGGCCCTAGCCCTAAATAAAGGAGTTTTTCTAATGTTCAATGATTTTAAAGATGTTCGTGTCTTAACCCGCATGGCCTTAGGCTTGGCAGTCTTAATCGTCTGCTCCTATTTGTCCTTCCCCTTGTGGGGCTTCCCAGCACCTATTACCATGCAGACTTTTGCCCTCTGCTTGATTGGTTTGGTCTATAAACCTAAACAAGCCTTAGCGATTATCTTACTCTACCTATTGCTAGGGGCTGTAGGCTTACCGGTATTTGCTGGTGGTCGCGGTGGATTTGCATCTTTTGTAGGGCCAGCAGGGGGTTACCTCTTCTCCTTCCCAATTGCCTATACCTTGTTGTCTATCTTCAAGGGCAAGAAGCCAAGCTTTGTCTCTTATGCTTTGCGAACCCTCATCATCACCGTTCCAATTGTAACGGTCATGGGGATTTGGGGCTTCGTGCAATTCGCGCATATGGATTTAACTAAAGCAGTGACGACTGCCTTGATCTTTGTACCAGGTGATATCCTCAAAGCAGTGGTATCAGGTTTCTTAGCAGACCGTCTGCAGGTGGTAACCCGCCATTTTAACTAAAGCTCTTCCTTGCCGGGAAACAAGTGATTGAACTTGGTTCCCGGGCTTTTTTTGGTTATAATAAATGAGAATGTGAGTAGGAAGGAAGCTCTATATATGACTAATTCTAGAAGTAGCTGGCCTCAAGCTATGGTAGCTTGGGACCAGGCCCGAGTCCAGGCCTTTCGGAAAGACCTCCTAGCCTGGTACGATAAAAATAAGCGTGATTTGCCCTGGCGTAAGAGTCAGGATCCCTATGCCATCTGGGTCAGCGAGATTATGTTGCAACAAACCCAGGTGGCTACTGTTATTCCCTATTACCAACGGTTTATGGCGGCCTTGCCCACAGTGGCCGACTTGGCTCAAGCGCCAGAAGAAACCTTGCTCAATCTCTGGCAGGGACTAGGCTATTATAGCCGTGTCCGCAATATGCAGGCGGCTGCCCAACAAGTTATGGCTGACTTTGGCGGTCGGATGCCTGACCAAGTTGACAGCCTCTTAAGTCTCAAAGGCATTGGCCCCTATACGGCAGCTGCCATCGCCTCCATGGCCTTTGGTCGGGTGGCGCCGGCCCTGGACGGCAACCTCTTTCGAATTGTAGCCCGTCTCTTCCGTCTTAAAGACGACATTGCCCTGCCTAAAAGTCGTAAGGTCTTTATGGAAATTCTGGATATTTTGATTGACCCAGATCGGCCGGGAGATTTTAACCAGGCCATGATGGATTTGGGAGCCTGCGTCATGACGCCAAGCAATCCCCGGCCAGACAATCATCCCTTGGCGACCTATGATGCTTCCTATCAGGTTGGGGATTCTGACCAATATCCGGTCAAGAGCAAAAAAGTCAAACAAACCCGGCACGATTTGACCGCCTACTTTCTTGTGGATAGCCAAGGCAATTGGCTCCTGCGCCGTCATGGGGAGAATGAACTCCTGACAGGACTTTGGCACTTCCCCATGCTGGAACAAAGTATGGTCTATGAAGAAGTGACGGCGGCCGAATTGACTGAGCCAGTCTTAGATTGGCTAAGGGAAGATGCCTTGGTAGAGGGGGATAGCTCCATAAATTGCCAAGTGGTCAGTCCAGCCCTAGGGCAAGTCAAACATGTCTTCAGCCACCGAATTTGGCAGGTGCAGTTGGTAGGCTTGCGGCTGGATACAAGCAGTCCCCTCCGAGAAGGCTGGTGCTGGGTGGCACCAGAGGCTGTTGGCCAGCTACCTCTGTCTACCTTGCAGGAAAAACTCATGCAAGTCCTAGTTCATGAAAGGGAGGTCGTCCGATGAAATCCTTATGGTCTTTTTTTAAGGGCTACCGCGGGGTCGCCCTTTTGGGGCCATTGCTTAAGTTGGCGGAAGCCCTACTTGAATTAGCGGTACCCTTGGTAGTGGCCCAGATTATTGACCGCATCTTGACGGGTGACGGTGCTATTTGGGGATCCATTGTCTTCTTGTTGGGGCTGGCCCTGGCGGGTGTCCTCATGGCTATTACGGCTCAGTATTTTTCTGCCAAGGCGGCCATTGGCTATACCCAGCAATTGACCCAGGCCCTCTATCAAAAGATTAGTCGCCTGCCCGAGTCCCAGCGTCAGAGTCTAGGGGAATCCAGTCTGATTACGCGAGTGACCAATGACACCTATCAAGTGCAGACCGGGCTTAATATCTTCTTCCGCCTCTTCCTGCGGTCACCTTTTATTGTTTTCGGGGCTGCCTATATGGCCTGGCAATTCAATGCCCAGTTGGCCAGCTATCTCTTAGTCATGATTCTGGCTCTTTATCTGATTTTGGCGGTCTTGATGGGGCTGACAGCGCCTGGTTATGTCAAGATTCGCCAAGCTACTGACCGGGTAGTCCAAGTCACGCAAGAAGGTATGGCGGGTTATCGGGTCATCCGGAGTTTTAATCAGGTAGATGGCTATTTGTCTACTTATGAACAGGTTAATCAAAACTTGCTTGGCCATCAATTAAAGACCGGCTTCCTAGCGGCTCTTACTAATCCCCTAACTTACCTAGTAGTCAATGTCACCACAGTCTTAGTCCTCTGGCAAGGGGACTGGGCTCTGGGCCAAGGATTGCTAGCCAAAGGGGCGCTGGTGGCTCTGGTCAACTATCTGACCTTGATTTTAGGCGAGTTGATTAAAACAACCATTGTCCTAGGAAACCTCAACAAGGCCTGGATTAGCGCTCAAAGAATTCAAGCAGTCCTAGCTATGCCAGAAGAGCTTTCAGACCAGAAAGCAAGCTGCCAAGTGACAGGGGCAAGCTCTGATTCAATCTGGCGGGCTCAGTCTCTGACCTACACCTACCCAGGCAGTCCCATGCCAACGATTAATCAGGTCAGCTTGCAGCTTCAAGAAGGCCAGTGGCTAGGCTTGACCGGGGTAACCGGGGCAGGTAAGACTAGCCTAATCAAACTCCTGCTGGGTATCTTACCAGCTGACCAGGGTAGCCTGGCGGGGCCTGACGCTGAAGATTTAGCCTGGGTGCCTCAACAAGCCCAACTCTTCAAAGGGACCATTCGCTCCAATCTGCTCTTGGCCCAAGACAAGGCCAGTGACCAGGACTTATGGCAGGCCTTGGCCCTGGCTCAAGCAGACGACTTTGTTGCCGAAAAGGGTGGGCTGGATGCCCAAGTCACGGCCTTTGGTCGTAATTTCTCAGGTGGCCAACGGCAAAGACTGACCGTGGCCCGAGCCTTACTCAAGGCCAAAAAAGGCCTGATCCTTGATGATGCGACTTCAGCCCTGGACTATGCTACCGAAAGTCGCCTCCTGTCCGGCCTAAAGGCGGCGCGGCCTGACCTCATGGTCATCATGGTTTCGCAGCGCTTAAATGCCTTGCGTTTTGCTGACCAAATCTTGGTCTTAGAAGATGGCCAGGCTACAGGATATGGGCCGGCCCAAGAATTAGCCCAATCCAATCCTTACTACCGGACGCTAGTCCAGACCCAAAGCCAGGGAGGTGACCGCCAATGACACAAGGTCAAGTCATGAAACGCCTACTTAAAGGCTTGGCTAGTCGACCATGGCTCATGTTCCTAGCCTTGCTATCCACCTTGGTCCAGGCCGGTCTCGTCCTCTATTTACCCGTTCTGATTGGTCGAGCCATTGACTGGGTCGGGACAGGGCAGCAAGGAGTCTTGCAAGATTTACTGGTCCAAATGTTAGTTCTTATTGGCCTAACTATTGCCTTCCAATGGCTCAATCCTTGGCTCTACAATCAACTGGTCTATGGACATATGGCAGGGCTAAGGCAAAAGGTCATGGCCCAGCTTCAAGTTAGCCCGGTGCCTGCCCTTGATGGCTTTGGCCTGGGAGACTTGGTCAGCCGTCTGACTAACGACTTGGAGCAATTAACGGATGGCCTGATGATGCTCTTCACTCAACTCATGAGTGGCCTCTTCACGATTGGCGTGACCCTCTATCTCATGGCGGGCATGGACCTGGTTCTCTTTGGCTTGGTGGTCATTCTAACCCCAGTCTCCCTCTTCATTGCCCGTTTTATCGCCAAACAAAGCTATCATCGCTATCGGGATCAAGCTCAGACCCGGAGTGACCAGGCTCAGCGGGTAGAGGAGACCATTCGCCAAATGACCTTGCTGCAGGAACTAGATGCCCAGGAATTCCTAGCTGACGAGTTCCAAACCTTGAACCAGGCCTATAGCCAGGCAAGCTTGGGGGCTACCTTCTATTCTTCGACGGTCAATCCTATGACCCGCTTCGTCAATGCCTTGATTTATGCCCTCTTAATTGGGGTGGGGGCTAGTCGGGTAGTGGGTGGCCAGTTTACGGTAGGGGAATTGGTGAC
The DNA here is from genome assembly GCF_938010525.1 of uncultured Abiotrophia sp. GTDB lineage: Bacteria > Bacillota > Bacilli > Lactobacillales > Aerococcaceae > Abiotrophia. The sequence goes on along the minus strand of NZ_CALLVK010000010.1, from coordinate 42,243 downwards.
TTTTCTGGCCTATGCCACCCAGTACACCAAACCCTTCAATGATATCTCCTCCGTCTTATCGGAACTTCAGGGTGCCATTGCCTGTGCCGAACGTCTCTACCAAATTCTGGATTTGCCAAGCTTAGTTGAAAGTGCCACGCTTGACCTAGCAGGAGACCAGGTTCAAGGCGCTGTTGACTTTGTCGACATGGACTTCTCCTATGACCCAGCCCAGCCCCTAATCCAAGACTTCAACCTACATGTGCCGCCTGGCAGTATGGTGGCCGTGGTGGGGCCAACTGGGGCCGGTAAATCCACCATGATTAACCTGCTCATGCGCTACTATGAGCCAAGCTCTGGGGCCATTGAGTTAGACGGTCAAGCTATTAGGACCTATAGACGACAATCTTGGCGCGATCAACTTGGCTTGGTGCCCCAGGAAACCTGGCTCTTCACTGGGACGGTCCATGACAATATTGCTTTTGGCCGACCAGATGCTAGTCGCCAGGAGGTAGTCGCTGCGGCTAAGGCGGCTAAGGCCCATCACTTTATTGAACTCCTGCCTCAGGGCTATGACACTATCCTGTCAGGACAGGGTGGGGGACTGTCGCAAGGTCAGGCCCAACTACTAGCCTTGGCTCGAATTTTCATTAAGCCACCTAAGGTCTTATTGCTGGATGAGGCGACCTCGTCCATCGACGCTTATACAGAGCTCAAGGTCCAAGAAGCCTTCAACCAACTCATGGCTGGTCGGACCAGCTTTGTCATTGCCCACCGCTTGGCTACCATTCGCAGCGCGGACCTGATTATTGTCATGAATCATGGGGCCATTGTAGAGCAAGGGACTCACGACCAACTCATGGCCAAGCGCCAACTTTACTACCAAATGCAAGAAGAAGTCTAAGACTTTTCAGAAAAATTTGCCAAGACTGCATAAAGCCTTAGCATAATAGGTGAAATTGTGCTATAATATCGGAGTATTGGTTAACGGTCGAAGTACCGGTTCAATTTGGAACGGAAAGTAGGTTCAGTGATGAAACAACCCAAGGAAGGCGAGTTCATCACGATTAAAAGTTATAAGCATGATGGGTCTTTGCATCGGACCTGGCGCGATACCATGGTATTGAAGACCAGCGATCAATCCATCATTGGGTGTAACGATCATACTTTAGTAACGGAATCGGACGGTCGTCGCTGGGTAACCCGGGAAGCAGCCTTGCTCTATTATCACCAGCACTTCTGGTTTAATATTGTAGCCATGATTCGCAAACGCGGCGTTACTTATTACTGTAACTTGGCTTCTCCTTATCTAATTGATAATGAGGCGCTCAAGTATATCGACTATGATTTAGATATTAAGGTATTTCCTGATGGGGAAAAGCGGCTGCTGGACTTGGACGAGTACGAGCTCCACAGCAAGCGATACCGCTATCCGGAAGAAATCGATCGTATCCTCAAATATAATATCCAAGAACTGGTCCGCTGGATCGAAGAGAAGAAAGGTCCCTTCGCACCAGAATTCGTGGATATCTGGTATGAGCGGTATTGTCAACTGACTCATCGACGTAAATCTAAGCATAACTGATTAATCGTGATGCCAATTGATTAAAGAAGAGGCTGGGAAAACTCCCAGCCTCTTCTTTTGTTTGGTATTCAGCCCCAAATCTTTCGGATTTGGGGGCGGGCCTTTGCTTGTGCTAGGCCCTAGTTTGACTGGCCTTGCCTATTTATAGGTTACACCTATAAATAGGGTTTGAGCGCGACTTTTTTACGGGGTAATTTGGCTGGATTTCACATAGTCGGGCCAATTTCACAAGAATGTTCGTGTTTTTAGCCCAGAAGGCTGATTTAAAGGGATTCTGCATGGAGCCTTTATGAAAATGCCCTTATATAACAAATGTATATTTGCCTATAAATTTTGCCAGCTTGAGCTTTTAAGTGCGCTCAAGCCCGGTGCAATCAGGAGTTGAGAATTTTTGACATTACAAATACTTTATAGTAAAGTATAAGGAGCTTTTAGAAAATTCAAAGTCAAGGAGGATAGTTGTAGACCAATGGATAGCGCCAGCCCTTCACATGAGAAGGGGACGAGGAGCGGGTTTATCGAATTTTCGGCGGATGACCCGGGGCCGTGCAGTCCACAAGAGAGAGCATAAAACTGGGGATGTAAATCCCAGGACAGAGACTCTGTCTAAGCACCTAAAAGCAACTTAATTTATGATAATAAAGGAGTTGTTACCCCCATGTGTGGAGTAGTAGGAATGATCGGCGCGGGCAAGGTTCAAGAAACCTTGATTACCGGCCTAGAAAAGTTAGAGTATCGTGGTTATGATTCAGCAGGTATCTTTGTGCGCAACAATGAGACCGTGGGCTTCTTCAAGGAAGTAGGGCGCATTGCTCAACTCAAGGAAATTGTGGATTTTGATTTACCTGCCACCGTTGGGATTGGTCACACCCGTTGGGCTACCCACGGGCCAGCTACCCAATACAATGCCCACCCACATTTATCCGCTAGTGGTCGCTTTGCCTTAGTGCACAATGGTGTGATTGAGAACTTTGCTGACCTTAAGGCTAACTATCTGCAAGACGTCGACTTCAAGTCTGATACTGACACAGAAGTCGTGGTTCAATTGATCGAGCATTTTGCCTTAAAAGATGGCTTGTCTGGTAAGGAAGCCTTCAAGAAAGCCCTGAGCTTGATTCACGGTTCTTACGCCTTCGGTTTAATCGATAGCGAGACTCCAGATACCCTCTATGCAGCTAAGAATAAATCACCGCTCTTAGTAGGCTTAGGCCAAGGCTACAACCTGATTGCTTCAGATGCCATGGCAACTATCCATTTAACTGCTGACTACCTTGAAATCAAGGACAAGGAATTCGTGACCTTGACCCCATCTGCTGTGACCATCGAAACCTACTCAGGTCAAGTGGTAGAGCGTGCTGCCTTCAAAGCAGAATTAGACGCGGCAGATTTAGAGAAGGGCGCTTACCCTTACTACATGATCAAAGAAATCGACGAGCAACCAACCGTTATGCGTCGTCTGATTCAAGAATACCAAGGCGACAAGGGCCATTTCCACGTGTCTGAAGATCTTTTGGCTGCCTTAACAGAAGCGGACCGTCTCTATGTGGTGGCCTGCGGGACCAGCTATCATGCAGGTTGGGTCGGCAAGAACTTGATTGAGAAGATGGCTGGCAAACCAGTCGATGTTCTCTTAGCCAGCGAATTTGCCTATGACCTGCCAATCTTTAGCAGCAAACCACTCTTTATCTTCTTGACCCAGTCTGGGGAAACGGCAGACAGCCGTCAGGCCTTGGTTCGTGTCAATGAGTTGGGCTACCCATCCTTGACCATTACCAACGTTAAGGGTTCGACCTTATCTCGTGAAGCAAGCCATACCCTCTTGCTACACGCAGGGCCGGAAATCGCAGTAGCCTCTACCAAGGCTTATACTGCCCAAATCGCGGTCATGGCCATCTTGGCAGACTGCCTAGCCCGCCACTTAGGTAAGGAAACAGACTTCGACATGGCACATGAGCTGAGCCTAGTGGCTAGCGCCATGGAATCTATCTTGGCAGAGAAAGACCAGCTTGAAGCATGGTGTAACGCCAACTTGATGGAACCTCGCAATGCCTTCTATATCGGCCGTCTCTTGGACTATTATGTGTCCATGGAAGCTGCCCTCAAGCTCAAGGAAATTACCTATATTCAGACCGAAGCCTTTGCAGCGGGTGAATTGAAGCACGGGACCATTGCCTTGATTGAGGAAGGGACTCCAGTCTTGGCCTTAATCAGTGATCCAAGCGTAGCCGCTCATACTCGCGGTAACGTGGAAGAAGTTAAGGCGCGTGGCGCCCAAGCCGTCGTGATTGCAAGCCAAGAAGTAGCCAAAGAAGATGACTTCTTCGTGGTACCAAATGTAACCAAATTATTGAGCCCGCTGGCGATGGTGGTAGTGACTCAATTGATTGCTTACTATACTGCCCTAGGCCGTGGCCTAGACGTGGACAAACCACGTAACTTGGCTAAATCCGTTACAGTTGAATAAGAATAGTGGAGGTTGAGACACAGGTCTCAACCTCCTTTTATTTTAGAGAGAGCAGTCACTCTCCTAAAGGATAAATTTTATATAAACACTATAGTTTTCTCTTGATTCCGAAAGTGTTACGATGTATAATATGATTGTAGAAAGGAGGGGGATAAGTTGGATATCAAGGAGCGGATTGCTCAGATGATGTTTCAGTACCGTAAACAAAAGCAATGGACTCAAAAAGAGTTGGCGACAGGTATTTGTACACAGACAGTTATCAGTAAGATTGAAAAAGGGGAATCTCTACCGTCTGTTGACCTTTTCTTTAAGTTGGCTAAGAAGCTAGAAATGCCAATGGAGGATATCTTGGCGCTATTCAATCTTGAAACACAGGTCACTAACCAACTGTCACAAGACCAGATTCAGACCCTTTTGTATCGGCAAGACTATCAGACCTTGGCCTTTCTCTTGGATAAGATGAATTTAGAAACGGCATCTTACGATGATGTCCTAACCTATAAGTGGGTCCACGCCATCCTAGCATTTCATCTTGAAAAAGATGCCCCTCGTGCACTAGAAGAATTTGATGAGTTGATTGCCAAAGAGAAACAGTCTCAGCGTATATATTATCTAGCACTCAATTCCAAGGCTATTGTCCAAATGGAAATTAAAGACTACCAAGCTGCCAAAGTTACCCTAGAAGGGCTAGAACAGCATTATTATGAATTTTTGGGGCCGGAGTTTGTAGCCAAGGTTCTAATCAATTTAGCACGATTATATATGTACCTCGATAATAATGTAATGTGCTTAGATTATGCCACGAAAACAGTTGATTTATTAGTGAAGGGCCAAAAATTATTCTTGTTAGGCGAAGCCTATTTTTATCAGGCATATGCATGGAATGAATTAGGGTTACTTGATAGCGCCTTACTGTCTTGTCAACGTTCTGTCATGTTATTCGAAATTGAGGAGAAAAAATTGGCTTTAAATGCAGCAAAATCCTTGTTGAGAGAAATTGAGGAGGGGATAACAACATATTAATTCTATAGCATCATTAACCTTGTTCATGCACTATTTATCGGCTTTAAACTCTAATGAAGTAAAGTTGTTGTATTGTGAAAGGGAATCTTACTCCGCCAAATCTCAGCAAGGGTTAAAAACTGTTCAATTAACTAAAAGGAGGTAGACAATTATGAAAGCACTCAAACAATTTCTCATTCCTTTTCTAGCTATTTTACTTAGCTTGGTCACTTGGACCTCGGTGGCTGCCAGTCCGCGCCAAGTGGTCTTCCGTAATGATAGGTCCGACAGCAGTCTAGTAGCCATTGAAATCAAGGACACGACGGTACGACTCTATCTGCCAGAGACCTATCGCTTTAACCGCGACAGTCAGACCGACCAAGTGCTCGATGATTTTTACCAGCTGACCCAGAATCCCCAAAGGGTTTCCTTGGCTGATCCAAGTAAGAAGCAGGAGGCCAGCCAGGAAAGGCTGGACTATGTCGAGCATAGTGACCATGACCAAGACATCACACCGCGTTACTTTGAGTTTAAGAATGTGGAAATAGTAGAAGAGCCATCTTCTATTAAGGTCCTATATGATAAGACCACGGTCACGCGTTTAGTGGCTCAAATTCTGACCGGCAAGGCCCTGGATTTACAGGGTAACCAATTTTCTATTCAAGAAGTCAAGCCATAAGACCATAGCCGACTACTAGCAATCACTTGCAAAGTAGTCGGCTTTTTCATTGCTATTTCATAAGGCTATGCTATAATAAGATTATGGAAACGCTTAACAAGGAGGTTCTCATATGGAAAAAGTTGTGTACACGAACTATTGGGTAGACCGCTATACAGATGCCCGCAAGGAGCATGGTTCCTACCTAACAGAGGAAGAAGCCCTCAATGCTATTTACACCTGGTGGCGCATCCACAAGGAACACCATCGGGATGTCAAGGAGACGCGGACTAATACCGGGGCCTTGGAAATCACCTATGATGATGATCGTTACGTCTACCGGATCGAAAAACGCAAATTCCAAGGCAATTTGCCAAGTCGTAGCTATCAACTCTGGACCCAAGGACAAATTGAGGCCCAACGTCAACAATTGCAACTGTCTGATGATGAGTTCCTCTTCGACGAGTTGGCTGAGCCTTACCGCGACCGTCTCATTGAAGTCATGGCTGATGCCAGCAAGGTACGCAACTTCTGCTATACCCAAGATGGTCGCCTAGTGGTGAAACTGTCTGACCTTAAGGCAGCCCGTCAACGTTAAAAACAATAAAATAAGCCTCTGAAGCCATTTGGAATCCTGGCTTCAGGGGTCTTTTCTTGATAGCATAAATTAATAGCCTTCAGGCGCGAAAAGGGCACTGCCCACACGCAGGAAGCTAGCACCTTCCTCGGTGGCGATGCTATAGTCTTGACTCATGCCCATGCTGAGCTCACTACAAGGAGCGTGAGGATAGCCGGCTTCTTGGACTAGGAGTTGGAGATGTTTGAGAGTCTTGAAGAAGAAGTGGAGCTCGCCTTCTAGGGCATCGGCTGGCGCCATGGTCATCAGGCCCACGATTTCAATCTTATCGTAAGGAGCTAGCTGCTCGATGGCCGCAAAGACTTGCTCGGGCTCATAGCCTGTCTTGCTCTCTTCGCCCGATACATTGACCTGGAGGAAGCACTTGATAGGGTGGTCGGCCCGCTTTTGAATTTCCTTGGCTAAGTCAAAGCGGTCTAGGGCATGGAGATAGTCAATTTGATTGATAAACTCCTTGACCTGGCGGGTTTGGATCCTGCCGATGAAGTGCCAGACAATGTCTGGAGCAGTTTGGGCTAGGGCGGCCTGCTTTTCTAAGAGGGCAGGATAGCGATTCTCGCCAAAATGCCGTTGGCCTAAATCATAGAGGGCTTGAATTTGGTCGGCGCCCACTGTCTTGCTGACGGCAATTAGCTGAGGGGCCTTGCCTTCTGGGCTATGTTTTTGGATACGGTCTAAGACCGCCTGATAGCGATCCTGGATGAGCTTCTGAGTCATGGAATATTCCTCCTACTTAATGGCTGTAGTATAGCACGGTCGCTAGCTTTTTGCAAAAGTCCCGCGTTCCCAAGTGGCGTGGGACATGCTATACTAAGGAGGTAGAATACGTCTTGAGGAGGATCTAAGATGCCAGCAGATTTTGGAGCTTTCTATCAGAAAGAAATCAGCCAGCGCCGGGACATTTTGGCGACTTATTTGGAAGAGGAAGGGCAAGCCCAAGCCCTGGAAACAGCCCTGGCCTTGCCAGAGTCAGTGGCCAACCAGTTGATTGAGAACTATGTGGGCAATTATAGTCTGCCTTTTGGTCTGGCTCCAACCTTCAAAATTAATGGTCGGGACTATGTGGTGCCAATGGCTATTGAAGAGCCTAGCGTGGTGGCTGCAGCCAGCAACGGGGGCAAACGCCTGGGCAATATCCAGTCTCAGGTCTTAAGTCGCCAACTAATTGGACAGATTGTGCTAACCGATATTGAAGACCTGGCTAGCGGGCTTGAGCAAGTTTCGGCGCATAAAGACCACTGGCTGGACCTAGCTCGGGCAGCCTGTCCTAGCATGGTAGCCCGTGGTGGCGGCCCTTGCGATTTATGGGCCGATAGCTACGGGGATGATCAGGGCGATTTTCTCTGTGTCTATTTGAGCTTGGATCCCTGTGACGCCATGGGCGCCAATGTCATGAATACGGTCCTAGAGGCCCTTGCGCCTGAAGTTGAAGCCAGCCTGGGGGGGCAAGCCCTTCTGCGGATTCTTTCTAACCATGGCGACAAGCTCCTAGTCAAAGCCCAGGTTAGCCTGCCCGTCTCCCAGCTTCACGCCAATCCAGAGCAGGCCTTGACTTTGGCCAAACGTTTGAGTCAGGCCAGTCGCGTGGCCCAGTTGGATCCACGTCGGGCGGTGACTCATAATAAGGGCATTATGAATGGGGTAGATGCGGTCTTACTTGCCACCGGTAATGACTGGCGAGCGGTGGAAGCCGGTGTCCACGCCCATGCGGCTCGGGATGGTCAATATCGGGGCCTCAGTCAATGGACCCTTTCCCCTGACCAAGCAAGACTAGAAGGGGAATTAACCCTGCCCTTGTCCCTTGCGACCGTTGGCGGGACCCTAGCTGTCCATCCAACGGCCCAATTGGCCCTAGCTATCTTAGGCAAGCCCAATGCCCGTGAGCTGGCCCAAATCATTGCAGCAGTCGGCCTAGCCCAGAACTTTGCTGCCTTGAGAGCCCTAGTGACTGACGGCATTCAAAAGGGTCATATGGCCTTGCAAGCCCGGTCCTTGGCCCTTCAAGTGGGTGCCAGTCTAGAGGAAGTGCCTGCCCTAGTTAAGGCCTTGCGTCAGACTCCTGCCATGAACCGTGCTTTAGCTGAACAGCTCTTAGCCCAGCTACGCAGCCAAGAGGGAAGTTAAAAAATTTATTAAGTTAGCGCGCCTTTAAGTTAAAGGCGCCTTTTTCGTGGTACAATAAGCGTGACAAATTAGGAATATAGGTGATAAAAGATGACCGTAACTGTCGGTATAGACAAAATCGGGCTCTATGTGCCCCAATACTATATTGAAATGACCGAATTAGCTCAAGCCCGTGGCGTTGAGCCAAGTAAATACACGATTGGTATCGGCCAAGACAAGATGGCCGTGCCACCCCTAGATCAAGATGTGGTCGCGATGGCGGCCAATGCGGCCGCTAGCATCTTAGATGAGCATGACCGTTTAGCTATTGACCAAGTCATTGTAGGGACTGAATCGGCTTTTGACTATTCCAAGTCAGTAGCTAGCTACTTACACGAATTATTGGATTTACAACCCTATTGTAAGGCCTATGAGATCAAGCAAGCCTGCTACGGGGCGACAGCAGGCCTCCATTCGGCCTGTGACTACGTTCGCCTACGACCAGACCGTAAGGTACTAGTGGTGGCCACCGACATCGCCCGCTACGGTCTCGGTACGCCAGGTGAGCCTACGCAAGGAGCTGGGGCAGTAGCCCTCCTCATCTCTGCTAATCCGCGGATTTTGGCCTTGGATAGTCAATCTATTTCTTATACTGATAACCAATTTGATTTCTGGCGTCCATCTTATTCTGACGTGGCGCTAGTAGATGGCAAATTCTCGACTGAACTCTACCAAGATTGCTTCTGTCAGGTCATGGCGTCAGCCAAACAAGCAGGTTTGTCGCCTGAAAACTGGCGCAATGTGGTCTTCCACCTGCCATTTACCAAGATGGGCAAGAAGGCCTTGGATGCCTTAGCGCAAAAAGGAAGCCTGGATGCCAGTCTGATTGAGCGTTGGCAAGCAGCCTATGAACCGGCTACGCGTTTGGGGCGTCAGGTGGGCAATATTTACACCGGCTCCCTCTATCTCAGCCTCCTGTCCTATTTGACGCAAGTAGAGGATTTAGCGGCAGGGGACAGCCTGGGACTCTTCTCCTATGGTTCAGGCGCGGTCGCCGAACTCTTCTCTGGGACACTACAAGAAGGCTTTAGAGAGGCTTTGGATCTGGCTGCCTTGAAGGCACACCTGGAGCGCCGACAAGCCCTAGCAGTCCAAGACTACGAGCGGATTTTTTCTCAGCGCTTGCCACAAGAAGCGGACTATCAAGTACCACGCCAAAGCCAGGAAGCAGGCTTTGTCTTAGATAAAATCGACGGCCACCGCCGTTACTATGGCAAACACTAAAAAAACCAGGACCTAAGTCCCAGTTTCTTTTTTGATATAGGACTAGCTTAAAGGCTGTCTAAGCTAAAATGAAGGCTGCCATCTTCCTTAAGCAAGACAGGAACCCCAACTCTAGCGCCATCCTTAACCGCTTGGAATTCAGGGCGACTATCGCGAAGCTGTAGGAAGGCCTTAAGTTCCCGCATGGAGTTCGTAATATTGACAGCATCATAGCGGATGCCACGAGCTTCAAGTCCCGCTACAAAAGGTTGGGTATCGGGGCACTTGTCACTAAAAAATAGGGTAGGGTGTGTCATGAAAAATCCTCCTCAAAGTAATGGTCTTTAGACTCATTTTAAGCCTGATATGACTAGGAAACAAGGGATTTGCTTGTAAGTTCTGAAACCAGTTCTAATGACTGATATTCTGATACCGAGAACATCAGAGAAAGGGATTGCACTTGCAAACCGTTTGCGTATAATTAGAGTTGTCAAAAAAAAGAAAATATGCAAAGGAGGTTTGGGTATGCAACGTACGAGTGGCGTACTCCTTCATATATCATCTCTCCCATCTAAGTTTGGGATTGGGTCTTTCGGGCAATCAGCCTATGATTTTGTCGATTTCCTGGCAAAAACAGGCCAACAATACTGGCAAATTTTGCCTCTAGGGACCACGTCTTATGGAGACTCCCCTTACCAATCATTCTCTGCCTTTGCCGGCAACACTCACTTCATCGACTTGGATCTCCTAGTTGAAGCGGGCTGGCTGACAGAAGCTGATTATGCTGGGGTAGACTTCGGTGACCATCCAGAATATGTGGACTATGCCAAGGTCTATACAGAACGTCGTCCAATCTTGGAGAAGGCAGTCGCTAACTTCTTGGCTAAAGCTGACAAGAAGGACTACCAACAATTCTTGGCGGACAACTATGAATGGTTGGAGCCTTACTGTGAATACATGGCAATCAAGGAGCATTATGATCTCAAGCCATGGTTCCAATGGGATCCAAAAGCTACCTTGCGCGATGAAGCGACCATCGTTCATTTGCGTCAACAATTAGCGGATGTCTTGACCTACCACCGTGTAGTGCAATACTTCTTCAACATCCAATGGCAAGCACTTAAGAAATATGCCAATGCTCAACACATTGAGATTATTGGGGACATGCCAATCTATGTTGCAGCGGATAGTGTTGAAATGTGGATGACCCCACATTACTTCAAGACATCTGAAGATCACCAACCAAGTGTTGTGGCTGGATGCCCACCAGATGCCTTTACCGCCGACGGCCAGCTCTGGGGTAACCCAATCTATAACTGGGACGCTATGAAGGCTGACGGTTATGCTTGGTGGATTACTCGCCTTAAGGAAAGCTTCAAGCTCTACGATGTAGTCCGGATTGACCACTTCCGTGGCTTCGAGTCCTACTGGGAAATTCCATTTGGCGACACCACTGCTATCAATGGTGAATGGGTCAAAGGCCCAGGTAGCGACCTCTTCCGTGCTATTCGCAAGGAATTAGGCGATGTTAAGATTATTGCTGAAGATTTAGGCTTTATGACCCAGGAAGTAATTGATATGCGGGATGAAACCGGCTTCCCAGGTATGAAGATCATGCAATTTGGTTTTGGCGGAGGGGATTCAGTTGATTTACCTCACAATTACGTCTATAATTCTGTATGTTATGTGGGAACCCACGATAACGAAACTGGTTTAGGCTGGTTCCAAGACTCAGCTGATGAGGCATCACGTGAATTCTTCAATGCCTACATGAGACGTGGGGAAAATGAAACAGTTTCTCATGCCCTCAACCGCGGGATTGCTGCTGCTGTCAGCAAGATGGCAATCTACACCATGCAAGACTTGTTGAACTTAGGTAACGAAGCGCGTATGAACGTGCCATCTACCTTAGGTAACAACTGGAAATGGCGTATGAAGTCAGATGCTCTGACTGACCAATTAGCGGAAGAATTATTGGAGTTGACAACTACCTACTGCCGTTTGAATCCTGCCTTCAAAGTAGCAAGTGAAGAGGCTGAAGTAGCGGAAGAGACTAAGTCAACTAAGACTACTGAAGTTAAAAAGGCCAAAAAGCCTACAACTAAGTAATACCCAGCAAGACCCATAAATAAGTGTGGCCGGTGTTAGGAGATTTCTTCTAACACCGATTGCTTGCTTGTCTATCAATCAGAATCTTTAATGCGGCCAAAGGCCTAATCGAAATAAGGAGTTAACAATGACTATTTTAGAAAACTATACTAAGAAGCTTTTCAATAAATCAATTGATGCTTGTAACGATGCAGAACTTTACAAAGCCCTTTTAGATATTACGCGTGACAAATCTCGCGAATTACCAACTCACGATGACAAGAAAAAACTCTACTACTTCTCTGCAGAGTTCTTAATCGGGAAACTTTTGAGCAACAACCTCTTGAACTTAGGTATCTACGATGAAGTGAACGCTGAGTTACAAGCTCACGGCAAATCTATCATGGATATCGAACAAGCTGAAAATGAACCTTCATTAGGTAACGGGGGCTTGGGTCGTTTGGCTGCCTGCTTCGTTGACTCTATCACCAAATTAGGGATTAACGGGGACGGGGTTGGTTTGAACTACCACTTCGGGCTCTTCCGTCAAGTATTCAAAGACAACCAACAAACGACTATTCCAGATGCTTGGTTGACTGGCGATGACTGGACTATCAAAAGCAAGAAGGCTTATACTGTTCCTTTCCGCAAGTTCTCCTTGCATTCTACCCTTTATGATATCGACGTATTAGGTTACAAACAAACTAAGCGTAACCGTCTCCGTCTCTTCGACTTAGACAGCGTGACTTCTGACATTATTGAAGATGGCATTTCCTTTGACAAACACGACATCGAGAAGAACTTAACCCTCTTCCTCTACCCAGATGACTCTGATCACGCAGGTGAAGTATTACGTATTTACCAACAATACTTCATGGTATCTAACGGGGCTCAATTGATCTTGGAAGAAGCAGTCGCTAAGGGCAGCAATTTACACGACTTGGCAGACTACGCAGTGATCCAAATCAACGATACTCACCCAGCCTTAGTTATCCCAGAAATGATTCGTCTCTTAGGCGAACGCGGGATTGAGTTCGATGAAGCAGTAGAAATCGTTCGTTCAATGACTGCCTTCACCAACCACACAATCTTGGCTGAAGCCTTAGAAAAATGGCCTGTATCCTTCTTGGAAGAAGTAATTCCTAACGTGATGGCCATTATCCGTAACTTGGATGCTCGTATTAAGGCACAATTCCCAGATAACGACGCAGTACAAATCATCGACCAATTTGACCGTGTTCACATGGCTCACTTGTCAATCCACTACGGCTTCTCTGTAAACGGGGTTGCGGCACTGCATACAGACATCTTGAAGAAGTCAGAATTGCGTGCCTTCTATGAAATCTACCCAGAGAAATTCAACAACAAGACCAACGGGATTACCTTCCGTCGTTGGATCATGGACGCTAACAAGGAATTGTCTGACTACATTGACTCCTTGATTGGCCGTCAATGGCACCACACTGCTGAGTTAGAAGGCTTACTCAACTATGTCAACGACCAAGCAGTCTTAGATAAGTTAGAGTCTATCAAGTTCAATAACAAGCTCCGCCTCAAACACTACCTCAAGGAAGTACAAGGCGTAGACATTAACGAGAACTCTATTTTTGACATCCAAATCAAGCGTATGCACGAGTACAAACGTCAACAAATGAACGCTCTTTACGTGATTAACAAGTACTTAGATATTAAAGCCGGCAACATTCCAGCAACCCCATTGACTGTTTTCTTCGGTGGGAAGGCTGCACCAGCTTATACAATTGCGCAAGATGTTATTCACTTAATCTTGACCTTGTCTGAGGTAATTGCCAATGATCCAGAAGTAAGTCCACACTTACAATTGGTAATGATTGAGAACTATAACGTAGAACGTGCTCAATACTTGATTCCAGCATGTAACATTTCTGAGCAAATCTCCTTGGCTTCTAAGGAAGCAAGTGGTACTGGTAACATGAAGTTCATGTTGAACGGGGCCTTGACCTTAGGGACTGAAGATGGGGCTAACGTGGAAATCCACGAATTAGTTGGTGATGACAATATCTACATCTTCGGTAAGCACAGTGATGAAATCATCAAGCTCTACGAAACTCAAGGTTATGTAGCGCGTGACTACTACGAGCATGACGCGATTCGTCCATTAGTTGACTTCATCGTGAGCGATAAGATGTTAGCAGCAGGGAACGAGGAACGCCTCAACCGTCTACATCATGAATTAATCAGCAAAGACTGGTTCATGACCTTAATTGACTTGGAAGAATACATCCAAGTTAAGGAAAAGATGTTGGCTGACTACGAAAACCGTACTGAATGGAACAAGAAAGCCTTGATTAACATTGCTAAGGCTGGCTTCTTCTCATCTGACCGGACCATTGCAGAATACAACCGCGATATCTGGCACTTGAAAGAAAACCGTGTAGAAATCGACTAATCGATTAATTAGAAAGCTGGGTTTATCCCAGCTTTCTTTTATATAACAAAATAGCCGGAGGACTTATGTCTTCCGGCTATTTATTAACTTTCTTGAGGGCACTGAGCAAGCTCATTGCCAATATTATTAAGTCGTTCAATCAGTGTTTCAATGGAAATGGCATTGATATTGATGAATAATTTAGATTGTAATTGCGGAATAGGCACATTACTGAGAATGACATCATATTCAGAACGTATAATCTCGTGGACATTTTGATAGAGGACCTGGGGTGCATGAAATTCTAGTTGCTGTGAACATGAACAAGTCAAGAGGTCTCGGATCATTAAGGAATGAGAGGAGTTAATGCTACTGAAGATACCCACTCTAATCTTCTTCTGACATGTCATGAGCTGAGGGATTAATTCAGACCATGTAGAGAAGATAGTATAGATTAAGTATCGGATAATTTCAGGACTTGTGTGTAGCTTATTTGCTTGTCTGTATTGGATAACGGCTTTCTCAAGGAAATCGTAAAAATCAGGAAAATCAGCATAGAGATGACTCATCCATGTAGCGCGACGTCGGAAAATTTGTGACTTAGCAAATACTTCATAGCATTCGACAGAGGACGCATTATGGAAGAGGATGGTCAGAACTTCTGGGTTGGTGATTTCGAGATCGAAATGCTGACGGATATTCTCAATCATAAGCTGAGTCTGAATCAAGGAAGTGTGGATTGAGGCGTGTAGACGAGAAGCCACGAGCATATCTTCAAAAGTATAGAAGTAATCTTCTCGCAAGAATGGGTAGAGTAGGTTAGACAGCACGATATCTCCCAAAGGCTCTCCCACATAGTCAGATAAGGACCGAACGAATTCTTGGTCCGCTTTTTGCGCCAAGGCTTGGGCAAAACGACTTGAGACATTAGTTTTGTGAAGGGGAAGGTCCCATTTGAAGTGGTGACGCTTGATATTGATAATGGTTGCGCGCTTAATCAGATAGTAGAGGGAGAAATCCAATGGCCGATCAAGAATCTTGATGAAGGTGGCCACGAATTTGTCTATATGTGATTCTTTAATATCTTCAAAAGGCCAAGTAGTTGAGGGATAGCGCTCAGCGAAGTACTGGCCAAAGAAGAAGCGAATCTCATTCTCATTACCCGTGATGGCCAGCGGTTTGGTAGATACCTGAATATTATAGAGGCCATTAAACCAGCGGTTAATGCGACGAATGGTTCGGTAGAAGGTAGGGTAACTCATGAAAAAGTGCTCTAGGACTTCTTCCATTTCAGTTTGGGGGTGGAAGAAGAGGTATTCTAAAACTTGGAAGTGGACAGAGTTAGCTAGATAAAATTGGTAGGCTAGGTTGATGTCGACCGTGAAGCGATTGACCATTTTAGCGCCATCAGGCTGGACTGAAATCTCATACTGTGGCAGATTACTGGCGATTTGCTGAAGGTCTTCCTTCAAGATACGGGTAGAGCAGTCGAGGGTCTCAGCCAGTTGGTCTAATGGCAGGGCGTTATCGGAAGCGTGGAGGATATTTAATAACTGGAGTTGACGCTTGTGCGTCTTGGAAAGTAACTTTTCGATAATGATAGCCCCCTTAAAATTTGTACTGACGAATTTTTATTAATTATATCATAAAAATGTTTGCTTGCGGAAAAAAGATGACCCGAAACCACGAAAAAAACAGGCCAATTTGGTAGCTTCTAACCATACAAAAACACCTCCCAAAAGGGAGGTGTGAGCTGGCCTTATTCTTTGACAAAGGCAGCAGATTGCTCACCTGCTTGACGGCCGAAGATAATGATGTCGGCAACGGCGTTACCACCGATACGGTTAGCGCCGTGAACCCCACCAGTTACTTCACCAGAAGCGTACAAACCTTTGATTGGTTGGTTTTCCTTGTTGAGGACTTGCGCGTTAGTGTTAATCTTGAGACCACCCATGGTGTGGTGAATCCCTGGTGCGATTTTAATTGCGTAGTAAGGGGCTTGTGACAAGTCATTGTCCATCCCGGTAGTCCGGCCGAATTCGTCGTCCTTCTTATCAGCAACAGCTTTGTTCCAAGTTTCCAGGCTAGCTTTTAGGTTAGCTGGGTCCACACCAATTTCCTTAGCCAAGCCTTCAATGGTGTCACCTTTGACCACTAAGCCTTTAGATTCGTATTGGTTGATGGCTTTAACGCGTCCCTTAAGGGCTTCGTCGAAGACTACGTAAGCTGCTTTTCCTTCTTGGCCGATAATGGCAGCAGAAACCTTATCACGGGTTTCTAATTCGTTGAAGAAACGTTTACCTTCTTGGTTGATTAAGATCGCACCTTCACCACGAACGGCTTCAGTGATTAAGTAAGAAGTCTTTTGTTCAACAGAAGGGTGGATTTGGATTTGATCCATATCAACGGTTTGTGCGCCCAATTTTTCGGCCATCTTGATACCGTCCCCTTGGGAACCTTCTTGGTTAGTTGTAACAAAGCCTTTGAGTTCTGGCTTAAGTTGGCTGACCATGTCTAAGTTAGCCCCGAAACCACCTGTAGCTAAGACAACAGCCTTAGATTTGATAGTTTTTTCTTGGCCTTCAACGGTCACTTTAACGCCAGAAACAGAGCCATTTTCTTCCGTAATTTCTGTTACATCAGAGTTAACGAAGGTTGGAATCTTACGCTCAGTTACGTTAGCGTAGAGGCCTTCTACTAAGTAGCCCCCAATTGCAGAACCATCTGATGGACGGTGTGTACGCTTAACGCTCATCCCACCGGTAGTGGTTAAGTTATCTAGCTTAATGTTCATAGAGTCTAACCAATCAATGGCGCTAGCAGAGTGATCTACTAAGAAGCGAAGCAATTCTGGATCGTTCTTTTCTTTCCCGCCCTTGAAGGTTTCTTCGTAGAACTTGTCGTTAGAGTCTTCAATGCCAGCTTCCTTTTGGAATTTGGTTTCGCTGGCGTTCATCCCAGCAGAAGACTTACTAGTATTCCCACCCACGATTGGCATTTTTTCGAAAATTACAACGTTGGCTCCAGCGTCATGGGCTGCGATTGCTGCGGCCATACCGCCACCACCGGAACCGACAACGATTACGTCATAGCTTTCCTTGAGTTCAGCTGGGTCCGTATATTTTTTCTCGGACGCCCCTGAAGTTGTATCGGGCTTGGAAGATTCTTGGGCCAAGACAGATAAGGTATGACCGAGGCTAGCAAAGACCAAGAACAAAGCTGCGAAAAGGATAGATAATTTTTTACGCATGTGAACTGACATCTCCTTTTGTGATTTAATTATCTTATTATATTATACAGAATTTTGGCCTAAATTTCAATCTTTTGCCGGAAAAAGATAGAAAAAGACACTTTTTCTAGTGGACAGGGTAAAATGAAAAACTTTGTGAAAGCAAGGTGGATAAGAGTCTTGTTAAATCAGGGATGTAAACGCTCAAAAAACTTGCTTTAAAGAGCTTAAAAGGCTACCTTTTTTGCTGTTTATGTGGTATTATATATCTGTTGCTAAGCAATATCTTAAGGAGGAAGAAAAAATATGAAAGTAGTAGTAGTTGGCTGTACTCATGCAGGAACAGCATCTGTTAAAACTATTTTAAATGATCACCCAGAAGCGGAAGTTGTTGTTTACGAACGTAATGACAACGTATCCTTCTTGTCTTGTGGGATTGCTTTATACGTCGGTGGGGTTGTGAAAGATCCTCAAGGGCTCTTCTACTCAAGCCCAGAAGAATTAGCTTCTTTAGGTGCTAAAGTCAACATGGAACACGATGTTTTAGAGGCTGACTTGAAAGCCAAGACCTTACGCGTTAAAAACCTCAAAACTGGTGAAGAATTCGAAGAAACTTATGACAAGTTAGTGGTAACGACTGGTTCTTGGCCAATCATCCCACCATTAGAAGGTTTAGACTTAGAAAACGTTCAACTCTGCAAGAACTACAACCAAGCTAAAGAAATCTTCGCTAAGAAGACTGACAAGCAAAAAGTGGTAGTCATCGGTGGGGGTTACATCGGGATTGAACTCGTTGAAGCCTTCAACTTAGAAGGTAAAGACGTTACCTTGCTTGACGGTTTAGACCGTATCTTGAACAAGTACTTAGACCCAGAATTCACGGATGTCTTAGAAGAAGACTTGCGTAACCGTGGCGTTGAAGTACGCCTTAACGAAATGGTTCAAGGCTTCAAAGGTGAAAACGGCGTCGTGAAGAAAGTGGTAACCACTGGTGGCGAATACGAAGCTGACATGGTAATCCTCTGTGTAGGTTTCCGTCCAAACACTGACTTAGTTAAAGACCAAGTTGAAACTATGCCTAACGGTGCTATCATTGTTGACGACTACATGAAGACTAGCCATCCAGATGTTTTTGCAGCGGGTGACTCTTGTGCGGTTAACTACAACCCTAATGGCGGTCATGCTTACATTCCATTAGCAACTAACGCTGTGCGTATGGGTGCTTTGGTTGGTAAGAACATCGCAGGCGACAAAGTTCGTTACCGTGGGACTCAATCAACTTCTGGTCTCCACCTCTTCGGTTGGAACATTGGCTCAACTGGGGTTAACGAAGGCTCTGCTAAGCACTTCGGTTTAGATACTCGTTCAGTATACGTGGTGGACAACTACCGTCCAGAATTCATGCCAACAAACGAGAAAATCTACATGAAGTTAGTTTACGAAGTAGGGACCAACCGTATCGTAGGTGGGCAAGTAATGTCTAAATACGACTGTACCGCTTCTGCTAACACCTTGTCCTTGGCTATCCAAAACAAGATGACCATTGAAGACTTGGCTTATGTTGACTTCTTCTTCCAACCTGTCTTTGACCGTCCTTGGAACTACCTCAACATCTTAGCTCAAGCTGCAGTTGAACAAGAACGCAAACTGAACGCTTAATAGCGAATGAGACTGGCCTTGCCAGTCTCTTTTTTTTATGGGTACACGGGGTAAATTAAAAATCCCATTATATCATATATGATATAATGGGATTTTTTGTCTGTCTATAAATCAGATTTGAGCAGGCTATAGTGGGCGATATCCACAATGCCTTGGTTGTTGTGCCCGGCTTGGCGTAGGATGCCTTCAAAGTGGAAGCCCGCCTTTTGCATGACGCGTCCAGATCCAGGATTGGCAGTGTCATGGGTGGTACTAAGTCGATTGAGGTCTGCTTCTTGCAAGAGGAAACGGCTGACCGCAATGAGGGCTTGGGTCATGTAGCCTTTGCCCCAGTAATCTCGTCCTAAGACATAGCCTATGGTCATGGAATTGGTGGCAGGCACATAGTCGAGGGCACTAATATCGCCAATGACTTGGTCAGGCTGGGATTTGAGAGTGATGGCCCATTTAAAGGAATCTCCGTCTTGATAGGAAGCTATCCAACGCTCTAGGGTGGCTTGAGTGACATCTAAGTCGGCATGAGCTGGCCAGGTCAGGTAGGTGACATTGTCAGGACGGCCCGCCCAGTTGCTGAACATGGCAGGCGCATCTGATAATTCAAATCGTCGTAAAATGAGGTCTTCTGTGATGAGAGTTTGGGTTCCAATGGCTTTCATGGGTAAGCCTCCTTTCTTTGACCTTGATTATACGCTCAAGGAAGAAAAAAGCCAAGACAGGAGTGCTGTCTTGGCTAGTTTTATTTTCTACTCAAAAGGCTAGGAAATTGAATCTGTTCAATCAGCCGTTTGATTGGCTCGTTATTGAAGAGGACATAAAGGACGACTGAATTGACCACTAGGGAAGCCATATTTTTGTAGAAACGCACTGGCAAGATAGCCATGATAGCTTTTTGCTGAACCATCATGGTCCAGAGGGTATTAAGTCCCAAGTTACAGATGAGGGTGACAGCCAAGACAGTCAGGAAGATTCGCAGAGGGGTCTTAGTTTGGCGGTGAAGGCCAAGTCCATAGATGAGTCCGCCGACAATGGCCGTTAGGGTGTAACCGGGGAAGTAGACACCTTTAGCACCACCCAGGGCGAATTTGAGAATATCGTGGGCGGCGCCAAGAATCATGGCAGGGATTGGGCCGGCAATTGCGCCAGTCAAGGCAGCCCCCACAAAGCCAAAACCCATTTTGGTAACGCCTAAATCGATTTCTGGTAGGTAATCCAAGGCGAAGCGGATAGCCAACAAGATGGCCAGGGTAGTTAGCTGTAGGGTGGTGACGGCGCCTTTGCGACGGTATACTTGATTTTCCATTTTAATAGCATCTCCTTAATTTAGCGAGCTGCTTCATTTAACTGACAGAACCAATTAAATGCAGCGAATGCAGAAAAGAAACCGCAAAATGTCCAGCATTTTTTCGTATAGGAGCAACATTCCATCTCGCTATCACTTAACGCTTCTTTTCTTACTCTGGTGTTAGTTGGTGTCAGCGCCCTTCTTGCCTTAACCTCCTTCTTCTAGATTAGGGTTCTAACCTCCTAAGCATAGGGATAAAAGGAGGCTTTGTCAAGCCTTGCAGACTAATAATTCCGGTGCTATAATAAGCTTGTTCCGGAGACGTACCGAAGAGGCCGTAACGGGAATGACTCGAAATCATTTTGTCGGGCAACCGGCACGTGGGTTCGAATCCCACCGTCTCCGTTAGAATTTTTGATATGCACCTTAGAAACAGCTTGAGACGGGCGTTTCTAAGGTGTTTTCTTTTTGTCATCCTCTCAAGTGGTTTAGAGTTTGGTTTAGATTTACTAGAAATTTACGTATTTTGCGAACAGTTGGGCCGATTTATCCCGGCTATCCTGGGTAACATGTGTATAGATATTCATCGTCGTTTGGATATCCGAATGACCTAACCGTTCCTTGACGTCCTTTAGAGGTACGCCAGCATCAAATAGCAAACTACAGTGCGTATGCCGAAAGCCGTGAACCTTGATAAAGGGGAGGGCGTTCTTTTTGCACGCATCATAAAGCCGGTTTCTAGGGGCGGCTAAGTCTAGGAAGCTATTAGAACTCACCTTACAGAATATTAGTTGCCCTTGGCGTGTGGCATTGTGGCCCATGGCAAGGAGGAGCTTAGCTTGTTCTATCTTCCAGGACTTTAGAATGGCCATCGTTTTTGGATCTAGGGTGATGATGCGGTTACTGGTCTTAGTCTTTGGAGGAAGTACAATAAGCCGCCGTTCGTGCCCCTGGGTCAAGGTCTTGGATATGCTAACGGTGTTATCCTTGAAGCTAATATCGTTCCAGGTAAGAGCCAGCGCCTCTCCTCGACGCATCCCAGAGAATGCCAATAGACGGAAAAAGGCCAACCATTGCCCATCCAGGACGCCTAGGAGCGTCTGTAATTGCTCCCTAGTATAAAAGGCTAAACTCTCGCTCTCGTGGCCGTAATCAAGCGGAATTTTAGGCATAGTGACCCGTTGCTTGGGGTTATCCCGCATATAGCCTTGAACCACGGCATATTGGAGGACGGTACAGGCATAATTAAAGACCTTCTTGTACTGACCAAAGCGTTCATACCATCGGTTCAGTTGCTTCTGGAGGTAGGCACTCGTAATCTTTTGTACCTTGAGTTCTCCTAGCACAGGCAGAATATGCTGCTTGAAGAGGTACTCAGTCTTGAAACAAGTACTTTCTTTGACCGTCTTCCGGTAGACCTCTAACCACTCCTGATATACTTGGCCATAGGTCAGGCTCTTATTTTCCTGATCTAGGGTCCCATTCTCAAAGTCTAGCTTTACTTGATTATAGTAGAGCTGGGCTTCTTTTTTTGTCTTGAAGCCACCTTTTTTCATGTTGCGCTGCTTTCCGGTTACTGAGTCCATCCCCAGGTATGCCGTCACGCGCCACAGCTTAGCGCCTTGTTTGTCGTATGGTGTGTAGGTCGCCATATCATATCAGTTTCCTTTCTCGCTTGTCCTCCCACAGACGGTTAAAGAAAGGTCACCCCAGTAGAGATTGGCTACTCCCTGGGGTGTGGATAATAAAATTTATTCCAGGAACTGGTATGATGCGGAGAAACCTTTTCACCGTAAGCTAGCTTCCTCTTTTAAATCTATCATCCACGAAATTTATCACGTCGACTAGTTGCTGTTGCATCTCTTTGTAGGTTTGATAATCCATAGTCTCTATAAGGATAGATGGGTCTATATATGCGCCGTATTGCTGGATAGCCACACCATCGTAATCTTGTTTCTTAAGAAATGAATTCAGGCCATCGATAAGGGCTCCGATTTTATTAGTTATTACAAAACTAAGGGCGGTTGGGTCTTGCTTTGCTAAATTCTCGCCTACAGTGATTATATAATCAAGGAATATATTCAGCACCTCGTCTTCTTTGTTGAGGAAAGACGTAATCATCGAAAACAGAGGACTATTTTCTTCATCGCCGGTATTTTGCAAATGCTGCTTTAGATCTTCCTGAATCATACTAACCAAGTTTGATATAGTGTTGTCTTGCTTCTTTTTAGTTTGATAAAATAGATCATTTGTTTCATCATTAGGAATATATATATTTAGACGCCCTAATAGCTTTCTAAAGTAAAGAACCTTATCAAAATTTAATATACATACCTTTTCATAATCTTCGATAGACTCTTCTATGAAAGAAGCGAGTCTATTCTTTAGGGGGTGTTCTAGCACCCCGTGCAGCAACATAGACCGTACCTGTTTGCTAGATATCTTCTGGCCGTGAAGTAATTCTTCTACTGTAGTGTTACCTAAATCAGCTATATTCTTTAGTCGCTTGGCATTTGGCAAAGATACTCCAGTTTCCCATCTAGAAATAATGCCTGATTTAACAGCCGGGGAATCAATCAACGCCCCAAACTGTTCCATAGATAGTCCCTTTTCCTGGCGAATTCTTTTTATTCTTACTCCTACAGATTTCTTATCTGCTTCCATATCTCCATATCCTTTCGTATGATTTGTTTTCTATATAATAACACGTTTTCTATACTGAAAAAAGACCTTTCTACGTTTTTTTACGAAATAACTTTTGCACTACGTTTTACTACGTGGTATTATTAAGCCATAAATTATAAGAAGGAGGTACTAACATGGAAGTCAGAAAGATTGTTTCTTACCGAAAAGCCTTGGGTATGAATCAAGCAGAAATGGCGAAAAAGCTGGAACTTTCAACTGATGGATACTCGAAGAAGGAACGAGGTATCACGGAGTTTAGACCTAGTGAGATGCGAATTTTTCTAGATCTAGTCAGACAAAAAGACTCTACAGTTACACTAGAAGATATATTTTTTTAATCTAATTACTACGTTTTACTACGTGTTAATAGGTGAGGGAAGAGTTTGTTTGCGGAATTTTAAATGATAAATTCCCAAATTAACAGATTTGAATTCCGTAAAACTATGAAGGAGGTGACGCCATGACAACCTTAAGCTTACAGATATCTGAGGAGTTTAACCAGGAGCTAAGCGCATCATTGAGGACTATCTACCGCCAAGCCATCGACCAAGCGCGGCAAGATTCTGGAATGATGCGGGACTTCCTGACAATCAACGAAATCACGGAGAGCTTCCTAGCAGTTTCTAGGGGTACTCTCAAGAACTGGATAGCAAACGGGCTCCCTACATATCAAGTAGAAGGCAAGCTCTATATTAAGAAAGCAGAGTTATACGCATACATTGAAAAACACCGCCAGTAGACCTATCAAATAAAAAATAGTCCTCCCACAGACATAAAAAAAAGAGCTTAGGAACCCCACCGTTCCTAAACTCAAAAGGCTATGATAATACGATTGGTAGACCGTTGTTCATAGCAACCTACTGGCTTTATTCTACCACAAATTATACTAAACCGAAAGAGGTAAACTATTATGAACCCAATTAAAGAAATCGACGCTATCCAAAGCATTCTGAAGTTACAAAGCCAAGCACTCTGGGGTGCCGATACTATCAATCTTCCAAGAGAAAGAGTTATTAGCTTGCTAGATACCCTCCACGAAACGACTAACGCCCTAATTGATCGCCTAGACGGTTTAACGGACCAGTTACTTGACATTGAATCATGTGAATCTGTAAGTCGCGAGGAACTAGCCAATCTGTTTTGGGAGAGTGAGGAAGAAACTTATGCCCTTAATGATGAAAAATCAGTAAGTCTTAGATCTTGTTATAGTCGCCTCATAAAAGAACAAGGTTCAGATGAGCTAGACGACCTCACCGACGATCTACTAGGCCACACGAGCCAGGAACGATTTATTAACGGCTTCTATAAGGGCGTTAAATACGCGGCTACAGGCGAGCTAAAAATCTAAGGAGGCCTACCATGAAAACAAGCGAACGACTCAATCAAGTAATTGAAGCTCTGACCTTACAGCCTGGTAACTTCATGATTAAGGCATGTATCAACGAGCTACAAGGCATCCAAGTAGAACTAACCGACCAGGAGGTTCGCTTAGAGGCATTCAGCACCCGACTTGAGACGATGATGCGAAAGAAGAAGCTAGACCGGGAAGCCCTCGCCTCGATTAGTGGCGTTAGTTTATCCTCTATCGGGCGTTATCTATCAGGGACAACTATTCCCCAACCTAAGCAATTGGAACGCTTAGAGCAAGCCTTAGGCCCTCTGGGAGGTGAGTAGATGATCTATAAAAGTATCGGGATTAGAACAAACAAGTTAGAGCCCTCGGATGCTGAAAATGATTTCACCTTCATTGCTAACTACCAGGCGCCAATGCAAGTAGGGTCAAAGGAAGAGTTTAAGCAAAAAAACGCCGAATACGCAATAGCTGGAGAAATTGAGCCGGGGCCTGATGGCCGCATAGTTCGAAATAATAAAAGCCTCAAGAGCCGAACCTTGGCTTTCCTCGATTATGACGATTTAACAGTATCAAAAGAAGAGTTCAAGGGCCGTATAGGTTGGCTCCTAGGAGAGTATAGCCATATCGTTTACCCCACAATTAGTTATACAGATAATAAGCCACGCTATCGATTGGTAGTTGCACTGGAGCGTCCGGCAAATGAAGTTGAATATGCACAAGTCCTTAAAGAATTAGCTGACAAATTAGATTTCCCTTACGACCATTCAAGCGGAACATGGTCCCAACTCCAGGGACTTCCGGTTTCAACTGAAGACAACCAACACGAGGCCCGCATCATAGCCATGGGCAAGCCTTATCCAGTTAAGCCAGTAGAGCAGCCAATAGCCTTAAATTTTGTCCAGCCGGCTAAGGTAATGCCTGTATCCCAGGGTGTGGCTCCTGGCGTAACTAAAACCGCCGATTATGACGAGGAAGTCCGCCAGTACATTCAAAACGATAGCAAGAACCTAGATAGCGAAAGCAATTGGTCTGCCCTCCGGTATTCTCTCTTGAAGAGTCTCCAGGTAGGGGAGTTGACCCAGGACCAGGCCTATAACTATGCGGTATGGCTGGCCAAGGGAAACCATGCCTATGAAGCCAACAATGTAGCCCAGTTACAAGATGCTATCTATCGGAATGATGCGGTGAATGAGGGGACCATGACCTTTATTGAACGGGTCCGGATGGTAAACCTCAAAGCGTCGATTACTTCAATAGCCGCGCTTAAGAAGATCCTGGCCCAGGTGGGCAATACCTGGCGAGCGGAGAATTCCACTGTAAACAGTAAAGGGGAAGTAAAACTACCCGCACCGATGCACGCGGCTATTGTGGCCGATAAACTCAAGCAATACTGCCATTTCCGTTTAATTGGTACTGAAAAAGATACTGCCCCTCTGTATATTTATAACTTCGATACAGGCGTTTACGTAGCCAGTGATACCTTGATTCAGGAGCTTATCCAGTGTATTGAATGGCGACATAATACTGCCCAATGGAAAAACGTTATAGCCCAACTCAGAACAAAAGTGCCGCTAGTGCCTACTCTCCAAAATAGTGACCTAATTCCCGTTAATAACGGCATTTATCAGTTGAGTACTGATACCTTACTGCCATTTAGCCCAGAGTATGCTATTACCAGTAAGATAGCGACGAACTTCAAACCGGATGCGCAGTGCCCTAAATACTTTGACTTTGACGCCTGGCTAAAAACAATAGCATGCGACGATGAAGAAGTTATCACGCTCCTATGGCAAGTAATCAATGAGTCATTGAACCCGAACCACACGCGGGGCAAGATGGGGTTCTTAGTAGGCGGTGGGAACAACGGGAAGGGGACTTTCCAAAAGATGCTGATCCAATTAATCGGTCCTAGCAACGTCTCGACCCTCAAGCCACACAACTTCGATAGTAGCAAGCACCGTTTCGATATGGCCCGCCTCATGGGGAAGGTGTGCAATATCGGGGACGATATCAGTAGTGGCTACATTGATGATGCGTCAAACCTCATGAGTGTAGTAACAGGGGACTCTGTAGGCGTGGAAATCAAACAGGGGCCAGCCTATGACATAGCCTTTAAGCTTTTCTGTTTATTCAGTGCCAACGAGATGCCTAGAATGCGGAATAAGTCCCAGGGCCTTTATCGACGGATGCTGATTATCCCATTCAATGCTGACTTCAACGGCAAAGCAGAGGATAAGAAGATTAAGGATAAGTACATGGAAGACCCGAAAGTGCTTGAATATGTCCTCTCTAAGGCTATCAGATTGAAGTTTGATAGTTTCATCCACCCACAAGCTGCCCAAGACGCCTTGGCCGAATACCGGAAGGAAAACGACTATCTAGAGGCCTACCTAGAGAGTGTGTATATCGAGTCTGGTTACCACGAGCTGGCATTAGTTCCGATGAATTTTATCCGTTATTCCTATGGTGAGTTTCTCGAAGAGATGAGATCTAAGGAGAAGGTGCCTTATCACTTGGCAAGGGGAGTTGTGACCGGACTTAATAAGTTAACTGGCAATAAATACGAGCATCGTAAGGCTTACTTCAGTCATTCAGATACTCTACACTTACCCCCAGAGATGCGAGATCATCCTATTACAGGAATGAACTGGACTGTATCGAAAACCGACGGCCCAGAAACTCATCCTGATTCATCCTAATTCATCCAAATAATCAGGATGACTAGAAAAACTGATAAATCAACCTTTATACCCTTTCATCCTTTTCATCCAGATTATTTTATATTATTAGAGAAATATAGAATATATAGGTATATAGGAGATAAAAGTACAAGAATTAAGAAAAATAAACAAAGTGAAAACAATCTGGATGAACTGGAAGAACGCTACAAACATTATTGTATCAACGTTTTTGGTGCTCCCGATTAAAGCCCTTTGAATGTGGAGTATAAAACGATTCTGAACAGAAAGGAGGCGATCGGATGCCAAGACGGAACATCACGATTGAGGTAGATGAAGGAAAGTTATCCACTGTGTGGGTCGACGTCGAGAAACTCATAGAGGAATACCTGGTAAGCCGGGGCATGGTCTTCCATAAGCGGATAGAGAACGGCTTACATTACACAGTACAAAAGCCACCTTACGGGGCACTTGAACATACCAAACACGAATACAAAGGAGAATAATACGCAGAGTGTATATCTGTTATGCGTCCTTTTTATATACCCAGGGGGGGTTAGATGGATGAAGTTAAAAGTCTAATAGAGTATTACCTGGCACTTCCGCAGCGCATTGAGTCGCTAGAGCTTGCCTTAAGAGCCGTCTCTTCACACTACTATGCTGCCAAATCTTTCACTGGATGCGGCCTTCAAGGCGAATTTGCGGACGTACAGCGAGCCCTCTCGCCAGAGAAAGCCATTGTGGAGATACTAACCGATGAATCTATTATATCTACCCGGCTAGAGCGGGCTAGAACAAGGCTCCGGTTATTCACCGATGAATTTACCGTCTTAGAGGTAACTGCCCTCAAACACGAGTTATTGGCTGAATACGGGGCATCCCCTTTAATGATGCGAGTGTACGACTATATTCAAGAAATAGAATTCTATATGACCGGCCACGTCTTAGGGGTAATCCCTTCCGATGAGATGAGCAACGCGTCCATGGTAGATATTGAGGGAATGGAAAACGAATTGAAGGAGTTGTTTGCAATATGAAGCCAGTATTTTTAATTAAAGGTGAGTGCATGGTAAGCGTTACTAACTTATACCTATGCCGTATGTATCTAATTTCTAAGTTAAAGCATCAGGCCACACCGGACGAATTAGCAGAGCTCCAGGAATTCATGGCTGCCCTCAAGCAGATGCCTCAAGACCTTGGGCGCTTACTCTATCTGAAGTACTTCACTATGGGAGAATATAGACCGCGCTATCTAGGTCACCCTAGATCACACCACCGAAAGTTGCCACTGGGTATAAGACGTAACTGGTGCGTAAAGTGTGGCACTCACCCGGAAATGGCTGAGATCTTAGGAATTACCCGCCAAGAAGTATCGTTTCTTGAGAAGCGAGCAGTAAAAGCCTTGGCTGAAACCTTGCTAGAAATGAGGTTAGCAAATGCCCAAACCGAAGCTATGGAAGTATAAGCAGCACACCCTGGCGCAGCTATTAGCAATAAGGGGAAAACTCTATCAGGAATCAAAAGAATGGGCCGATAAAGTTACAGAAGTCCATAACGAACGAATGAATCGAGGTGAATATGAAGATGCAAAAGCGAATCAGGCTTTTATACAGCGACAGTAAAAAAGGCATCATGGAAGAATTAGCTGAATTCAAACGCGAGCCGTGCGTATGCAACCCCAAGGCGCCTAAGCTGATTGCACACCGTAACGGGCATTATACGGCCCTGGTGTGGTATCAATACAGAGAACAGGAGGTATATTGCCATGAGTCGACTCATTAGGAGGCTCGAGAAGTTGGAGAATGCCAGGGGCGGCGAGATCCGTGAAGTAGTTTTCTTTGACCACGAGCCCACAGAATCGGATCTAAAGAAACTAGGACCAAATACCATAATTTTTATTGATGATGTTAAGGAGGAAAAACAATGCAACAATTAGTAACAAAAACACAGAATCTTATTGAAAAATACCGTAATAATAATGCCAGAGGCGTATATGACAAAGAATACTTGCGGAAAGAGTTCCAAAAGGAGTGCGCAGAATTAAAGGTTGAGACCATTCAGGCAGTGAAAGATAAGATTATCAAGTTCTCTGACGAAATGCGTAAATTCCAAGAGAAAAGTAAAGAGATTGTACCTAGAAAACCGACCATTGAGGAGTTGCTAGACCGTCAAGAGCTGACGCTTAAGGTCGAGTTGATGCCAACAGCAACTTTGAAAGAATACGCAGCAGAAACACTTCGTGCTCCTCATAGCGAGTATACTGAACTGTTTTTAGAGAAGGTTCTAAGGGATAAAGGTCTTGGGGAATACATGGATGCTCTCTTAATGGAAAGAGATTTTAAAGCAGAATCTGATTCAGGATATAGAACACTCAAAGCAGAAAAAGAGGCCTTAGAACTAGAGTTAGGTTTTGGTGGCGAATTTGCCACTACTAGATCCAATGGCCAAATTGCTTTGATTAGCGGTGACGAAGTAGCGAAGCTAGCGGGCTTCTAGGTGATACTATGTCCAACCTAACAGCCCGTCAGGAGAAGTTTTTACTCGCTCTTCTATCGGAGCCAACGGTCAATCAAGCATGCCGTACCGCTGGCATATCTCCAAAGACCGGAAGAAACTATCTTCGTAACGAAGTATTTAGTGAGGCCTACAAGAAGATGCGACGGGAGATTATGAAGCAAACAACCGCACGCCTACAGTTTTTAGCACTAAAAGCAACCCAAGAACTAGAGCAAATTCTAGATAACCCCCAAGCTAGCCCATACGCCAAGATAAACGCTGCCCAGCTAGTACTTGATAAAGCGTATAAAGGGCTGGAATTAGAGGATCTAGAAGAACGTATCGAACGCTTGGAGCAGATTACAGATAATAACAAATAAAGGAGTTTTAAAAATATGAAACATGAAAAATTACAAACCATCATGGCTTAGACAAAAAAGAAGCTTGCCTTATAGCTCTCTTATGCGAATCAATAAGATTTGCTCTTTTTATTCACGGTAGAAAGGAGTATAATATACCCATAAGATATTTGGAATCAATATTGAAGAGGTTGGTAACATAATGAAAATTGAAGGCATCTACCAATCTCCGATTGGTTCTGTTGTGGTTCTATCAGAGGCCCCCGTTATGGCGACTCCCGGTGATTTTTTAAAAATTGGAGACTTTGTTTATAAAATTAGAAATTTCGGTTTTGGAGACAAGCAATCGGTACTGCTAGATAAAAAGATTGACGGTGCCTTATCGGGGCTCGAAGTAGAGTTTTTAACACCCAATAAATTAACTACAAGCGCCTTTTAGAAGAAATAAATCGAAATAAGGTGATTTAAGTGAAAGCATACTATGTGACTACAACTGAAAATCCTAAAGTACTCAAATTTGATGTTGATACTATGTATGTATTTGATGGTGGATGGAAAGCTAGTTTTTACTGGTTTGATAAGATTCTAGTAAGTGACTACGTTAACTTCGATGAAATAACGGAAGAAAAGGCCTACGAACTCATTGGTCGTATGGTGGCCAAATTCTAGCGACTTTCGAGGTGCTTTTTTCTTTATCTTAGAGTATAGCTAATGATAGAATCGAAGTATGGAGGGACTTGCTCCCATATTTTTAGCCTGGAGAATCTCCAATTAGCGCCAGCCGCCTGATTGTGCGACTGGCCTTTTTCTTTTTCAGGGCAAATAAAAAGAGCGCATCTTGTATGATGCGCCCAACCGTCCGTGGGAAATAAACTGGTTTAGATATCGGGTTAGATAACGAGGAGTGCCAATCAGTGACAATAGGTAACAAATCAACAACAACCCTGGTAATATTGGGCTTTTTGCTAGCCAATGATGCGATTCAGATTTACCTGATTGCTCCCCACCGTCTCCGTTATATCAGATAAAAAAGCCATCCCACGTAAGGATGGCTTTTGACATTTTAATCTCTAAAATAATGAGGCAGGCTAGCGAAGACGCGTTTGTCGGCCCAACCAATCCAAGCGCCTTGGCAGAGCAGGGCGGCGATGGTGCCCAGGTTAACGGCATAGAGATGGCCGGAGAGGGCAAACATAATAATCAGCATAGCAATTGGGATGCTAAAGGTTAGGAGTTGCGCATGTACTGGGTTGCCATTGCAGAACTTGAAGCGGATGGTGTTAGTCAATTCATCTAAAGGATGAATAATCCAATTGACCCGTTGATAGATGGAAATGGCAATAGCAATCAAGAAGATGCCAGCCACATTCAAGACCAGTCGTAGCCAAATAGGCAGACCAGGTAAGCCTATCCAGCCCATACCTTGAACGAAAAACTGGACCATGACACTGAAAGGGAAGATGAAGGCAAAGTTCCCTATAATCAGGGGAATATCTATTTTCTTATCAATGATAATGTTCAGGATAATGCCTAGCAAGGCGTTGAAGAGCAAGACGGTGCCCAGTTGAATAGGAAAGTAATTGGAAATATTGACTGAAGCAGCGGTCCACATGGAAGAGCCCATATTCATGGAAATGGTCAGAGCATTGCCAAATGTATTGAGTAAGATGGAGATAGACAGGTAATATATTTTTTCCTGGAGAGTGAGTGGGCGGGGTTGAGACATTCTTTAAAGTTCCTTTCTTGATTTCACAACCCTATTATTCTAGCATAATTCCCCTAATTTGCCTATCAGGAAATCCTCAAGCAGACGGGTTGAAGTTCAGGCGCAAAATACCTATAATAGTAACTAGAAATAACCCGTATCTTATAGGAAGAAAAACTTCCTCCCCCTCCTAAAAAGGGACTGACAAACGGATTTCTGGCTGAAGAAAGATAGAAAGAAGGAATACTATGGCACAAGTAGAAAGTTTTACCCTGGATCATAATGCCGTTAAGGCGCCTTATGTCCGCCTAGCTGGCACGGAGCGCCACGAATCTGGAGCCCTCTTGCAAAAATATGACATGCGTTTCTTGCAACCTAACCAAGATGCAATCCCTACAGGAGCCCTCCATACTCTGGAGCACTATTTGGCCATTAACTTACGCGATGAGTTGGAAGGGGTCGTGGATATCTCGCCAATGGGCTGCCGTACTGGCTATTACATGGTGATTTGGAATGAACACACGCCAGCAGAAGTGGCTCAAGCGCTAGCCAATGTTTTGAAGAAGGTTCAAGGCTTTACTGATATTCCGGCAGCCACCGCTAAGGAATGTGGGAACTACAAGGATCATTCGCTCTGGGGCGCCAAAGAATATGCCCGTTTGGTCTTAGAACAAGGCATTAGCACGGATCCTTTTGTCCGTGATCAGGTAATCCGTTAATTTATATCAAAAAGGACAGGCCCAGGCCTGTCCTTTTTGTCTACTCCAAGATAGGAATCAAAAAAATGTTGCCGACAGGAAAGATAGGGTAAGGTCTAGGTCCTAGTATGAGAGAGTAGGTCGTTAGTTTGCCATCCCTAGCCTGTTATAGGACACAAAAAGCGATGGTAGCGTTATTTTCATGAAAGCACTTCCTATCGGTTGGTCGTTTTCCGACCATTCGCAATAAGATGAAAATTACATGAGAAATATAAATGTATGCGGTTTAACATTTGCATTATAGGAATAAGAATGGTATCATTAAAGAGGTTAGAGAAGGAGCAATTCTTCTTAAGACAGGAGTCTGAGAAGCTTTGCATGGTCAATCTTTGACCAAAGGAGGCAGATGATGCGAGATATGTTTTCTTTGATTGAGAAAGTCGTCCCGCAAGTCGGCCAAGAATTAGTACAGCGATTGCGCATAATGAAGACCTTGGCCCAACATCCCGAGCGGATTGGTCGTAAGACCCTAGCAGAGGAAGTGGCCCTATCAGAGCGTAGCTTGCGGACCTTGATGGATAGCTTGCGATCTCAGGGCTTGGTTGATGTCAAGCAGTCGGGGATTCGGTTAACGCCTATTGGCTTAGATGTTTTAGAAGCCATGGAGCAGGCCTTAGATGATCACCATGAGTTCTTCGAATTGGCTCAGGGAGTCAAGGAGAAATTAGGGCTCCAAGAAGTCTGGATTGTCAAAGGAGATGCCGATATCGACCTTAAGGTTGGGAGCCGACTAGGACGCAAGGTAGCAGAGTTTCTGGCCTTGAACTTGGATCAAGGACGTCATGTCTTAGCCATGACTGGGGGAACTACCCTAGCTCAAGTAGCCCAAGAATTCACACCTCAATTGGGAGAGGGACGGGATTTAGTCTTTGTACCTGCCCGCGGTGGAGTTGGGGGCTCCTATGATATTCAAGCCAACAATATCGGAGGCTTGATGGCTAAACAGACAGATGGTCAATTTGTGCCACTCTTTATCCCTGAAAATATCGGGGAGCAAGTTTCGCAAGTACTACTCAATAACCCTTCAATACGTCACGCTGTTGAACTAAGCAAGACGGCTAATGTACTCTTATTATCGGTCGGTAATGCTAATGTTATGGCAGAACGGCATGATTTAACTGCGACGCAGAAACAATTATTGAAGGACCAAGATGCGGTTGGGGAAGCCTTTGGGGTGTTTTTCAATCAAAGTGGCCAGGAGGTCTTACGTTTACCGAGATTTGGCATTCAATTCCAGTCTTTGCGTGAGGTGCCTCTCTTGATTACCGTAGTAGGCGGCGCTAGCAAGGCCCGCGCTGTAGAGGCTTACTACAAACTTATCCAACATCATGGTGTTCTAATCTGTGATGAAGGAATTGCGAATATGGTTTTAAGTGGGGCTAATACCCCGTTAAAATAATTTTTTCCTTAAGGAGGAAGTCAAATATGACAGTAAAAGTAGGTATTAACGGTTTTGGACGCATCGGTCGTTTAGCATTCCGTCGTATCCAAGATGTAGAAGGTTTGGAAGTTGTAGCAATCAACGACTTAACTGATGCTAAACAATTAGCACACTTATTAAAATATGACTCAACTCAAGGTCGTTTCAACGGTGAAGTTGAAGTATTAGACGGTGCTTTCCGTGTGAACGGTAAAGAAGTTAAAGTTTTAGCTAACCGTAATCCTGAAGAATTACCTTGGGGTGAATTAGGTGTAGATATCGTGCTTGAATGTACTGGTTTCTTCACTTCAAAAGAAAAAGCTGAATTACACTTAAAAGCTGGTGCTAAACGTGTAGTTATCTCAGCTCCTGGTGGTAACGACGTACCAACAGTTGTTTACAACGTTAACCACAACATCTTAACTGGGGATGAAACAGTAATCTCTGGTGCTTCATGTACTACTAACTGCTTGGCTCCAATGGCTAAAGCTTTACAAGACAACTTCGGCGTTGTAGAAGGTTTAATGACTACTATCCACGCTTACACTGGTGACCAAAACACCTTGGACGCTCCACACCCTAAAGGTGACTTGCGTCGTGCTCGCGCAGCAGCTGCAAACATCGTACCTAACACAACTGGTGCTGCTAAAGCTATCGGCTTAGTAATCCCAGAATTGAACGGTAAATTAGACGGGGCTGCACAACGCGTTCCTGTACCAACTGGTTCTTTAACTGAATTAGTAACTGTTTTAGAAAAACCTGTAACTGCTGAAGAAGTTAACGCAGCAATGAAAGCAGCAGCTAACGAATCTTACGGTTACACTGAAGATCCACTCGTATCTTCTGACATCGTAGGGATCACTTACGGTTCATTATTTGACGCAACTCAAACCAAAGTAATGACTGTAGGCGACAAACAATTAGTTAAGACTGTATCTTGGTATGACAACGAAATGTCATACACTGCTCAATTAATTCGTACCTTAGCTTACTTCGCAAGCTTATAATCATAAGTTTCATATACGAATGTCGAGCTTAGTCGCATGACACTCTAGGCGGGGAAGTGACAAGCTTCCTCGCCTTTTGTTTTTATATCACCGCTTTGGTGTTGAGGTCAGTTGCATCAGCAGGTTGACCCATCGCCAGGAAGAGTCACTGCTGTCAATTGATAACAGCACCAAATCGCATGCCCAAGGAGGTTTTTATATGGCAAAAAAAATCGTAACAGATTTAGATGTAGCAGGTAAAAAGGTATTAGTTCGGGTGGACTTCAACGTTCCAATGAAAGACGGCGTCATCACTGACGACAACCGGATTGTTCAAGCTTTGCCAACTATCCAATACTTAATCGATAACAAAGCAAAACTCATCCTCTTCTCTCACTTAGGTAAAGTTAAAACTGAAGAAGACAAGGCTTCTAAGTCTTTAGCTCCAGTTGCAAAACGCTTAGGTGAATTATTAGGTAAGGAAGTAACTTTCGTGCCAGAAACCCGTGGGGCAG
The DNA here is from genome assembly GCF_938010525.1 of uncultured Abiotrophia sp. GTDB lineage: Bacteria > Bacillota > Bacilli > Lactobacillales > Aerococcaceae > Abiotrophia. The sequence goes on along the minus strand of NZ_CALLVK010000010.1, from coordinate 6,931 downwards.
CTTTAGAAGCAGCTATCGATGGTTTAGCTGAAGGCGATGTCTTAGTATTCGAAAACACTCGTTTTGAAGACATCGACGGTAAAAAAGAATCTAAAAATGACCCTGAATTGGGTAAATACTGGGCAAGCTTGGGTGACCTCTTTGTCAACGATGCTTTCGGGACTGCACACCGTTCTCACGCATCTAACGTTGGGGTGGCTAGCCACTTGGAAACTGCCGCTGGTTTCTTGATGGACAAGGAAATCAAGTTCATCGGTGGTGCAGTTGACAATCCAAAACGTCCATTCGTTGCTATCTTAGGTGGGGCTAAGGTCTCCGATAAGATCGGGGTTATTGAAAACCTCCTCGATAAGGCTGACAAAGTCTTAATCGGTGGTGGGATGGCTTACACCTTCTTCAAAGCAAAAGGCTACGAAGTAGGGCTTTCGCTCTTAGAAGCTGATCGCGTAGAATTAGCTAAAGAAATCATGGCCAAGGCTGGCGACAAATTAGTATTGCCAATTGACAACAAGGTGGCGCCAGAATTTAGCAATGATGCACCAATTACAGTGGTGCCTTCAGATGCTATTCCAGCAGATCAAGAAGGTTTAGACATCGGTCCAGCGACTGTTAAACTCTTCTCTGACTACTTACAAGATGCTAAAACCGTTGTATGGAACGGGCCAATGGGTGTCTTCGAGTTCTCTAACTTTGCTGGCGGGACCATTGGGGTCTGCGAAGCAATTGCCCACCTTGAAGGGGCAACAACTATTATCGGTGGTGGGGACTCTGCGGCAGCAGCTGCTCAATTAGGTTATGCTGATAAATTCACTCACATCTCAACTGGTGGGGGCGCGTCCTTAGAATACCTCGAAGGTAAGGAATTACCAGGGGTTGCTTCTATCTCAGATAAATAAGAATTCAATCAATCTGTGAAGGCTGGGGCTAGTCTCTAAGCCCCGGGGCCTTCCATAATCCTTAGGAGGATACTAATGAGAAAACCAATTATTGCAGGTAACTGGAAAATGAACAAAACCAACGAAGAAGCGAAAGCCTTCGTTGAGGCGGTTAAAGGTAAATTACCTTCCGCAGATCTTGTTGAAGCAGTTGTAGGCGTTCCAGCCTTAGTGGCTTCAGACGTTAAAGCAAGTTTAGCTGGCTCAAACTTAGGTTTGGCAGTACAAAACTGCTACTTCGAAGATGCAGGTGCCTTTACAGGTGAAACTAGCCCAGCATCACTCAAAGCATTAGGTGTTGACTATGTTATCATTGGTCACTCAGAACGTCGTGAATACTTCCATGAGACAGACCAAGACGTTAACAAGAAGGGCTTAGCAATCTTCCGCAACGGCATGGTGCCAATTATCTGCTGTGGTGAAACCTTAGAACAATACGAAGCAGGTCAAGCAGAAGAAGTTGTTGAAAAACAAGTAACAGCTGCTTTGGCAGGCTTCTCAGAAGATCAAGTTAAAGCTTCTGTTATCGCTTATGAACCAATTTGGGCGATTGGGACTGGTAAATCTGCAACCCAAGAAGACGCACAAAAAATGTGTGCAGCGGTTCGTTCAGTCGTAGCTAAGAACTTTGGTCAAGCAGCAGCAGACGCTGTGCGCGTGCAATACGGTGGCTCTGTTAAACCTGAGAACGTGGCAGAATACATGTCATGTCCAGATGTTGACGGTGCCTTAGTCGGCGGTGCTTCCTTAGTACCAGAATCATTCTTAGCGTTATTAGAAGGTGTGAAATAATGTCAAAAGCTCCTGTAGCCTTAATCATCTTGGACGGCTTCGCTATTCGCGACGAAGTGTTCGGGAATGCCGTTAAAGCAGCCAAGAAACCAAACTTTGACCGTTACTGGGAAACTTACCCTCATAACCAACTCAAAGCCAGCGGCGAAGACGTGGGCTTGCCAGATGGCCAAATGGGTAACTCCGAAGTAGGTCACTTGAACATTGGGGCAGGGCGTATTGTCTATCAATCCCTAACCCGTATTAACATTTCCATTCGTGAAGGCCAATTCTACGAAATTCCTGAATTGGTTGAAGCGGTGAAAGCAGCCAAAGAATCAGGTAAAGCTCTTCACTTGATGGGCTTAATCTCTGACGGTGGGGTTCACTCTCACTACGAGCACCTCTTTGCGCTCTTGCGTTTAGCTAAGCAATATGGCCTTGAAAAAGTCTATGTGCATGGCTTCTTAGATGGTCGTGACGTGGCGCCATCTTCAGGTTTAGACTTCGTTAAGAAGACTGAAGAAGTCTTTGGTGAAGTCGGCGTAGGTCGCTTCGCAACCATTTCTGGTCGTTACTATGCCATGGACCGTGACAAGCGTTGGGAACGGGTGCAACTGGCTTATGATGCCATGGTTCACGGTAAAGGCGCTCAATTTGACTCTGCTGTGGCAGGGATTGAAGCTTCTTATAAAGAAGAAGTTTATGATGAATTTGTCGTGCCATTTGTGGTCACTGAAGGTGGTCAACCAGTAGCTGAGATTGAATCTGGCGACTCTGTTGTCTTCTTCAACTTCCGTCCAGACCGGGCTATCCAATTAGGGACTGCCTTGTCTAACCCAGCTTTCGACGGTTTTGACCGCGGCGACTATCCAAAAGACCTCAAATTCGTGACCTTCACTGTGTACAGCGATGATGTCTTAGCAGAGATTGCCTTCAAGAAGGTTGACCTCAAAAACACCATCGGTGAAGTCCTTGCTAATAGTGGCAAACAACAATTACGGATTGCAGAGACTGAGAAATATCCTCACGTAACCTTCTTCATGAGTGGTGGCCGTCACGAGGAATTCCCAGGCGAAGATCGGATCTTAATCCCATCTCCTAAGGTAGCAACCTATGACCTCAAGCCAGAAATGTCTGCTTATGAAGTCAAGGATGCCTTAGTAGCTGCCATCAATGAAGATAAGTTGGATGCCATCATCCTTAACTTCGCTAACCCTGACATGGTAGGTCACTCTGGTATGTTAGAACCAACTGTCAAAGCAATTGAAGCAGTTGACGAGTGCTTGGGTGAAGTCGTTGACTTAATCTTAGCCAAAGGCGGTTCTGCCATCATTACAGCTGATCACGGGAACTCAGACGAAGTGGTGACTTTAGACGGTCAACCAATGACTGCCCACACAACGAACCCAGTGCCAGTCATTGTAACCAAGCCAGGAGTAGAGCTTCGTTCAGGCGGTCGTTTGGCTGACTTGGCCCCAACCATGTTGGATTTATTAGGGGTTGCGCAACCGGTAGAAATGACCGGGGAATCCCTCATTAAGAAATAGGTTAAAAAGCAAGAAAATCTTTGCATTTTGCCACGAAAATCACTAAAATAGATAGTGGCAATACTCTTAAGTAATTAAGAGGCTAATCAACTTTAAAGGAGAGAACAATATGCCATACATTACAGACGTTTATGCTCGTGAAGTCCTCGACTCTCGCGGTAACCCAACCATCGAAGTAGATGTTTACACTGAAAGTGGTGCCTTCGGTCGTGGGATGGTTCCATCAGGTGCGTCAACTGGTGAATATGAAGCAGTTGAATTGCGTGATGGCGACAAATCACGTTACTTAGGTAAAGGGGTTTCTAAAGCAGTTGACAACGTGAACAACGTCATCGCTGACGCTTTGTTAGGCTACGATGTTTTAGAACAAAACGCCATCGACAAATTGATGATTGAATTAGACGGGACTCCTAACAAAGGGAAACTCGGTGCTAATGCAATCTTAGGTGTATCGATTGCTGTTGCTCGCGCTGCTGCTGACTACTTAAACGTTCCACTTTACAAATACTTAGGTGGCTTCAATACGAAAGTATTACCAACACCAATGATGAACATTGTCAATGGTGGTTCTCACTCTGACGCTCCAATCGCTTTCCAAGAATTCATGATCTTGCCAGTAGGCGCACCAAGCTTCAAAGAAGCACTTCGTTGGGGGGCAGAAATCTTCCACGAATTGAAATCTATCTTACACAAACGTGGTTTAGTAACCGCTGTTGGTGACGAAGGTGGTTTCGCTCCTAACTTTGAAGGGACTGAAGATGGCGTAGAAACTATCTTAGAAGCTATCAAGAACGTTGGTTTGGAACCAGGTAAAGATGTATTCTTAGGTTTCGACTGTGCAGCTTCTGAATTCTACGAAGATGGCGTATACGACTACACCAAGTTCGAAGGCGACAAAGGTGCAAAACGTACTTCTGCTGAACAAGTAGACTACTTGGAAGAATTGGTTAACAAATACCCAATCATCACCATTGAAGACGGTATGGACGAAAACGACTGGGATGGTTGGAAATTATTGACTGACCGTTTAGGTTCTAAAGTTCAATTAGTAGGTGACGACTTGTTCGTAACTAACACTGCTAAATTGTCTGAAGGGATTGAAAAAGGGATTGGTAACTCAATCTTAATCAAGGTTAACCAAATCGGTACCTTGACTGAAACCTTCGATGCAATCGAAATGGCTCAAAAAGCTGGTTACACTGCAGTAGTATCTCACCGTTCAGGTGAAACTGAAGACTCAACCATCTCTGATATCGCCGTAGCAACTAACGCTGGCCAAATCAAGACTGGTTCATTGTCACGTACTGACCGTATTGCTAAGTACAACCAATTACTCCGTATCGAAGACGAATTAGGCGAAGTAGCTCGCTACGACGGCTTGAAGTCTTTCTACAACTTAGGTAAATAGTCCTTAAGTAAGTTTGAGGCTAGGACATGTGTCCTAGCCTCTTTTATATTGTCTAGACTATGCAAAATGTTGATTTGTTTGTTAGCTTAAGATATTTTCTTATGTGAAATTGAAGAGGGAAGTAGTCGCTAATAAGAGAAATTAAAAACTTAAGATAAGTTAGAACTTGTAGGGAATAGAACTTAGTTAGAAGTAGAAAAAAGAAGTCGCTTCACTATTCAAAGTGCCTTGTTTTTGTGTAAAATAGAAGTGACGAGAAGTGATGAGGTCAGAGGAGCGCGAATAAGTGTGAGCGGAATAGGAGTACTTTATTTTCTGATTATTGTAGTTGCCAATGCGGTAGGTAGCGTGTCGGGTATGGGCGGTGGTGTCATTATCAAGCCGGTTTTGGACTTTGTAGGTCATGATTCGGTAGTGGCCATCTCTTTTTATTCGACGGTGGCAGTCTTTACCATGTCTTTGGTATCGACCATACGTCAAGTTCAAGCGGGACGTAAAATCCAGTGGCAGCAAGTAGCCTATCTGGCCTTAGGATCAGTTTTGGGCGGCTATCTGGGAAATCAAACTTTTGAGTTTTTGCTTAAAAGAGTAGCGCAGGCCAGTCAGGTTACCCTGATTCAAATCGCAGTGACAGTGACGCTGTTAGTTTTTGCCATGATTTACACGCACTACGAAAATTTACATTGGTCCAAGCAAGGGGCACTCTGGTATAGTGCTGTAGGTTTAAGTTTGGGATTTTTTGCCAGTCTATTAGGAATCGGCGGAGGACCTATTAATGTTTCCTTGCTTATGCTCGTTTTCGCGATGCCGATCAAGGAAGCCACGATTTATTCTATTGCTACTATTTTTTGTTCCCAGTTAACCAAGTTGGTGACCATTGCCTGGGGGGCAGGTTTTACACGTTATGACCTGTCGATTTTGGTATATATCGTACCAGCGGCTATCGTGGGTGGCTTACTGGGGGCTCGGATGTCACGACTTCTATCCGACCAAGCAGTTCGGCGGGTCTTTCAATGGGTGGTCGTGCTAGTCATTGGGATTAATCTCTATAATGCCTTTCAATTATGGCATTAGGAGTTGTTAGCTTGCCTAATATGTGGTATTATAAGGGGTAGAGATTTTCGAAAAAGGAGGAAGTACCTTGTCAGAAGTATTGACTGTTGCCTTAGTCATCGTATCAATTATTCTAATTATGTTGGTCATCATGCAACCATCTAAAAGTAATGCAGCAAGCTCATTGTCAGGTGGTAGTGCCGAGAACCAAATGAGTAAGACCAAGGCCCGTGGTTTTGAGGCTTTTCTCATTCGCTCAACCGTGGTGTTTGGCGTCTTGTTCTTTGTGTTAGCCTTAGCACTTGCTTATTTCTCTTCTAAATAAGTTGCTTAAGTTTTAGATCTCTGACCTTAGACTCAGAGGTCTTTTTTCTTGAAAAGGAGGAATGATTATGCCCCTCTCTAAGGGTGCCTATTATGTAGAAGCTCCGGGAGCTAGGCTTGGTATCATTCTCTGCCACGCCTACACAGGTAGCACGGCTGACGTAAGACCTCAGGCTGGGCTGCTGAATCGTCAAGGCTATGGAGTACTCTGTCCCTTATTTACAGGCCATGGGACGACTGATATTCAGGATATCTTGAATGCGGGTCCTGAAATCTGGTGGCAAGACTTACAAGAGGCTCTAGCCTTTATGAAAGAACGCTACGAAAAAGTCCTGGTCTTCGGCCTATCGATGGGCGGAGTTATGGCCATGCGCGCCCTATGTGAGGCGGATAGTCAACTTCTTGGTGGGGGCGTCTTTAATTCGCCAGTAATTAGTCGGGATGGCCTGCATTTAGAAAATCGCTTCATGGCCTTTGCCCGCTATTTGGCAGAAAAGCGAGGCGATTTACCTGACTATTTGCAGACGGAAGAAGCAGTGCGGACTGCCCACCGGCAACAGGTGGCGGATATTCAGGCTTTCGCTCGTGGTTTTGAAGGCAAACTCGCTTCGATTGAGCTGCCTGTTTACATTGTTCAATCAGCCCAAGATGAATTAGTGGATCCAGAAGCGGTCTATGATTTGCTAGAGGCTCTGGAATCTGCCAAAATCAGCTTCCACTGGTGTGAAGAGAACACCCATGTTATTACCACTAACCGCAATCGGTCAGACTTCGAAGCTAGCCTATTGCAATTTATCCAAGCATTTGATAACTAAAGAAATTTAATTTAAAACAAAGGAGGTGCATGAGACGCTATGAGTGCACTCACAAGCATTGAAAAAAGAATTTTG
>NZ_CALLVK010000009.1:0-1715 GCF_938010525.1 uncultured Abiotrophia sp. | reverse complement strand
AAGGCCAGCCACCAAGCAGCCCTCTGGCGTCGTTTCTGGCTGTCGGCCATTTTCGCCTTGCCACTGCTCTATCTAGCCATGGCCGAAATGGTGGGCCTGACCTTACCAACTTGGCTCAGCCATCGCGGGGATGGTCAGCTCTTTGTTAGTCTGCAGCTGGCCTTGACCCTGCCCATTCTCTGGTTGGGGCGGTCCTTCTTCCTAAATGGCTTTAAGCATTTGGTCAAGGGCCATCCTAATATGGATTCTCTGGTTGCCCTGGGAACGAGTGCGGCGGTAGCCTATAGCCTCTATAGTAGTATTCAAGTCTGGTTGGGCGACCACCATGCGGCCATGTCCCTCTATTATGAGTCAGCCGGCGTCATCCTGACCCTGGTGACACTAGGTAAATATTTCGAAGCCCGGTCCAAGGGCCAGACCTCAGCCGCCATTCAGGCCCTGATTAAGCTGGCCCCTCAAGAGGCTCAGGTCTTACGAGATGGCCAGGAAGTGACCCTGCCACTGGACCAAGTCCAAGTGGGCGACCTAGTTCGGGTGCGACCTGGACAAAAGATTCCGGTCGACGGCCGGGTAGTGGAAGGCCAATCCTGGGTGGACGAGTCCATGTTGACCGGTGAGAGCCTGCCAGTTGCTAAAAAGGTAGGCGACCAAGTGGTGGGCGCCAGCCTCAACCAGCAGGGGTCTTTAATTGTTGAAACCAATAAAGTGGGCCAAGACACCACCTTGGCGCAGATTATTCATTTAGTTCAAGCAGCGCAAGGCTCTAAAGCCCCTATTGCCCAGTTGGCTGACCGGGTTTCGGCTGTCTTCGTGCCAGTAGTTATGACCCTGGCCCTAGTGGCTGGTCTGGCCTGGTACCTGATTGGCGGCCAGTCCTGGGCCTTTGCCTTGACCATTAGCATTGCAGTCCTGGTCATTGCCTGCCCTTGTGCGTTGGGTCTGGCGACACCGACGGCCATTATGGTGGGGACAGGTAAAGGGGCCGAGCAGGGCATCCTGATTAAGTCCGGGACTGCTCTGGAAATGGCCCACCAAGTGGACGCCGTAGTCTTGGATAAGACGGGGACCCTGACCCAGGGCCAACCCCAAGTGACCGATGTCCTGCCTCTGACAGGCTGGACGCCAGATCAGTTACTGGCCTTGGCAGCTGCGGCTGAAGTTAACTCTGAGCACCCACTGGGTCAGGCCATTGTGGCCGGTGCCCGTGAGCGGGAGCTGGCTTTGCCTGAAGTGACTGACTTCCAATCTCTGACCGGGTCGGGGATTCAAGTCCGGCTAGATCAGGCGACTTATTACCTGGGCAACCGACGGCTCATGCAAGAGCAGGGGCTGGATTTGGGTCAGGCAGAAGAGCAGGCGGCGGCTTTGGCGGCTGGGGGCAAGACGCCAATTTATGTGGCTAATGAGCATGAGCTCCTAGGCCTGATTGCGGTGGCCGACCCGCTCAAGGCGACCAGTCCGGAGGCTGTCCGCCGTCTCAAGGCCATGGGCTTGCAGGTCATTATGTTGACGGGCGACAATGCCAAGACGGCGCAGGCTTTGGCTGCAGAAGCTGGCATTGACCAAGTCATTAGCGACGTTCTGCCTGCGGACAAGGCGCAGGTAGTGGCTGATTTGCAGGCCAAAGGACTCAAGGTGGCCATGGTAGGGGACGGCATCAATGATGCGCCTGCTCTGGCCCAGGCAGATGTGGGCTTGGCCATTGGCCGGGGGAC
>NZ_CALLVK010000008.1:0-33414 GCF_938010525.1 uncultured Abiotrophia sp. | reverse complement strand
CTCCGTCAGAACGGTATCCAATGTGTGAATGGCCCGTTTGAGATAGCTCGTATAAGCTAAATCGAAGTCAAATCCTGCTGCCTTAAGCTGGCGTCCCGCTTCATGGGCTTCTGCCAGACCTTTATCCGTCAGTTCTACATCCGTCCAACCTGTAAATAGGTTAAGCCGGTTCCACTCACTTTCGCCATGACGAATTAAAACTAATTGTTTCATAAAGTTTCCTCCTAACATTGGTAGTAGCCATAATGGAATTTGGTATTAGGTCGTTTGATACGTGTCAGACCTAAGTCTTCAAAAATAGAATCTTGATAGTGGGCTTTGACAACGACACGGTGCCTTGCTACCCGCTTGGCCTCTTCCAAAGTTTCTTCAGTCAAGGGTTGCCGATTAGCTAAGAGGCGAATACCATCTAAATTTTTTGATTCTTCGATTCCCACCTTGAACATAGGGTCAAAGTAGACACAATCTATACTCTTATCTGCGGCTTGAGCTAAATAACTTTGGTGGTCTTGACAGTAAGTCACCAAGTCTCTCATGGCTTGAGTAAAACGACTATCTTCCATAACAAAGCGAGATAGCCCATCACTGACAATTAAATGCACCAAGGGATTAGACTCCAAAGCAGTGACCTGGTAGCCAAAATACTGCATCACCAAGCTGTCACTGGCCATCCCCATGGTGGCATCAAGGACACTGGCACCAACTGGACAAGCTAAGGCTTCCAACAAAGGGTCACGCCCGTTAAGTACTCTAAGCCAGGCTGTATTGGGATGGAAAAAGAGCTTCTGCCCCTCCGCATCATAGTAGATTAACTCATTCTTGTTAAGGACTAAGGCACCATCTGCCTGACTATAAATTTGCTTCATGGTACGCTTACCACGGTCTTGATAGATTCCACCGAATAGATTGGATAGTTCCTGGGCCTGCTTTACTAAGTTAGTTTCTTTGTCAATGGCTGTTGTCACAATCAAGGTCATGCTTCCACCTCTTCCTGACCTTTGTCTTGGGAGAAAAAGAGTGTGCGTAACTCATGCCAAGTCCATTGAACCCAGAAGTTGCAAACCGTCACCAAGAAAGCAAAGATAAGCAAGACCACAATCAAGGCTTGTATGCTCAAGAGCCAAGTCTTAAAATCTGAAAAGTTAGTAAGTAGTTGGATACTTTCCCAAGACAAGGTTCTTCTAAGACTAAGTCCAGGGGAACTAGCGGAGGCCATCAAACGAATATCCATCATATAAGCAATGGCAATAGAGCCTATTGCAATCAATAAGGCAATAATCTGGAGGACAGACTTTTCCCTAAAACTCAGATAGTGACGCTCGCGACTAGGACTTTGTTTTCGCTTCTTCTTATTATTATTTTTTCTGTGGTTGGGGCGTTTTACCATGTCTTGCCCTCCTTCCTAGTTTTTTCTTTTTCTCTTTATTGACTGCCAAATATCATAGGCTATATAAATCAGATGTGATGTCACCATATAAAAAATGAAGATAACAATTAGGACCGCCACAAGAGTCAATAGATAGCTGAAAGATTCTGACTCAAGCATCTTTAAGTCCATCAGTCGGTTTACATCGTCATGAAAGATGAAATGTGCCTTCCTGACTGGAACGGGCCAACGACTGAGATAGAAAGCCCAGCTTATGACTAGAGTCAAGGCAATTGATAGCCAGAACATCGTCCATTCTCTGGAATTACGAGGTATTTTCCGGTCTACAGGCCAACCAAATCTTACTGGCTTTTTTTGTTGCTTATTGCCCATAGTTGCCTTTACCCCTTTCCTCTTTACTTTAAGTCTAGCACTTTCAATCAGACTTTTCAATTCAAGCACACCCCTCATCATCTATAGAAAAAAGCCCCTTAAACTAAGGGACTCTTTCTCTATATTTCTTTAAATATCTAGGGCAAATCGACGTTCTAACTTGGCTTGAACCAAGGAATATGCCGTACAAATTAGCCAATAGATGACTGCTACCAAGATATACATGGTCATGAAGTCATGTTCTGAGGCTCCTACTACTTTAGCCTTCTGGAATATCTCTGGCACACTAATAATAGCGGCAATCGAAGAGGACTTAACCAAATCTAGCATAACATTGGATAAGGGGGGAATGGCTAGTCGCGTAGCCTGAGGTATCACCACATAGCGAAGTGACTGTCGATAGGTCAGACCGACAGCAAAGGCTGCTTCCCACTGGCCTTTTTCCACGCCTTCAATACCGGCACGAATAATTTCAGCAGTATAGGCAGAAGCCGTAATGGACAAACCCAAAATGGCAGCCGTGAAGGCCGACATGACAATTCCCATCAGTGGTAAGCCATAATAGATAAAGAACAAAGTAACTAAGAGCGGCACACCACGGAAAAAGGAAATATAGGCAATAGCAATAGCGCGTAAGCCACGCAAAGGCGCTAAACGCAAGAGTGCTAGGCAAAGTCCTCCAAGCGTGGCTAAGAGAAAGCTAGCTAAAGACAAAGTCAATGTATTGCCCAGACCTTGTAGTACTGTTGGCAGTCCTTTGAGCGCCAATTCTGGATTAAAGATATAGTGCCACTTGATAGTCAAGAGCAAATGGGCCATCTTAACGATCCACTTCCACTACAGGTAGATCTTTAAGTTTCTTACCGCCGATCTCTTCCTTCTCAGTTGAAACATCTTCCCCTTCGTAGAACTTCTTAGAAAGTTCTGCCAAGGAACCATCTTTACGCATTTCTTCTAAGACTTGGTTGATTTTTTCTTGTAAGGTCACAGATTCCTTGTTAAGTACGAAGGCTGCCTTACTTGGGTTGTAGAAGACATTCCCTACCTTAGTCTTGAAGTCTGGGAAGAGCTTGTTGGCATTCTTAATGGCAATGGTTTGGACATAGTAATCATTTGGAATGAAGTCAGTCCGACCATTGTGAATGTCCGCAATGTATTGTTCCAAGGTCCCGTTGTCATAGGTTACAGCTTCCGCACCTTTTGCTTCAGCAATGGCCATGTACTTGGTGGTCGCTTCCCCAGCTGCCTTCTTGCCTTTGAAATCATCTAAGGATTTAATGCCAGAGTCATCGGACTCACGAACTACAATAGAACCGAAGCTATATTTAATTGGTGTTGAGAAAAGGAATTCTTTTTCACGCTTAGGTGTGATGTCGTAGTCGTTGGCTACAATATCCGCTTGACCTGACTTAATGGCTGTTAACATACCATCTGTGTTCATTTCTTTGAATTCGAGCTCAAGGTTTAATTTTTCAGCAACCTTACGCAGGATTTCAATGTCATAACCGGTTAAAACATCTTTACCCTCTACTTCTGAGTGGAAAGTTGATGGGTAGTAAGCCCCTGAAGTTGCTACAACAATTTTACCTGATTTTTGGATACGATCCCAAGACTCATCCGCAGCTTGCACCTGATGCACAGGCGCCAATAAAGCTCCCCCTAAAGTAATCAGGCTAGCAGCAGCCACAAGTTTTTTCCATTTCACATTCACCATAATAAACCTCCTAGGTTTTAAGATTTGATTTCATTCTAGCACCTAGAACAGTTACTTTCAACTGTTCTGCTTAATAAATGTCGATTATTTTAGCTGTTCTAGATATAAAATAAAACAGTTTTAATATCTGTACCAACATAAAAAAGGAGCTTAGCTCCTCTTTTCTTATCACAAACTATTGATCTTTGTCTTGCTTTTTATCGTCATCCGTCAGTTCATGGACGGTACGCTTGAATGACACAAACATTTTACCAATTGACTCCCCTAGTTCTGGTAAACGCTTAGGGCCAAAAATTAAGAGCGCACCTAAGACAATCAAAATTAAACCCGGCGCCCCAATATCACGAAGTAATCCCATCTTGCTTCCCTCCTCTTTTCTTACGATACAAAATCCAATGGCTTATTAAAATACTAATCTCATAGAGTCCCACCAGGGGCACTAACATGGCCAAGTCACTGACAAAATCAGCTGGTGTTAAAATAACGGCTAATACCAAGAGCACAAAGTAGGCATAGCGCCGATAGGCACTCAGCCACTTAGGCGACAGCAATCCAATATGGGTCAGAAAAGCGACTAAGACTGGCATCTCAAATAGAAAGCCTAGTGGCAAGGTCACGCCAAAGATAAAATCCAAATAATTTCCAACTGTCAGACGCGTTTCGAAGAGTTCTTGACTCCAATTCAAGAGCACCTGTAACAAGGCCGGAGCCACCAGATAAAAGCCAAAAGCTAACCCCATGATAAAACAAAGAAAGACTGCTGGCAAGTACCAATAAATGGCACGTAACTCCTCTTGTTTGAGAGCCGGCTTGACATAGGCCCAAATCTGATAGGTGACAAAAGGCAGACTCGCACTTAAGGCCACTAAACTGGCCACCTTAACATATAGCCAGAGAATTTCATTAGGTCCCAAGGCTAAGAGTGGCTGGTCCAGAAATTGCGTCACTAAATGGTAAAAAGGGTCTACCAAGAAAATCCCAAGGCAGAACCAGAGGATAAACCAGATTAGGGAAAGAATCAAGCGCGATCTAAATTCTGCCAAATGGCCTACTAAACTGAGATGCTTGCTATCAGCCATCTGTCTTCTCTCCTCTCGACACTAGGAAGAAGACGAACACTAAACCCAAAAGGTATAGAGCTTGGCTAGCCACCGTCCACCACGTTGGGTAAAATCCTAGCCATTCGATGGCCTGTAAGTTACCCCACACAATTGGATTGGCAGGCAAATACTGGGTGACTATAAGCGTATGGATGCTGACCCCCAAAATCTTGAAGGCCAAGACATAAATCCCAATAGTAAGTATCTTAAAGAGCCAAGGAAGTGATAAGCGATTAGCAAGGTACTTGAGTACCAACCAGACAAGCGCTAAAATTAGCGTAGCTAGGCTAATCCCTAGTAGCATCTCCCAGAAGGATATCTTAGACAGTATCCCCACCAAGAAGAGAATAGTCTCTGCACCTTCGCGGAAGACAGCTAAGAAACTGACCCCAAATAAGGTCCAAAGGCGTCCAGTTCTTTGATAAGCGGCCAGTTGGCGATCAATATAGGCTTGCCAAGAAGCTAGGCTTGAGCTCCGATGCAACCAAATTCCTACTAGGGTTAAGGTTACAACAGCAAAGAATCCTGTGACAGCTTCAATGAGCTCTCGCGCCACACCAGAAAAAATTGTTGGTAGGAGCGCCGTTAAAGCCAGAGCCAAGGCAATACTTGCTAAGAGTCCAGTGCCTGTCCCAGCATATACATAAGCTAGGGGGCGTTTGGCCTTGAGTGACCGCAGACTTGCAACTAAAGCAAGTACAATCAACATGGCCTCTAAACCTTCACGCAAGACAATCAGCGTGACATCCCAGTAGGAATACTGGCTAGCCTTATTGATCTGCTTAAGTTCATCTATTAGAGATTCTAGCTTGGTTTGGTAAGTCGGATCCTGTCCCTTGACCATAATAACGGGCGTTTCTTGCTCGACTCGGGTATAAAGTTTATAGTTTCGAGTCGAGACTTCGCCTTCAATACTAGGCCATAGCTCAATAAAGGATTTCATCGTCTCCTTAGCTTGGCTGGTCTGACCTTTGGCAAAGGCTTCTTTAGCCTTTTCTAAAAGTTGCAAACCATCTTTCAAACTGGCAAGATTTGTCCCTGTCGCTGACTCTAATTCTGTGCCCGTCAAGAAATCTTGGATGGCTTGCTTCAAGCTCTGACTGTTAACCTCAATGATTTGGTAATCGACTGGTTCCAATTCAATAGCCGCCCGTAACAAGGCCAAGGAAGTTTCAATTCGATTATAGTGGGCACTGGAAGTTGATCTAACAATGCTTTCATTAGCTGTCCAGCCACTATTGACTTGCTTGTAGGCTAGTTTAACTGACTCTATATCCTGCTTGGCAGTGGCGCTCTCTAATTGCTTAATCAAGGGTGTCAATCTCTTCTCAAGCTTGTCCTTAGCGGCAGATTCATCTACAGGATTCTGCTCCTTGTCAAAGGCCAAGAGCGATCGTGAAATAGCCACAAGCTTATCATGACTCAGGTCTGCCTTAGCTGCTTCAATGGCCAACTGAGTTGCTTGCCCCGCAGGGCTAGACGCTTGGCTTTCTTTGCCAAAAGAACTTTCTAAAGCCTCTAGTTTTTGATGAGCTTGGCTTGAATCGCCCTGCTCTAGTGCCTGAGTCGCTTCTGTCACTTGAATAAAATAGGACTGCAAATCCGTCTTAGCACTAACAAAAGGACTAAAAAGTAAGACAAGAATCAGGGTTAGACAGACAGTTGCTTTATTCAAATAGGCTTTGACCAAGATAGCCACCCTCTTCTACTCCCGGTAGGATAGCAAAGAGGCCACTCCCTACATGGGTAATGTATTCATTTAATTTGTCCTTGGTTCCGAGATTCTTCTGAACCTTAATAAATTGTTGGGGATCCTTTTGGAAGGAAATAAAGAGCAAGCCCGCATCAAATTGCCCCGTACGCGGATCAATACCGTTGGCATAGGAAAAGGCTCTGCGGTAGATCTCCTCGCCCACTTCTTTGGCCAGACGGACATGACAATCTTCTGGAATGACAAGGTTGCCCTTGTCATCTTTTAGTTCTAAATCTACCGGATCAAATTCATCAACCGCTCCAAGAGGCGCCCCACTGTCGCGGTGACGACCAAAGGTATTCTCTTGTTCTTTCAGACTGGTTCGATCCCAGGTTTCAAGATGCATTTGCACACGTCGTACAATCAGATAAGTCCCATTTTTCATCCAATTGTCTTGGTCACACCAAATCACACGGTCAAAATCATCTTGGCTGGTCACATTAGCGGTCCCGTCCTTGAACCCAAAAAGGTTACGAGGGGTAGAGCCCTGGCTGGTAATCGCGGCGTAGCCTGTCTGACTCCATTTAAGGGTCAGGTGTTCTCGTCCCTTGCGTAGCAAATTACGAACCGCATGAAAAGCCACCTGGGCATCTTCTGCGCAAGCTTGGATACAAATATCCCCACCAGTGAAGTCTTCTTGCAATTGGTCACGGGCAAACTTAGGTAGATCCTCTAGCTCAGGCAATTTTTTACTTGTAAGTTTGAGCTTGTCTAAGAAACTGGGACTGACCCCAACCGTAATGGTAAGGCGCTCAGTCCCCATACCAACAGCCTCACCAGTATCGGTAGGCGGTAGCATGGTATTAGATTTATAAGCCTCAACCAGCTCACCCTGCATCATTCGAGCAATATAAGTTGTCCAAGACTTGAAAATACCACGAATCGTCTCCAAATCTTCCGTCGCCATATCCAAGACAGCAAAGTAGACCTGACGCTGAATGGGTGTGGTGATACCTGACTGACGCTTACCATAAAATGGAATTGCTTGGTTTGCCTCTTCCAGGGCTAGAGCATCCTTGGGTGAAGTCCCACCAAAAAGTAATTTCATGATGCTTGGAGCCATCATGGCTCCTGCCCCCATCATGCCCGCCTTTTTGATAAAATCACGGCGGGAAATGGGTTTATCATACCATTTTTCGTCTTCTTTAGCGACCACTTTCATCAGCCTCCAAGATAACGGCCATTTGAGATAGGGGTTCTCCTAACTTAGTGACCGCTTCAGCTAGAGCTTTGGTTTCTTTCTCACTTAAGTCCGTGTAGAGCTTATAGTGGTCAGCATCCACTTTGTGGCTAGCTAAAAGGTCATTAACTGTCTTAAATTTTTCGGTTAGGTTCTTAGCTAATTCAGGGTCCTTGGCAGAAATCTTATCCTTAAAGATATTGAAGATTTTTTCTGCCCCCGCAATATTAGCTTCAAAGTCATAGAGGTCTGTGTGAGAGTAGATTTCCTCTTCTCCGGTAATTTTGCTAGTAGCCACTTCATTCAATAAGTCTACAGCGCCTGTTAGCATGTTTTCAGGTGTTACCTCTACTGTTGCGACTTTGGCCTTAAGCTCCTTAATATCATCAACCAACTGGTTTGCGTAGGACACTGCCGGCTCCGTCTTGCCCTCTTCCCATAGAATTTGTTCGATTTTATGGAAACCAGACCAACCTTCTTCAGTCTGATTATCTTCCACATAGTCTGCAAGGCGGTAATCAATCTTGACATCTGACTCTGCAAAAAGCTCTGCAATAGGTTCAGAACGTTCATAGGACTTACGAATCAAAGGATAAACTTTCTTAGCTTCTTCCAGCTTGCCATCTTGGATTAGCTTAGCAAAGTTTTCAGTATCTTTTAGAAGCTGGTCAATCTCTGCACTAACAAACTTCTTGTAAGCCTCAGTTTCAGCGCTTAAATCTACTGATTGAGCAGAGCTTGACTCCTCAGCTAATACAGAATAGCTAGTTAATGAAACAGTGGCCACTTGAGCTCCTAATAGAGTGAGGACTGCTAACTTCTTCAAATTCTTTTTCATTTACTTTCCCGCCTTTATCGATAGATTTCTTGATAAGACTATCATACCCTATTGTAGCAAGAAAGAATACCCTTTCTAAATAAAAGAGAATAAGTTCTACTAAAGAATTAATTAGTATAACTACGAATAAAGTTCTGCTAATACAAAAAAACGACCTGTTATAAGGTCGTTTTACTCATTCTATGAAATTTACCCAATTTTAATAGCTTCCATAGCTGCCAATAAGGCCTCGAAGAGTGGCGCATCCTGAGGCGAATGGCCTGCTTCTTCGACAATTTGGAACTTAGCGTGAGGACAAGCCTGGGCTAAGGCATAGGCACCACTCGGACGACAATCGACGTCATAACGGCCATGAAAGATTGACATAGGAATATCCTTGAGTAAATGGGCACGATTGAGGATGTAGTTGTCCTCTCCCCAGAACATCTTGTTAGCAAAATAATGGGCTTCAAGTAGGCCGAGTGAACGGTCAACAGGCGCTAGCTCTGCATCCGGAGCTGGGAAATTTGGTCGCAGCGTAATAACGGATCCTTCCCAGGCACTCCAGCGTTTCATGGCTTCTTCTGCTAGGGCCTGATCTTCCCCAATCATTCGCCGATAGTAGGCTGTTACTAAATCATCTTGTTCTTCTTGAGGGATAAAATCTCTAAACAAGGCAAAGGCTTCAGGATAAAACTCGCTAGCGCCAAACTGGAAGAGCCAATCAGAATCTTCCTGTCGTCCTAGGAAGATACCACGAAGTATCAAACTCTTGACCCTATCAGCATGGTGGATGGCATAAGTCAAGGCCAAGGTTGAGCCATAACTTCCACCAAAGACATGCCAGTCCTCAATACCAAGCCTTTGTCTAATAATCTCCAAGTCCGCCACACTATCCAAAACTGTATTCGCTTCAAGGGATAGGAAGGGCTGACTTTTGCCACAACCTCGTTGATCAACTAGCACAATCCGATAAAATTCAGGATCGAAGAAACGCCGGGATGACTCCCCAACCTGCCCACCTGGTCCGCCGTGCAAGAAAACCACAGGACAGCCTGTCGGATTACCCGCTTCTTCCACATAAAGCGTATGGCCAGAACCAACTGGAATATGATGGCTCGCAAAGACTGGCGTATTTAGATAACCTAGCATGATTTCCCCTCCTTGGAGCGACGCTCCCACCATTCAAATTGATGGGCATAGTGATTTTTATCATCAACCAAGCCTTCTTGTATTTTTACACACTGCCACTGGTCTTGATCTAGGTCAGCGACGAAGGTATCTGCCGGAAAAGTTGCCTTAATATGCGTACGAATAACTCGGTCTGCTAAAGGCAATATGGCAGCAAAAATTTCTGCGCCCCCGATGACCATGACTTCTTGATCTTGCGCCAAGCTTTTGATTTCTTCTAAGTCATGAACACGGTGTAGGCCTTCAATTTCGGACTTATAGTCTTCTTGGCGAGTCAATACATAACTAGTCCGCCCTGGTAAGAGACGGCAGCCCATGGATTCAAAGGTCTTGCGCCCCATCAAAATAGCATGACCGAGTGTCACTTGCTTAAAAAACTTGAGGTCATTGGGCAAGTGCCAAGGCAGTTGATTTTGATAACCAATCCCGCCCGCTTGGTCTTGGGCATATACAAGAGTCAGCATGGTGTTTTTCTTCCTTTCTATGTAAGGATGTTTTAGACGGCAATCGGCGCCTTAATGGTTGGCCAAGGCTCATAGCCTTGTAGTCGAATTTGGTCAGTAGAGACTTGATCAAATTGCTCGAAATCGTCAATTTCCAATTGTGGCAGTAGTTTAGGCTCTCGGCTCAAGAGGGTCTCCGCCGCCTCCAAATGATTAAGATAGAGATGAGCATCCCCCAAAGTATGTACAAAGTCCCCTACTTCTAAGCCACATTCTTTGGCAATCAAATGGGTTAAGAGCGCATAGGAAGCAATGTTAAAAGGCACACCTAAGAAAACATCAGCACTACGTTGGTAGAGCTGGCAGGATAACTTGCCATCATGCACATAAAACTGGAAGAGTGTGTGACAAGGTGGCAAAGCCATACTAGGCACATCCTCAGGGTTCCAGGCTGACACAATTAGGCGTCTAGAATCAGGAGAATACTTAATCATGTCAATGAGCTGGCTAATTTGGTCCAAAGTCTCACCATTTCGGAGAGGCCAAGAGCGCCATTGAGCACCGTAAACATTACCTAAATTACCATAGCGTTCAGCAAAGTCATCATCAGTCAAAACTCGTTCATTAAAGGCTGCTAATTCCTGCTGGTAGATTTCATTAAAGTCTGGATCAGCGACTGCACGCAAGCCAAAATCAGTCATATCAGGGCCATGATAGTCAGGAGACTCCACATAGCGTTTGAAGGCCCACTCGTCCCAAATGTGATTATTGTGTTCTAGTAAATAGCGGACATTGGTATCACCGCGTAAAAACCAGAGTAACTCGCTCTTAATCAAGCCAAAAGGTACGCGTTTAGTCGTTACCATGGGAAAGCCTTGGCTCAAATCAAAACGCATCTGATAACCAAAAATACTCTTGGTCCCAACCCCAGTTCGGTCCGTTTTAACATGACCCTCTGCTAGGATTTTCTTGACTAATTCTTGATATTGTTGCATTTGCTTCTCCTTTGCTTGCCTTCTTTACTTACAGCGCCTAGGGCGCTAATTCACTTAAATAGTCATATCGCTCATAAAGATGGTAGAGGTGAGCTTCGGTCGATTCCAATTCTTCTTGAAGACTCATTAATTGGCCAGCATCTTGACTGTTGGCCTCCATGTCTTCCTGAATCTGATTGAGACGGTTCTCAGCGGCTTCAATCGCAGCCTCAA
This sequence comes from uncultured Abiotrophia sp., assembly GCF_938010525.1. GTDB lineage: Bacteria > Bacillota > Bacilli > Lactobacillales > Aerococcaceae > Abiotrophia. The sequence goes on along the minus strand of NZ_CALLVK010000008.1, from coordinate 22,249 downwards.
TACCTGCCCATTCCTTCTTCTCTTCATAGCTTAACTTTTTCTGTTCACGTTTTGGTTTATTGCTTGGAGCAGGAGGCAGCTTTTCCTTTTCAGGGGCTGTCTGCTCCTTGGCAAGGTAGTCAGAATATCTACCCCAATAGGTGGTATAAGCGCCCTGCCCCTCTAAAATCAGGTACTGGTCTACTGTCTTATCTAAGAAATAACGATCGTGAGATACCACGACGACAAGCCCTTCAAATTGGCTTAAATAATCCTCTAAGACAGTTAGGGTATCAATATCTAGGTCGTTAGTCGGCTCGTCTAAGAAGAGGACGTTGGGTTCCTGAATTAAGAGCGAAAGTAGGTAAAGCCGACGTTTCTCTCCCCCTGACAAACTTGAAATGTTAGAACCATGACTAACCCGAGGAAAATTGAATTGTTCTAACATCTGTGCGGCACTTTTGGTGCGTCCATCAGGACTGACAAAGTTATCGGCGATTTGCGTCAGATAAGCTAAAATCCGCATGTCTCCCGGCAAATCTTGATCTAATTGGCGGTAGTAGGCTAAGCGTACCGTCTGCCCTAGCTTCAATGTCCCAGCTGCTAAGTCATGATAGCCTGCGAGGGTATTAAGAAAAGTGGTCTTACCGACCCCATTGGCACCAATCAGCCCAATACGTTCGCCTTTGGTGAAGTGTTTAGTATAGTCTTGAATGACCACTTGCTGCCCCACTTCAATCCGCGCCTGCTCCAACTCAATAATCTGATTGCCGATTCGTTGTTGATCAAATTCAAAACCAGAGGTCTCCACGCTATCCTGACGCGCGGCAATTTCTTCCTTTAATTGGTCGAATCGCTCGATTCGGGCTTGCTGTTTAGTCGTTCTAGCCTTGGCGCCCTTTCGCATCCAAGCCAATTCGGCTTGATAGAGCTTGTCCTGCTTGTCTTGCATTCTTTCTTCAAGTGCGAGTTCAGTCGCCTTCTTCTCTAAATAAGCTTGGTAGTTGCCACTATACTCGCGGAACCGACCGTGTCTTAACTCAACAATCTTATTAACGGTCCGCTCCAAGAAATAGCGATCATGAGTGACCAAGAGTAGCGCACCCTTGTAGGAAGCAAGATATTTTTCCAGCCATTGCACAGAATTGACATCCAAATGGTTAGTCGGCTCATCTAAGATAAGCAAATCTGGCTCAGCAATGAGGACCTGGGCAATGCCAATTCTTTTCTGTTCCCCACCTGAGCAGTCTCCCACTCGTTGATTGAGATTAACAAGACCTAATTGAGTCAAGACGGTCTTGGCTTTAACTTCAATCTGCCAAGCATCTGCCTGATTCATTGCTTCTGTGATAGACTGAAAGGCTTCCTGAAGCTTGCCATTATCAGGGTTTGATAACAAGGCATGATTGGCCGCCTCATAGTCATGCAAGAGCTTCAATTCTGGCGTATCTCCTGCAAAGACCGTATCTAAAATGGTCTGGTTAGGATCTAACTCAGGATTCTGGGCCAAATAGGCAATGCGATAATCCTTTGGCATATCAATAGTGCCTTGGTCATAATCGGTTTGGTCTGCTAGCACCTTTAAGAAGGAACTTTTACCGGTCCCGTTAGGTCCAATCAAGCCAATACGATCCCCTGTCCGAATGGCAAAATCAATGCCTGCCAGCAAGGTTTTGGTTCCATAGGTTTTCTCTAATCCTGTGACTGCTAAGGTCTTCATGTCATCATTCCCTCATTGTAACTCTGTTTATTATAGCAAATTTGACTGATTAAGTCTAAGCCCTAATAGCTAGGCGAACTGGGCCCGATAAAGGGCCGCATAATGACCATCTAAAGCCAATAGTTCCTGGTGGCTACCGGATTCTACCACCCCCGCCTCAGTTACTACCACTATGCGATCTACATGCTGAATAGTGGCTAAGCGATGGGCAATCACGAGACTGGTCCGACCTTTGGCTAATTGATCAAAGGACTGCTGGATATACTGCTCGGTTTGCGTATCTAAGGCGCTAGTTGCCTCATCTAAAATCAGTATGGAAGGATTCTTGAGGAAGATTCTCGCAATCGATAGGCGTTGTTTCTGCCCACCAGATAAGCGTACGCCGCGTTCCCCAATGGCAGTATCCAAGCCGTCAGGTAATTGCTCAATGACTTGATCCAATTTGGCCGCACGAATAGCTGCTTCCACTTCCGCCTCACTTGCATCTAATCGACCATAGAGGACATTCTCCCGGATGGTTCCGTCGAACAAGAAAACATCCTGTTGGACAATCCCAATCTGTTGTCTGAGTGAAGCCAAGGTGTATTCCCGGATGTCCTTGCCATCAATCAAGACTTGGCCCGATGTTACATCATAAAAACGTGGCAAGAGATTGACCATACTGGACTTACCTGCCCCGCTTGGCCCGATTAAAGCCACGCTCTCACCGGGTGCAATGGATAGGTTCAATTGAGAAATAACGGGACGTCCCTCTTCATAGGCCAGTTCCACATTACGATAATCTATTTGACCCTGGAAGTGTGGCGCTGGCTGGGCATCAGGTAGATCTTGAACTGCAACCGGCTTGGCTAATTCCTGTCTGAAACGTTTGAAACCCGCAAAGCCCTTTGGATAGGTTTCAATCATGATATTGATACTTTCAATCGGCTTAACAAAGGTATTAGCTAGGAGGACAAAGCCTACTAATTGGCCTGTCGTTAGCTCCCCTTTGAGGGTGAAATAAGCCCCGGACACCAAGGCAATTAAGGTGATAATACGCATTAAGACATAGTTAAAGGCACTAGAAGCCGCCATGGTTTGATAAAATTTAAGTTTATTGTCGCGATAATCTTGAATCAGACCTTCAAAACGTTCTTCTTCATGGGCTTCATTAGCGAATGCCTTGACTACTCGGATGCCACTGAGGCTGTTGGATATGCCGGCGTTAAATTCTCCCAATTGACGATAGACTTGGCTATTAATATGTCCCATCTTCTTATTAAAGATAGCCAGCGCAACTCCCAAGATTGGCACCAGAATCACTGTCCCAATGGCTAATTGCACATGGACCTGCAGCATGAGCCAAAAAGCCCCCACCAAACTCATCAGGGTAATGAATAAGTCTTCAGGCCCATGATGGGCTAACTCCCCGATTTCGAACAAGTCACTGGTTAGCCGCGACATGAGCTCCCCTGTCTGCTTATTATCGAAATACTCAAAGGACTGTCTTTGGAAGTACTGGAAGAGCTGACGTCGCATATCGGTTTCAATGGTAATGCCCAACTTATGGCCTAGGTAGACTACAATGTACTTCATCACCATATTGAAGAGATAGAAGGCAAGTAACAAGAGACAGACCCAAATAACCGTCTGATAATGGCCTGTTGGTAAGATGGTGTCAATAACCCGATTGACGACAAATGGAAAACTCAACTCTAACATAGCGGAAATCACCGCACAAGTAAAATCAATTATGAAGAGCATCTTGTAGGGCTTGTAATAGGCAAAAAAGGCGCGTAGCACCCAGCATCATCCTTTCTCATAAAAAGGCTGACCCTCTGGCCAGCCTTGTTTTGGCTAAAAACTGTTAATCTATAGCTAGCTTAGAGACTTCCCCCTACTTAAGCTGACCTGTCTTGAGGTCATAATCCGTATAAGGTCGCTCTAAATCTAGCAATAAAGCATCGTGATGTGGCTTTTGATTCTGGCTAGGCGGTGGCGTCATATAGTCACCAAACGCCTCACTCAAATAGGCATCATAACCCGCTGGAATGGGCATTTCTGTTCCTTCAAAAGGCTTGAAGACAGCTTGATCAAAGGCCTCGATTGGATAGAGTTTGCTCATATAGTAAGGACCTGAACATAACTCAATGCGGTAAGCCGCCTCTTGTCGAGTGGTCTTAGTCATCTTTTTATGCGCTAGTGACCAGATCTTATAACGGAGTTTAGAACTTGGGACTAGGCCCAGCAACACTCGACTGCCCCAGGCCAAAAGGCCCCCATGCTTTTCAGGCACGGTTTGAGCGCTAAAGAGCGAATAGATTAAGGCCCAGACCTTCTGGGTCTTACGTTTCCAGGCTGAGGCCGGTGCATAGTCCAAAGGCAGTACATCCAAGGCTAGGCCATGTGGCAAGTCTAAGTCGGCTTGATAAGGCTTGAGGCAAGTTGTCTGGCGGTCACGAATCGTGATGAAGAGGTTACGGTCGACATAGCCCTCATGAGACCGCGACAGAAAATAACGCGAATCTGCCTCTTTGGGCCAGAGTTCTGCCAAACGTTCATAGTCTTCCCTTGGCATAAAAAAGTCTAAATCATCGTCCCAGGGAATAAAACCCTGATGACGTAATGCCCCAATCGCGCCACCACCGCATAAGTAGCATAAGAGATTATGCTTCTGGCAGAAGGCAACAAAGTATTGGGCCATTTCTAGGCTTTTGGCTTGAATAGGTTCCATCTAACCCCTCCTTCTTTTAATTAATCACTAGATATTCCACTTAGCCACCGTTTTAAATGGTGTTTTACGGTCTTCTTCGAAGAATTGATAGATATCCTTGACATCCTCTAAATCCCCTACTTGGTGGATAATCATCCGCAGTCTTGAGGATACTTGTGGGTTTTCCATTAAGGCCACAGCCAATTGGAAGTCCTCACGTCCTGAGCGAGAAGAGCCTACTAAGGTCAGGCCTTTTTCTAAGACATCTCGGGTATTGACTGGCACTTCCGTCTCGGAAACTCCCATTAAAATCAGCGTTCCTTGAGGTTTAATATACTTAATAATGTCACGAATGGCTTCTTGACTGGCATCGCCACCCACACATTCAAAGGCATGGTCGAAGCTGAAATCTTCCGGAATATCTTGTAATTCATAGACTTCATCTACAAAGCTGAAAAGTCTTAATTTATCATGGTTTTTACCTACTACAATAATCGTAGCATCTGGAAACTTAGCTCTTAAGACGGTAGCTTGGACAAAGGCTAGCGAACCTGATCCCCAGACCACGATTCGGTCACGCTTGGATAAGGCCATAGAGTCAAAACGACGGGCCCCGTGCGCTGCCACCGAGACAAATTCGGTCATAGCCGCTACCACATCTGGAATGCTTTGATAGCCCACAACGCGGTCTAATGGCAAATGCACAAATTCCTGCATGAAACCATCGTAACCACTGGATAGGAAGTGAGTTCCTTCCACATAGTTCTCATAGAACTCACCTGAATGGTTAAAACCTTGCGGAGGCTGATTGGGAATCATGACCACCTTATCCCCTACTTGATAGGTGCCGGTTTCGTCACGAACGACAATACCACAACACTCGTGAATCAAGGCCATTGGTAATTTTTGCTTGAGTACTTTGGCTGAACGCTTGCCTTGGTAGTAGCGTTGGTCTGCATGACAGAGAGCCATGTAATTAGGACGTACTACAACTGGCTTAGCCGAGTCTGTCGACACATCTTCATACTTAACTGAGAAGAAGTATGGGCGAAGTAACTGATAGACGCGATTAATCACTTTAGATCTCTCCCAACATAGCTTCTGCAATCTTCAAATCGGTCACGGTCGTAATCTTCAAGTTAGAGTATTCCCCTTTTACTAGGCCAACACTTTTCCCTTTGAGGACAAAGACCTTGCAGGCATCGGTTAATATCTCACGCTCGTCTTGACTGAGGCTAGCGAAGAGGCTATCAAACTGATTAATGCGGAATGTTTGAGGGGTCTGACCTTGGAACATGTGTGCCCGATTAGGAATAGAGCTAATAGACTTACCATCTTGGGATTCCACAATGGTATCGTTAGCCATGACAACTGTATCGGTCGCATCATAGTCATCCATGACCTTGATATTGTCTTGAATCATACGATAAGAGACAAAAGGACGTACCGCATCATGAGTAATTAAAATAGCTTGGTCAGAGACAGGACCGGCTGACTTAATATCTGCGATGATATTGAGGATACTATCATTCCGATCTCCACCCCCATCAACGGCTTTAATCTTAGACTCATGGCCTGGCAAGTGTTTGCTTACTAAATCATTGAAGTAGACTAACCAATTTGGGTGTACAGCTACATAGACTTGGTCAATGTCTGGTACTACTAAGAATTTTTCGATGGTATGAATAATAATGGGCTTATTGCCTAACATAAGGAATTGCTTAGGCATATCTTGAATCCCCATTCTGGATCCAATGCCTCCTGCTAGAATACCTGCATAAATCATGCATCTCTCTCCTTCTCACTGTCGTAAAGTGTCTTTCTATCCTAATTATTATAGCACATCTTATATCTACACGCATAGAAATCTCATTAGCTTAAGCATTTTATTAAGAAATGATCACACTTCCAAGCAAAAAAGCCAGACAAGCGTCTGGCTTTTTACTTATCTTAGGCTTCCATTTGCGAACGCAAGAGCTCTAAGTCCTCTAAACTATCAATTTCAAAGGTTTGGTGACCTTCAATTGGATAAACATGAACATCTAAATCAGCTAGGTTATCCTTGACCACGTCATCCCAGTAGAGATTGGCATAATCTGCTTCTTGGTAGTAGCGCTCAATCAGTTGCTGTAGACGTTGGCCGTCTTTGGCACTCCAGTAAGAGACACCAGACAGAATTCTCCCCTGGCCGCTATCTACCGTAATGGCCGTTACACGTTGATCATCTTGATTGTAGTGCAAGACCCATTCATCCTTGAAACCTTCTTTTGCTACCCCAAAGTAGAGGGAACTTTTTGGTGCTGATAACAAGAAGTTATCGACTAGGAAATTATCGGCATCAATAACATAGGCATCACTTAAATGGTGACGGACCAAGTACATGGTGTAAAAGTTATTGTAGCTTTCAAATTGGTCATTGTGAATCAAGGTCACGCCATATTGGTCCTTAAGAAAATCGAACTTTTCAGCCAAGTACCCTGTCACGACAATAATGTCTTGAATCCCTTTAGCCCGCAAAAATTCAATCTGACGCTCGATTAGACTTGTCCCTGCGACTTGAATTAAGGATTTAGGGGTTGTTAGGGTGATTGGCCGCAAGCGGGTTCCCATACCAGCGGCGAGAATTATTGCTCTCATTGATTAGGCTCCTTCGTGTTGAGAAACTAAGACACTGCTTACAATCATCAAAGCCGCCGATAGCAAGAGAATTGGGTTAAATTCAGCTCCTCCTAGCAAGATGGAGAAGACAATGGCCCAAATAGCGTATGAGATATTGAGTGCAGTAGCCTTTACAGGACCAATTGTATCAATTGCTCGATAAAAATTCAAATAAGACAATGTGCCTAAGACAGCAACACCCAAGATTAACCAAAGAACTGGCTGACTAATAACAGCCGCCACGCTAAAGACCAAGTCAGATTCGAAGGTAATAAAGCCCAAATAAACTAAAGTAGAGACGCATTGACGAATCCAAAGAGCTTGCTTAGGATTCAAATCTTCCTTCATCCCAATGGAACAAATCACACTCTCCAAGGACCAGCCGACTACGCTGAGAAAGGCCACTAAGAAGCCAATAAGTTGGGCATTAGATTGCATCATATCACCAGACAGACTCACGCCTAAGACCGCTAACACAGCCAAGCCCAAGCCAATCCAAACTGGCTTAGTGATCTTTTCCTTAAGAATTAACATACCTAAAAAAGCAGCAACCACTGGATACATAGAGGAAATACTTGCTGTTAAGCCTGCCCCAATCGCATCTACCGCATAGAGATAGGCTCGCATACCCATAGGACCACCTAAAACAGCTGCTAACATGACTACAAAGGAACTCTTGCTAGTCAATTGTTTGAAAGTTTGTTTGAGTTGCCTTTGACGAACCAACTCCCCCGTCATCATTAAGGCAGAAAAACCATCATGGAAGAGGGCCAATAAAAGGGCCGCGCCAGCTAGCCGCGGGTCAACTAGGGTAAAGGGCAACATCATCAGAATTACGCCACTATAATGGGTATCTGCTCCCCACAAGAGACCTGACAATAGGCCGGCAATGATACCACTTGTTTCCTTATTTTTCATCTAGCTTCATCCTTTCTTTTTTAGAGCATGGTAGCGCGCTAGGTTAGCTTGCGCACGACGGTAGCGTTCAATCCCATAGTCCCCAAAATCGTCGCCCCGGCTTTCCTTGAAGATGGTCCAGACTGACCAGAGGAAGTCTTGGCAAATTTGATAGATTAAGAGTTTAGTTTTCAAGCTTTCTGGCACCTCTTGATCTTGGCAGTAGAGGCTTAAGAAGCGATCTTCCTGGTCTTGGCTGAAGCCACATTCTAGACTGTGGGCCGCTAAATCCCAGGCCAAGTCATTCATACCTGAGTACTCCCAGTCAATCAGATAGGCCTTACCGTCTCCACCTTTGACAAAGTTCTCTGGAACTGTGTCAATATGACATGGCACTATTTGAACTGGTAAGTCAGCCAAATCTTCCTGTAGTTGGAAAACTTCCTGACGTGTCGCCTGATAGCCGTCAAAATAGTCCGCCCCTACTTCATCCACGAAACTCTCATACTTAGCAATTTCTTCGAAGACATCAAAACGGTTATCAAAGTCTAATCCTGATTGATGTAACTGTCTGAGGAGTCCCGTTGTCATTCGCATATTGTTAAGGTAAGTCGCTGTATTGGCATTCAAGGTTTCAGCATCTGGAATGAAGGCTGACACCTTGGTCCCTGTCACTTCGTCAAAGTAGAGGGTCTCAGCATCTAAGCCCAGAATATGAGCTAAGAGGCTATTGGATTTCTCAGCTGGACGGTTAATGAACTTCTCCGTCCCGTTGCCGGCAATCCGAATGATGTAAGGTTGGCCTTTAAGTATGACCTTGTAGTTCTTGTTAGTCATACCACCCGCACTCTCTAAGGTCGCAATATCCTCAGGGCTAGCATCCATCTGGTCGGCCAAGAACTGCTCCACTTCTTGCTTAGCTGCCCGTTCTTCCTTGCGAACCAAACGTGGGTAGACTCGCTTAAGAACATGATGAACCTGACTAGCATCATCAATTTCGCCCCAGAAGAAGTCATCCAGTTTAAGGTAACCCAAGCGATAGTCTTGGGCAACGTCTAACATAATATATTCATAGTTAACATACGGATTGAGGTTGTCAGCATAAATCGACAGCATCTTAAGATAGAAAGGATAGGACAATTTGGACAGGCCAATCATTTCACCGTCGATACGGTTGAATTGGTGAATATCCTTACCCATCTTATAGACATAGCCATCACGCAATTCCACCATGGCTTCATCATGTTGCTCACGTACACTAGTAATCAACATAGCGGAATCACTGGCGACCTTATTCAGCCCCTTAATCCCACGGATTTCAAAGAGTAAATCCCCCTCAATCAGGAAGAAGTCGCCATCAATATGAGGAGCTGCCGTGGCCAGAGAAGCCATAGTCCCTGTGTGGGCATAAGCCTCATTGACTACTAGAGTCACATCAGGCATGTCAGCAACATGTTGAGCCAAGAGGTCAGCTTGGAAGCCAGCAACCAAGACAAAACGCTCTACTCCTTGGTCTCGTAAGACTTGAAGGGTCCGATCCAATAAGGTATGGTCCCCTAATGATAGGAGTGGAACAGGTTGGTCCATATGACGAGGTTGGCCTGCAGCAAGAATAACTGCTTGATGAATTTGCTCCTTGGCCTGAGCCAACTGAATCTTACGGGCATTTGCATCTTTCAAGCCAGTCTCTAGCAAAGCCAAGCCCTTGTCCGTCACTTGATAGTGGTTACGCGTCCCCTGACGCTCAATCTCAATGTAGCCTTGTTCATCAAGTCGCTTGAGAATCAGATTAATTTTGCCTAGGGATAGGTTAGTCGCTTGTGCCATATCACGTTGACTGCCCGCTTTTTCTCGGTTCAAGTAATACAGCAAGGTCATTAAGTCATTCATCTTAGCCCTTCTTTCTGTGTTCATTTTTTGAACTTTAGTCTAGTATAAACCACTTATTATCTTATGTCTAGAGTTTTAGCTTAAAAAGTTCAAATAATGAACAAAACCCTCAGCATTTAGCTGAGGGTTAGAGGTCCTATTATTTTTTTGCTTTTTTATGGCGCCATTCTTTCCAAAGCTTAGCCAAGGAGAAGACAGGCTTATTTCTGACCAGTTGGTCGTCAGCCAGATAGTTTCGCATGGCCTTAAGAGTCTGCCCTGCCTTAGAGACGACAAAGTGATAGGTGCCTGCTGACTTGGTATCAATGAAGAAGCCCCGAATGAAGCCTCGTTTCATCAGCATGATGGCACGAACCTGGCGAATTTCGCCCCAAGGAATCTGAACGAAATCAGCTGGATTGCGGTCATTATAGAATTCAAATGCCTTGTTACCCACTAGAATACGGCCATGGCGGCCCATTACGCCACCAGACATCCAGTTGGCAGTTGTCACAAAGTCTGCCCGGCTATTCAATGATTCAACCATACTTCTCTCTCCTTCTACAATGCTTTAGAGTAGTGGAATATCTATCTGATCATAAACCGCCTCTTGATTGTCGGGCTGGCCCTTATCGCGTCTTTCTAGATAGGCTTGAACCTGAGCAGCAGTGGTCAAGCCATGACGCTCCCAATTAATCAGAATGCGATCAATATACTTAAGGCTGAGAGCTTGACGCAAAACGGCTTCCTTAACTGCTAGACGGATTAAATCAGGCGCATAGCCATCTTGCTTGAGCCAACCATTCAAGGTCTCATATTCGAGTGCTGACAGGGAACGGCCAAACTCCCCTTCCACCAGAGGAATGAGTTGACTAGCCGTCATGGTCTGTTTCTGATCACTTGTTGGGTCTGTCTCATTACTAGAAGTCGTCTGTTTTTGCCTAGCTGCTAGATTAAAGGACTCTAGTCGTTCAAAAAGTGGTGCCAGACTCAAACGGTCTTGGCCCGAAGCATCCATTTCAAAGACTAGATAGCCCTGATCTGCTAAGAGAGATAGTTGAGACATGGCTTGATGAGACTGCCAACCGTAATGTTGCGAGCATAGTTCTACAACAGCCATAGGACTCAAATCCCCCTCCTTCTGACCTAATATCGTAGTCACTAGGAGAAAGGTTTCAGGACTCAAGCCTAAGTCTTGATAATGGCTGAGTAAGACCTGCGGCAAGACGATAAAGCCTTCTTGGTACCAATTATACATGATGCTTCCCCTTTCTCAGTCTAGTTTTCCTATTAGCACGGGGCAGCTTCCTCAGATTAGGAGGCTAGCCATGAACCACTTAGCTCTTAGGCCTTCTTAGCTTTCTTGGTTTCGCGTTCACGCGCACCCTTGTCAAGGATTTGCTTACGTAAACGAACGCTCTCAGGTGTTACTTCACAGTATTCATCATCATCCATGAACTCTAAGGATTCTTCTAGAGTTAGGATACGTGGACGTTTAATAACCGCGGTTTGGTCTTTGGTTGCTGAACGAATGTTAGTTAATTGTTTAGCCTTGGTGATATTAACAGTTAAGTCGTTCTCACGGTTATGTTCCCCAATAATCATCCCACCGTAGACTTCAGTCCCTGGGTTCACAAAAATAGTCCCACGATCTTCTAAGTTCATAATCCCATAAGTAGTGGCTTGTCCTGCCTCAAGGGCAACCAAGGCACCGTTACGGCGGTTCCCAATATTGGAATCAATAACAGGTTGATAGTCATCGAAGCTATGGTTCATAATCCCATAACCACGTGTCATAGATAAGAACTCAGTAGAGAAACCAATCAAGCCACGAGCCGGAACAGAGAAGACCATACGGATTTGACCATTACCTGTAGTTACCATATCCGCCATTTCAGCCTTACGTTGACCTAAGGCTTCAATAATCGCCCCCATGTATTCTTCAGGTGTGTCAATTTGTACACGCTCGAAAGGCTCACAGGTCTTGCCATCAATTTCCTTAAGGATTACCTTAGGACGTGAAACTTGGAACTCATAACCTTGACGACGCATGTTCTCAATCAAGATAGCCAAGTGTAATTCCCCACGACCAGACACGATAAAGGCATCTGGTGAGTCTGTTGGCTCAACACGCAAGGATACGTCTGTTTGCAATTCTTGCATAAGACGGTCTTGGAGGTTACGGGAAGTCACAAACTTGCCTTCTTTACCAGCAAATGGTGAGTTGTTGGTTAAGAAGGTCATTTGTAAGGTAGGCTCATCAATGTGGAGAATTGGCAGAGCTTCAGGATTTGCAGCATCTGCTACGGTCTCTCCAACGAAGATATCTTCCATACCTGATAAGGCAATTAAGTCCCCTGCCTTAGCTTCGTTAATTTCCACGCGGTCCAAACCGAAGAAACCAAACATCTTGGTAATACGGAAGTTCTTGCTAGTGCCGTCAACCTTCATAAGGGTCACGTTGTCGCCGACTTTCATCTTCCCACGGAAGATACGGCCAATCCCAATACGCCCCACATATTCATTATAGTCCAACAAGGAAACTTGGAATTGTAATGGTTGGTCGGAGTTATCAACTGGAGCAGGTACATGTTCAATGACTGAGTCAAAGATAGCATCCATAGAAGGCTCTTGGTCTGCTGGATTGTCAGATAAACTAGACGTCCCGTTAAGGGCTGAAGCATAGACTACAGGGAATTCCAATTGATCATCATCGGCCCCTAATTCGATGAAGAGCTCTAAGACTTCATCTACTACTTCTTCTGGACGAGCAGAAGGCTTGTCAATCTTGTTGACTACGACAATCGGTACTAAGTGTTGTTCTAAGGCTTTCTTCAAGACAAAGCGAGTTTGTGGCATGGTCCCTTCATAGGCATCCACCACCAGAATAACCCCATCAACCATTTTCATGATACGTTCTACTTCGCCACCGAAGTCCGCGTGACCTGGGGTGTCCAAGATGTTGATACGGGTCCCCTTATAATCAACGGCAGTGTTTTTGGCTAAGATGGTAATCCCACGTTCTTTTTCAATGTCGTTAGAGTCCATGGCACGCTCATCTAATTTAGCACGCTCATCGAGGGTGTTGGACTGTTTAAGCAACTCGTCAACCAGTGTGGTTTTACCGTGGTCGACGTGGGCAATAATAGCAATATTTCGGATATCCTTACGCGTATTCATTAATTTCTCCTAACTGATCTTTTTCTTCTGCTAAAACGCGGATGACTTCATTATGAACGCTGTCATGCGCGAAAATAATAGGACTGGCTGATAAAATGGATAGTTGAGAGCCGTCAGGCTTAGTTGCCTTGAAGCCCATAGCCTCACAGATGGCCCAGCCAGCTGCAAAGTCCCAAGGACTTAAATTGAAACTTAAGTAAACTGCCGCTTCACCACGAATGACTTCGATCACTTCAAGAGCAGCAGAACCGTGCGCCCGAACGCCTAAGACATTTTCTAAGAGGCGTTGGCTATTGCAACGGTTTTGAGTAAACATGGCCACGTTCCCTACCGCTAGAGAATCTTGTAGGCGGTCAATCTTAAGTGGCACCAGTGGTTGGCCGTTGAGGGTAGCACCTTGGCCCACAATCCCCGCATAAAGGTCATGTTTCATGACATCGTAAATGTAGCCAGCTAATGGCTTACCATCTTGGAAAATCCCAATCAAAATGCCAAAGTTATTTTTCTGCTTAACGAAGTTAAGGGTCCCATCGATTGGGTCAATGACCCAGACAATGCCGGCCAAATCTTCCGTTCCTTGACTCATTCCTTCCTCACCAATGATGCGATGGTCTGGGAAGTGACTGGTAATCTTATCGACAAAGTATGCCTCTGTCGCCTTATCCATCTCCGTAACTAAGTCGCTGGCGCCTGTTTTCTGATCCACTTGAAGGGATCGTTTGAGTGATTGCCGTAAATTCTCAGCGGCTTCTTCTAGCCAGACCAAGACATGGGCATGAACTGTCTTAAAATCTTCCATTTGAACCTCCTATGTTGATACGCACTACGGGGTTGTCCGCTGAGGAATCCTTGAGAGTCTTCATTTGCCGAACGACCTGGTAGATAGAATAACCACTAGCTGACTGGAAAGCTCGATCTAGTCGCTTTTCTTCGCCAATACTGGTCACTATTTGCTTGAATGCTTGGTAACGTGGCCACAGAGAATTAAATTTGACCCCACCCTGGTAGACTGCTTCTACTGCAGATAGAAAGTCGACGACCTTAATAATTTCCTCTGTCGTCCAATCCGGGTTCAGGGGGTATTCAAACTGTGTCATACACGTTCCTCCATTCAAAACACTCTAACTATTATCATACCCTATTTTGGCCAAAAAATAAAAGGTAAACTTCATAGTCAACGCTTACAGACTATAATTTATCTTCAATTTGTCTAGTCACTAGAATATTAAAGGCTTAATATACGAATTTTATATAGTTTCCCCTCGGAAAAGCAAAAAGCAGAGTTGCTTTGCAACCCTACTTTTCTGTAAGTTTAATTTCCTAATGTCTGGCGCCATTCAAGGAGCGAAGCCACATCTTCTTGTTCGATATATTGAGCCTCCAAGGCAGCCTCGATCAAGGAGTCATAATTGGTTAGAGTATGGTAGCATACTCCAGCTTCAGCAAAGGCCTGCTGAGCCTTGGTCAATTCATAAGAGAAGATGGCAACAACGCCTAGAACTTGACATCCTGCATCTTTTAGGGCTTGAGCCACCTTAAGCGAGGATAAGCCAGTCGAGATTAAGTCTTCTACTATGACCACCTTGGCTCCCGGCGTCAAGTGCCCTTCAATCTGGTTGGTCTTACCGTGCTTCTTAGCGGAGTCCCGTACATAAACCATGGGCAAATCCAGCAAATCGCTGACCCAAGCCGCGTGGGGAATACCAGCGGTTGCTGTCCCCGCTACTACTTGGACCTGAGGATAATGTTCCCTAATGACATGACTTAAAGCCTGGGCAATCTTACGACGGACTGACGGATAGGACATGGTCAGGCGATTGTCACAATAGATTGGCGATTGAATACCTGATGTCCATGTAAAGTACTGGTGGGGCTGTAAAGCGACCGCTTTAATAGCTAATAATTCTTGGGCAATTTCTTTTGCACTGGACATGAAAATCCTCCTATTCTTACTTCAAAAAGCTCTGACAAATGCCATCATATACGGCGACCGGGTCACTAGCTAACGTAATTGGGCGTCCGACTACAATATGAGTTGAGCCGAGTTGGCGAGCAACTTCCGGTGTGGCGATGCGCTTTTGAT
Organism: uncultured Abiotrophia sp.; assembly: GCF_938010525.1. GTDB lineage: Bacteria > Bacillota > Bacilli > Lactobacillales > Aerococcaceae > Abiotrophia. The sequence continues at coordinate 7,171 of NZ_CALLVK010000008.1, read as the reverse complement.
CCTGACTTGGCCCACCAATCAAGCGTATGCCCGGCGTGACAATGGCAAAGTCCTGGCCACAAGCCTCCCGAATAAGGGATGCCTCATGAACCGAGGCAACAACTCCATCCAAACCCGCTTCCTTGGTCAACTGAGCGTAATGACGGACACTGGTCGCTAGGTCTACTGGAATCAATTGTTGGGCCTGCATTTGTTCTTGAGAGGTAGAGGTTAACTGGGTTACTGCGATGGCCAAAGTTTCAGGGCTGCCTCCATCAAGTAAGCCTTGCTTGGCAGCCTCCAGCATTTCCTTGCCCCCCGCAGCATGAAAATTAAGCATGTCCACTTTGAACTGGGCTAAACCTTTGCTTGCGCCATAAACTGTATTGGGAATGTCATGTAGCTTAAGGTCTAGGAAGATGCGATGCCCTCTATCCTTGAGAGCAGATAAGACTTGTGGCCCATTTTGTAGATAGAGTTCCATCCCAACCTTAACATAGAGTTGGTCGTGGCCACTAAAGGGTGCTAAAAATGCTATGGTTTCTTCTAAGTTTTTGAAGTCTAGTGCGACGATGACATCGCCAGAATATCTTTGATTCATAGTTCCTCCTTATGGATCAAGTCCGACTAGGCCAAAGGCGTGATATGGAAAGAGGTGGATTCTAGCACCTTTAAGAGGGCCATACTAGTATCCAAAGAGGTGAAGCAGACGATTTCTTGCTCACTGGCTACCCGGCGAATCTTGAAGCCATCCTTGGTGACATGTTTATCCTTAGAAGTGGTGTTAATGACTAGGTCTACTTGCCCTTGATAGATGGCATCTAAGACATTGTGATCCTGACTACCGATTTTGCCTACAGAAGCTACTTTAAGTCCTGCCTGACTTAGGTAATCAGCGGTACCTGGGGTGGCCAAGAGATTGAAGCCCAAGTCACTAAAGCGACGGGCCAGCTCCAAGGCTTCGGCCTTGTCTTCGTTAGCTACTGTGAAGAGGATGGTCCCTTGGTCCTTGACCTGGATGCCGGCGGCTACTAGTCCTTTGTAGAGGGATTTTTCCAAGGTTAAGTCGCTCCCCATGACTTCTCCGGTTGACTTCATTTCAGGCCCTAAGGCGGTGTCTACATCCTTGAGTTTTTGGAAACTAAAGACCGGTACTTTGGTGTAAACAGCAGACGGTTCAGGCAGCAAGCCAGTCTGGTAGCCTAGATCACTTAAGGATTGGCCTAAAATAGCTTGCATAGCTAATTGTGCCATGGGGACGCCGGTAATCTTGCTGAGGAATGGCACCGTCCGTGAACTGCGTGGATTAACTTCCAAGACATAGAGTTCACCCTTGCTAAGCACGTACTGGATATTAAGTAGGCCTACGATGTTGAGGCCCTTAGCCAGACGAATGGTATAGTCGACTAGTTGCTCCTTCTGAGCCTGACTTAAGGTCTGAGGTGGGTAAACGGCGATAGAGTCACCTGAGTGGACACCTGCCCGCTCAATATGTTCCATAATGCCCGGAATGACTACTGTTTGACCATCACAAATGGCGTCGACTTCGATTTCTTGACCGATCAGGTAACGGTCTGTTAGGACAGGATGTTCCGGCGATACCCGCACAGCGGTCTCCATGTAACGACGCAAATCAGCTTCTTCATAGACGATTTCCATGGCGCGACCGCCCAAGACATAGGAAGGTCGTACCAAGACTGGATAGCCAATGAACGCAGCGTTAGCGACAGCTGTTTCCGTATCTGAGGCTGTCTTACCTAAAGGTTGTGGAATAGCTAATTCATGCAAGAGCTGCTCAAACTTATCGCGGTTTTCAGCCTTGTCAATTTCTTCCAGACTGGTCCCAAGGATTTTGATTCCGTGAGCTTGGAGTTTATCGGCTAAGTTAATGGCAGTCTGACCACCAAACTGCACGACCACCCCCAAAGGCTGCTCGTGGTTCAAGATAGCCATGACATCTTCTTCGGTTAGCGGCTCGAAGTAGAGTTTATCAGAAATGGTGAAGTCGGTTGAGACGGTCTCTGGGTTGTTGTTAATGATAATGGCTTCGTAACCTGCCGCCTTAATGGCCAGAACGGCATGGACAGTTGCGTAGTCAAATTCCACCCCTTGTCCGATACGAATCGGACCAGAACCCAGCACTACGATTTTAGGTTTGTCCGTCACGATGGATTCATTCTCTGCTTCATAGCTAGAATAGAAGTAAGGAGTTGAAGACTCGAATTCTGCCGCACAGGTATCCACCATCTTGAAGACTGGTGTGATGCCCGCTTCTTGACGTAGCTGATAAACTTCTGCCTCAGTGGTTTGCCATCGGTGGGCAATGATTTTGTCAGAGAAACCGTAACGTTTGGCATAAGCCAAGAGATTGAGGTCATGCGGATTGGCCTTGAGTTCATGTTCCAAATCAATAATATGCTGCATCTTATCTAGGAAGAAAGGATCGATTTTAGTCATGTCATGAATCTGATCTACGCTGACGCCTCGTCTCAGGGCTTCGCCAATGAAGAAGAGGCGTTCATCACTACCTGCTTGAACCTTTTCCATGATTTCTTCCAAACTAAAACTATCACCATTAGGTAGGCCCAAGTGGTGGACGCCGTATTCTAGCGAGCGGATAGCCTTCAGTAAAGACTCCTCATAGGTCCGCCCCATAGCCATAACCTCACCCGTTGCCTTCATTTGAGTGCCTAACTTACGGTCGGCGCGTTCGAATTTATCAAAAGGAAAACGTGGAATCTTGCTGACCACATAGTCTAGGCTGGGTTCGAAGCAGGCATAAGAATTCTGGGTGACAGGGTTGAGGATTTCATCAAGTCTTAAGCCAACGGCAATCTTGGCCGCTATCTTAGCAATCGGGTAGCCAGTCGCCTTAGACGCTAAGGCCGAAGAGCGAGACACGCGCGGGTTGACTTCAATGATATAGTAGTTAAAGGAATCTGGGTCCAAGGCTAATTGGACATTACAGCCTCCTTCTATCTTGAGGGCCCGAATAATCTTAAGGGATACATCGCGCAACATGTGATACTCGCGGTCAGTCAGAGTTTGCGATGGGGCCACCACGACTGAATCCCCGGTATGAATCCCTACAGGGTCAATGTTTTCCATGTTGCAGACGACAATGGCAGTATCATTGGCATCACGCATGACTTCATACTCAATTTCCTTATAACCTGCGATGGATTTTTCTAGCAAACATTGGGTTACGGGCGAATAATGGAGACCTGAAGAAACTATTTCATCTAAATCCTGATCATTATAACAAATACCGCCACCAGTCCCCCCCATGGTAAAGGCTGGACGAACAATAACTGGATAGCCAATTTGTGCCACAAAATCTCGAGCTTGATCTAAGTTGGTGACTATTTCTGATTCAGGAACCGGCTCCCCCAATTCCTGCATGAGCTGACGGAAGAGCTGGCGGTCTTCCGCTTGCTCGATGGAGGCTAGTTTGGTGCCTAGTAATTCGACACCGTATTGGTCCAAGACTCCCTGGCGATGCAATTGAACGGCAAGGTTGAGCCCCACCTGACCACCAAGAGTAGGCAACAAGGCATCAGGCCGTTCCTTACGGATGATTTTGCTGATAAATTCTAATGTTAGTGGCTCCATATAAACCTTATCGGCAATCTGACGGTCGGTCATAATGGTGGCCGGATTAGAGTTAACCAGGATAACTTGGTAGCCCTCTTCCTTCAAAGAAAGGCAAGCTTGAGTCCCGGCATAATCGAATTCTGCTGCCTGTCCAATTGTAATAGGACCCGACCCAATGACCAGAATGGTTTGAATATCTTGACGTTTTGGCATGATAGGACTCCTTTACTTGTGGTGACGAGACTGAGCTTGGAAGGCTTTCATATTCTCAATGAACTGGTCAAAGAGATAATTAGGATCATGTGGTCCTGGCGAGGCTTCGGGATGGTATTGAACTGAGAAGACTGGGTAGAACTTATGTCGAACGCCTTCGCAGGTGCGGTCATTAACTGACAAATGAGTTAATTCTAGGTCTGTATCTGCCAATGAGTCAATATCTACACTGTAACCATGGTTTTGCGAAGTCAAGTCTACCTTGCCTGTCAAGAGGTTCTTAACAGGATGGTTGGCACCACGATGGCCAAATTTGAGCTTGTAGGTCTTGGCTCCTGCTGCCAAACTAATCAGTTGATGGCCCATGCAAATACCAAAAATTGGTAGCTTGTCCATGATTTGGCCAATCATGGCAATGGTCTCTGGCACATCTTCAGGGTCGCCAGGTCCATTAGAGAGCATGACGCCATCAGGTTGAAGACGTAAAACTTCCTGAGCGCTAATATTATGAGGCACCACGACAATGTCACAGTTACGCTCATTAAGCTCACGCAGAATACCTGACTTCATGCCTAAATCAACCAGAACTACTCGATAGCCCGTTCCTGACGACAGGAAGGCCTTAGAAGTCGACACTTGGGCAATTTGGTCCCTGGCCAGCTCAGTCTTTCTAAGCTGCTCTAGTACTTGTTCTGGATCTTGAGACAAGTCAGTAATAATACCTTTAATAGTCCCATATTGGCGAATCTTCCGCGTCAGACTGCGGGTATCAATCCCCCAAATTCCTGGGATATCTAGTTCTTTGAGTGCTTGATCTAAGGACATTTGGCTACGGAAGTTAGAAGGCTTTTGGCAGACTTCGCGGACTACCAGTCCCTTAATAGAGGGATTAATGGTCTCAAAGTCATCACGATTAATGCCATAATTACCAATTAAGGGATAGGTAAAGGTGACAATTTGACCGTTATAAGAAGGGTCTGATAGTGTCTCTTGGTAGCCGGTCATGGCGGTATTAAAGACGACTTCCCCTGACATAGCCCGGTCAGCACCAAAGCCATAGCCCTTGTAGATGGTTCCATCTTCTAAAATCAATTGCTTATCATAGCTGTACATAATCTCGCTCCTTGTCTTACACGCTCTTAGGCAAAAAATGCGGCATCTTGATAGGCGATGCGGCCTTGGCTAATGGTTAGGATAGGCCAGCCATAAACTTCTTGACCGGCGTATGGCGTATTCCGACCTTTGGACAAGAAATTCTCAGGTTGGATACTTGCTACCTTGTCTAAATCGATAACGACTAGATCAGCAGGCTGACCGACTGCTAAGTTTCCATATGGTAGATCAAAGATTTTTGCCACATTAGTCGACATCTTGTCCAAGAGAAATTCTAGGGACATAATGCCTGGCTTGACAAAGTGAGTATAGAGCTGGCTAAAGGCTGTCTCAGACCCTACAATACCAAAGGCCGCCTCCTGCATTGGCAGGTCTTTCTCAGACAGAGCGTGTGGCGCATGGTCAGTAGCGATAATGTCGATGGTCCCATCTAATAGGCCCGCAATTAGGGCTCGACGGTCCTCAGCTGCGCGCAGGGGTGGATTCATTTTCCAGAAGCCATGGTTGTGGGGAATGTCACCCTCGTCACTCAGTAAATGATGGGGGCAGACTTCGCAGGTCACCTTAATACCGTTGGCCTTTGCCTCACGAACTAGGCGAACGGATTCCTTGGTCGACACATGGCAGACATGATAGTGACAACCTGCCGCTTCAGCCAAGAGAATGTCGCGGGCAATCTGAACCGATTCGCAAACAGATGGAATACCTGGCAGTCCTAGTTCCCGACTGCGACAGCCACAGTGCATACAGCCACCTCGAATTAGGGAATTGTCCTCGCAATGGGCCACAATGGCTTTGTTAAGTCGGGCGGCAACACACATGGATTCATACATCATATTAGCATTTTGGACCCCACGCCCGTCATCACTGAAGGCAAAAACGTGTTGAGCTAACTCGTCAAACTGAGCGTAGTCCTCTCCTAGCTCCCCTTTGGTAATGGCTCCGTAAGGAATGGCCCGAATAACCGAATCGCGTGCAATAATATCTAGCTGGGGCTTAAGGTGGTCATAGGAATCAGGTACCGGATTGAGGTTGGGCATGGGCATGGCCGTGGTGAAGCCACCGCGTGCAGCCGCTCTGGAAGCATGGTAGATATTTTCCTTGTATTCAAAACCTGGTTCCCGCCAGTGAACATGGACGTCAATAAAACCCGGTGCTAGAAGTTTACCTTTAAGGTCAAATATTTGATCTGCACTGGCATTGAGCTCCATGTCCATGGCTAATATCTTGTCCCCATCAATTAGAATTTCGACAGGCTCTAAATGCCCCTTGACTAGACGACGACCATTTTTGAGTAATAACATGATGTAACTTCCTTTCTATCTTGTTAGAGGGCGTTATCGGCAATGATTTTCTCCAGAATGGCTTGGCGCATAAAACGGCCATTGGTCATCTGAGTGAAAATGCGAGATTCAGGAGCTTCCACCAAGTCAGAGTCAATCTCCATGTCCCGATTGACTGGTGCAGGATGCATGACAATGGCCTGAGGCTTAAGGGCTCGATAGCGAGCTGGCGTTAAGCCATAGCGAGCATGATAGTCTGCTTGGCTTAAGGCTACCGCCTCCTGATGACGTTCAAATTGGACGCGTAATAGCATGCAGGCATCAACCTGGTCAATGACCTGGTCGAAGTCGACCATTTGGCCCAAAGTCGGGTCTGCAAAGACTTGAGGTCCCACAAATTGAACCTTGGCCCCCAATCGGGTCAGCATGTGATAGTTGCTTCGGGCCACCCGCGAATTCTTGATATCACCTGCTATAACTAGCTCCAGCCCTTCTATACGGCCAAATTCTTCATAGAGGGTCATCAAATCCAGCAAACACTGGCTAGGATGTTCCCCACTGCCGTCACCACCGCTGATGACCGGAATGGTCAAGCCTTCTAGTTCCTGATAATAAGCTTCTTGGCTATGGCGAATGACCAAGATGTTGCAGCCTATCGCTTCAAGCGTCTTGCAGGTATCATAGAGGGTCTCACCCTTGTTAAGAGAAGAGGTTGAAGCATCAAAATTCAGGACCTGCAAGCCCAACTTCATTTGAGCCACCTCAAAACTATGCTTGGTTCGCGTTGAGTTTTCGAAGAAAAGATTGGCCGCTATGAGGTCGGGGCGTTGAATGGGACTGGCTCCTGCCTTGAGCTCTAAGGCTCGCTCAATCAGGCCATAGACCTCCTCATTGCTTAAATCCGACATTTTTACTAAATTTCGCATATGTCTCCTCCTTATGATGCTATCAAACTATAAGAAAAAACCACCTAATAGTCCTCGCTATCA
>NZ_CALLVK010000007.1:0-29530 GCF_938010525.1 uncultured Abiotrophia sp. | reverse complement strand
GATGGTAGTTGGACCTTTGGTCCTGTGAGAGTAGGTCGTTGCCATGCTGGGTGAGAGTTTTCAAGCGTCCCTTAGGGGACGCTTTTTTCTTATGTGGAGATAATAGAAAAAATTTTGTCTCAACTTTAATCCGTTCATCTTTCATTCATTTTTGCCCCTTAGACTAAGATTATCAGGTAAGCAACCCCTACTTACCTGAAAATTATAGAAGCTAAAGGAGCGAATAACATGAAAGTATCAAAACATATTCTCTTAAGCGGTGCCTTAGCCGCATCCCTGGCAAGCAGTGTAGCCCTACCGACGCTGAGCGTCTTTGCAGGTGAAGCGGGCCAATCCAATCAAGCCTCCCAGACTAAGACCTATCAGCCAGCCCCTGATAAAGCACAAGGCCAAGAAGGGCCAAGACAGCAAGCTGGCGACCATTGCCAAGGCCATGATCGCGGCCCTGGTGGTCATCATCAAGGACGTGAGCAAGGTCCTGGCGGACATGGGCATGGTCAGGAAAAGAAAGAAGGGCAGACTGCTCAGGCTGTTCAAATTAATGTCACCATGAAGCAAGCTTTGGAGAAGGCTGCGACTCAAGTGCCTAATGGCCAAGTCTTAGGCGCTAGTTTGTATGAGCAAGGTGATCAAGCCGCCTATTCGGTTGTCGTCAAGGCAGATAAGGACTTTCGTTTTGTCTTTGTAGATGCCCAGTCAGGTAAAGTGACAGAAGAAGAGCCTGATCAGGCGCAAGGTCATGGTCACGACCGCCAAGGCCCTGGTCAAGAACAGGGTGCAAACCAAGGCCAAGGAGCAAATCAAGGCCATGGACCTGGCCAAGATCAAGGTCCGGGACAGGGTCAAGCTCCTGGACAAGGTCAAGCACCAAATCAAAACCAAGGCCCAGATCACGCTCAAGGTCAGGCGCCAGATCAAAATCAAGGCCAAAAACCTGCACCAGGCCAAGAGGGCACTCAGGCGCAAGGTCAGGGGGCTAAACCAGAATTTAAGGCGCCAAGCGTTAGCGCGCAAGCTGCCTTAGACGCTGTCTTAGCTAAGTATGCCGATGCTAAGGTCTATGATATTGAACTGGATCCAAGTCATGAACAAGATAAGGCGGCTACTTACACCGTCACCTTGGAAAGCAATCAAACTTTCAAGCAAGTGACCGTTGATGGTGAAACGGCAGCAGTGACAGAAGTCGAAGACCAAGAAGAGGGTCATCATGGGCCGGCTGGCCATCATGAAGGTCAAGCGCAAGGTCCAGGCCAAGAGGGCGACCGTGGTCAGCATCAAGGACCTAACCAAAATCAAGCAGGTCCCGGCTCTGGTCAAGGACCTGATAAGCAAGAAGGTGGCCCACAAGGGCAAGGAGCACCAGCTGAATCCAACAAGCGCTAGTCGACTTAACTAAGTTAAAGCGGCTAACCAACTATTTACTTACTGGCTGCTGTCGTGTCACAATAGGTAGCCAGTGAGCAGGCAGGTGGTATTCTCAGACAAGCTGCCACTTGTAGAGCCTGCCATTCCCCCACATCAGGGTGCCTTTAGGTGCCCTGATTTGCCTTTGTGTAGAAATATTGATACAATGCAATTTGATGAGAAGAGGTGATCATATGAAATTACTGCTAGTGGAAGACGAACGTGACTTAAATGCCAGTCTGAGCAAGCTACTTAAGAAGCAGCACTATAGTGTGGACGCAGCTTTTGATGGCCAAGAAGCCTTGGTTTTTTTGGCGGTAGGTAACTATGACCTCATTATTTTAGATATCATGATGCCCCACATGGACGGTTTTGAATTTCTAGAGCGCATCAGATTGCAAGAAAACCCAGTGCCTGTTCTCTTGTTAACAGCCCGGGATGCTGTCACTGATAAGATTCGGGGCCTGGATTTGGGCGCAGATGACTATATGGTCAAGCCCTTTGAATTTGGGGAGCTACTAGCTCGCCTACGGGTTCTGCTCCGCCGGCCACAACGTCATATCCTAAGTGATCAGGTGGAAATTGGACCGGTTCGCTTAATTCTTTCCCAAAAACGCGTCCTCAAGGATGGTCAGGCCGTGAATTTAACGGCCAAGGAATACGAGGTCTTGGAGTACTTGGTCCGTAACCAGAACCAAGTTCTGTCGCGGGAGCAGATTCGCCATCATGTCTGGGATTATGAGCAGGAAGCAGAATCTAATACCATTGATGTCCTCATCAAAAATATTCGACGTAAACTCGATAGCGAGGGGCAACCTTCACTGATTCAAACCAAACGGGGGTTAGGCTATGTGGTTCCAAGGCTTCAAGCAATTTCTGACTAGTATTGCCAGTCGTGTGACCATTTGGTATACCGGCTTTATGATTATCATCCTCTTGGCCATGTCTGGGGCTACCTTATGGATTTCGGCCCGCTTCGTGGATGCCGATCGCAAGGAAAGCTTAGTCGAAGTGGTCCAAATGGCCAGTCGTCACGCTGACTCGCCACAAGGTCAGGAGGATGGCCACCCTGAGATGGACCGTCATTCCTTCGAGCAAGGGGTCACCCTGGCCTATTACGATCAGCAGAATGTTAGTCGCCAGCACTTGCCCGGTTTCTTTAAGTGGGACTTGCCCCAGAATGGGGGCACAGTGTCTAGCTACCAGGAGGGGGACCAATCCTTTCTCTATTATGACCTGCCTCTAGAGAATGGTCAGGGATGGGTACGTGGGGTTATTGCCCTCAGTGCTTCCAGCCGGGAGCTCAACAATCTGCTCAGAGTCTTGGCTATTGCCGGGCCAGTCCTGCTGGTGCTAATGGTTCTGGGGGGCTACTGGGTCTTGAAGCGGGCCCTAAAACCTATCAAGGTCTTGGACCAAACAGCTCTTGCGATTCAGAACAGTGGGGATTTGTCCCAAAGAATTCCCCTAAAAGGGCCCCAAGATGAACTCTACTTCTTGGCCCAGACCATGAATGGTATGTTAGAGACAGTGGAAACTTCCTTCCAGCGTGAGAAGCAGTTCAGTCATGATGTCTCCCATGATTTACGGACCCCCGTCACGGTCATTCTATCGGAAAGTGAGTATGGCCTGCGCTATGCGGATTCTTTGGCCGAAGCTCAGGAATCACACGCCACCATCCAGCGCCAGGCGCTCCGTATGAAAGCATTAATTAACCAGATTTTAGAGTTGTCCAAGCTAGAAGGCCAAGACAGCTTGGCTTTGAAGCCACTTAATCTCAGTGCCTTCTTGGCCAAGCGCCAGGAAGATGACCAGACCTTAGCTCAAGTAGCCGGCAAAGTGCTTAAGTATGATCTAGCACCTAACCTGCAGGTTGAAGCTGATGAAGTCCTCTTAGGCCGCCTGGTGGATAATCTGCTCAGCAACGCCCTTAAGTTCGCCCAAAGTCAGGTCGCGCTTAGCTTGACGGCTAATCAGGAAGAGGGGGTAATCCTGTCGATTACAGACGATGGCCCAGGCATTGCGGAGTCAGAGCAGGCGCACATTTGGCAACGATTCTATCAGGTGGATCGTGCCCGTACTAAGTCGGCCTCAAGTGGGACCGGCCTGGGCTTGGCCTTGGTTAAAGCCATTGCCGACCAGCATGGGGCCCAGCTAAGCCTTAAGAGCCAGCTAGGAGCAGGTGCACGTTTTGAGGTGAAATTTCCGCCTATAAAAGCACAAACTAAGTAAATCAAAGACCAGAGAGGCTAGACTATCTAGTCTCTTTTTTGGTTGGTCACATGCTCAGTAGCTGGCTTGCCCTGAGGTCGTCTGAATTTGAAGGACGCCACTTTTAACTTATAAGTAAGTGGAGAAAAGTGACTTTTCAATATGAGGAAAAGACAAATTAAGTTTAATAATTATTTCTAAGATAAAAAGCGCGCCATAGAGACGCGCTTTTTTGACTTTTTAGGAGCCCCAGAGGATTTCGCAGTGGGGGCCAACTGTGTCCTGGAAGGACTCAATAGGGGGCTGGTCGGTCACAATGTAATCTAGGGCAGAGTAGTTACTGAGCTTGAAATAGTGGCTGGTATTGAACTTGGAGTGGTCCGCCAGCAAGATGGACTTGTCGGCATTGGCAATCATCTGCTGCTTAATCATGGCCTGATTGTGGTTGGCCTCGTAGGCAGCATAGCGATCAAGCCCACGGCAGGAGAAGAAGGCCAGGTCGGCATGAAAGTTATTGATGAACTGGGTGGCAAAGTCACCCAAGGCGGAGTTGGTACCAAAGTCGATATGGCCACCTGATAGGAAGAGGGTGACATTTTCGAAGTTGTTGAGTAGGCGCGCCGCCTCAATCCCATTGGTAATGACGCGCAGATTCTGGTGGGGGGATAGATAGGGAATGAGACTGGCAGCAGTGGTAGAGCTGTCGATGAAGATGGAGAGATTATCAGTGATAAAGGTAGAGGCAATATCGGCGATAATTTCCTTACTTCTTTGTTCCTCATGAGCACGCGCAGAATAGGTGTACTCAATGTTGTTGCTGTTGGCTAGGCGAACTTCCCCGTGACTACGGAGAATCTTGCCGTCGCGCTCGAGCGCAATCAAGTCGCGTCTGAGAGTAGAAGTGGAGCAGTAGACGAGTGACTCAAGTTGCGTGGTGGAGATGACTTTCTTTTTGCCGAGAATATCCATAATACGGCTCATCCGTTCAAAAGAAACCATCCATTATCCCTCCTTGATGAACAAATTTGAACACTTCTGACTATATTATAGCATTATTTTTGACCATTTACCAATAGCGCTTTCATCTATTGTAAGCGATTTTACAACGAGGTATCATTATCTTAAAGAAAGGGATGATTGTATGAATCAAGAAGAACGTTTGGTCAGAGACCAAATTTGTGACGTGTGCCACAAAATGTGGCAACTAGGTTGGGTAGCCGCCAACGACGGGAATGTCTCAGTTCGCTTATCTGACGACACGATTATCGCGACCCCAACTGGCATGAGTAAGAGCTTTATTACACCAGAGAAGTTGGTCAAGCTTAATTTGCAAGGTGAGATTTTGGAAGCCAATGAAGGCTATCGTCCATCCAGTGAAATTAAGATGCACATTCGTTGCTACCAAGAGCGTGACGACGTCAAAGCAGTCGTTCATGCCCATCCACCAATTGCCACAGCCTTTGCCTTGGCTCACATTCCGCTAGACAGCTACTCACTGATCGAATCAGCCATTGTCATCGGTTCTATTCCAATCACACCATTCGGGGTGCCATCGACCATGGAAGTGCCAGATGCCATCACCCCATACCTACCAGAACATGATGTCATGCTCTTAGAAAACCATGGGGCTTTAACAGTAGGGAGTGACGTCATCACAGCTTACTACCGCATGGAAACACTAGAACTGGTTGCTAAGTCTACCTTCCATGCTCGTCTCCTACTCACAACCAAGGGGATTGAAGAAGACGAAATCGCCCGTCCAACCCTAGAGCGACTCTTCGCTATGCGGGCTAACTATAAGGTAACCGGCCGCCATCCGGGCTATAAGAAATACAATGCGGATGGAACAGTTAGAGAATTGGAGGAATAATCATGAGTCAACATCCACGTATTGGGATTCGCCCTACAATTGACGGTCGTCGCCAAGGCGTACGGGAATCCCTCGAAGTCCAAACCATGAACATGGCAAAGAGTGTAGCTGAGTTGATAAGCAGCACACTCAAGTATCCTGATGGCCAACCGGTTGAATGTGTTATCTCACCTTCAACGATTGGACGGGTGCCAGAAGCAGCCGCTTCTCACGAACTCTTCAAGAAATCCAATGTCTGTGCAACCCTTACCGTGACCCCTTGCTGGTGCTACGGGAGCGAGACCATGGATATGTCACCAGATATTCCACATGCCATCTGGGGCTTCAACGGGACTGAACGTCCGGGCGCTGTTTACTTAGCCGCTGTGTTAGCTTCTCATGCGCAAAAGGGAATCCCAGCCTTCGGTATTTACGGTCACGACGTACAAGAAGCCGATGATACTGAAATTCCTGCTGACGTGAAGGAAAAGATTCTCCGTTATGCGCGGGCTGCTTTAGCAACCGGCCATATGCGCGACACTGCTTATCTGTCAATGGGGAGTGTCTCCATGGGGATTGGCGGGTCTATCGTCGACCCAGATTTCTTCCAAGAATACTTGGGTATGCGTAATGAATCAGTCGACATGACAGAATTCACTCGCCGGATTGACCGTGGTATCTATGATCCAGAAGAATTTGAACGTGCCATGACCTGGGTTAAAGCCCATATCAAAGAAGGCCAAGATCGTAACCGTCAAGACTTAGTTCTTTCACCAGAAGAGAAAGCCAAACAATGGGAATTCGTCGTGAAGATGTTCATGATTGGTCGCGACCTCATGCAAGGTAACCCTCGCTTAGCAGAACTAGGGTTTGAAGAAGAAGCGGTAGGCCACCATGCCCTAGTGGCTGGTTTCCAAGGTCAACGTCAATGGACTGACCACTTCCCTAACGGGGACTTCATGGAAACCTTCCTTAACACTCAATTTGACTGGAACGGTATCCGTAAGCCTTATATCTTCGCTACTGAAAATGATGCCCTCAACGGTGTGTCCATGCTCTTCAACTATCTCTTGACTAATACACCACAAATCTTCGCTGACGTACGGACTTACTGGAGTCCTGAAGCAGTAGAACGGGTAACCGGTCATAAGTTAGAAGGTCATGCAGCGAATGGTTTCCTTCATTTGATTAACTCTGGCTCATGTACGCTCGATGGTACCGGCCAAGCAAGTCGTGATGGTCAAGCCGTGATTAAGCCATTCTGGGAATTGGAACAAAGCGAAGTCGATGCCATGTTGGCGAATACAGACTTCCCACCAGCTAACCGGGAATACTTCCGTGGCGGTGGCTTCTCAACTCGCTTCTTGACTAAGGGTGGCATGCCAGTGACCATGGTTCGCCTCAACCTCCTCAAGGGTGTAGGACCAGTCTTGCAAATTGCGGAAGGTTACACCTTAGAATTGCCAGACCAAGTACACCATACCTTAGATAACCGGACCGATCCAGGCTGGCCAACCACTTGGTTCGCACCACGCTTGACCGGCAAGGGTGCCTTCACTTCTGTCTATGATGTCATGAATAACTGGGGGGCTAACCACGGGGCTATCTCTTACGGCCACATTGGGGCAGACCTAATTACCTTGGCATCTATGTTACGGATTCCAGTCAATATGCACAACGTAGCAGAAGAAGATATCTTCCGTCCTAAGAACTGGAGTCTCTTCGGGACAGAAGATTTGGAAGCAGCAGACTATCGCGCTTGCCAAACCTTAGGCCCAATTCATAAGTAGTTAAGCACTTGGCGTCAGAGGGGCTGGGTTTCAGCAACCTGGTCCCCAGGACGCAGCTTTAAGAAAAGGAGGGTCACCATGACCAAAACGATTATCTTAGCCTGCGTAGGTGGGCTGACCACTTCTATGTTGGTTGAACGCATCAACGAAACCATCCACAAGGATCAACTGGACTACTCTTTCTATTCAGTTGGGATTACCGGGATTAACAACCTCAAGAATATTGATGTCTTACTCCTCAGCCCACAATTAGCCTATTTAGAAGAAAAGGCTAAGGCTAATCTATCTGTCCCAGTAGGGGTCATTTCAGATTCAGACTTCGAATTAATGCAAGGGGAAGCGGTGCTCCGTCAGGCCGAAACCTTGATGGGCGTCAGCCATGAGTGAGGAAGTCCAAGCAACAAGCCCAAGTCAAGCCTTGATGCAGCTGATTCTCAAATCCTCTAAGGCCACCGGTCAAATCTTGGCCGCCATTCAGGCCGCCCAAGAGGGAGAAGCAGCGGCTAGTCAAGACTTGTTGACTCAAGCCCAAGCCCTCAATATTGAGGCGCATAACCTTCAGACGGGTCTAATTCAAGCAGAGCTTCAAGGCCAGGCAGCGCCTGTCAGCCTCTTAGCCGTTCATGCTCAGGATCACTTTATGAACAGCCACTTATTGGTGCAAGTTGCCGATATCCTGATTGGCCAAGCTCAGACCATCAAGACCCTAGAAGAAAAGTTAGAAAAATTGGAACAAAAAGTAGGTGAAATTGCATGAGTCATCCAGTCATATTAGAAATGAAAGGCATCGTCAAGAGCTTTGGCCCTGTCAAGGCGCTCAAGGGCGTCGATTTCGACTTACGGGCCGGCGAAGTGCATGCCTTAATGGGTGAAAATGGGGCTGGTAAGTCCACCCTCATGAAGGTCCTGACCGGGATTTACGGTGCCAACGAAGGCACCATCCTCTACCAAGGTAAGCCGGTTGCCTTCACTCGTCCTATTGATGCCATGGATGCTGGGATTGTCATCGTCCACCAAGAATTGAATATGATGAACCACCTCAGCGTGGCCCAAAATATTTTCATCGGACGAGAAAGTGTTAAGAATCACTTCTTCTTGGACGACGGTGCTAGCATTAAGAAGGCCAAGGAACTCTTTGACCTCTTGAAGCTAGATATTAACCCCTCAGAGAAAGTGGGCAACCTGACCGTTGGTAAGCAGCAAATGGTTGAAATTGCCAAAGCCTTGTCTATGGAAGCCAAGGTCATTGTCTTCGACGAACCAACGGCTGCCCTGACCGAATCCGAAATCAATGAGCTCTTCGTCATTATTGATGATTTACGGGCCAAAGGTGTCGGAATTATCTATATTTCCCACCGGATGGATGAAATCGCAC
This sequence comes from uncultured Abiotrophia sp., assembly GCF_938010525.1. Taxonomy (GTDB): domain Bacteria; phylum Bacillota; class Bacilli; order Lactobacillales; family Aerococcaceae; genus Abiotrophia. The sequence goes on along the minus strand of NZ_CALLVK010000007.1, from coordinate 20,901 downwards.
GGATTACCGACCGCGTAACGGTCATGCGGGACGGGGAATATGTCGGGACCGTTAATACCAAAGACACGACCAAGGATGAAATTATCGCCATGATGGTTGGTCGGACTATTTATGAAGATCCAAAGGCTGCCTCAACGGTGGCAGCGGACGCGCCAGTGGTGCTCGAAGTAGAACATCTCAATGCTGGCTCCAGTGTCAAAGATGTCAGCTTCAAGTTACACAAGGGTGAAATCCTCGGCTTCTCTGGCCTCATGGGGGCAGGGCGTACCGAAGTAGCGCGGTTGCTCTTTGGTGCAGACCAAAAAGACAGCGGTACCATCCGCATCAAGGGCAAGGAAGTGACCATCAAGTCACCACAAGATGCCATTGCCAATGGGATTGGCTATCTGTCAGAAGACCGCAAGCGTTATGGCTGTATCGTGGATATGACCATCGCCAACAATACGGTCATGACTAACCTAGATGCCTACATTCACTCAGGCTTAATCAACGATGGGGAAATCGTCAAAGCCAGCGACCGCTTCGTCGCTTCCCTTAAGACCAAGACCCCATCCTCCAAGCAGCTGGTTCGCAACCTATCCGGGGGGAACCAACAAAAAGTCGTCATCGCTAAGTGGTTGGAACAGAACAGTGACATCCTGATCTTCGACGAACCAACCCGTGGGATTGACGTCGGGGCCAAGAGTGAAATCTACCGTCTCATGAATGATTTGGTTGCCCAAGGCAAATCCATCATTATGATTTCTTCAGAATTAACCGAAGTTTTGCGGATGAGTGACCGAATTGTCGTCATGTGCGAAGGCAGAAAAACCGGTGAGCTCGACATCAGCCAGGCAACCCAAGAACGGATTCTGGCCTTGGCGACTGACCGCTAGACTAGCAGATAGAGGTGTATAAGCATGAAAGATCAACAGTCCTTATGGATGAAACTAGAAAAAACAGTTGGCTTACAAAAGCTGATTGCGCTGATTGCCCTGATTGTCATCTTTGGCTTCTTCGCAATTTCCAGCGAATCCTTCCGCTCTTTTGATACAGCGGTCAGCATCTTAGATGCATCTTACTACATTGGGTTCCTAGCCATTGGGGTAACCTTCGTTATCATTACCTCAGGGATTGACTTATCAATTGGGACGGTGATGATGTGCTCGGCCATTATTGGTGGGGTCCTTCATACCAAACTAGGCTGGCCACTCTGGCTTTCACTTTTGGCAATCTTAGTGATAGGGGGTGTATTCGGTTTATTTAACGGGATTCTGATTGCCAAATTCGGTTTGCCACCATTTATTGCGACCTTAGGTACCATGATGATTTCACGGGGGCTTTCTTCCATCGTCTCCAACGTTCAGAGTGTGACCTTCCCTTTACGGGGTACAGGCGAAGGCTGGTACAAGGACTTGTTCCGAACCAAGGATAACTTCCCAACAGGTTTGATTGTCCTCATTATCATCGCCATCATCGCAGCCATTGTCCTTAATAAGACTAAGATCGGGCGTTATATCTTCGCCATCGGGTCTAACAAGGAAGCAACCCGCTTATCTGGGGTTAACGTCATTAAATGGGAAGCCATGGCTTATGTCATCAGTGGTCTCTTCGCAGGTCTAGCAGGGATTGCCTATGCAGCGACTTATTCTACTATCTTACCAGGTACCGGGAACGGGATGGAACTTGATGCCATCGCCGGTGTCGTGGTCGGTGGTACTTCCTTGGCCGGTGGGGTCGGGTCAGTACTTGGGACCATTATTGGGGTCTTCATTATGTCAGTCCTCAAGATTGGTTTGCCATATATCGACTTACAACCGCACTACCAATTATTCATTACTGGTTTCGTCGTGATTATCGCAGTCTACTCCGATATCTTGATTCGTCAAAACAAGAAAAAATAGGATCAAGGGGTCAGATGGCTATGGCCTAGTCATTATGAGGGATTGAGGTCATGGGTCACAACTCTAAAATACACATAAAAAAAGGAGCAACCTATTATGAAAAAGTCATTTAAACTTGCTGTCGCAGCTTTTGCATCCTTATTAACCTTAGGTGGCGTCTCCAGCACTGGCTTCGTTGCACATGCTGAAGAAACCCGCGTAGAAGTCATCGCCAAAGGTTTCCAACATGACTTCTGGAAAGCTGTTAACAAAGGGGCTGAAAAAGCTGCCAGCGAATTAGGTGCTAAGATCAACTTCGTTGGGCCACAAAACGAAACAGCTATTGCAGAACAATTGGAACAATTGAACAACGCCATTAACAAGAACCCTAAAGCCATTGCTTTAGCAGCCTTGGATACAGAAGCTGAATTAGATGCCATCAACATGGCGCTCAGCAAAAACATTCCAATCATTGGGTTTGACTCTGGGGTTCCAGGGGCACCAGAAGGGGCGATCAAGGCAACTGCTTCAACTGATAACCACGCAGCAGGTGGAAATGCGGCTGAACACCTCTTCCCAATGTTAGAAGGCAAGATCAAAGACAAACCAGTTCGTATTGGGGTTATCTCTCAAGAAGCCAACTCTCTCTCTATTACTCAACGTACTTCAGGTTTCATCGACAAGATGGTAGAACTCTTTGAGAAGAAGGGCGTTAAAGTAGCCGTTGTCGGTCACGATAAGTTCAAGAACGATGTAGCGGAAGCAGACGCCAAAGTCATTATCGAAGTACGGGTACCTGCTCAAGTAGACGATGCGGCTGGTAAGACAGAAGCTTCTACTGTCTTAGAAAAAGCAGACACCATCGCGATCTATGGTTCTAACGAATTTGCAGCTAAGGCCATCATCAACGCTAACGGTGGTTTCTCTGAATCTAAATTAGGGGCAGACAAGATCTTAGCAGTTGGTTTTGACTCTGGGGCCCTCCAACAAGATGCAATCCGTAAAGGTATTTTCGTTGGTTCTGTTACCCAAGACCCAATCCAAATCGGTTACCAAGCAGTGAAATTAGCAGTTGAAGCAGCTCAAGGTAAAGAAGTTAAAGACGTGGATACTGGGTCCAAGTGGTATGACGCTAAGAACATCGACTCTGATGAAATCAAAGCCCTCTTATATGAATAAGAAAACCATGTAAACTCTAGTGGAGGCGAATGCCATGACGCGCATGAAACTTTTGGCCATTGACCTGGGGGCGAGCTCAGGTCGCGTAATGCAAGCCATTTATGATGGACAGACCCTCCAACTCACTGAGGTGCACCGGTTCGCTAACGAACCGGTCAGCCTCAATGATGGCTTGTACTGGAATATTTTACACTTACAAAACGAAATCAAACGCGGCATCAAGACGGCGACCCAAGTCGATGATATTCCCATTCGTTCTATTTCGGTAGATACTTGGGGTGTCGACTATGCCTATTTGGATCAAGCGGGAGATATGATTTACCTGCCACACTGCTATCGTGATAACCGTATGGGTTCTTATGAAGCAGACTTCTATCAAGCCATGGCACCAGAAAAGCTCTTTGACTTGACGGGGGTACAGCCAGCGACCATTAACTCGGTCCTCCAACTCTATGCAGACTTGCAGGAAAAACCACATCTCAAGCAAATCGCCCAAAAAGTCCTCTTTATGCCGGATTTGATTAACTATCTACTCTGTGGGGTAGCGGCAACCGAATATACGATTGCTAGCACCTCAGGTTTGTTATCATCCAGTCACCCGGGGAGCTTCGAAGACAAGGTCTTAGACAGCTTCGGGATTCCAAAAGACTGGTTCGGGCAAGTGACCAAAGGCGGGCGCATCTTGCGCCAACTGTCGCCACGCATTACCCAAGAGCTCAAGATTGAGCCTTTTGACGTGATTGCAGGTGCGGGCCATGACACAGCGGCGGCTGTTCTGGCTATTCCTTATGCCAGCGACCAACCAACAGCCTTTATCTCTTGCGGGACCTGGTCCTTGGTAGGCTTGGAGTCGGATCAACCGGTCTTGAGTGCAGCTGCTTATAAAGCTGGCCTAACCAATGAAGGCTGCTTCGACGGTCGTTATCGTCTGCTTAAGAACACTACCGGCCTGTGGATTCTGCAAGAACTCCAACGTGACTGGCGCTTGCAAGGTGAGGAATTGTCCTTCGCTCAAATGGCCGAACTAGCCCAAGCAGTGACCGACAACCAAACCTGGATTAATCCAAATGATGCGATTTTTGCTTCGCCTCATGATATGGAAGCTAAGATTAAGGAACGTTGTCGTCTGACCAACCAAGCGGTTCCTCAAACCAAGGGACATGTGGTCAGAGTAGTATTAGAAAGTTTGGCCCTTGCTTATCGGCAGACCTTGGATCAGTTGGAGCAACTGACTGGCCAAAGCATCGACGCCATTCATATGGTGGGCGGCGGGATTCAAAATCGCTTGCTCTGTCAGTTAACGGCTAACTTCTCCGGGCGTCCTGTCCGGACGGGGCCAATTGAGGGCAGTGCCTTGGGCAATATCTTAGCTCAACTCTTGACCTTGGGTGAGATTAAGACCCGCCATGAGGCCCAAACCTTAATTAAAAACAGTGAAACAACACATGATTATGAGGTAGCGGACTTGCCTAATCGTGACCAAATCTATGCTCGCTACCTGGAATTGACGAAAGGTGGTCAATAAATGCTTAAACATATACCAGCCATTTTGAGTCCAGACTTAGTCAAATATTTGATGGAAATGGGTCATGGGGACGAATTAGTCATTGCGGACGCCAACTTCCCGGCTCATCGCTTGGGCCAACGCGTCATTCGCGCGGATGGTCATGGGGTTCCAGAACTCTTGGACGCCATTCTGACCCTCCTGCCTTTGGATCCTTACAGTGATTACCAAGCAGGTCTAATGCAGGTGGTGCCAGGGGACCCAACGGTTCCAGTCATTTGGGAGGACTACAAGGCCATCCTAGACCGTCAGACCCAAGACCAAGGCTATCAAATCAAAGAAATTGAGCGGTTTGCCTTCTATGAACAAGCCAAAGATGCTTATCTTGTTATCCAAAGCGGGGAGACCGCCCTATACGGCAATATCATTTTGAAAAAAGGCGTGCTCTAGCCACGTCAAAAATTGCAATAGGAGTGAACAATTATGTCAACATTTTATGTACCAGCTATTAACTTAATCGGTAAAGGGGTGATTAATGAAGTTGGTTCTTACGTCAAAGAATTAGGCTACAAGAAAGCTCTCTTAGTAACGGATACCTTCATTGCTTCTAGCGATATCTTACCTAAGGTGACTAAACCTTTAGATGCAGAAGGAATCAACTATGTAGTCTTCTCAGATGTTGATCCTAACCCTTCATGTAAGAATGTCTTGGATGGTCTCAAGGCCTTGCAAGAAAACAACTGCGACTTCATCATCTCACTCGGTGGCGGTTCACCACAAGACGCAGCTAGCTGTATCTCGGTTATGGCAACCAATGGTGGTAAGCCTCAAGACTACGAAGGTTTGCACAAATCAGCTAAGAAAGGTTTGCCAGTTGTTGCCATTAATACAACAGCTGGGACTTCTGCTGAAATTACCATTAACTATGTCATTACCGACGAAGAACGTAAGGTTAAAATGGTCATGGTTGACAAGAATAGTTTGGCGCTGATTTCTGTTAACGACCCTGAATTAATGGTATCTAAACCAGCAGCTCTAACGGCTGCAACTGGTATGGATGCCTTGACTCACGCGGTAGAAGCCTTGGTAACACCGGGTGCTTATGGCGTCACCAAGAAACTCTCAATCGGGGCAATCGAATTGATCAAGGAATTCTTGCCACGAGCAGTCAAGGATGGACATGATATCGAAGCCCGTGAAGGCATGGTAAACGCTATCTTCTTAGGTGGTATGGCCTTCAACAACGCTGGTTTAGGTTATGTCCACTCAATGGCTCACCAACTAGGGGCAGTTTATCATTTACCACACGGTGTCTGCTGTGCCATGTTATTACCAGTAATCGAACGTGAAAATGCTAAGCGCGTACCAGCTGCCTTCCGTGATGTGGCCAAGGCTTTAGGTTTACAAGTTGAAGGCAAGTCAGACCAAGAGTGTGCTGATTATGCCATTAGCGAAATCGAAAAATTGTCTGAAACAGTGGGGATTCCTAAGAAGTTAACCGAATTAGGGATTGAAGAAAAAGACTTTGACTTCGAATATCTATCCAAGAATGCCATGATTGATGCCTGCGCACCAGGTAATCCATTCACCCCAACCTTGGAAGAAACCATTGCCTTCTATAAGGAACTCTTCTAGGACCTAACTAGATAAAGATTGACAAGCACCCCATGGCCAAGTTGGGGTGCTTGTTTTAGTTTAGGGGGGGCTTATAACTATTGCCTATAACACATGCTAGATTTTTCGTCTAACAGCATAGCTTGACCCTGGCTTGGGACTTAGGTATAGTGAAAACATAGGAAACACGTTGAAGAGAAGAGTAGGGATCAATCCTTGTCTAGAGAGCTTGTAGCGGGTGGAAGCAAGCCTAGGATCTCCTTACAAATGGTCTCAGAGTGGGCGCTTGGCTTAAACCAACGCACGGGGGCACCCGTTACCATGGCAGAGTCCTAGCGGACTCACAGAGGCCTTGTCGGTGACGGCAGGGTGAATGAAGGTGGTACCACGAGTGACGCTCGTCCTTTTCCCTAGGGGAGGACGGGCTTTTTTTGTCTTCTCCCGTCAAAAATCAGCCATCAAAAGGAGAATCACATATGTCCATTAAAAGTTTTGCCAAGAAAGTTACCCTTACCACACTCGCTGCCCTTAGCTTATTTGGTGCGGCCCTGCCTGCATCTGCTGCGACTAAGGTCACGGTCAGCAGTATTGGCTCTGACTACGATGTCTGGAAGTTCATTGCTGAGTCAGAAGAAGCTAAGAAAGCAGGTTTAGAGATTGAGGTCAAAGAAATTGATGGGGGCTTGCCACTTAACAAGTCTGTAGCGGATGGTATCGTGGATGCCAATGCCTTCCAATCTTTGGGCTACTTAGATGCCTTCAACAAGGAATCCGACAATGCTTTGGTACCGATTGGGACAACCTATATCGAGCCAATGGGGATTTATTCTAAGAAATACAAGAAGATTGATGAAGTCAAGGAAGGGGCTGTGGTGGCCTTGGCTGATAACCCAGCCAACACCACTCGAGCTTTGCGCTTGCTTGAATCAGCTGGGCTAATCAAGCTCAAACCTGACTTTGATGATGGCGTGGGGACACCCGATGATGTCATTGAAAACCCTAAGAAGCTAGAATTCAAGTTAATTGATGACACCACAGCGGTTCGTGTCTTAGACGATGTGGACCTCTCCATTATCGGGAACACCATTGCTTTGGAAGGTGGCCTTAACGTTCTTAAGGATGCCATCTACAAGGAAGAAATCAACGATTCAACCAAGTCACGCATTAACGTTATCGCCGTCAAGAAAGGCCGCGAAAAAGACGAGAATCTACTTAAACTAGTGGAACTCTACCACACTCCTAAGGTCCAAGAATTCATCAAGGAAAAGTTCCAGGGGACCAAGGTAGAAGTGAAAAAAGACATTAAAGATGTCTGGAAGGAAGCTGAATAATGAAAGTAGCCATCGTAGCCGCCATGCAGGAAGAGTTGGCGCCTTTCCGCCAACATTTTGGGGCCAAGCAGCTAGTCTTTGAACAGGCTAAGACTCGCATAGAAGCAGTCAACCCACCTGAAGGAACCGGGATTAGTCAGCTTTACTTGGTAGAGTCTGGTATTGGTAAGGCTAATGCTGCCGCCTGCGCTGCCTGGCTCTTAAGCCAAGTAGGGCCAGACCTAGTCATCAATACTGGATCGACGGGGTGTTTTGAGCCAAGCGTGGCCTTAGGTGACGTAGTCATAAGTGACCGTTTTGTCTATAGCGATGTGGATGCCACAGGCTTCAATTACGCTTGGGGGCAGGTCCCACAAATGCCGGCTGATTACCCGGTCGCAGCTGACTTGCTGACTAATCTGCTGGCTCATTTCCAAGAGGCAGGCAAGTCCTATCAGGTTCATGTAGGCACTATTGCGACGTCAGATTCTTTTATGAGCGATCCTCAGAGGGTAGCGGAAATCCTGGAACGGCAACCGGGCCTCCTAGCTTCTGATATGGAAAGTGCCGCCCTAGCTCAGGTTCTAGTAAGTTCAGCTTGTCAGGTTCTCAACATTCGGGGCATCTCAGATCACGTTGGCGCACATGCTCCTCAACTTTTCAAGGATAGTCTGGCGCTAGCTGCTCAGAACGCTTTTGATGCGGTGCTGACCGTCCTAACACAAATAATTTAAGAAAAATTGCGGGGCAGATAGCCCCGTTTTTTTGTAGGCATTATTTGTATGTATAAATGCTATATTCCTTGCTTTTATTGGGAACTATGAGAGAAAAATAGTGAGAAAAAACTGTGAGTATGTGGCACTAATTCACGATTCACTTGTCCATACTATTACTATCGTCACAATATCATAACAATCTACCAAAATTAGTAGCGAATATTGCGTTTGGAATTTTAATATAAGCTATTGGAAATGCCGTTTTGATGGTGTATAATGAGTTGTCGATAGAATTTTTTGTTCGTAATAATTCTGAAAGAAAGGAAGGATTTAATGAAATTGACAAGTCAGTTCGTGCGTAAGTTTTACCAGCTGATGGCAGTAGTCCTCTTAGTTTTAGGCGCGCTTTTTCCAACAGTGGTTACTTATGCACAAGAAGTAAGCACTGAGGATAGCACTACGACCCCTATCGTAGCTCCAGCAAACTCAGAAGAAAGCAAAGTGGAGGAGGTGACTCCAAGTCCAGCGCCAGACAACCAAGAACCTGCAGTTCCAGCCCAGGAAGAATCCAGTCAGGAATCTAGCAGTGAGTCAGGTTCTACAAAATTGCGTTCTGCGGAAGTTAACGGTGTCTTGAAAATGACCCTTAACAACAACACAGGGACCGATGCTAAGTACACGACCAGTTCCCACGTTGGGGAAGTATCAGTCGATGGATCAGGACTCAATGATACCTTAGAGGGTGCCTTTGTTGAGATTCGCGTACCAGCCAAGTATGTTGAAACAATGGCAGCGACTGCGGGTGGTATTGCCAAAGAAGCAGGTGTCTTAACTCAAGATGGTGAGAACTATGTTTTAACAGTTGCGCTTAATAATATTGAGCGGACTACATCAGGTTCTTTCCCCTTCAGTATTAAATTTAAGGATCGCCTGACGCCAGATGGTTATAGCGTCCAACCGCGAGTAGCCGTTCGGCAAGCAGACCGTCGAGTGGTTGCGGGCCCATCCTCTGACTTGACCTTTAATGTCAAAGCAGATAAACCGCAACTCCAAAAGTTGGTTAAAGCTAATACCTTGGACATGTTCGTCCAACAAGATATCTATGGTGGGGAAACTGATGGTGGGGACTATCTTAATGATAAAGCCTCTGACGTGCCATTCTATTTCTTCCTATCTCCTCAAGGCATTACCAACCAAACTATCCAAGAATATCGGGCTAATCAGACCTATCGTTCCTATGAGACCATTGTCATCAAGGATACCTTGCCTACCTATGAGGGTGTCGGTGGTCAAACGCTGACAGCTACCTTCGACCCAGCCAAAAACCCAGGTTGGACCAACAATGGTGATGGCACGGTTTCTTATACTGTAACCAACCCAGACCCAGCTTCTGGTGGGGCAGAGACAACCTTACGGAATGTTCGTCTACGCTTGTCATTCCCTAATGCTAAGTTTAAAAATGGTAATAAGCAAATCGTCCACAGTAATAATGTAGAATTGACCATGACCCCTTACCAAAAAGGGCCGTCAGAACCCGATACTGTCTTGACAGACGATGTGCCTTTCACCTTGACCAGTGAATTAGTTCCTGCGGGGATGTTCCGGAAGATTGCCAATAATAGTGGTCGGATTCGCTTGCAGCCTCAGGCTAACCACTTAGTGGAGGCTTTCTGGAGCTTAGCCTTCCGGAATACTTCGGCTCTGCCTGTATCGCAACTAGTAATGGAAGATACTCAATTAGATGAACGTATGTATCCATATAGCTTGACCGTTAGTGGAACTTTGAACATCCCACTAGACATTTATGCGGTGGCTGAAGATGGTAGTGAAACTTATATCGATACCCTATCGCGTACCAAACGTTCCATTGAGAACATTGATGCCCAAGCTTGGGCCCAAGTCCAAGAACAGGTAGCCAAGGTTCAAAGTGGCGAAATTGAAGATACTCAAGCCGTAGCTGCTACTCGTAAATATAAGGGGATTCGGATTAAGCTGCCTGCCGGTCAGAAACACATGCCAACCACAGGCTTTGCTTTGCAATACCGGACTCGTCTCTTAGATCCTTATAATACTAAGGCCCTGACAGAGAATAAGTTCTATAACAACGTAGCTACCCTAGATATCGCTTTAGAGACGGAAGACGGCTCTGAAGTCAAACCAAAGCAATTAAGTGCTAACGCCCGGATGTTGGCTGATACATTGGAAGAAACCGTACAATTCAACAAGACTACTACCGTAAACCAAACGGGGACCTTAGGTGAGCGAGTTGTCTATCGCCTAGTCTTCTCTAACTTCGTAGTGTCACCAGCACGTGCCTACCGCAATGCTAAGTTCATTGATATCCTGCCTCAAGGGGTGACCTTTAAGAGTGCTACTGAAGAATTAGCGGCAGACAAGGGCAAGATTAAGAATGTTGAAGTCGTTGAGAACTATAATGGCTCAGGTCGTACCGCCGTCATTATTGACCTAGGAACTATTCCGGCCTTCTCTGATGTTAAGCCTAACTTCCCAATTTTAGTGGAAGGGACTATCAATGAAGGGGCTATTCCAACCAAAATTCAAACACCTACTAATAATGAAGATAACCATGCTTACTTTATTTCTGATGAGTATGATCCACTTCCAGATGGGGTAAAATCAACAACATTAGTAGATAATAAGTTCAATATTCAAGTTGATGGTAAGACACCGGCTCAGTTAGTGGGGGCTACTTCAAAAACTACGGTTAACCTTCCATCTGAAATTGCTTCTACCAAGTACATCCGTAAGGCAGGCCAAAGCTTCCATACAAACCCAGTCTTAACCGATTATGATGAAGCTTTTGATTATCGCTTGCAGACTCGGAACTTCTCTGTCTTACCGATGAAACACTTTGTCTTGTATGACCGTCTACCATATAGCGGGGATGTTAATACAAGTAAATTCTCTAACCTGCTTACAGGACCACTCAATGTTCCTGCCAAGTACACTGTCTACTACCACACTGCGGCTGACATGACTAAGAATGCAGCACAAGAAGTAGGGCGTGACGGCTGGATGACGGAAGATCAAGTAGCTGATTTTACCCAAGTAACAGCTATTAAGATTGTCTTGAACCAAGGCCAAGTGGTTGAGCCAGGCGAAATCATTAACTTCGATGTGCCAATGAAGGCGCCAGCTTATACTAATGGCTACATTAATCGTGAGAAGGCAACTAACTTCTTCTCTACTAACCGGGACGCGAATGACCTGACCAGCTTTGGTGATACCAATGCGGTAGTCAACCAATTGCCTCACTATATCCCGGTTGCCAAGAAGTGGATTAATGATAAGAACCTAGACCAAGTAGTTTTTGAACTCTTCCGTAAAACTAGCCCACGAGATGTCTTGGCTACCTTGACCCTCAATGAAGCCAATAATTGGCAAGGAGTCTTCAAGCGTCTAGCAAATGGTGAGCTCTTAGACCCTGAGGTTCCAGACTACGATGTCCGTGAGGTTCTACCAGAACGATATGGCCTCGATTATACTGTTATGTCAATTAATGATCCAAGTAATCCTGCTGAAGGTGAAGATGAGCATACTTATACCATTATCAATGAACGTAAGGTACGCACCTACTATGTTAAGAAGGAATGGGAAGATGATAATAACCGTCTAGGCAAACGGAAGCCGATTAAGGTGCAACTCAAGCAAGACGGCCAAAATTATCGTGACCCACTCGACATTACTGAAAATGATAAGTGGCAAATTAGCATTCCAGATGTACCTTCAGTTAATAATGGACGTCCTTATATCTATAGTGCCGACGAAGTAGAAGTGCCCGCGGGTTACTATAAGGAAGTTAAATCTGAAGGAAATACGACGGTTATTACTAATAAATTGCCAATTCCAAGCGGAAAAGACGTAACCTCTGAAGGTGTTCAAGGAGCTAGCCAAACCGGCACGCCGACCTACACGCCAGGGACCGTCACTATCGATGGAAGTCCCGTTACAGTCGATTTGAAGCCTAACAGTTACCGTTTAGTTGTAGGGGGTCAAGTGATTGAGCAGACGACTACACCGGCCATGAAGAATGGTCAAGAAGTCGGGACCTACACTCTTGATCAAGCAAGTGGCAAAGTGACCTTCCAACCGAAGAAAGACTTTACCGGCCAGCCTGACCCAGTAACTGTCCAGGTAGAAGATGAAAATGGTACGCCAGCCACCGCAACCTACACACCAAATGTCCTAGCCGTTAAACCAAGCGCACAGGATGCAGAAACAACTGATATTCAAGGCAAAGAACAAGTAGGGCAATTAACCTTTACCCCAGGGACGACCGCAGTAGATGGCCATGATTATACTGTGCCTATTGCGGCTAACTCTCTCCAATTCTTGGTAGATGGTCAAGCTTCAACTGAGACCACCATCCCTGCCAAAGATGCTAACGGTAAAGAAATTGGGACCTACACACTCAACCAAAATGGTCAGGTAACCTTCCAACCTAATAAGGACTTTGTAGGTGACCCAGTACCAGTTCAAGTCCAAGCTAAGGATGAGAACGGAACGCCTGCAGTGGCAACTTACACTCCACATGTTACAGGTGTAAAACCAGTCGGGGCACCTGCGACCTCAACCGGTATTCGTGGCGCTAGCCAAAGCAAGCAAGTAACCTTCCAACCAGGCCATGCAGATGTGCCAATGGATGATCAGGTGCCTGCTAAACTTAAGGATGCCCAAGGTCAATTGGTCGAAAGCCTCAAGGTAGAAAACCAAGGGACTTACACTGTGGCAGCTGATGGAACGGTTACTTTCCTTCCTGAGAAGAACTTCGTGGGTCAAGCTAAAGCCGTGACCGTCGTCCGTGTGGATAAGAACGGAACGCCAGCTGAAGCGACCTACACCCCAACCGTTGTCGATGCAACCCCAACTTCAGCAAACGCTGAAACCACTGATATACAAGGCCAAGTCCAAGAAGGGACCGTAAGCTTTGCACCAGGCCAAGCACAAATTGATGGCCAAGCTGTCACTGTACCATTGGTAGAGAACAGTCTAGTCTTTGTAGTTGACGGTCAAGTAGTTCAAGAAAAAGAAATTGATGCCAAGGATACCGATGGTAAAACGATCGGGACCTACAAGCTCAACTCTGAGACAGGTCAAGTGACCTTCACGCCGCATAAGGATTATGTTGGCACACCAGTTCCAGCAACTATCCAAGCGCATGACACTAATGATGTGACAGTCACCGCCACCTACCAACCACATGTAACGGGCGTGACGCCTTCTGGTAAGGACGTTACCTCAAGTGGCCTCCAAGGGGCTAGCCAAACTGGTCAACCTGTCTTTACGCCAGGGGATGCCAAGGTGCCAATCACCATTAACGATCAGCAACCTGCACAATTCTATGTTGGTGGCCAAGCAGTGACTGAAACCAGCCTGCCAGCTACTAAGGATGGCAAAGAAGTCGGAACCTACACCTTAGATCCTAAGACAGGTCAAGTAACCTTCCAACCTAAAGCTGATTTCGTGGGGACACCAGATCCTGTGACAGTTCAAGTTAAGGATGCCAACGGGACCCCAGCAAGAGCTAACTACACGCCAACCGTCTTGCCAACTAGCCGTCAAGGCCTTGACAAGGTAAGTCAAGATATCCAAGGTAAGGCTCAAACTGGCCAACCAGAATTCACCTATAATCCAGATCCTAACAATGGTGGGGCGGATCAAGCTATCCAAGTTTCTGCTCAAAACCCAGCCAAATTTGTGGTTGATGGCGCAGCCACAGATGCTAGCCAAATCGATGCCAAGGACAAGGATGGCAAGGTTATCGGGACCTATAAGCTCACTCCTGAGACAGGCTTGATTACCTTCCAACCAAACAAGGATTTTGTAGGGACAGCTCAACCAGCTACCATCCAAGTGCTAGATCCTAACGGGGTAGCCGTTTCCGCTACTTACACACCAACCGTGACACCAGTCACTCCAACAGGAACTAGCGTCACTTCAGAAGGCTTGCAAGGTCAAGCCCAAACAGGTACGCCAAGCTTTGAAGCGGGCCATGCAGATGTGCCAATCACCATTAATGATGAGCAACCTGCTCGCTTGGTAGATCCTACAACAGGTCAAGCAGTCAATGAAACTAGCTTACCAGCTGTCAAAGACGGCAAGACCGTGGGGACCTACACCATTGATCCTAAGACTGGGACCGTCACTTTCCAACCTAACAAGGACTTTGTTGGTACTCCAGATCCAATCCAAGTGGAGGTCAAAGATGCTAACGGCACGCCAGCCAAGGCAAGCTACATCCCAACCGTTACAGCCGTTGTGCCTCGTGGTGACAATCAAACCACAACCGACATTCAAGGTAAGACCCAATCTGCTACCCTCGTCTTTACACCAGGGTCAGACAAGGTGCCAATGGATGACACGGTAGCCGCTACTTTCGAAGATGGTTCTACTGAGAAGAAGGTAGAAGGGCAAGGAACTTACACGGTTGCCAAAGATGGCACTGTGACCTTCGTGCCTGAAAAATCCTTCGTCGGGACAGCAGACCCAGTCACTGTCAAACGCCAAGACGTCAACGGGACGGTGGCCACTGCTACTTATACCCCAATCGTTACGGCGGTAACGCCAAGTGGAAGTCCAGCAACTTCAAGTGGCTTACAAGGGGCAAGTCAAACTGGCACCCCAAGCTTTACGCCAGGCCACCCTGATGTGCCAATCAAGATTGATGCAGATCAACCTGCTCAATTTGTCCTAGCAGGTAAAGCAGTGACTGAAACTAGCGTTCCAGCTACTAAGGATGGGCAAGAAGTCGGGACCTACACCTTAGACCCACTGACTGGCACGGTCACCTTCCAACCTAAGAAAGACTTCGTAGGAGTTCCAGATCCAGTCACTGTTCAAGCCAAAGACGCGAACGGTACCCCAGCGACCGCTACTTACACGCCAAGTGTAACGGGCGTAACGCCAAGTGGTAACCAAGTAGAAAGCTATGGCCTCAAGGGTCAGATTCAAACGGGCAAGCCAAGCTTCACGCCTGGTAACAGCCAAGTGCCAATTGATATGGATGTGGACCCAACCTTCGAAGACGGCAGCAAGAGAGTGACCCTTAAGGGCCAAGGATCTTATGTCCTAGCCAATGATGGGACGGTTACCTTCCTGCCAGAACCAGATTTTGTTGGGACAGCGACCTCAATTGTGGTGGTTCGCGTTGATACTAATGGGACTCCAGCTAAGGGGACTTACACACCACACGTCTTAGACATCGTACCAAATCACGCTAAATCGGAAGACGTGCAAGGCAAGACTCAGTCTGCTACGGTAGGTGCGACTGACCAAACAAGCGGTCAAGACCTTGTGCCAAGTGCTAGTCGCCCAGCTCGTTTGATAGATCCATTTACCAAAGAAGCAACAGATGCCACAACGGTGCCGGCTCTAGACGACAATGGAAAAGAAATTGGTAGCTATACATTAAACCCATTAACTGGTCACGTGACCTTCCAACCAAATGAAGATTTCGTAGGCCAACCACAAGGGGCTGCGGTAGTCTTCCAACATGAATCAGGAGTTAGCGTAATTGCGCGTTATCAACCATATGTAACGCCAAATCCAGACTCAAATGATTCAGGCTCTAGTGTCAGCGAGCAATCTGCTGATGCAAGTGAACCAAATGAGCGTGGCAAGCGCCTAGGCAAGCACTTGCCTAAGACCGGGGAAAGCAATGACTTCTTCTGGTTAGCAACTGGCTTTATGACATTAGCATTGACTCTTGTTTTCTTAGGACGCAAGGTTAAAGCTGAAAACTAGAACTTCCAATAGGAAGTAAGTAGTCAAATAGTGCGAGCCCCTTTCCTGATTTCCAGGAAAGGGGCTCGCTTTTTTGTATGTAAAAAGTCCTAGAAGGACTTGCTAGGTTAGCAACCAAGTTACTAGCGTGGACCTGTCGGCTTGCAGGGACACAATTAGCTGGTTGTTTAAGTAGACAAGTCCTTCTAGGACTATTAGGCAATATTAAATCGAAGTGCTTCTTAATCAAAACTATGATGAGCTTGAATGTGTGCCAAGAGTGCTTGGCAACCACGATAGATTTCAGTAAAGGCTGTATCAAAGTCTTCTGTGTACCAAGGGTCTGCAATCTGAGTTTCTTCTCCAGCATAGTGCAAGAGCATATTGACTTCACCACTAGGGCGAGCGCCAATCAGATAATTGATAGCCCGTAAATTGGGCTCATCCATACCGATGATGTAATCAGCTTTGATGTCTTCGAGATCTAGTTGTCGCGCAACATGTTTTGGAGTAGGAATCCCTAAGGCTTTTAGGCGCTCATTGGCATCTTCATGAATCGTTTTGCCAATTTCCCAAGGACTAGTTGCAGCAGAATCGATTGTTATTTGGTCGCTTAGACCGGCTTCTGCCACCAAGTGGCTGAAGATTGCTTCTGCCATTGGTGAACGGCAGATATTACCCAAGCAAACAAATATAACTTTAACCATAAATATCTCCTTTTTACATTTGTAAGTAAATTTCGAGGGGATTTATTTGGTTTTGTCCATCTTGTCGACCTAAGTTGTAGAGTGACTCCAAAACGGCGATGTCACTTTCAAATCTACCAACTTTAAGGTGGCTAGATGGGCGAATGGCGAATAGTTCGCCTTGTGCTTCCAAGCATTCAATCTGCTCTAGGATCTGATTATAGTGGCTATTACGCTGTTTAAGAGCTTGGACCAAGGCAGGGAAGCGGTGGTAGAACATTGAATAAAATGGATTTGAGTGAGTAGCTTTACGATAAGTAGCGGGTCTGGTAAGGACCACAATTAATTTATCAAGACCCAGTTGGCGCGCGTAATGGACTGGGATGCTATCACTAATACCACCGTCGAGATAGGCACCGCCACTTAAATAAGGGCTAGCATCTAACTGAATCATTTTAGAGACGAAGGGTAGGGCGGAACTAGCTCTGAGGACTTCCATTTGGCTAAATACATCCTCAACTAGGGCGTATTCGGCTCTCCCACTGGCTACATGGGTGACAACCGCGTGAAAACGGGTCTTAGAAGCCTTAAAGCGCTCGTTATCGAAAGGATCCAGGGTCATAGGGACTTGGTAGTAGGCAAAGTCCTTGTTAACATAGTTACCAGTCTTGAGCCAAGAGCTTAGACTCATATAACGTTTGTCGCCAAGATAGCGTCGATTATAACGCCATGCCCGACCAATTTGACCACTGACATAGTTGGCCCCAAAGAGGGCTCCTGCTGATACAGCCACGATCTCATCTACAGGAATCTGGGCTGTCATTAAACTATCTAGGACACCGGCCGTGTATAAACCGCGCATCCCGCCACCTTCGAAGACCATGCCTATCCGCATATTCTTCCTCCTTTACGGAAGGTGCCACCATCTTGCTTAGGGACAAAACATGACACTCCTACGAGCCTAAAGTGATTCATGTCACTATTGTATAATAAATTGATTCAGAAATAAAGCGACTTTTCTGAAAAACAGTAGACATTATGTTTCAATTGTGTTATATTTAAATTAAGTTAGCTCCTGACTTAATTAATCTTTCTGTTTAATGCTAGTAAGGGTCTGGCTTAATCTTATCCTTAAATAAAGTTAATACCTAACTTTATAGGTCAAAAGAGGTTAGAGAATGGTAAAACGAAAGAAGTTAGAGAATGTGACGTCCCTTGGCATCGTCTTTGGGACTTTCGCCCCGCTACACGTTGGGCATATTGATATTATTAACCAGGCCAAGCGCCACAATGATGGGGTTCTAACCATCGTGTCAGGTTATGATGGGGACCGAGGGGATCTAATCGGGCTGAGTCTACGCAAGAGATTTCGTTATACGCGTGAGACTTTCCGCTATGATGACTTGGTCATTGTCGATAAGCTAGATGAGAATCATATTCCAGTCTATCCTAATGGTTGGGTAGAGTGGCTAGCCAAGCTCGATGAGTCCATTGCCCAGTATGTGACCTTCAGTGGCTCAGCTAAGATTGTGGTCTATTGTGGCGAGACAGAGTACAAGGATAAGATTAATGAACTGCGACCTGACTGGGAAGTAGTCCTGGTAGACCGTTCCATAATTAAGATTTCAGGGACCATGATTCGAAATAATCCTCGTGCCCATTGGCATCAGATTGCCAAGCCGTTCCGTCGTTTCTTCTCAACCAACGTTCTGATTGCAGGCTCTGCTTCCAACGGTAAGACGACCTTGGCGCGGGATTTATCACGTCTCTTCGGTTGCCCTTGGTCGCCGGAGTATGCCCGTGAGTACCAGGAACGTTACAATGTCTTAGATGATGAATTGGACAAGAACGACTACACCTATCTCTTTACCGGTCAGTTCCGTCAGACTTCGGACCTGATTGATTCGCCAGCTAACAATGGCTTAATTATCGCCGATACCAACTCGACCATTACCATGGCCTATGCAGAGTACTACCTAAAGGACAGTCTGTCTGAGGAAGATTTCCAAGCCTTGACAGACGTCTACCAGTCCATGATTGAGAAAGAAAAATGGGACAAAATCTTTGTCGTCCTACCACAATCGAACTATGTGGACGATGGAGTTCGGGATATGACCATGTCGGATGAAGAAACCCGCGATGCTTTCACATCCTTAACTATTCAACTTTTTGAAGAAGCGGGATTGGCTGACAAGATTGTCTACTTGGGTAATCCTAATCCAGGCCAGACCTTCTTCGAGAGTCTCTACGAAACAGCCAAAATTGAAATTGCAAGCCTATTGAATCAGGAGGTATAGAACATGTCAATTGTTGAAAATTTTAAGACCAAGTGGACCAAACTCCACGATTACTGCACATCAGGCTATAAGGTAACGGGGCGCAACCTCAAAACCTTGGCCGGTGACACGAAGAAATTAGGCTTTGCTGGCGTAGTTAAGGCCATCTATGAGGACTTAGTAGTGGGCCGTACTCAACTGGAGTGGGCTTACTTAATCATTATGTCCATTGTGCCGATTATTGTTGCTTTGCGCGACCCAGATTCAACCTTGCTAGGCTTTATCGCCTCTATTACAGGGGTTATTAACGTTATTTTGGTAGCTGAGGGCCGTAAATCCAACTACTTCTTTGGTGTCATTACGACCAGTATTTACTTATTCTTAGCTATCGGTAATGGATTCTATGGAGAGGTTTTAACTAATGCCTACTTCGTAGTTATGCAACCGATTGGCCTTTATGTCTGGCTTATGGCAGACCGTAAGCGTCGAGAACAAACCCATCAAGTGGAAGACACACCTACTAATGTCAAGTCCCGTCGCATGAGCTTGGTTGACTGGATTATTGCTTTAGCTCAAACTGCCATTGTTTGGCTACTTATGGGCTTAGCTTACAAATCTATCGGTGCTAATCGACCATTCCGTGATTCTGTGACTGATGGGACCAATGTGGTGGGGCAGAAGTTAATGACCGAGCTCTATGCCGAACAATGGCTCTTCTGGATTGCTACCAATCTCTTCTCCATTTACCTCTGGTGGGGCACTGATGGCTCCGTCGATATTGTGGTCATGTACCTGCTCTTCACAGTAAACAGTATTGTCGGCATGTATCGCTGGATTCAACAAGCTCAGACCAATCAATAAGGAGGGACTTCATGCCTGAATTTAAGGACCCTCAAGCCGAAAAGCACTATTATGAGACTGAGGCCAGCCAGGAAGAATTTTTGACCTGGTACCAAAAACAGGAATTTCCCAACTATCCCAAACCAGCCTTAACGGTAGACAATGTGATCTTACGTTGGTATCAGGCCGACCAAGAGGAGGCGCCCCAACTACAATTGCTCTTAATCAAGCGTAAGGCCCATCCTTTCTTGGGTCACTATGCCTTGCCAGGTGGCTTTGTCGAACCGGACGAAGACACCACGCAGGCTACCATTCGTGAGGTGCTAGAGGAAACCCATATTGCCTTGGACCCGCTGCGAATTGAGCAGTTGGAGACCTTTGCCAGTCCAGGTCGTGATCCACGCGCCTGGGTGGTCTCGGTGGCTCATATCGTCTACCTGCCCTATGATAGCGGCCAGGAGGCGGTGGCAGGGGATGATGCTAGCGCCATTTGCTGGGCTAATCTCTCGGTGACCGAGTCAGGAGCCCTTTTGCTAGTGGATAGTGAGAGTCAAGATTTCATTCGGGACTTGGCCTTCGACCATGAGTTGATTATCACCAAAGCGGTGAGACGCCTATCCAATAAGTTGGAGTACCATCCGACGGTTCTATCGCTTCTGCCAAGCACCTTCACCATTAAGGATGTGCGGGCCATCTTCGATGTCTTCAATCATCCCCAATTCCGCCATGTGGGCATGACGGCCTTCCGATTGCGTCAGGAGAAGTATCTGACCTTCCTGGAATTTGGCCATGCGGGTGCCGGTAAACGGGGGCGTAGTCATAAAACCTACACCTATCAACTCAATCCATTTTATTAGTAAGAAAAGACTGCCTGAGGCGGTCTTTTTTTTGTGTCTTCTTCTTGCTAGAAAGAGGCGATTAGAGTAGAATAAGCCTATGTGAAAGGATGGGAGAGCTAGCTATGAAGAAACTAAGCCTAAATTTGCGGGTTAGCCATATTTTTGGGGTACGATTTTTGTCCCTTCTAGTTTTGCTGCTAGTCTTTATGTCCTTAGTAGGCTGGGGGCTACTTTCCCTATATGAGCTCTCCCCCAAAAGCTGGCAGCCAGTCTTAAGCGTATGTTTCTATCTTGCCTGGCCCTTTATCTCGGCTCCTCTGGTTCGGTGGTCT
>NZ_CALLVK010000006.1:0-29678 GCF_938010525.1 uncultured Abiotrophia sp. | reverse complement strand
TCTGCCGTCAAGGCATTGTTCTTGCTGATTTGATCCTTCTTAGCTTCCGCCGCTGCTTCCACTGCCTTAATCGCATCTGGGCGTGACTTGGCATCTGGATTGATACCCGCAATCGTGCTCGTACCATTCGTCTTAGCTGCTTCCACACCGTTTTGGTCTGCCGCGTCTTCCACTGCTTGCTTAGCCGTCGTTTCCGCTGCCGTCACTTTCGCCTTGGCTGCGTCTTTCTCGTCTTGCGTTAAGTCTGGTCGAGCTTGGATTGCTTGACGTTGCGTTTCCGCTGCTGTCGCAATCGCGTCCTTCGCTTCCGTCTTAGTGCTTGGCGTTTCGGCTACATTGTTAATCGCCGCAATCCCCTTGGTTTGTTCACCCGTCACGTCACCTTGCGTGGTCGCGCCTTGGATTGCTGCTGTCGCCTTCGCTAACTCTTCGTTAACTTTCGCAACTGCTGTCGCACGTTCTTCTGAAGTCAAGCCACCATTGTTTTGAATCCGTTGCTTCTTGGCTTCCGCTGCTGCTTGGACTGCTGCGATCGCCGCTGGCTTCGCCACGGCCGTTTCTGGCACTGCTTGAATCGCTTGCGTTCCTTCAGTTTGCTTATCCGTTACCGCTTGGTTGGTCGTTGCCTCATCAATCGCCTGGTTGGCTTTCGTTACGGCTTCGTCTACCTTGCGTGTCGCTTCGGCTTTCTCTTCTGCCGTCAAGGCATTGTTCTTGCTGATTTGATCCTTCTTAGCTTCCGCCGCTGATTGAATCGCTGCTTTCGCCGCATTCTTCGCTTCTGGTGTTTGTGGTACCGCAGTGATGGCTGCTTTCCCTTGCGCTACTTGCGTTTGAACATCCGCCAATTTCTGCGCTGCATCAATCGCATTACGCGCGTCTTGCGCTTTCGCTTCTACCGCACGGATTGCGTCGTTCTTCTCTTCGCGAGTTAATTGATTGTTATTCTCAATTTCTTGCTTCTTATCTTGCTCCGCTTGCGTAATCTCGGCTTTCGCTAAGGCCTTCGTGCTTTGGGCTTGGTCCTCGATCGCTTTAATCGCTTCAATCGCTGCCTTACCTGCTTCACCTTTGGCTGCTACGTCGGCACTGCTTTCGGCTGCCTTGATGGCTGCCTTCGCATCGCGCTCCGCTGCGTCTACCTTCGCAATGGCTGCCGCTTTCTCTTCATCCGTTAAGCCACCATTGTTTTGAATCTCTTGGCGCTTAGCGGTTGCTGCGTCTTCTACGACCTTGTCCGCCGCTGGTCGAGCCACTGGCGTTTCGGCTACCCCGCTTATCGCGGTCGTACCCTTGCCTTGTTCGCTCGTCACCGTTGCGTCATCCGCTGCCGCATTGATCGCTTGCTGCGCTTTCGCTAACTCTTCGTTGACCTTACGCTCGGCTTCCGCTTTCTCATCGCTCGTTAACGCATCGTTGGCTTGGATCGCTGCCTTCTTCACGTTGGCTGCTTGCTCTACCGCCGCTAACGCCGCTGGTTTCGCGTTGGCTTCCGCCTCAATGGCACGAATTACACCTAAGCCATTTTCCTTGGCATTGCCCACTAATGTGTTGGTGTCCGCTGTGTTAATCGCGTTGCGGGCGTTTTGGACTGCTGAGTCAACTTTTGCTAAGGCTTGGTTACGTTCTTCTTCGGTCAGGCCTTCTTTGTCGCGAATTTCTTGACGTTTAGTCGTGGCCGCCGCCTCAATTTCATTAATCGCTGTTGCCTTCGTTGTCGGCACTTGTGGTACACTGTCAATTGCGAATTTACCTTGGCGTTCTTGCTCTTCAACCTCTTGCAAGGTGTTGGCATTTTCAATTGCAGTGCGAGCATCACGAGCTTTGGCTTCTACGGCACTAATTGCATCATTTTTCTCTTCGCGAGTTAATTGATTATTATTTTCAATTTCGTTCTTCTTAGCTTGCTCAGAGATTGCGATAGCCGCTAGACTTGCTGGTTTAGTCTGCGCCTCAGCTTGAATAGCTTCAATCGCGTCTAAGCCTTCGCGTTTGGCGTTGAAGACGCCTGTTCTATCTTCCGCTTGGTTGATCTTAGCTTGCGCATCTTGAACAGCTTGATTGATCTTCTGAATCGCTTCATTCTTCTCTTCTTGAGTGAATGCCTTGCTTTCCTCAATCTGACGTTTCTTGGCGTCTGCTGCTGTTTGGATTTCTTGCAAAGCATTTGGCTTGTCTTGAGCTTGTGCGGTTACAGCTTTAATAGCTGCAATCCCATCAGATTGAGCTTGGTCAACGTCTGTCTTTTGTTGGGCTTGCTTGAGTTTTTCTAGGGCATCTGTCTCAGCTGCCGTTACAGCAAGCTTAGCTTGGTTTTTCTCTTCGCTAGTTAAGCCTTCAAGTCGGTCAATCTCGTTGCGACGGGCTTGCGCTGCCGCTTCAATCGCACTTTTCGCTGCTGGACGAGCCACTGGATTTGCAGTAATGGCGGCAATGGCTTGCGTCCCATTAGTTTGTTCTTGCGCTACCTTGTCATTTGTTTCCGCAGCGTTAATCGCGTCTTTTGCTCTATCAACCGCTGTGTCGACGTCTTGAATTAGTTGCGCTCTCTCTTCAATGGTCAAGTCTTGGTTGTCACGAAGCTCAGCCTTCTTTCGATCCGCTGCCGCAACAACTTCCTTGATGGCATCTGGACGTGCCTTCGCTTCTTGCGTGACAGCATTAATTGCGACTAGTCCATTGGTCTTAGCTTGATTCACAGCGTTTTGGTCTGCTGCTGCTTGCACTTCTTGCTTAGCCAAGGTTGCTGCTTGATTCACTCTCTCCTTGGCTTCGTTTTTCTCGTCTTGTGTTAAGCCAGGAAGTTCTTGGATTTCTCTGCGTCTCGTTTCCGCGGCTGCCTCAATTTCATTGATTGCTGTTGGCTTAGCAGTTGGGGTTGCTGTAACAGCTTGAATGTTTTGGATACCTTGGGTTTTCTGAGTCGCCACTGCTTCATTAGAGTCAGCTTGAGTGATAGCCTGACGTGCCGTCTGGAGGGCATTCTCTACTTGAGCAAGTGCTTGTTCTCTCTCTTCCTTAGTTAAGCCTTCTGTCTGCTGAATCTCACCGCGTCTCTTAGACGCTGCTTCTTCAAGTTCGTGGATAGCGGTTGGCTTGACGGTTGGGTTAACTGGCACATTCCCAATGTTGGTAATGCCACCTTGTTTCACAACGCCTACAGTGAGGTCGTCAGCTGCTTCATTGATGTCTTTTTCAGCCTTAGCTAGCTCGGTGTTAACCTTCTGGATAGCTTCGGCCTTCTCATCGCTCGTCAAGTTGTCGTTAGACTGGATGGTAGACGTCTTATTAGCAGCAGCTTGTCGAACTTCCGCCAGAGCAGCTGGCTTGCTTACTGGAGTTTGTGGGACGTTTTGGATTGCTTGAAGCCCCTGACTTTCTTGGTCGCCGACTTGTTGGTTAGTCGTCGCTTGTTGGATTGCTTGGAGTGCATCTGTAAGGGCTTGGTCCACTGACTCAATGGCCTTGTCTTTCTCTTCCTTAGTTAAGAGCTTATTCTGACGAATCTCGTTACGTTTATTTTCAGCCGCAGTCCCCAAGGCTTGGTTGGCTGCTGCCTTAATCTTAGATTCTGTCCCAATGGCACGAATCTTTTCGACACCAGTATCATTAGCAGCTTGGACCTTGTCGTTAGTATTTGAACGATGAACGCTCAATTTTGCCTCATCAAGGACTTGATCTAATTTCTTATTAAGTTCCACACGCTCATCATCTGTTAAGTTTGGCGCAGTCTGAATCTGTTGGCGTTTAGTTTGTGCTTCTTGCGTCAGATCACTGATGGCATCACGTTTCTTAGTAGCTGTCAGAGAGAAGCTATGAAGACCAGAAATCCCATTATCATGGGCATCTTGTACTTCACGGTCAGTCCCGGCATCCAGAATAGATTGACGCAACTGATCTCTGAGGGCTTCAAAGCGTTGCTTGTGGTCTCTCCGCTCTTCTTCAGTAAAATCAGAGAAAGTTTCAATGTTATTAGCACGTACTGCCGCTTCTCTATCAAAGGCATCCAAAGCCGCTTGACGAACTGACGCCGTCGGAGTGAAGCTCTCGATACCTGACTTATGCGTGTTAAGGGCTTGCTCCACATCTTCATTGCTTGCGGCATCCGCAATCGCCTGCAGGGCATCTTGATGCTTGGCTTCTAATTGGGTATAGGCTGTCAGACGCTCCTCATTGGTCAGCGTTTTGTTGCCTTCAATCTCTTGACGCTTAGCCGCAACCGCCGCTTCAATATCAGCATTCGCTTGTGGCTTCTTAAGAGCTTGGCCTGTTACATCGCCAATCGCGTTCAAACCTTGGGCTTGCGCTTGGGCTACATCATCTCGGCCAGAGGCTTGTTCTACCTTGCCTTTAGCTGTTGCTAAGGCTTGGTTAACCTCCTCAATCGCTGCTTGCTTCTCTTGAGTGGTGAGGTTTTTGTTGTCAGTAATTTGTTGACGTTTAGTTTGAGCGGCGTTATCTAATGCCTCGTTAGCTGCTTGCTTAGTGAGTGGCTCTGGTTTAATAGCTTCAATTGCTCTTAAACCATAGGACTTCGCATTGCCGACTCCCGCATTGTCAGCTGCTTGTCCAATAGAATCTTTTGCCGTTTGTACTTCTGTTGCTAAACGTGTCTCAGCAGCTTGACGTTCTTCAGCCGTCAAGCCTTCCTTGCTTTGAATTTCCTGACTCTTAGCTGCACGTGCCGCTTCAATCTCAGCGAGAGCATCTGCCTTCACTTGGCCGTATGGGCTAATGGCTACAATGTTACCAAGCCCCTGGGTCTTAGCATCGTTAACCGCCTGGGTATTTTCAGCGTCTTGAATTTGCTTCTTAGCATTATCAAGGGCTTGTTGAAGGTCTTGCGTAAATTTCTGACGCTCTTCATCGGTCAAGCTCTTGTTTTCTTGAATTTCACGCGTCTTGATGGCCGCCTGATCTTGCAGTTCTTTGATGGCATTTGGCTTAACTTCTGGAGTTACCAGCAGATTAGCAATCGTTTCTTCAGCTAAATTCTTCTCAGCTGTGACTGTTTCATTGCTATTGGCTTGGTTGATTAAGCCAACTGCCTTCTGAACTTCAGCCTCAATAGCGTCCGTGAGCGTTTTGCGCTCTTCAGCCGTTAATTCTTGATTTTGTAAAATGTTATCCTTCTTGGCATCCGCTACTTGGCGAACGGACTGGATGGCTTCGTTCTTAATCTTAGCTACCGCTGTGACTGCTTGAATATCCTGAATACCCTTGGTTTTGGCATTCCCTACTTCTTCATTGTCATCAGCAGCCTTAATATCTGCAATCGCCTTGGCAAGGGTCTGATCAAGCTGATTGAGTGCTGCTTGACGTTCGTTATCAGTCAAACCTTGCGCTTGGTTAATAGCTTGACGTTGAGCGTCTGCTTGTTCATTCACAGCTTGAATAGCTTGTGGTCTTACAGATGCTTGTACCTGAATGGCACGGATATTGTTAGTACCCTCAGTCTGCTTGTCTTCGACATCTGCATTACGAGTACCTTGGTTAATGGCTTGCTCAGCCGCAGCAAGAACTTGGTCTACCTGACCTAATAAGACATCACGTTCATTAGCGGTTAGATCAAGGTTATTCTCGATTTCTTGGCGTTTAGTTTCAGCTTCTTGACGAACGGCTGCCAAGGCTGTATTACGCTTAACCGGAACAGCCGGCGCATTAATCTTGGCAAGGGCCGCTTCTTTGGCAGCTTGAACCTCTACTTCACCGTAAGAAGCTAAAATGTCTCGGTGGGCATCTTGAGCAGCTTGCTTAACTTGTTCAAGGTATTGTTCACGCTCTTCAACCGTTAGGTCGCCTTGAGCTTGGATTTGCTTAATGCGTTCAGCAAGAGCTTCTTCAATGGCCTTTCTAGCCGCTGGTTTGACAATTGCTGGTGGTCTTACTGCTTCAATTTCAGCAAGCATTTCATTGACAACTTGTTGCAAGTTGTCATTAGATGTCGCTGCCAAAATTCTTGCTTCGGTTGCTTCTGCAATCCGGAGCAATTTATCGTTGGCGCCTAATTTCTCTTCGGCAGTCCAATCACTGCTTGTTGCATTAAGAGCTGTCGACATAGCCTCACGCGCAGTATCTACAGTGTTCTTGGCATCTAGCTTCTTAGTACCCTGGATAGAAACACTGTTAACAGTCGAGATACCGTCTGTTTTGGCAGAATTAAGTTCATAGTCTCCGCTTGCTTGGTTAACACGTTCAAGTGCAGCATCCTTGGCTGTCTCTAATTCTCGCAGTTTTTCGTCCTTCTCATCAGTCGTTAACCATGATTCATTGGAAATCAATTGCTTACGCGCATTGTAGGCATCCATAATCTCATTAGTAGCAGCTTGACGGGCTGGAGATTGAGTTGGAACTGCTTGAATCTGGCTAAGCTCATTGTTTTCAATATTCTGAACGTCTTGGTTAGAGCGTGCTGAGTTCAGGGCATCCTTAGCCGCTTGAACCTTGCTATCTAAGTCGCGCAGTGCAGCAGTCTTCTCTTCTGCCAGCATTTGGCTATCTTGAATTTGCTGACGTTTAGCTGCTTCCGCTGCTTGGATAGCTGCTAGGGCTGCTGGTTTCTTAACCGCAGTAATCGGCGTATCGTTAATAGCCTGAACTTGCGCATTTTGAGTTGAAGTAACACCTTGAGTGGTTGTTTGAGCCGCCACTGCTTGTTTGGCTGCTGTTTCTTTCTGACGAACAGCGGCAACTTGATCAGTACGCTCTTCATTAGTCAAGTTCTGATCCGTATTGATCTGTTGAACCTTGTTATTAGCTGCGGTTTCGATGGCTGTGCGAGCCGCTGGTTTAGCAACTGGCGTCTGGGTCAAGGCGTTGATAGTACTTGTCCCATTATTTTGAGCCGTCGCTAAAGCTTGACTAGTCTTAGCTTGATCAATGGCAGTATTGGCTGAATTTTGAGCGTCGGTCACCTTTTGGCGTTCAACTGCACGTTCTTCAGTTGTCAAATCAACATTGTTATCAATTTCAGTGTTCTTGCGTTGCGCTGCATTAGCCACTGCTTGTTTAGCTGCTTCACGCTTTAAGCCCACAAGGACTTGTACTTGAACAGTGTTATCTGACAACTTACCTTGGCTATCCTTAGCACGCAAAGTAACGGTGTATTCACTTTCAACAGAAGAATCGATACGGGCAACCGTACGACCATCCTTGGAGTAGGAAACAATCTCAGCTTGAACTGGTGTCCCGTTTGTTTGTTTAGCATCGTCCTCTAGGTCGGCAACCGTTACTAAATCCTTGATTGCTGACTCACTAACAGGTTGATTAATGTCAACCTCTAAAGAAGGTGTCTTAACCGCAATGGTTGGCTTTTCGTTGGAGGCAGTATCAGTTGTCGAAGGACGGACAGCCGCACCACCGGTAGGATGATATCTGACAGCAAAGCGAACAGAGTTTGTGACCGTTACTTTAGCTGGGCCCAATGGTCGGTTGTTCCCATTGAACTTCAGAACGGTATCGCCAACCTCTTTTACTCGATAGTCATCTTTCATCGTCAGTCTTAAAAACTCATAACCAACTGGCGCACCCGGCAACTTTTCAATTTTCTCAATCATTTCTGGGTAAGCAGTATCCTTACGAACGAAGGTACCACCACCATTGATTGACCAGTCGCTAGTTGAAGTATCTTTCTTTAATGAGATTTGCGAACGGTTGTCATTGGTCCCACCAGTTAAGTTGGTTTCGATAGAAAACATTTGAGCATCATGAGGAACAGCAATATCCATGTACTTCTGCCCAGCAATCAGGTTGGATTGACCAGTCGCTAAGCTGTTTTTTAAGAAATAGAAGACCCCAAGCTCAACTTGTTTAGTGACAGCGGGACTATCTTGACCGTTATGAATCTGAATGAATGACAGAGGGGCACCCGAATCCATAATATTGGCTGTTGAACGAATTGGCTTTTGAAGCTCAATGGTCCACTCCCCATCATTATTGACTGTAGTCGTCTGGAAGGTGCCATCTTGCAAGGTTAACTTAATTGTGGCACCAGGAATACCGGTACCTGTAATGGTAGAATCTGAAGAAGATAATTTATCACCATACGTACCACGAATAGTCGGAGCCGCAGTCGCCGCCGGATTGTTCTGTCTAGTTACCACTTCATCCAAGAAGGCTACATAGCGGTGTTGATTCTTGCTATCGGTGATCACAATCTTGCCATCATCCGTGAAGTCGATATTCCGTTCTGAAAGTCTTAATTTTGGATTCAAGCGGATGAATGCTTCCCGTACTCTACGTTTTTCTTCATCGTTTAGGCTTTGTGGGTCGATAACTGGTACCTGGCCGGTTCCAGTAGGTGCCTTCATATCGCTGTAGGCGCCAGTCCCGCTCCCACGCAAACCAGAACCTTGAGTCATCGGAGTCCCTTGGTTATCAGGGCGTGGCATAGCCGCGCTAGCTGGTTTCTCAACAGGTTTTACCGCATAACCTGGCGTCTTGCGCGTATCATTTTGACGGCTTGGCTCAAGTTTGCTGTCTTCCTTTTGCTCAGGCTTGCTCTCGTCAGCTGAAGACTGACTGGATTCTGAGCTATTTGCTTCATTAGAATTAGCACTTTCTGAGCTTGTAGAAGTCTCAGAACTTTGGCTGCTTTCAGCGGACACCAAAGAAGCCTCCTCACTAGAGGCGGATAAGACCGCTGCTTGTTCACTGACGCTGGACTCCTGGCTAGCGCCCGTGCCGTCGGACGATTCAGCCTGGGTATGTGCCGTTGCCGGTTGAACAGATGCTGGCTCAGCTGCATATGCTTGACCAGAGTTCAGCATAATGAAGGAGCCGACTGCAACAGAAGCCACCCCTACGCTAAGTTTTTTAATGGTGTAATGTGTGATCTTCTCACCTTCGCGCAAGCGACGAAGGTAATGATTGTTTTTCCCTAACATAGCTTTCTCCCTTTTTTATACATTCATTTGGTGATTAGCAGAACGGAAAACACTTACGGGTTGTGCCTTCCTAGACATAATCATACATGATAGATGATACCACAAATACATAAGAAAACAAATACCAATTTGATAAAAAAGCATATTAAAAATAAACTTTCATCATTATCTCCTTAAATTATAATATTTTCGCCTTATAAATCTTGATATTCTTTGTTCGTTATAAATTTACCAACCTCTGTTTTAACCTTTATAACAGGGGTTTAAGCAGATATCACCCAGTTCACAAACAAGACTCATAACTTGCTATAATTGCCTGGTTCACAACCTCAAATAATTGCGAACATTTTAAACTAATTACTCGCTAACGTTCAATACTATGAAAGATGTCTAGACATAAAATTTTAATTTCATCCTTTTTTTCATTAGACTATGTGCAGCTTCTCTTACCATAAGCCTTCTATCTGGCCCTAGCCCACACAAAAAAAGGATGGAAGCAAGCTTCCATCCTCTGGTGCGCTGACTAGTCCTCGAAGACCACGTCGGTCTGTTGGGTCAGCATTTCTTTAATTTTTGGATAGTATTCGTGGAATTGCGCCTCGCGATCGCTGACGGGCTTGCCTTCGGCAACTTCCGCCATATTCTGGAGGGCAATCATCCAGCTGGTCAAGTCCTTAGGACTGTGGTCGTTAAGCTCAGCCAACCACTCAGTGAAGATCAGGGTGGTCTTGCCAGGCTCTAACTCATGCAGTTCGAAGGTGATAATGTTCAAGTCCCAGGTAAAGGACAAGTAAGCATTAGGCTCCACATCCAGAACCATCATGTCTTCATAGCCGCCTGTCTTATAGTTGAACTTGAGGCTAGCCCCTGTCTCCAGGCCTTGGAATTCTAGCTCTGGATACCAGGATTGTAGCTTGTCATTTTCCGTTAAGAGGGACCAAACTTGCTCCTTAGGCAGGTTGAAGACGCCGCTGAATTGGACGCTAACGCCTTGGTTTTCCTCGTGGCCATGGTCGTGGCCACAACCGCATCCGCAGCCTGCATGGTCGTGGGCGTGAGCGTGGTCATGATGGTGGTCATGGCCACAGCCACAAGAATGCTCGTGGTGATGATGATGGTCATGGCCGCAACCACAGCTATGGTCGTGGTCATGGTGTTGACAGTGCTCGTGTTCACTCATAGGCCTTAAGCTCCTTTATTTAAACGTAGGTTTGTAGAATTGACGTCGGTCTAGCGGATAGATGGCCTCGGAGAAATTACCGGGCTCGACCTTGGCTAAGGCCGTCGCGATCATATTGAAGGTGGCATCCATATTGTCAATGTGATGGATGAGCTCGGCTTCTAGCAACTGAGGCGCCACCGGGCTACCGTACTCTAACTTGCCATGGTGGGCTAGGACTACGTGCTTGAGCAGGAGCACTGGCTCAGAATCTGGGTCAAAGCCCAGTTCGGCACAGGCCCGGTCAATCAACTCGTCCACAATGACGATATGGCCCATCATCTTACCCTTGAGGGTGTACTCGGTGGCAATGGCTCCGGACAACTCGATGGTTTTACCCATATCATGCAGGATAATGCCGCCTAAGAGCAGGCTGGCATTGACCTCTGGATAAATCTTAAGCAGCGCCCGTCCTACCTGCAACATGGAAATGGTGTGGTAGCTGAGGCCACCCGCTAGGGCGTGGTGGTTGCGCTTGGCTGCTGGATAGGAGAAGAAATCCTCCTTGGCATAGTTGAGAATCTTACGCACGATGCGGGCAATATGGGACTCGTGAATCTCCAGCAAAGCCTCATTGAGGACTTCCTCCAGGGTTTCCTTCTTAATCCCGATGTGTTCCACATAGAGGGTCGGATCATCTGGCTCGCCTGCATCGGCTAGGCGCAAGCTCTGAATCTTAATCTGCGGGGTCCCATTATAGGTGTCCCGCTCGCCCTTGAGGAAGACCACCTTGCCAGCTTGATAGCGGGCAATCTCTTCCTCGGTGGCCGACCAGTACATGCCGTCCATGCTGCCAGAACGGTCCTGGAAGCGGAAGGCGATGAAGGGATTACCATTACGGGCTACCCGGATGTCGGCGGATTTAATGAGGACGAAGAGCGCGAAGCTCTCGCCATGTTTGAGGTCTAATAATTGGGTCATGCCGGTTCCTCCTCTGCTTGAGTCACTTGAATGGCGTCCAAGTTCACAGACCTTGCCCCGTCGAAGAAATGAACGGCTTGTTGGTCAAAGGTGAAGAAGAGGACTTGAATACGTTCCGAAATTTGGCCTAGGACTTGGTACATGCTGGCCTTGCGATACTCGTCGAAGTTGACGAAGGCATCGTCAATCAGGATTGGCATCTTAACCATGGTCCGGACATTCTCAATGAAGGCAATCCGCAGGGCCACATAGAGTTGTTCCAGGGTCCCTTGGGATAGTTCATGCGGTTCAAAGTAGATGTCAGAGAACTGACGCACCTTGATGCCGTCTTTTTGGAGCTTGATTTGGGTGTAACGGCCGTAGCTTAGGGTCTCGAAGAGTTCATCGGCTAGGCGGTTCATCTCAGGCAGCGGATTGTCCAGCCCATGACGTAGGGTAGCATAGATTAATTCCATGGCAATCCGCTTGCGACCCCAAAGGGCCACCATATCCCGAACTTGGGTCTCCTTGTTGGCCAAGGCTTGGACCTTTTCTTGGTAGGTGCCGTCTTGTTCCAGGTGGTGGATCTCCACTTCCAGGTCGGCCCGTTCGCGGTGATGCGGCACCAGGCGTTCCTTGAGGGTCTCCAACTGGTGTTCCAGACGGTGGAAGTTCTCCAGCAGGCTTTGCTTGTTCTGCACCTGGGTCAGAGCTTCTTCATAGCCTTCCATTTGCTCAGCGTAAAGTGCCCGCTTGGCGGTCAATTCTTCGATTAACTGGTTGGTTTCGACCTTTTGGAAGAAGTCCAGTTCATCTTGGGCATGGGTGTCCTTGAAGACTTGGCCAATCATGGCTTGACGCTCGGCGATGGCATCTTCTTGAGCCTTCATTTGTTGAGCTGCTTCGTCTAAGCGGTCATCAATGACTTGGCCCCGCTCCATGGTCCGCACTAGGCTAACTTCCACATCTTCAACATGGCGAATTTGCTGACGAACCGAATCGTCCACCAATGGGAAACGTTCAAAGAGAGGTTGCAAGAGGCTGCGCCACTCGGTTAATTGTTGGGTCAGCTTATCCTTCTGAGCTTCCAAATCTTTCTTCTGATTTTCAGCGGCGAAGTATTGCTTAACGGGGTTGGCCTTGAGGATGAGCTCAGGGTCGGCCGTTGGGTAGAAGCCCATGGCAGCCAACCAGCGGGATTGCTTGCTGGCTAAGTTCTTAAGCTCGGCTTCAATGGCCTCGATGGCTTCCTCACGTTGGTTAATCTGAGTACCCAAGACCTTGCTTTGTTCCAGGTATTGAATTTCCTTCTCGCGCAGGTCCTGAATCTTGTTGAGGACTGGGCTGTTATAGAAGGCCTGGTAGCGACGACGGTTGGATTGGAAGATATAACCAATACTGAGGACCCCGACCACCAGGATCAGTACCCCTAACCAAAAGAGCAGGTTGGCGCCCTGGGTCATGTTCTGATAGAAGGCCAGGAAGAGCCCGCCGGCAAAGGCCAGAATGCCAGGGAAATACTGGTTGAGGCTGGTTGCCTGCATGAGTTGGGCTTCTTCATTCATGCGTTGGTGTTCTAGGTGAACCACCTGTTGGCGCACAATGGCCGTATAGTTTTGTTGTTCCTTGCGTTGTTCCAAGTAGACCTTGCGCTCGGCCTTGAGGGCTTCTTCCTGCTTGAGCAAGTCTAGCTTGTCAGCTTGGAGGGCTAACCCCTCTTCCAGCTTGGCGTCATAGGCAGGCCCTTGTTCAACCTTTTCTGGGAAGAACTGGCCTTGGTGGGCCAACTGGGTCATAAGCTCGCCCTGCTCTTGGATGCGGGCGGTCAACTGTTCAATGACGGTCTGGGTTTCCTTGGCCTTGGCGGTCTCGACTAGCCATTTCTGGCGATCTTCCGCGTGGTTACGGGCCCAGTTGAGCTTGGTCAAGCTGCCTAGCTCGCCCTTGAGGTTGCGAATCCGCTCTTCCAATTGGACGATTTGGATTTCGCTGGCCTGGTTGAGCTTGAGGGCATCGGAAATCTCCCGCACGGTCTGTTCAGACAGGGGCGTGAAGACTAGCTGCTCCAGCTCCCGCTTGGCAGCCCGGTCCTTGAGGTAGATGTCATAGAGGCCCACTAATTTGTCTTGGGCCCGGATTTCTTTCTCTAGGTCCTTGATTTCTTGGTTGAGGCGGGCAATGGCTTCTTCCTCTTCCTGGCGGCGTCGGGTCAGCTCATCATAGGCGCCCATCTGCAGATGCAGGACTTCCACTTGTTGGGCTAGTTCTTCATACTCGGCTAGGAGCACATTAAGAGGCCGGCTCTGGCCATTTGGCCGGTAGAGGTCATCGGTCTCCTTCTGATACTGCTTGGCAATCTTGAGGAATTGGTCGCTCCCCACGGTCCCGATACTCATAAAGTAATCATTAAGTTGGTCGGCCCCGATATTGGCCAGCTCCTGCAGGTTCTGCAGGCTGAAGGCATAGAAGTTATCGAAGAGCTTCTCGTCCAAGCCCCCCAAGACCTCATCCAAGGTCTTAGCTGGCAACTCTTCCCCATCGGTCCGCGTCACCCGCAGGGTCTTGCTGGTCCGCTCCACCCAAATATCACCGAAATCAGTCTCGGTCAGGAGCATGCGGCCCCCATAGGTCTCATGTTGCTTAGGTTCATAGCGGTTCTGCTGGTTGACCCGGCGCCGACGGCTTGGGAAACCAAAGAGCATGCTGCGGATAAAGGATTGCAGGGTGGACTTACCGGCCTCATTCTTACCATAGAAGAGTTGGAGTTGGTCGCCCAATTCGAATTTCTGGTTGACCCATTTGCCGTAGCCATAAATCTCCAGTGTCTTAATCTTCATGAGCCGTCCCCTCCTCTCCGGAAGTCAGGTCCTCGTCGTCAGCCTCAAAGCCCACAGCTTGGACTACCAGCTGCTGGCCATTGTGAATGACCGAGTCCTTGAGCTCTTGGTCTTGGCTCAGATCGCCCAACCAGGTTCTGAGGGTGGCATTGCTGAAGAGGGGCTGCATAACCCGACCATAGAGGTCACCCGTCTTCAAGGCCTGGCTAGCCTGGTCAAAGCTGTCCTTGAGGCTGGCATCGTATTGGAAAGGCTCGATGGCCACTTGGCTGACCGTTTGCAGGCTGACCAGGGCTACAAATGGCGTGTTGACTACATCCGCTTGTAGGGCTGCCAGTACCTCACCCGATTCTACCTGGCTGGCCAAGTTAGCCGGCAACTTCTCATAGTGGTCCAAGACCACGGTCACCAGTTGGGACTGGTTAGAAGCTTCTGCCTCGGCTTGATAATTACGTTGGATGCCTTCCAGGGCTTGGACTAAGTCTAGTTCATGCCAGTTAGAGCGACATTCCAGATGGGCTTCCTGCCAGACAATAGGTGCCAGGGAAATAAACTGGGACTTGGCCGGCGTCTGTGGCTTAAGTTCTACGATGAAGGCCCCCTTGTCGCCTAATTCCTTGCGGTGGCGACCCTGGATAGTGCCAGGATACTGAATCAGAGGCTGTTCCTTGAGGACTTGAGCCTGATGAATATGACCCAGAGCCCAGTAGTCGTAGTGCTTGCTCAAGAGGCTTTCCAAATCAAAGGGCGCATAGTGATCGCCCGATTCTTGGCCGTGCAAGACCCCAATCGTGTAGGTGGTCTCATGCGGGTTGACCGGATAGCTGTCAATCATGCGGGCATCTACCCAACGTTTGGTATAGGAGAAGCCATAGCAACGCACGGTCTGGTCGTCAGCAAGGGGGATATCGATAGCAGTCACTTCTTGGTCTTTGAAGAGGTGAACATTATCGGGATATGGGACCGACTGACACTCCATGCGTAGGTAGTCGTGATTACCGTGGCAGAGGACCACAGGAATCTTAGCAATATGAAGACGTTCTAATTGCTTAAGGAAGAAATGCTGGGCCGTTACCGTCTGTTGCTCGGTGTCATAGATGTCACCGGCAATGACCATAAGGTCGACCGCTTGGTTAATGGCAATCGAGACACAACGCTCGAAGGCCTGGTAAGGAGATTGAATAAGGTGTTTTTGTAATGAGTGCAATTGCTTGGTGAGCCCAGTAAAGGGACTATCGAGATGTAAATCTGCAATATGTAATAATTTCATCAAATTCTCCTTTCTTTAGGGATAGGTGGACTGAACATCACAGGGTCAAGCGGGGCAGTCCCACCCCTTGACACAAAAACAACTGGGAGCCGTCACCCTCAGGTGAGGCTGGGGCTTCCAGTTGGTGCCAGCCTATGCTTAGGCTTGTTGTTGATAGATTTCTTGTAAAGGCTTGGTGATGATGTTGTTGAGGTCGCGAATGATTTGATCCATACGGCGCTCGGCCTCAATCAAGCCTCTAATGTGATCATCTGCCATGATGCCCTTGGACAGTTCATCAATCTGCTTCATTTCTTCTTCGCCAATTGGATGGCCTTGAGCCTCACGCAGGCTGAGTTCTTGAACTTGCTTCTTGTAGCCTTCAAATAAGGTCTTAGAAGTTTCATCTGCTTCAATCCCTGCTAGGGCTTGACGAATAGCGGCCACTTCTGGCAACTGACGAATTTCACGTTCTAATTGATTGGCTGTATCGTAGACATTTTGGTTAGACATGCGTCTATCTCCCTTCAAATTTCTTCATTCTTAGTGTATCACATCCAAGCCAAGCTCGGCTATTAATACTTTATTACTATTGAATTAAATCGGTTCTTCCCAGTCCTGGGCATCCAACCACTGATTGACCAAATCCAGGTCAAAGCCCTTGCGGTAGAGAGACTCCTTAATCTTAAGGATTAAGGCCTTACCCTCATGGCGTCGGCTCAGTTGGCGACGGGCCTTACTGGCCGCTTGGTCAACTAAGTCTGCTTCATGGTCCAAGTCGGCCTCTGGCTGACAATCTTCCAAGTAAGGCTGAATCATAGCCAAGCTATAGCCCTTGGTCAAGAGATGCTCCTGGACCTTGCGCTTAAGCTGGCCAGCCGGCAAGCGGCGATGGGACTTGTAGAACTTTTCAATTAAGGTTTGGATATTTTCCTCCAGCAAATCCAGCTCATAGGCTTCCAAGGCCTGGGCAACCTGACTGGCTGTCAGGCCCTTGTCTTGGAGCTTACGACCGATCAGCTGGGGCCCCTTGCGCCCTACCCGGGCCTCGGTCAGGACCAGGCTACGCCCGTAGAGGGCATCATCCAGGTAACCCTGGCTGACTAGCCGGCCAATGACCCGACCCAAATAAGGTTCTAATTCCGCTAGAAAATCTTCCTTGGCTTCCAGGCTATCCAGGTCCGCTTGCTTGAGGGCCTGGGCCTTGAGATAGTCATAGACCTCACCACTGGACTTAAGGGCCCGCGACAAGTGCTTGATGGCCCTGAGATAGAGGGACTCTTCCTGCTCATAGTCGCGAATGGTCTGACACTCTTCCGGGGTCAGGGTCTGGCCCTTGGCCAGGTTGAACTTGATCAAGGTGCCCTCGGACACGCCCAGCCAGAAGCTGTCGTCCAGATAGACCGAGTAACGACTCTTGTCCTTCTTCTGTACTTCAATCCGGCTTACGCGCATGGGGCACCTCCTGGTCAAGTTGCTGGTATAGGCTGAGCTAGGCTAAAGTCGCCTGACTATTGGCCGACCGTGTAGCGATAGGCCAAGCCAGCTGGATTTTCCTTCACGAAGGACACCAACAAGCTAGCAGCCTGGTCGCCACTAGGCGCCAAGGTCTCAACTAATTGTTTAGCTTGAAAGGCAAAGCGTTCCGCCGCCTCAGCTGATTCACAGTAGATGAAGTAGCTAGCTTGATCAGCAAGGCTTAGTTCAAAGACCAGGTCGTTCTTAGCAATTAAGCTACCTTGTGCAAATGTTAAAACAGTTTCTTGATTATTCATGAGTTTATCCCTCACCTATTCTTAGAATGCCATACAGTCAGCGAGTGACGATGGGTCTTGCAAATGGTCTTGCTAAATGGTCTTACATTGCCCCAAAGGGCTATAGGTTACTAGAGGGGACAGCCATAGGCTCATAACCTAGGTGACTTCACGCCCAAAGATCCGCATCTTAATTCGATTCCCGGTCGGGGTATCGGCTAATCCCCCTAACCCTGTCTCACGAAGTTCGCGCGGCATGTTGCGACCCACCTTGTACATGGCTTCAATGACCTCATCGGCAGGAATTTGATTTTCAATTCCGGCCAGGGCCATATCAGCACAAATCAAGGCGTTGGTTGAACCGACCGTGTTGCGCTTAACGCAAGGCACTTCCACCAAACCTGCCACCGGGTCACAAACCAGACCTAGCAGGTTACCTAAGGACATAGCGAAGGCATGGGCTGACTGGGCCGGACTGCCGCCCATAATGGCCACAGCCGCGGCCGCCGCCATAGCGGAAGCCGACCCTACCTCAGCCTGACAGCCACCCGCTGCCCCTGAAATAAAGGCATTGTTGGCCGTCACCATGCCGAAGAGGGCTGCCACGAAGAGGAAGTTAAGCTTGTCTTCCTTGGACAGCTTGTACTGTTCATGGATGGCAAAGAGCACTCCCGGCAAGGTCCCGCTGGCACCTGCCGTCGGGGTGGCACAGACCACACCCATGGCAGCATTGACCTCGTTGGTAGCCAAGGCCGCTTCCACCCCTACCAGGGTCATTTGCCCTGAGAGGGTTTTGCCTGCCTGGCGGTACTTGCGCATCTTGACGGCATTGCCGCCCGTTAAGCCGGTTGGTGAGAAGACGCCTTCTCCGGTAATCCCTCGCTGGTAGGCATTTTCCATAGCTAAGAGGGCATCCGACATCTTATGGAGGACGGCTTCCCGGCTGGTCCGGTTAATCCGCATCTCCTGTTCAATCATGATCTCAGCCAGGGACAGGCCCGTCTCTTGGGCGTAGTCCACAATGGCTTCAATCGATTCAAAAATTCCCATTTCTTTACCTCAACAATCGATAGTTGTCGACACAACTAGAGTAGAATTAAAGACTCCACATGGTCCATTTCTTCCATGGCATAGTAGAGACTCTGTGGAAAGTGGTGCTGGATCTCGAAATAAGACAGGTAACGTCCTTGGGCAGCCTGGCTCAAGGTCTGCGTGACCACAATGCCTTCGGCCGCAAAGCGCGCCAAGAAGCTAGCCTCCGTCTCCGGCCGGTCACTGATTAGGAGCAAGGCCGGCAAATAGCCTGTCGGCTCAATCAAGAAGCCCCCCAGCTCAATCAGGCGTAACTCCACCTTACCGCCGCCCACCGAAACCCCGACTAGGCGAGAAGTCTTGTGGTCATTGATTAAGGTAATGTCAGCCGTATTGGGATGGTCATAAGGACTTGGCCCCTCCATCTCGATAAATTGCACCTTCATGCCCTGGTTGCGGGCGATGTCCACTGAGTTGGGAACCCGAT
The DNA here is from genome assembly GCF_938010525.1 of uncultured Abiotrophia sp. Lineage (GTDB taxonomy): Bacteria > Bacillota > Bacilli > Lactobacillales > Aerococcaceae > Abiotrophia. The sequence continues at coordinate 11,315 of NZ_CALLVK010000006.1, read as the reverse complement.
GGTCGTCATAAGAAAAGCCCAAAACGCCAGCGATGGTCGCAAAATCCGTTCCGTGTCCCAGATGCGTCTCCGCAAAGGACTCGTAGTAGCGGACGATAATCTCGGTTGGGCGGTCACGGAAAATCTTCTGGGCCGCTCTCCCGATATTAATGGCGCCAGCCGTATGTGAAGAAGACGGTCCTACCATGACAGGTCCAATCACGTCAAAACAGCTAGAATAGCTGGTATTTTTTGCTTGAATCTTGGCTTCCTGGCTCATGCTAGCACCGCTCCTCTCCATATGGCTTTGTCATCTCCTTATTATACACCCTCAGGCCCCTATTTTTCTAGCAAAAGCACTCAATTTTTCTGGCTTTTTTTAAGAAAATCTGGCGGCAAAAAACTGGCCCCCAGCAACTAGCCGGACTGGGCACATTGGTGTATAATCAATAGGGTATAGACATGTCAAGAAAGGGAGACCACGCGTGAAACAAGAATATAAGAAAATTGCCGAAGTCGCCGTCCTGGCCGGCCGCATCATGCTGGAAAGTCAGGCCGAGAGTTATCGGATTGAAGACACGGTCGAGCGCATCCTCAAGACCAGCCAATGCCAGACCACCGAAGTCTTCGCTAATACCACCGGCCTCTTCGTCACCTTAGACGACCCCAGCATCGAGCCCATTACCATCGTCCGCCGCATCAAGCACCGCGGCACCCACCTGCGTAAGATTCACCATGTTAACAATATTTCCCGCCAGCTGACCAAGGGCGAGATTAGCCTAGAAGAGGCCCGGGTCCGCCTGGAAAAGGTCGACGTCTCCGAGTACACCCTCTTCCACTTCGACCTGGCTGTCTTCTTCCTGGTGGTTTCCTTCGCTGTCCTCTTAGGCGGCTCCATCTGGGATATTGCCGTGTCGGGCCTGGCCGCCCTGCTGGTTATTTTTGGTTACTGGCTCCAAGGCAAGCTGGCCATGAATGCCCTCATGACCGGGACGGTCTCCACCTTCTTCCTGGGGGCTGTCATGCCCTTCGTCTTGCTGGGAGTGCCCCAGCCCCATAATCTGGATATTATCATTATTTCCGCCCTCATGCCCCTCTTCCCCGGCACTGCCTTCACCAACGGGATTCGGGACACCCTTAAGGGCGATTATGTCTCCGGCCTGGCCAAGATTGCGGAAGCCTTGGTCATCGCCGTTAGCTTAGGGCTGGGTGTCGCCCTAGGACTCTTTGTATCGAATGGAGTGTTGAGCCTATGACCTGGATGTCCCTCTTTTCTCTATGCTTCCAAACAGCCGGGGCCTATGTGGCCACCATTACGGCTGCCATCATGGTGGAAATTCCCCGCTCCCTCCTCTTCAAATGTGGTTGGGTGGGCGCCCTGGGCTATCTAGTCTACCTCTTGGTCATGCCCGGCCACGGACCGGCCGTCGCCACCTTAGTTGCTGGCATCGGCATTGCCATTCTGTCCCAACTCTTCGCCCGCAGCTTCCGGGCGCCGGTCACCATGTTCTACATTCCTGGCTTCTTCCCCTTAGTACCGGGGATCGGCGTCTACCGGACGGCCTTTTACTATATCAACGACAATCCGGCCCAAGCCAGCCACTACCTACTGCAATCCGCCCTGATTGCTGGGGCCATTGCCCTGTCTATTTTCCTAGTGGATTCCTGCCTGGAAATCTACCACCATCTGCGCAACCAAGCCAATGCCAAGCGAAAGGAGCAATCCCATGGATAATTGGATCGACCTCAGCCTACCGGTCGCTTCGACCCTCAAGGCCCATCCCGAAGTCAAAGAACTTCTCATTGACCTGGGCTTCAAGCCCCTAGGCAATCCCGTCATGCTCAAGACCGTGGGCGCGGTGACCAGCCTGGAACGGGGCGCCAGCCTGATTGGCCTGGATCTGCAGGTCCTTATTCAGGAGCTCCACCACAATGGCTACCTGGTCAAAGGAGTGGATGACCATGACCAATAGCAGTCGCGACCAACGCATTCAAGTCCTCAAGGACATCCTGCTCCGCCTCCACCATGGGGCCAGCCCCGACAGTGTGGAGGCCGACTTCCAGGCCCATTTTAGCGATGTGTCGCCTATCGAAGTCTCCCTGATGGAACACGAACTCATGAATGGCGACCACGGCGTGGGCTTCGAAGACGTTATGAAGCTCTGTACCGTCCACGCCAAGGTCATGGCCGCCGGCGTCCAGGGCAAAGAAGTGCCCGACAGCCAGCAAGAAGGCCATCCCGTCTGGATCTTCAAGCAAGAAAACCTCGCCCTACAAGCGGGCCTGCACCGAATTCAACGCCTGCTGGATGCCCTGGAGTCTGCGGAAAGCCAGGGCCAGGACTTAGATCCTGGTCTCCTGCGCGGCCTGACCCGCCAGTACCAGCTACTGGACCAATTCCAACGCCACTACCGCCGCAAGGAAGAACTCTTCTTCCCCATCATGGAGTCCTACGGCCACGACGCACCGCCTAAGGTCATGTGGGGCGTGGATGACCAGATACGAGATTTATTTGGCCTGGCTAAGGACGCATTGAAAGGCCTGGTCGACCAGACTGGGGACGCCTCCGTGGCCCAAGTCCTGACCACTTACCAAGCCTTCGTCCAGGAATTCAAGGACATGATCTTCAAGGAAGAAGCCATCCTGATTCCTCTCTTGCTGTCCCTCTTCAGCGAGGACGACTGGCTGGCCATCGCCAAGGACAGCCCCGAGTTCGGCTATGCTATTATCCAGCCGGACAAGGAGTGGGTGCCAAGCCGGGTGAAGTTTGGAGAGCAAGGGGAAAGTGAGGAGCTGGCTGGAGCTGGACGTGGGGCTCAGGCTCAAAACGAGGGGCCGGCAGAAGCCTCTGCTGACGCTCCGGTAAGTGCCGGCCAAGGTGACCAAGGCAGCAACCAGGCTGGTGGACCAGCTGCTGACCTGGCCGCTGGCTCAGCTACTAAGCCGGTCGCCAACTCTGCCGCTGACTCGATTAGTGACTCAGCCTCCAACTCAGCTACTGGCTCAGCCTCTAGGTCTGCCTCTGCCCCAACTACTAGCCCGGCGCCCAACCCCGAGGCCGACCTACCCTTTGGCGGCGGCTATCTCAGCCTCAAGGAAGCCAACCTCATTCTCAACCACCTGCCCTTTGAGATTACCTTTATCGACAAAAACGACCTCTTCAAATACTTCAACACTTCCCTGGCTATCGAGAACAAACTCTTTCCACGAGTGCCCAGTGCTATCGGCCGCCACGTCAAAATGTGCCACCCGCCCCGCAGCTTAGACATGGTCATGACCCTGATTGACGACCTCAAGCACAAGCGCCGGACCAGCGAATCCATGTGGTTCCACCGCTCGGACGGCCGCTTCGCCTATGTGACCTATATCGGCGTCTTCGATGACCAGGACCAATACATGGGTGTCCTGGAATATGTCCACGACATCGCCCCCCTGCTGGATTTGGGTCCAGACAAACGGGGGCTGGCGCCTTTGGAAGGTGACGGGGAGTAGGAAAAGGGCTTAAGGGCTGAGCTATAAAGTGGATAGCCGACTCAAGACGCTCACTATGTCATGATAAGCCTAACCAACTCAAGGCTCTCAGCCAAAACAGGCCTAGGCCGCTCGCTATGACAGGTCGCCTCGACTCAAGCCACTTGCTGTAACACAAGTCACTAACTCGAGGCCTTCACTATGGCCCCAGCCCCCGACTCAAGCCCCACCCAAGACACAAACCACCAACTTAAGGAGCTCACTCATGACACAAGTAACGGACTTTAGCGTGATGGCCCAAGACGGCCAACCCTTTGCCCTGGAAGCCTACCGCGGCCAGGTGCTCTTAATTGTCAACACGGCCACCGGCTGCGGCTTCACGCCCCAATACCAAGGCCTGCAAGCCCTCTACGACCGCTATCGCGACCAAGGCTTCGCCGTCTTAGACTTTCCTTGCAACCAATTCAAGGGCCAAGCCCCTGGCACGGCCCAGGAAATCAATGACTTCTGTAGCCTCAACTTCCAGACCACTTTCCCTCGCTTCGCCAAAATAGAAGTTAACGGCGACCAAACCGACCCCCTCTACACCTGGCTTAAGTCTCAGAAACGCGGTCGCATGGGCCGGCGCATCGAGTGGAACTTCGCCAAGTTCCTGATTGACCGCCAGGGCCAAGTAGTCAAACGCTACTTTGCCACCACCAAACCTGAACGCATTGCGCGTGATGTTGAGCGATTGCTGGGGGAGAAGTGAAGCAAATTGGGAAGGCTGACGGCTGAAAGAAATGTAAAAGCGGCTGCTAAAATAAGGCTGACAAAATACAGAAAAATAAGGTTGGCTGCTACATGAACAGTAAAAATGGCTGCTACAAGTAGAGAAAGACTGGCAGCTACTAGAAACAAGGGCTGCGACCCACTAGAAAGGATTGACCCCATGACCTATCGCTACCTCCTCTTCGACCTAGACCACACCCTGCTGGACTTTGACGCCAGTCAGGCACTAGCCCTTGAAGCCTTTTGCCAGGCCCACGACCTGGACTACAGCGACCAGATTCTGGCCGACTACCACGCCCACAGCCACCGACTCTGGCACCAGCTGGAATTGGGCCAGCTGACTCTGGACCAACTTCTAGACCGCCGCTTCAAGGAATTTTTCCGGCCCCATCTGGATCACCTGGACGGCCGCAGCCTGGATGACCAGTACCGCGACCTTTTAGTCGTCCACAACCAAATCTTTCCCGGCGCCGACAGCCTCTTGCAAGACTTGAAAAGGGCTGGCTACCAGCTGGTGGCCGCCACTAACGGCGTTTCCGACACCCAGCGCAAGCGTCTGGCACAGGTTGAATGGCTAGACCTCTTTGACCACCTGGCTATCTCAGGCGAACTTGGTCACAGCAAGCCAGACCCTGGCTTCTATCAAGCCATTTACAAGATGACTGGCGTCGGCGACACGAGCGCCTACCTCATGATTGGCGACCGACTGCAAAGCGACATGCTGGGCGCCCACCAGGCCGGCATTGACAGCCTCTGGTACAACCCGCATCAAGACGTTGCGCCGGCCGACCTGCCTCTGACCTATGTAGTTCAGGACTATGCCGGAATTAGGAATATTTTACTCTAAAAAGAAGGGGGCTGTGGCTGCCCTTCTTTGTTTCTGGACGAGCCAGTGGTCCACTCGAAAAATTGGACCACTGGCTCTTGGCTTTTGCCCGGTTTTGGGCTGTTTCCCAGGTTTCCGGCCGAGCTAGTGGTCCACTCGACGGAGTGGACCACTGGCTCCTGGCTTTTGCCCCGTTTTGGACCTTTTTCCTAGGTTTCTGGCCGAGCTAGTGGTCCACTCGACGGAGTGGACCACTAGCTCCTGGCGCTTGCCCCGTTTTGGGCTCTTTTACCTAGCTTCCTAGGCTGGCTTCCGGCCTTTTCCTAGGTTTTGGCGGCTTTCCCCTAGTTTCTACTCTACTAAAGGTTTTACTTCACAATTCACTTGAAGTATACTAGATAAAAGTCCATTTCCTCTCCCACATCAGTTAGGAGGCTAGATCATGAAGTATCTCCACCCCACCTTGCTCTGTGTTTTATTAGCGGCGGTAACCTGGGCCATTCTGGCTCACAGCGACTGTCTGCTCTGGCTCGTGGCGGCCACCCTACTTGAGGGAATTGCCTGTCTCTATTACTATGAACGGCGCAAATCCTAGCCCGCATCATTTTTTTCTTTAATTTTGCCTATAAGGTATGCTATAATAACGAAGGTATCGAGGCTCTGGCCTCAAATCAACTGACAAAAGGAGCAGTAAGATGATTAGTGTAAGTGATTTAAAAGCAGGGATGACTTTCATCCTAGACGGTAAATTGTGGCGCGTATTGGAAATTTCCCACCACAAACCAGGGAAAGGTAACACCATCATGCGGATGAAAATCCGTGACGTCCGCAACAACTCTACTGTGGACACTACCATGCGTCCAGATGAAAAGGTAGAACGTGCCCACATCGACACCAAGGACGTACAATACCTCTACAGCCAAGACAGCACTGCTTTCTTCATGGACTTAGAAACTTATGACCAATACGAAATCGCAGAAGACGCTATCGAACGCGAGTTGAAGTTCTTATTGGAAAATGCGGAAGCTAAGATCCAATTCTACGGCAGCGAAGTAATCGGGGTTCAACTCCCATCAACCGTTGTCCTCCAAGTAATCGAAACTCAACCTTCTATCAAAGGTGCAACCGTTTCTGGTTCTGGGAAACCTGCAACTATGGAAACTGGCTTAGTAGTCAACGTGCCAGACTTCATCGAAGCCGGCGAATACTTAGTCGTTAACACCGCTGAAGGTACTTACAGCGGCCGTGCTAACAAGTAAGCATAAAGAAGCCACTACCCTGAGGTAGTGGCGTTTTTTGTTGTGGCCTTATAAAAATAGTCCAGCCACCTCACCCCACATAAGGCCAGGAGCCTAGTTCTTTCTTCCCCACTTCCCAGTGACTACCTGGCCTCATGGCCAAAAGCGGGCCTAGTGCTGGCAAGGACGGCTGGCCTATGAGCGGGGCTTGGAGCCCTAGCGACTTAGCCCCGTCATAGCCAGGCAAGGCGGAAGACAGCCGCAGGCTGGCTGGAGCCGGTCCCTGCACTTGGCCCCGCCTTTTGGCTTAATGAGGCCAGGTAGTCACGCCTCGGCAGGCAGACACTAAAAAACCAGCCACCTCCCCACAAAGGGCCAGGCAGCTGGTCTTTTTTCATTATATCCAATCTATTGCCGTCAGGCGGGCACAAACTAAGTAACTAACTAGCCCCCTACTTCTCCTTATCCTCCAGGATCTCAAACCCATAACCACGGATATTGGCCCGCAGGAGGTCCAGGTATTGGCGGGTGATAGGGCTTGGCTCCACCTGTTGGGGCATGAGGTAGCCCAGGGTCATCATGTCGTCCACTTCCAGGGGAATGGCAATGATCTTGTCGTCGTTGAGCTCGCTGGAGATGATCCCTGAAGAAATAGTGTAGCCGTTGAGGCCCACCATGAGGTTGAAGATGGTGGCCCGGTCGCTGACCTTGATGTGCATTTTACGGTTAAGAGTACTCAAAATCTCTTCGGCAAAATAGAAGGAGTTCTCCTGGCCTTGCTCATAAGATAGGTAAGGATAGTCCTCTAGGTCCCGTAATCTGACCGAAGACTTCTGGGCCAGAGGATTGTCCCGGCAGACGAAGACGTGGGGCTTAGCCTTGAACAAAGGCGTGAACTTGAGCTTCTTCTCCTTGAAGAGCTTGGTCAGGACCTGGCGGTTGAACTTATTGAGATAGAGAATGCCCAGGGAACTCTTGAAGGACATGACGTCTTCTAGGATGTTCTGGGTTTCGGTCTCTCGCAGGGTGAACTGGTATTCTTCCGCATCCACCTGCTTAATCAAGTCCACAAAGGCATGGACCACGAAGGCATAGTGCTGGGCGGACACTGAAAAGGCCTGCTTGCGGACGGTGTGTTGCTTGTATTTGGCTTCCATGAGCTTGACTTGGTCTAGGATTTGGCGGGCATAAATCATGAACTCCCGGCCTTCATTGGTCAGGGAGACCCCCGACTTCTGGCGGACTAGCAGCTGCAGATCCATCTCCTGCTCTAATTCCTTAATGGCATTACTGAGGCTGGGCTGGGATAGGAAGAGGGCTTTGGCCGCTTCATTAATCGAGCCCGATTCCACGATTTTCTCAAGATATTGCAGTTGTTGGATTCGCATCATAGTCACTCCCTTGAATTACTCCAGTATATTATAACCTAAAACTATAACCGTGTATACTTTTTTTCAATTATTCAAGAGGACCGTTTCCATGATAGGATAGACTTATCAATAAGGAGGTCGATTGCATGACAACATCGATTATTGGTTTCCCACGAATCGGGGAACACCGTGAATTAAAATTTGCTACTGAAAAATACTTCCGTAAGGAAATCAGCGCTGAAGAACTTCAAGCGACTGCTAAGGAACTCCGCGCTAAACACTGGCGCCTAGCCCAAGAACGCGGCGTGGACCAAATCCCAAGTAATGACTTCTCCCTCTACGATACCTTCTTGGACACTGCTGTCCTCTTCAATATCGTACCTGAGCAAGTGCAAGCCATTGACTTGAGCGAATTGGACAAGTACTTCGCCCTAGCCCGCGGCTACCAAGGGGAAAAAGGTGACGTACGCGCCCTCCCAATGAAAAAATGGTTCAACACCAACTACCACTATATTGTACCTAAATTCGAAGCTAACACCCAAGTTAAGTTAGCCGGCCACAAGCTCTTTGACGAATTCCAAGAAGCTAAAGACTTAGGCATCCACACTCGTCCAGTCTTAGTTGGGCCATTCACCCTCTTACGTCTGGCTGAATACGCTGAAGGCGTTAACCCAGTTCAATTCATCGAGCCTTTAGTGGCAGCCTACAAGGAAGTTTTCCGTCGCTTGGCTGACTTAGGCGCGACTGACATCCAATTAGATGAGCCTGCCTTAGTTAAGGACATTTCTGAATTGGAATTGACCCTCTTCGACAAACTCTACCAAGGCCTATTAGCTGACAAGGCTGGCTTGTCCGTCCTCTTACAAACCTACTTTGGTGACGTGCGTGACGTCTACAGCCACTTGGTGCAATTACCAGTTGAAGCCATCGGTTTGGACTTCTTAGAAGGCCGCAAGACCTTAGACTTAGTCAAAGAACACGGCTTCCCAGCTGACAAAGTCCTCTACGCAGGGGTGGTTAACGGTAAGAACATCTGGCGTAACGACTACGCTAAGACCTTAGCCCTCTTGGAAGAAATTCCAGCCCAAAACGTGGTCCTATCCACTTCATGTTCCCTCCTCCACGTACCTTTCACTACGGCTAACGAAGAATTTGCGCCTGAAATCTTGGCTCACTTCGCTTTTGCCGCTGAGAAATTAGACGAGTTACGTGAATTAGATGCTATCCGTGCTGGCCAAGGGGATGAATTCTTGGCTGCTAACAAGGCCCTCTTTGCAGCAGAACGTACCGTTCGCAATGCGGAATTAGCCACTCAATTGGCTGGCTTAGATGACGCAGCCTTCACCCGCCAACCTGCTTTGGCTGAACGTGCTAAGGCTCAACACCAAGCCTTCAATTTACCAGTCTTACCTACTACGACTATCGGGAGCTTCCCACAAACTCGCGAAGTTAAGGTTAACCGTGCGACCTTCCGTCGTGGCGAGAAGACCGAAGCAGAATACACAGCCTTCATCGAAGCTGAAATCGACGAATGGATCAAATGGCAAGAAGAAATCGGCCTAGACGTGCTCGTTCACGGTGAATTCGAGCGTAACGACATGGTGGAATACTTCGGTGAGAACCTGTCCGGTTACCTCTTCTCTAAGAACGGTTGGGTACAATCCTACGGGACTCGCGGCGTGAAGCCACCAATCATCTGGGGCGACGTTAAGCGTGAACGTCCAATCACCGTTAAGTGGTCTGCTTACGCGCAAGCCCAATCTGACCTACCTGTTAAAGGTATGTTAACCGGTCCGGTTACTATCCTCAACTGGTCCTTCCCTCGTGAAGACATCACCATCAAGGAATCTACTCTCCAAATTGCATTAGCAATCCGTGAAGAAGTCCTTGACTTGGAAGCTGCCGGCATCCATATCATCCAAATCGACGAAGCGGCCCTCCGTGAGAAATTACCTTTGCGTAAGTCTGACTGGTACTCTGAATACCTAGACTGGGCCATTCCAGCCTTCCGCTTGGTTCACTCCGGCGTGGCACCAACCACTCAAATCCACACCCACATGTGCTACAGTGAATTCACTGACATCATCCCTGCTATCGAGCAATTAGATGCCGACGTGATTTCCTTCGAAGCATCCCGTTCTAACCTCCACATCTTGGACGAATTAGAACGCCAAAACTTCCAATTACAAGTAGGTCCTGGGGTTTACGACATTCACTCCCCTCGTGTCCCTTCTGTGGAAGAAATTGAACACACCATCCGCGCCATCTTGGCCAAAGTGCCAACTGAACGTGTCTGGATCAACCCAGACTGCGGTCTCAAGACGCGTGGTATTCCAGAAACTAAGGCTAGCTTGGTTAACTTAACCCAGGCTACCCGTAACATTCGAGAGGAGCTCTAACCCCTATGACACAGCCACCGGCACCCTTCCACCATCCATCCTTATCCTATGAAGTCTTCCCGCCCAACACCCAAGTTGGGGCGGAGCGACTGACCCATACTTTGAATGATTTGGCGGAACTCAAGCCGGACTTCATCAGTGTCACCTGCAGCAATCGCCAGCCTAATATTGAGGAAACCACCCTTAAGGTAGCCAATCACGTTCAGAATACCCTGCACATCCCCACCATCGCCCACCTGCCAGCTATGTACCTGAGCAAGGAGCGCGTGGCGGCTAGCTTGGATTCTCTGGACCAACTGGGCATCCGTCGGGTCCTGGCCCTACGCGGCGACATTTTGGAAGGCCTGGAGCCGGTCGGTGACTTCTCTTATGCGGAAGAGCTCATTCATTTCATTAAGGAACGCAAGCCCCATTTCGACATTACGGCGGCCTGCTATCCGGAAGTCCATCCCGACGCACCTAATGCAGTCGCGGACATCCGCTTCCTCAAGCGCAAGGTCGACGCTGGCGTTGACCGCCTGATTACCCAACTCTTCTTCGACAATGATTGCTTCTATCATTTCCAGGAAAAGTGCGCCCTGGCCAATATCGAAGTGCCAATCCTGGCGGGTATCATGCCCATCGTCAACCGCAACCAGGCCCTGCGCCTGCTGACCACCTGTGAGACCACCAAGTTGCCTCGCAAATTCAAAGCCATCCTGGACAAGTATGAGCACGAGCCTCAAGCCCTCCGGGCAGCCGGCCTAGCTTATGCCCTGGACCAAATTGTCGACCTGATCACCCAAGGCGCCGACGGGATTCACCTCTATACCATGAACCAGTCAGACACCGCCCACTATATCGCGGACGCGGCTAAGGCCTTGTTTAAGTGAAAATGAAATAGAAGAGCCAGCCCTAGGGGGCTGGCTCTTTTGACTTGTTGCCTTATGTTAGTTTTTTATGTTCAGCTTCTTCTTTTAATGCCTGAATTTCAGCGTCTAGCTTATTAGCCTTCTTCGTAAGATAAGCTAGATAAAGCGATAAAATTATTTGGACAATAAACAAGATAGTTAGGATAATTTTCATGATGATTGTCATGCGCGACCTATCACTGGAGCAATCACGCACGTATTCACCTCCAAGCTTGTGATAACACTAGTATACAACTTAAGCATTAGATTTTCCAATAGAAAGCTAACTTTATGATATGATCCTATTTATTCATCTCCATATCTGCTTATTTTTTCTTACAATTTTTTTGATGTGCTTTTAATTTCTTCAT
>NZ_CALLVK010000005.1:0-55181 GCF_938010525.1 uncultured Abiotrophia sp. | reverse complement strand
TACCATCTAAACCATGTTTTTACTTGAGTTTCATTTTTAATGTTTAACTCCTGCATTACTTGTTTTGTAGTATATCCCTGTAATTTCATTTCTACGGCTTTATTCTTTGTATCGACAGAATAGGCCACACGTTTTTTAACCATAAAAAGACACCTCCATGTGCATTTGATTATATTGTACCTAATCCAACTTGGAGGTGTTTTTATTTAATTCTCATTTACGGGGGTCAGTGCCGTGAGCATGCCCACCCTTTTTAAGAAGAAGGCCGATTGAGCTGGCTTCAAACAAATAAGTGCCTCAAAAGTTGGACCTAAGATCCAGCTTTTGAGGCTCCTTTATACTTTGCAGGCTCCTTATTCTTCCCGATATAAATCTGCCTGTAGGGCATACAAATCAGCATAGTAGGCGTTACGCTGAAGTAACTGGTCGTGATGATCAAAGCCGACGACTTGGCCGTCTTTTAGGACTAATACCTTATCGGCTTTTTTGACCATGGCCAAGCGGTGTGTGACAAAGAGAACAGTCTTATCTTCCGCCAGTTCAAGGAACTTGGTGACAAGTTGATTCTCTGCGCGTGCATCTAAGGCAGCAGTTGGCTCATCTAGGATGAGAATGGGTGCTTGAGAATAGAAGGCACGTGCCAAGGCAAGCTTTTGCCATTGGCCACCCGAAAGCTCGCGGGAATCTTCAAAACGTTTGCCTAGGGTTTGGTCCAAGGTTAGCAAGTCGCCTTCTTCAATTCCGCCACGTTGCAGGCTGGCTTGCAAGGCAAGGGGGTCATCGGCTTGGTCAATTCGTGATAAGGCCACATTCTCTCGGACCGTCAGGTCAAACTTAGCGAAATCCTGGAAGACGGCGCTGAACTGTTGCCGGTAGTGGACGATATCTAAGTCCAAAATATTATGGCCATCAAACTCTACCTGACCCTGATCCGCCAGATAGAAGCCTAATAAGAGTTTGATTAAGGTAGACTTACCGGCCCCATTTTCGCCGACCAGGGCGATTTTTTGACCACGTGCCATGTCAAAGCTGACCTGGGATAGGGTGGCTTTATCTGCGCCTGGATAAGTGAAGCTGACATTTTGAAATTCGAGTGAGTCAAATTCGCTCGGAACTTCTTGATTTCCAAAACTGGTTTCTTCCTCAAGTTCCAAGAAGTCAAAGAAATTAGACATATAGAGGAGCGTATCATAGAGCAAGCTCGAATCCTCTACCAAGCGGCTGACACCTTGAATGGTGTAGGTGATTGCAGTCGCAAAAATCATAATAGCGCCCACGGCGAAGAGTCCGGACTTGACCCCTTGAACAAGATAGGCAAAGCTCAGGACACTGACAAGGCCAGTCACTACTAGAAAGGCAGTTGAGAGCCAGAGCTGACGCCGTCGGTTGCCTTGAACTGCGGAGCGTATTTGGCTGAAAATTTGCCGATACTTATTTTGGAAGTAGCCATGCAAATGATAGAGACGGACTTCCTTGATATAGTCTGCTGTCAGTACAAGGCTCGCGTAGTAGCTTAGTTTGCGCGAATCCTCACTGTTAGCAACCAAGGTTTCAAAGGCCTGTTGCTGAATCCGATAAGCCATCAGACCTTGAGGAATCAGCACCATGATTAAGACCACCGCAATCAGCCAATGGAATTGGCTGAGGAGGGCGAACATGGAAATCACCAAGAGGGCATTGCTGATGAGACTGGTCCCGAAAACTAGCAGATTGACCGGACGCCAACTGGCTTCAGAACTGATTAAATCAATTTTATTGTAGAAGTCATGGTCTTCATACCAAGCCAAGGTCTGGATAGATTCCGCCTTTTTCATTATCTGATCATTAAGGGCAAAGGTTAACTGGTCAGTCAAGCGACCCTGTAAATAAAGGTTGAGAGGGGTCATGGCATTGCCCAGTATGAAAGCTAGCCCCCAAGCTAATAGGAGCCAGACTCCTTCTTGTCTACCACTTGCCAGTTCATTCATGAGCTGGTTAATCAGATAGAGCGTTAGGGAAGGCAGTAAGGCTTGTAGGGGAATGGTAATCAAAAGTCCCAGAGCTAAGCCACCCGCTGCCTGCCAGACAAAACGAAGACTGCGGTAGTAGAGCGACATATAGGATGTGAAAGTAGAAAATAAGCTCATAAATTATTGGCTCAAGCAGCTTATCGCGCTTGAGTCAGATTCCCTGAGTCGTAGGAGTGATTTGGGGAAGAGTAGCTTTCAGATAGACTAGCCACATCCTTACTAGTATGAAATGCTACCTTCCCATTGTTTGTTTGAGTCACTGAATCTTTACCCCAAATCATGTTAGCCAAAGGATACTTTGAGTCATGATTAAGGAATCCATAGAAAGCAAAATTCGACATGCATAAACCTCCGTTCATCGTGATGACTATTATAAGTGTTAATCGATGACGACTAGCATTGTAAATAAGTTTAAGGCACATCCTTTGTTTCAAGGAAGTGACCTAGTTAAATTGAGTCATGGGTATCACTTCTTTCAAGTAAGACTAGGGAGTCAGATACATAGGTTTACTAGTATTATACAAGGGAAAGTTAGAAAGTCAAACCAATTTCTAGTGTTAATCTAATTATATGTGTATAAAATTAGAATGGTGATATGCCCCAAATATGAGAGAGTGGCTAAGCGTAGGGATAGTTAGCTGCACGTTAGACCAAAAAGCAGTAAATCATAAGTGATTTACTGCTGATTGCTTTTTGGGCGCTTATTTAGATTTGTCAATTTCCTTAGCTATTTTGCTCTTTCTAAGTTTTCTCTTTGCCACCTTATTTAAGAGAACCAGGGGATTGAGGCTGTATGATAGTTGCCAGTGAAAGTAGTTGATCCACTCTATGAGGGCGAAGAGCCAAATGGCTACTGCTATCAGGCTAACTGGCCAGGAGCTGAATTCGATTAGGATGATTGGCATGCCGAGGGCTAATAGGATGAGGTCTACTTGTCTGAGTAGGCCATAAATCCGGCCTGTCTGCTTGATCGCAAAGCTGGGCTTGCTAAGGCGCTTGATCAGAATCCACCAATAAAGGGAACCTTGTAGCAGGATAAGGCTGACTAGCAAGAGGGGGTAAGTGATGGAAATCAGGGCTTGTGGTGTGGTCAACCATTTTTTGAAGAGGAAGAAATTGAGCCAGAAGACGGCAAGGGCGACTAATTCGCCACTGGCTAGACTATAGAGTTTTTGCTTGATATAAGCTTTCACAGTATGCAACACCTCCCTTATCTTAAATTCTAAAGGGCTTAGGAGCCAAATACAAGTTAAATTGAAAAAAGGGCTTCCATATTGCTTGACACTGGTGTATAATGAAAAAAACATTAAATCAAGAGGTGAATTTAATGAAAGAAACTAGGTCGCTTAATGTCAATTCCCTCAATAGCACGGGCTATTATTGTTCTTAATTTATGGTATCTAGCGAGTTAGGAGGAAACACCATGAGTCATACGCACTATACCCTAGCAACCAATCGTCAGTACGCAAGCAAGCGGACCTTATTTTATTCACTTCTAGCAACTTTCATACTAGTCCTATCGCTTCTCACGCCTAGTCTAGCCCTGGCTCAGTCTAATGCCTTGTCAGGTACTTATCTAGCGCAATCTGCCCACCTCATTAAGAAGGTAAGTGTTACGGAAACCGGTATGGAGCTTGAGATTGATGCTGAGCAACTAGCTAAGCAAAGTCAAGCCTTCCAAACTTTAATGACCGTCAACCAGCGGGCGCTGGCTAAGAAAATCAAGCCCGGCATGACTAGCCAGGAAATCGAGAAAACACGCCAAGAACTGGGTTTGGATGTGGCCGCCTATCAGAAAGCCCTAGGCCAAGAAGTAGAACCAGATAAGATGGTAGAAGTCCTTGAGAATCAAGTGTCCGGTCTCTACGCCAATGTTAGAGAGACAGGGACCATCTATCTGCGGCTAACTAAGCCTGAACTGAGCCAGTCAGAAAGCACTATTCGGGTTCGCCTACTAGGCGAAGAAGTTCTGACCTTGACTGAAGTCTCAGATCAGGGCTTTAAGTTGGATCAGGTTGCCTTTGTTAAGGAATAATCTCTTAAGCACCTTGCCTGAGGGCAGGGTGTTTTTGTCTTTGGGAAGGCCTTTTGGGCTTGCAGTTGCTACTTTATCCCGCTACAATAAAATGAGAAGACATAAGGAGGCCGGTCATGACATTTCCAGCAGGATTTCAAGCAAAATACTTAGCCCTATTGGGCCCAGAGGAGGGGCAGGCCTTCCTAGATTCCTTTAAGCTAGAGGCGGAGTCCGGCTTCCGGGTCAACCCTCTCAAGGCCAGTCAGTCAGCTTTGCCTGAATCAGCCCAGCCCATGCCGGGCACTCCTTGGGGTTACTATGGCAAGGTGGCAGGCAGCTCGACCGCCCATGTGACGGGCTTGGTCTACTCTCAGGAGCCAGCCGCTCAAATGGTGGGACAGGCAGCCGCACCCCAGCCAGGGCTCAAAGTCCTAGACTTGGCAGCAGCTCCTGGGGGCAAGTCGACCCATTTGCTGTCATACTTAGATAACCAAGGCCTCTTAGTAGCCAACGAAATTCATCCCAAGCGCAGCAAGATTTTGGCTGAGAACCTGGAGCGCTTCGGGGCTCGCAATGTGGTGGCAACCAATGAGTCGCCAGAGCGCTTGGCCCAGATCTTTCCGGCTTACTTTGACCTGATTGTGCTGGATGCCCCCTGCTCGGGGGAGGGCATGTTCCGCAAGCAGGCTGAGGCCATGGACTACTGGACGCCGGAATATCCCAGCCAGTGCGCGGCGCTGCAGCGAGAAATTCTGGAGCAGGCGCTGCTCATGCTTAAGCCAGGCGGGACCTTGGTTTATTCGACTTGCACTTGGGCGCCTGAGGAGAATGAGGACATTGTGGCTTGGTTGCTGAAGCACTATCCGCTGACCTTGCTTGAGGTGCCTAAGCTCAATGGCATGGTGCCGGGCCTGACCTATTCTGAGACGGCCCGCATGTATCCGCAACATTTCCGGGGCGAGGGGCAGTTTGTGGCCAAGTTCTGCTATGAGGGGCAGGAGACTGATAGCAAGTCTCGTAAATTCAAGCCCCTCAAAGCCAAAGTGACGGCTGAGCAGCTTAAGCTCTGGCAGGACTTTGCGGCTAGTCATCTGACCGTGACCTTGCCAGGCGTCCTCCAGACTTTTGGCGACCATCTCTATCTTTTGCCAGAGGGTCTGCCGGATTTAGGCAAATTACGGATTGCCCACAAGGGTCTGCATTTGGGTGAATTCAAGAAGAAGCGCTTCGAGCCTAGCTTTGCTCTGGGCTTGGCACTGCGTCCGGATGAGACGGTCAGCCAGGTGGCCCTGTCCGAAGAGCAAGTTACTCGCTACCTAGCCGGCGAGACGGTCGATTTGGCAGAGGACAAGCCAAATGGTTGGTACCAAGTCCTAGCGGGCGGCAACGGCCTAGGCTTCGCCAAGGTCACCGGCCGAGTACTCAAGAACTACTATCCAAAAGGCCTGCGCCTGCGCCGCAACTGAGTGGAAACAGGAGAAAGGCTAGGAGCTAGTGGACCACTCCGTCGAGTGGACCACTAGCTCGGGTCAGAAACCCGGAAAAAGGCGGAAACTGGGGCAAAAGCTGTGAGCCAGTGGACCACTCCGTCGAGTGGACCACTAGCTCGGGACAGAAGTCCGGAAAAAGTCGGGAACCGTGGCAAAAGCTAGGAGCCAGTGGTCCACTCTGTCGAGTGGACCACTAGCTCGGGACAGAAGTCCGGAAAAAGGCGGAAACCGTGGCAAAAGCTGGGAGCCAGTGGTCCACTTTGTCGAGTGGACCACTAGCTCGGAGAGGAATCCCGGAAAAAGGCGCAAACCGAGTCAAAAGCCAGCAACCAAGCAGCAACCACACAAAAAAAGCGAGGCAGCACTGGGCTGGCTCGCTTTTGCTTTGTCTAATAAGAGATTATTCAGCTTCAGCGTCTGAGGCTGGAATAATAGAGGTTGGGATTTCGTCGATGGTGCCGAAGTACCAGTCAACAGAGTCGCCGGCTTTGAGGACTTGAGTTTTAGCCCCGTGATCAGCCACTTGGCCGTTTAAGAGGTAAACCCAGGTATTTTCGCCGTCGTTGACGTTATCGAAGAAGTTGTCGATGACTTGTTCTTCTTCATTGTATTTGAAGCGGATTTCCTTGTTGGATTCCATTGCTTCGAAGACGGTCTTACCAGCGGCATTTGGTACATCAAAGCTACCGATGACTTCGCCGTGCACATAGAACTTGAAGGTAACGGTGGTAGATTTTTCTTCGCCAGAAGCTTTGGATTCGCTACTGTGACTTTCGCTAGAAGTGCTAGCAGAAGAACTAGAAGCAGCAGAAGAGCTAGATTCTGAAGATGAGACAACTTGGGCAATGTTAGAGCCAGAGACTTGAGGACTTGGTTGGTTGCCTTTCAATACCCCTGATAAAATAGCCCATAAGGCAATAATAATCGCAATTAAGAAGACAATCGCCGCAAGTACAAGTGCTAATCGTTTGTTTTTCATACGATCCCTCCTGATTAAGTGTAGTTACCTATACGTTACCAATAATCAAGCGGAAAGTCAAATCTTTCGCAATTGTAACCGGATTAGCTAGCATATTATTTCCGTCTTGACGGGCTTTTGGTTATAATATAATGAAGGAAATATATCATGTCAAAAGGAGTGCCGTCATGAGAGTAGAGACCCATTCAGCCCAAGACACCCAAGCCTTGGCAGCAAGCCTGGCTCCCGTCTTACCTGCAGGAACCTGGATTCGCTTGGAAGGGGATCTGGGGGCTGGCAAGACCACCTTTACCCAAGGATTGGGCAAGGCCTTAGGAATTGCGCGGGCTATTAAGAGTCCCACCTATACTATTGTGAAGGAATATGACTTGGAAGGCCAAGCGGCGCCTCGTCTCATTCATATTGACGCCTACCGACTGGAAGAAGGGGGCGCTGACACGGTGGACTTGGCTTCCTATCGCCAGCAGGGTGACTTGGTCCTGGTGGAGTGGGCTCAGTTTATCGAACCCGAACTCCCGACGGCCTATCTTGACCTGGCACTCTCATACGGTCAAGAGGTCGACGACCGGGTCTTGACCATCCAATGGGTTGGGGGCCAGGAGCCAGAATGGTTGAGCCAATGGAGCAAAGAGGTAGGCGACCATGCCAGATAAGCAGGATGTAGAAGTCATTATTCGTCAGGCAGAAGTTAGTGATGCTCGCGCTATTTTGGGTATGTTGGGCCAGATTCGCCAGGAATCACCCTATGTGGTCCTAGCCGATAATTCCGATGATGTGGATGCGCAAGTGACCATTATCGAGCAATATGACCAGCATCCCCACGCCCTCATGCTAGTCAGCGAAGTGGATGGACAGCTGGTGGGCTTTGCGACGGTTCAACCTCAAGGACTGCCGGCGCAAGCTCATGTGGCCGAAATCGGGGTATGCCTAATTGCCGAGTATTGGGGCTATGGCATTGGCTCCCTTTTGATGGAGACCATGCTAGACTTTGCCCAGGGGGTGGGACTGCGTGTCCTGCATCTGGAAGTCATTGCGGACAACCTGCCAGCCATCGGTCTTTATAAGAAATTCGACTTCCAGGAGCGAGGTCGACTGACGCAACGCGTGGCCCGTGGCGGCCGCTACTACGATACCATCCTGATGGAACATGTACTCAAGGATTCAGGCCAGTAAATTATGTGAAAAGAGGTTAATTTATGGTGGATTTAGCCAAATTACAAGATAGCTTAGGGACTTTGACTATCAAAGCCAATGAACCCTTATCCAATTATACCTACACCAAGACCGGGGGGCCTGCTGATCTCTTAGTCTTCCCACGTTCTGTGGAAGAAGTCCAAACGGTCCTAGCGGCAGTCAAGCAAGAAAACTTGCCTCTAACAGTTCTGGGCAATGCCAGCAACCTCATCGTCAAAGACGGTGGTATCCGGGGCCTAGTCATGATTCTAACAGACATGCAGGAACTGGTCCTAGAAGGTAACCAGTTGAAGGCAGCCAGTGGGGCGGCCTTGATTGAAGCCAGCCGTCAGGCGGCTGCTGCCGGACTGACTGGCTTGGAGTTTGCCTGCGGCATTCCGGGTTCCATTGGTGGAGCCATCTATATGAATGCCGGCGCCTACGGGGGTGAGGTCAAGGATGTCATTAGCCAGGTGCAAACCATGACGCGTGACGGCCAGCTCAAGACCTACGCGGGAGCAGATTGCGACTTCAGCTATCGCCACAGTCGTTTCCAAGAAGGGGACGAGGTTATTTTAGGCGTCACCTTCGATTTAGCGCCAGGAGATCAGAGCGCCATTGATAGCAAGGTGGCCGAGTTGACCCACCTACGTCAAAGCAAGCAACCGCTAGAATATCCGTCTTGCGGTTCAGTCTTCAAGCGGCCTGAGGGTTACTTTGCCGGCAAGCTCATTCAAGATGCTGGCCTGCAGGGCTATCAAGTAGGTGGTGCGCAAGTCTCGACCAAGCACGCGGGCTTCATTGTCAATGTAGACCATGCGACAGCTACCGACTACTTGGAAGTCATTGAACACATTCGGCTGGTGGTCTGGGCCCGGACTGGGGTCTTCATGGAGCCAGAAGTACGAATTATTGGCGAAGATTAAGAATTTGGGACAGGTTATAAGACCTGTCCTTTTTGCTTGGCGTTATGCAAACTTAATCTAAAAAATTCGCAAATATCGTTGACTATTGGGCGGAGATGGTTCACACTAGAACAGTGAGATGAATTTATGGACAAAGGAGTGGGAGACTATGACCTGCCGAGTCATCAAACTGGCCGTGTTTGCCCCCCCATTAAGTGGGCATCTCTATCCCGTTCTGGGCTTGATGCAACCCTTATTAGATAACCCTAACTATGATATTACCGTCTATACAGGCGTGACCAAGGTACCGGTAGTTCAGGCTTTGGGCTTTAAGTGCCAGGCCCTCCTGCCTGATCAGCCAGATGTCTTCGACAATATTGCCTCGACCGATACTAAACTCAATGCCTCCACTCTCTACGGGCAGATTCAGGCTGCCATCACCATGTGTCAGGACCTCATGACCCAGGTAGAAGCCATTCTGAGAGAGACTCAACCTGATGTGGCCACCGTGGACTTTGTCTTCGCCCCCCTCGGCATGGTCTGCGATAAGCTAGGCCTGCCATGGTTGACGACCAACCCGACACCTTTTTCAATCGAAAGCAAGACCGACGCGCCTGCCTTCCTAGGAGGGCTTAAGCCGCCTCTTAACTGGCGCCAAGCCTTGCGCAACCGTCTAGGGCGGGGCGCCGTCCATGGCTTCAAGCGCCTAGTCTATCGACTCTTTGTTAAGAAGGCCCTTAAGCGATTTGACCCCGTTATCTACCAGCAGTTTAAGCTCTATCGTCAAAATGGCGAAGAGGGCTTCTATTCGCCTTATGGCATTCTGGCTCTGGGTATGGAAGAATTGGAGTTCCGCAAGGACTTTCCAGCTCATCTGACCTGGTTAGGCCCGACCTATCCTAAGAAGCCAGTAGCCGATTTCCACTTGCCAACTGACCTGCCAACAGTCTTGGTGACCAATGGGACCCTGCTACCTTGGGGCAAGGAATCCCTGCTGACCATCGTCAAGCGTCTGGCGCAGGCTCATCCGGATATTTGCTTTTTGGTGACGGCCGGCAGTGAAGCCCGCCAAAACCAACCGGTAGAAGCCATTATGGACAATGTCTACCGCTATCAGTACATTGATTACGAGGCGGTTCTACCTCATGTCGATTACGTCATCCACCACGGTGGGGCCGGCATCCTCTATGCTAGCATCCGCCATGGCAAGCCGGCCTTGGTCATTCCCCATGACTATGACCAGTTTGACTATGCGGCGCGACTAGAATGGGCCGACGCCGCCTTGGTAGCTAGCCTCAAACGGCCAGACTCCATTGAAGCTGGCTTTAAACAGCTGCTAAGCCGGACGGATTGGACCGCTATGAAGACCTTGCAAGGCCAACTCCTGGATTATCCAACCCAGGAACGCCTAGAAGCGGCCATTGCCCGCGTCCTCAAATAAACTAGACTCAAAAGGTTGAAGCTTTTACTGCTTCAACCTTTTTGATTTGCCCACAAAAAAAGCCCGGGCAAAGCCCAGACTTAATTTACATGATTAAACTTGTTCTTGGTAGTTGGTCTTGGTTTGGTTAAGCCAAGTGTAGACAATCCCAATTAAGAGGCCACCACCTACTAGGTTACCAAGGTAAGAAACACCCCAGTGGCGTAGGACATTGACTAATTCAAAACCTTTAGCTCCTTTGAAAGGTGAGAAGAGCAAGATAGACATAGAAGCGAAGTTAGCTACCACGTGTTCGTTGGTCATGTAAACAAACATGAAGATTGCAGACAGCACTAAGGTGAGGCGTGCTGCTTGATCCTTAACTAAGACGAAGCAGAGAATGGCAATGTTAACTAAGACGTTAGCCACAATCCCTTCAAGGAAGACTTGGCCGTTGCCACGAGCCAGTTTTGTTTGGATAATGCCGACCAGGGCTGAGTTCTCATTGAGGTTAGCAAAGGCTGCGGTATTGCCTAAAAGATAGCCAGCGAATAGGGTCCCAACTAAGTTGAAGATGGAACAGATTAAGAGGACTTTGAGTGCTTTTTTCCAATCGATGGCCTTGCTGAAGGTCCCTGCCGAGAGGAACATCATGTTGGAAGTAGCTAGTTCCCCGTTGAGGAAGACAGCGTAAGCCAAACCGAAGGCGAAGATGAAGGCGAAGAAGAAGCGGCCTAAGCTTGGGTGCAGGGTGTTGATTTGATCAGCAGCAACAGCCCCAGCTGCGGTTGACAAGGTCAAAAAGGCGCCGGCGTAAATAGAGCGCGCTGCGTAGCGACCAAGGCTCTCTTCCAGAAGCGCTGCTTTCTTGGTGCAGGCTTTTTTAATAAAATCTACGAATGGTGATAATGACATATCTGACATGGTTTTCCCTCCAATAAAAGATAGTTTCATTATAGCGCATTTTTGGGGGCTTGATAAGTAGCTGAGGCAATAAAATGACAAATTTTCGACAGCCTTTTCATTTGGCTGAGCTTGTGCTAGAATAGGCCAGTAAATAAATTAAGTAAAGGAGTCTCTTATCTTGAGCCAACGCCGTCTCATCTTACCTAGCCTCATTGTCCTAACAGAGCTCGTAGGCCTCACCTTCAATCTCTATCCTAATAAATGGCACCAGTTAACCTACTATACCTTGTTATCCAATATTTTGGTCTTAGCCTTCTTCGCTTGGCTAGTGCTGGGGCGCCCGGCGCTATCTGCTAGCCTGACCCGCATCAAGGGGGCAGTGACAACGGCCATTCTCCTGACCTTCTTCGTCTACCTGGTCTTGTTGATGCCGACTGCGACACCCGAGCAGTTCTGGCGGGTCCAGAACTTTGCCCTGCATTTTATTGCGCCTGTTCTGGTCATTCTAGATTGGCTGCTCTATGATGCCAAGGGCCACTATCGTTGGTTTGAGCCCTTGACTTGGACGGTGTTGCCCCTTATTTATATGACCTTTGCCCTGATACGGGGCGCTGTCTTCCATCTGCCCATCCCTAACGAGAAGGCCTCGCCTTATCCTTACTTCTTCCTCAACATTGACCGGATTGGCTGGTGGGGCTTGGTCAAATATTTTGTCGCCATTTTGGCGGTCTTCCTCTTGCTAGCCTATGGCATGCTAGCCCTGAAACGGGCCCCAAAAGTAGGGCGTTCTCATGAAAAACACTAGTACAGATTAATTCTCATGTAAAACAGACCAAAGGCGGAATCTAAAAGATTTGCGCCTTTTTTGTTTTTTTTAGACTGAACACTTTTTTTTTAGGCCTAAAGGGTGTAAACTAGGAGTTAGAGTTTTATCACTAGAAAAAGGAAGTGGCCAAATTTTATGGTAATGTTCAAACGCTTAGCTAATAACATCAAGGGCAAACACCTCAAGATTGTTTTCCCAGAAGCTAACGACAAACGTGTATTAGGGGCAGCTGTTCGTCTACGTGTAGATGACTTAGTAGAGCCAATCCTCTTAGGGAATGTAGAAGAAGTCAAGGCCTTGGCAGCACAAAACAGCTGGAATATCGATGCCTTCACCATTATCGATCCAGAAACTTATGCAGAATATGACGCGATGGTAGCAGCTTTCGTAGAGCGCCGTAAGGGCAAAGCAACCGAAGAACAAGCACGCGACTTGCTCAAAGACGTGTCCTACTTCGGGACTATGTTGGTCTACATGGGCTTAGCTGATGGCTTAGTCAGCGGGGCCGTTCACTCAACTGGTGACACCGTTCGTCCAGCCTTACAAATTATCAAGACCAAGCCAGGCATTACCCGTACATCTGGGGCCTTCATCATGGTACCAGCTGAGAGCGATGGTCAAAAATTAGTCTTTGCCGACTGCGCCATCAACATCAACCCTTCAGCGCAAGAATTAGCTGAAATCGCAGTAGAATCTGCTCACACTGCTAAAATCTTTGACATCGAGCCACGCGTGGCCATGCTCAGCTTCTCAACCAAGGGCTCAGCTAAGGCACCTGAAGTGGACAAGGTGGTAGAAGCAACTAAGTTGGCACAAGAATTAGCGCCAGAAGTGCTCATCGACGGGGAACTCCAATTTGACGCTTCTTACTCAGAAATCGTGGCGGACCAAAAGGCGCCAGGTTCTGAAGTAGCCGGTCATGCGACCGTCTACATCTTCCCAGACCTCCAATCAGGTAACATCGGCTACAAGATTGCGCAACGTTTGGGTCGCTATGAAGCCGTAGGTCCAATCTTACAAGGTTTGAACGCGCCAATCTCTGACTTATCTCGTGGTTGCGTGGAAGAAGATGTCTACAAGGTAGCCATTATCACCGCTAACCAAGCTTTAGCAAAATAAGCCATCAAGAAGAGGCTGGGCAACCAGTCTCTTTTTCTTAGCCATGAGCCTGCAGGGCTCGTCGGATAGGCCTTCATGTGCTATAATAAACCATGTGCTAAGAGCACCTAGTCCCCGTACCTCAGTAGGATAGAGGATTCGCCTCCTAAGCGGACTGCCGCAGGTTCAATTCCTGCCGGGGACGTCATTAAGTAAGAGAGTCTGACCATTCGCCCGAGCGAGTGGTC
Organism: uncultured Abiotrophia sp.; assembly: GCF_938010525.1. GTDB lineage: Bacteria > Bacillota > Bacilli > Lactobacillales > Aerococcaceae > Abiotrophia. Next base: position 42,110 of record NZ_CALLVK010000005.1, on the reverse strand, counting down.
AGACTTATTTTTGTGGGCAAAATTACTTGGGCTGCTAGCAAGATAGTGTTAGCTTATTGCCAGCTTGGCCCTGGCTAATGGTAGGGCTTCATTTGGCTAGAGAATAGGACTTTAATAGCCTCTTGAGGAGGGCTAGATTTCTAATTTATGAATTTATGATGAAGATTATTGATTTAATCTAGACTTCTTATTGACATGGCCCACAGGATTGATTGAATGTGGTAATATATGGATAAAGGAGGCGAGAGTATGAATCGCTTAAGAAAAATTGGCGCTGCCCTTGCAGTTGCCGGAATGTTAGCGACCTATGTACCTTCTGGACTGGTCCTAGCACAAGTGAATCCTAACTCACCGATTGAAGTATCGGTGGATATTCTGTTGCAAGTTGATGCCAATCCGCCAAAACGTCAGGAAAATGCAACCTATGAAATCCTGGACGAGGCAGGCAATGTCGTTTATCGTCATGAATCTGACGCACAAGCTAGCGAATCACCTAAGTTAACCGCAGGTAAGTATCGTTTACGCTTGTATGATGGTCAAGGTTTCAAACGTGCGGACAAGGTCCTCAAGGCACAAAAAGTTGAAACTTCTATTCCTAAGCGGTCAGAACAAGATATCGCCGCCAACAAGCAATTACAGGAACAGTCTGACAAGGGCAGTCTCAAGACAGACGACCAAGGTCAGGCCTACTATGAAGTGACCTTCGAAGTTAAGGCAGGCCCAGACTTAGAAAGTGCTGATCATCAAAAGATGGTGTCCAAGTTAGCCGTTACCCTGTCTGACCAAGATGGGGCAGCCAGTGCGCCACAAGCGCCAGCCCAATCCTCTAGCCAAGCACCAGCGGCTAAGCGTAACTTGACAGTCAAGGTCTTAGACCAAGCCCAAGAAATTGTGCCGGGTGCCACGGTCACCGTGGAAGGCCAAACAGCTGTGACGGATGAAAACGGGGATGCCCACTTCAAGGATCTCACTCCTGGAACAGTTCACTATGCCGTGACCCAATTGCCAGAAGGCTATGAAGGTACGCCAAGCGGTGAAGCTGAACTCCCAAGTGACACCGACCATTCTATTACCTTACAAGTGTCTAAAAAAGCTGAGTCTCAAGTGACTAAGCGCGACTTAACCATTAAGGTCTTAGACCAAGAACAAAAACTTGTACCAGGTGTCACTGTGACCGTTGAAGGTCAAACAGCCGTGACGGATGAAAACGGGGATGCCCACTTCAAAGGCTTGACGCCAGGGACGGTTCACTATGCGGTGACCCAATTGCCAGAAGGCTATGAAGGGACACCGAGCGGTGAAGCTCAATTACCAAGCGACACCGACCACTCAATTACCCTACAAGTAACTAAGAAGGCTGAATCTCAAGCTGCTAAACGTGACTTGACGGTTAAGATCTTAGACCAAGAACAAAAACTTGTGCCAGGTGTGACGGTGACCGTTGAAGGTCAAACAGTTGTAACGGACGAGAATGGGGATGCCCACTTCAAAGGCTTAACGCCAGGGACGGTTCACTATGCCGTGACTGACTTGCCAGACGGTTATGAAGGCACGCCAAGTGGTGACGCAGAACTACCAAGCGACACTGACCATTCCATTACTTTACAAGTGACCAAGAAAGCTGAAAATCCAGCAGTTCCTGCAGCCAAACGTGATCTGACGGTCAAAATTTTAGACCAAGACCAGAAGATTGTTGCGGGTGTCACTGTAACGGTTGAAGGTCAGACAGCTGTAACGGACGAGAATGGGGATGCTCACTTCAAGGGGCTGACACCAGGGATGGTTCGCTACGCAGTGACCAAGTTGCCAGACGGCTATGAAGGCACGCCAAGCGGCGAAGCTGAATTGCCAACGGATACGGATCACTCCATTACCTTACAAGTAACCCGTAAGGACCAAGCTTCCGCTTCAAGCTCATCTTCTTCTCAAACTGAGAAGCGCGACCTGACGGTTAAAATCTTGGACAATGCCGGTAAGGAAGTGCCAGGCGTTAGCGTCAAGATTGGCGACCAAGTACAAGTCACCAATGAATATGGCCAAGCTGTCTTCAAAGGCTTGACCCCAGGAACCTTCCACTATGAGATTGTCAACTTGCCAGAAAATTACACAGGTGCCCAAGCAGGTGATGCTGAATTACCTGCTGACACTGACCACTCCATCACTTTGACTGTTCAACGTCAACAGGCAGTAGCCAATGTAACGGTTAAAGTTGTAGACGAAAACAACCAGGTGGTCCCAGGTGTGACAGTTTACTTAGGTGAGTTGGAAGGCCAAACGGATGACCAAGGGAATATTCTCTTCGAAGCCTTAGAAGCAGGTAAGTATACTTATGGCATTAAGGAAGTGCCAGACAGCTATCAAGCTGAAACAGGTGCCCAAACCTTAGATGTAGCGCCAGGGGCGGATTTACATCCAGAACTCAAGGTGCGCCGTAAGTCTCAAGCAGCTAGCTTAGAACTCAATGTAGTCAATGTTTCAGGCCAGGCAGTAGCGGATGTGACCTTAGCAGTTGGCAGTCAACAATTGAAGACGGATGCTCAAGGTAAAGTGACCTTTACTGATCTCAAGGCAGGGGACTACGACTACTATGTGGTAGCAGTACCTGAGCCTTACCAATTGGATCAAACTAAGATTAAATTAACGCTAGCCAACGGACAGACAGCTAAGCGGACGATTCAATTAGCTGAAAAAGTTGCGGCATCATCCAGTTCTAGTGCTTCATCTGACAAGGTGACGGCCACTAAGACTTCTAATGTGGAACGTAAGGACGGCAAGTTGCCATCAACGGGTGAACAAGTCATGGCTTGGTTAACGCCACTGGCTTTAGCCCTAGTAGCTTTAGCTGGCGCTATTCTCTTCTTCCGTCGCCGCAAGACTCAAGCGTCTGCGGATGACAGTCAAAACGAGGATCATGAAGCTTAATAAAGAATAGCTAGTCACCTCGCTTTAGAAAGTATTCTAGGCGAGGTGATTTTTGTGTGAAGTAAGAAAATGCTTGGCATAAATCATAAGAAAGTGTCGCATTTTCTGGATGAGTGGAGTATAATAGGATTGTAGTCAAGGATATGAATATAGTGAGGGCGATAGCATGCGGTCAAAGGACAAGAAGAATCTACTTTATAATAGCTTATTGGCACTTATTTTGTGCCTGGTCTCTATTGTCTGCGTCTTATCCGTCATGCTCTTCCTACAGACCATTGAAGGACAGGACAGTTCCCAAGAGACTAGCTCAAGTCAGTTAGCCTTAACGGGTCAATCTCAGTCTTCAACTAGTCAAGAGTCCAGTAAGAAGGAAGCAGAAAGCAAGCCCCAAGATCTGGTTAAGGGTTCTAACCATAACCAAGCGGCTAATTCTTATGCCTATAAGGCCCAGGATGTGCGTAAGCTACTCTACGATTCTAAAGCCTCAGATAAAAAAATAGTATTTTTAACCTTCGATGACGGGGTTAACTTTGAAGTGACGCCTAAGATTTTAGATATTCTAAAGGCTAAAAAGGTGCCGGCCACCTTCTTCGTGATTGGCAAGACGGTGGGAGACAAGACCCGGCCCTTGTTAGAACGGCAAATTCGGGAAGGTCATGCCATCGGGATTCACTCCTACAGTCATGATTACAATCGTCTCTTTCCGGGCGGGGTAGTCGATGTCAATCAAGTAGTCAAGGAAGTCAAAGAAACCCAGGCCTCTATGCAGGAAGTGCTAGGTCGGGATTTCCACACGGCTGTCTGGCGTTACCCAGGTGGCCATATGTCCTGGAAGGGGACCGAAGAACTGGATGCCTCCCTTAAGAAACTAGATGTTGACTGGATGGACTGGAATGGCATGTCTGGCGACGCGGAAACACCGTCTGCTCGCCCAACCACGCCGAGTGACATGTTAGCCTATATGGAAAAATCCTTCTATGTAGCGCCAGATGCCAAGGTGCGGGTCATTCTCATGCACGATGCATCGGATAAGCAATTGACCATTGAGGCCCTGCCTCACATTATTGATTACTTCAAGTCTCAAGGCTATGAATTTGGGGTGTTAACATGAGTCCACTTGCTTGGTTAGGCCTAGGTTTGGGCATGACCGCCTATGCCTTGGCCACTTTTTGGGGCTGGCGCTTAGGCCCTAAGTTACAGGAGCGTCCCTGGATTCGCAGCCAACTACTCTTGTTGACCTGCGGCATCTGGCTAGAATTAGTCTTCTTCGATTTATTGCCTTCTACCCAGCCTACCCTTATGGGAATTTTGGGTTTCCGCATGGCTACTTTGTTTAGCCTCATTCTCTTCTTTACCCCGGTTATCCTCATGTCAGGTCTTCATTCCTTTGTGGGCTGGGCACCGAGCGGGCGCTTGCGCCTAGGGATGTTCACCCTCCAAAATATGCTGGAAGGGGTCCTGATTTACAGCCTCTGCCGGGTCAATCCCTGGTTAGGGACAGCCTATCTCTTCCTAACGGCGCCACACGCCTTAGTAGAAGCAATGACCATTCGGGAATTAAGCCGTCCAGCCAAGGCCGGTACCTGGCTCTGGTTGGTGGTTGGTAACTTGGCCGGGCTAGGCCTGGGCTTTGTCCTAATCGAGGGCATGGGCTCCTTAATCAGCCTAGCCGTCTTCAACCAACTCATGGCTGGCTATCTCTTCTATGTGGCCTTTGTAGACCTCTATCAAGAGGTTGTCCGCCAGGCTAAGCGCCCAATCATTCCCTACGCCGTCTTCCTAGGCATGGGACTTATGGGTCTCTTGAATGTGTTAGTTTAATTGAATATAAAAATAACGAGCTAGGAAGCATCCTAGCTCGTTTTTCTTATCCTAATAAATGTAAGCCCATCATATAGACGGCCGTGCCTAGCGCGATGCTAAGGAGGAAGTTACGCTTCCACAGGTGGCAGACAACTGTGATAAGGGCTGCGCCAATCATGAGCAGACTGTCTTGGGGCTGACTAGGGCTGAGATGGCGGAAGGCATAGACGACTAGGAGTCCCATGACGGCAGTGGGTAACACTTGGCCTAAGTAGCTAACGAAGGCTGGTGGCCGCTTGTGAGCTGGGAAGATCCAGAAGGCTAGAAAACGTGTCAGCACAGTTCCTAGAACGACTAGGGCGATGGTGATCGCTTGTTGCCAAGGTGTCATGCGCTCACCTCCTGGTCTGGCTGCTTCTTCTGTTGCCAGTAGCGGTAGCCAAAGAGGACTAACATGAGAATCATGGCCGGAATCATAAAGTTTTCCGGTCCGAAAAGGACCAAAGAGAGGACCGATGCGCCTAAGCCAATAAAGGCAGCGGAGTGTTGACGGTGGGAACGCCATTGTTCAATCAGCAAGACAATGAAGAGGGCATTGAGGACGAAGTCCATGCCCTTGACATTAATGGGCAGGTAGGGGCCAATAAAAGCCCCCATGGCCGTTGCGCAGACCCAGTAGAGCTGGTTGAGCCAGGTCACATGGAAGTAGGCCCAGCCGCGGTCAAGGTCTTGAGGTAAGTCGAGCGTCACATTAATGGAGAAGGACTCATCACACATGCCGAAGATTAGATAGGGCTGCTGCCAGCCCAAATGGTGGTACTTGTCCAACATGGCCAGGCCATAGAAGAGATGGCGGGCATTGACCATGAGGGTCAAGAGCAGGGCCTGGAGTGGGTTGAAGGCAGCAAGCAAGAGCTGCAAGGTCACAAACTCCATGGAACCAGCGAAAATAAAGAGGGACATTAAGACTGGCAAGTAGGGAGGGAAGCCCTTGCTGACGGCTAACATGCCCAGGGAGAATCCTAGGAAGAGAAAGCCCGTCATAATAGGAATGGTCTTAGGGAAAACATAGGAGAGTGCACGTTTCATTGATTCACCTCGGCATCGTTAATAGTCCCATTCTAATTGCCTTCCTTGGCCCTGTCAAGTCCACCTGACTTATGGTATAATGTCCAAGTGAAGATTTAACGTGAAAAGAGGGAAGTCACCATGACCTTATATTACCAAAGTACTCGTAACCCAGAAAACCGTGTCACCGCCTCTCAAGCCATCCTTAAGGGGATTGCGGAAGACGGGGGCCTCTATGTGCCTGTGGCCCATCCTAAGTTGCCAGTCCCTCTGGCTGACCTAGTGGGCAAGTCCTATCAGGAGGTTGCCTTTACCGTCATGAAGGCTTATTTTGATGACTTCAGCCAGGAAGAATTACAGGCCTGCATCGATGGAGCCTATAACAGTGACAAGTTTGACACGCCAGAATTGACCCCAGTCAAGAAGGTAGGGGATGCTTACTATCTGGAGCTTTTCCATGGCCAGACCATCGCCTTCAAGGATATGGCCCTGTCTATCCTGCCTTATCTCATGACCACTTCGGCTAAGAAACAAGTCTCTGACAAGGAAATCGTCATCCTGACTGCCACATCCGGTGATACCGGTAAGGCGGCCATGGCCGGCTTTGCGGATGTACCCGGCACTAAGATTGTGGTCTTCTATCCTAAGGGTGGCGTCAGCCATATCCAAGAACTGCAAATGCTGACTCAGAAGGGTGATAACACCTATGTAGTAGGCATTACCAGCAACTTCGATGATGCCCAAAGCCAAGTCAAGGCCCTCTTTGGGGATCAAGCGCTCAAAGAACAGATTGCTGCGGCAGGCTACCAATTCTCAAGTGCCAACTCCATCAACATTGGCCGGCTCATTCCCCAAGTGGCTTACTATGTCTTTGCTTACTTGCAACTGGTGAGCCAAGGTGTCATTGCCCTCGGCGACGCCATCAATGTGGATGTGCCAACCGGTAACTTCGGTAACATTTTGGCGGCCTACTATGCGCGTCAAATGGGCTTGCCAATCAAGACCTTTATCTGTGCCTCTAACAAGAACAATGTCTTAACTGACTTCTTCAAGACCGGCGTCTACGACCGTCAACGTCCTTTCTATGTGACTAATTCGCCATCCATGGATATCCTCATCTCTAGCAACCTAGAGCGTTTGATTTACCATGCGACCGGTAATGATGCGGCTCAAACGGCTGCTTATATGAAGCAATTAGTGGACCAAGGTCACTACCAAGTGACGCCTCAAATGCAGGCAACTTATGCTGATTTCTATGGGGGTTACGCCGATGAGGCCCAAATCGAAGCCAGCATTAAGGCCGTCTACGAAGCGACTGGCTATGTCTTAGATCCTCATACGGCAGTAGCCACTTCGGTTTACAGCGACTACCGTCAGGAGACAGGCGACACCACGCCAACCTTAATTGCTTCGACCGCTAGTCCTTACAAGTTCCCACGCTCTGTTATGCAGTCCTTCCAGGACTTAGACCCTGAGGTGGATGACCTGACCCTGGTGGACCAATTGGAAGCTATCTCTGGCGTGCCACAACCTGCGGCCGTTCTCGAAGTCAAAGAAGCCCAAATCCGTCATAATGAAGTCGTAGATGTAGCCGGTATGAAGGCCAGCATTCTGGCTAAGTTGGGGATTGAGTAATGGTTAAAGTAAGCAGTAAGAAGTTCCAAGAAGCGTTACTGCAGAAGAGAGGTTTTACGGGCTATAAATTGATTTTTGATGGGCTTTTGACCAGTATGGTGGGGGTCTTCCTACTATGGCAGGGGGCAGAAGCTACCCGTAAAATGTTGAGTGTGTTTGCCCTCTATCTCATTACTTTCGGTGGGTACAACTTGCTGACTCACTATTTACGGCGAGTCGATAATCGATCCGCTTCTTTTCTTGAATCTTTAATCCGAATCGTGATGGGTTCAATCTTATTATTCGTGAATCGGCGGACGGACATTACGGTGACGGTGCCGATTATTCTGGTGGCAACTTATCAACTATTAATGGGTTTGATTCACGCCATAACTTACTATCTCTATCGCAAAGATGGAATTTTACCTCGTGGACGTTATCTTTTTGATGCTATAGTCCTCTTGATTCTAGGCTTGAGCACTTTACTGGATCTGGCGACTAATCTAAGAGTCGAATATATTATCGTGGGTATCTACTTACTATTTTATGGTTTTAGTTCAATAAGGGATGGCCTCTTCTTCGAAAGTGATGCTTCTCGAACCAATCTCAAGCGACGAGGCCGAGTGTCTTTACCTATTATCTTGGTTGCCCTAATGCCACGGGCAAGTTTGGAGTTCCTTAACCGACATCTCTATGATTTAGATTATGAGCCTCAGGACGAATTCATCTATCGAGAGATTAAGAACAATCAGAAGCAAAACTTGGAAATCTTTGTCCATGTGGCCGAAGAGGGATTTGAGGCCCTGGGACATGTTGATGTTTGCTATCAGAATCAGGTGATTGCCTATGGTAACTACGATGCTTTGAGCGAGCGACTCATGGGCTCTATCGGCGATGGGGTGCTCTTCAAAGTCAGTCGTGACCTGTATATAGAGTTTTGTAAGGCGCAAGGCAAGATGACGCTCTTCGGCTATGGTTTGTGCCTATCACCAGAACAAAGCCAGGCTCTTGAGCAAGAGATTGCAAAACTTGATGCCCAATTGGTTCCTTGGCAGCCTTCCGACCAGATCATTGGTCAAGGAGATCAGGCCCAGCCCATGTATGCCTATCGGCTACAGGCCGGAACAGATGCGCGCTTTTATAAGTTTAAGTCTAGTAAGTTTAAGACTTATTTCGTTTTAAGTACCAATTGTGTGCTTCTGGCAGATACCCTTATTGGCCGAGCTGGGACGGATATTTTGAGCCCACGAGGTATTATCACGTCAGGAACTTATCAAGCATATTTAGAAAGAGAATATGCCAAGCCTCATAGCTTGGTCGTCAGTCGTACGATTTATAAGGAGATTCAAAACTATGGTGATGCAGAACAAAGAAATCAATTATCGTCATGATAAGGACCTTGCTGATGCCCAGCTGAGGCCGCTCTATCAGGCAGTCGGTTGGACTGCCTACCTAGACCAGGTATCTGACTTGGGTCAGATGCTGGCGGCGTCTCAAGATGTCATTAGCGCCTGGGACCAGGACCAACTAGTGGGGCTAGTCCGCACAGTGGGCGATGGCCACTATGTGGCCTTGATCCAAGACATCTTAGTTCTGCCAGCCTATCAGAAGCAGGGCATAGGCCGACAATTGCTGAATCGTATTCAGGAAGCCAGCCAAGCCTATCGCCAGGTCTTCCTGGTGACGGACACCACGCCTTGGAACCAGTCTGTCCGGGAATGGTACGGGCGCCGCGGCCTAGTGGGCTTTGCCCAGGCCCAGCTAACGGGATTTATCGCCAATCAAGGAGATTAGGACGCTGTCCTAGTCTCTTTTTATTTGCTATGGCTAGGCAAATAATTCGTACTGGGGACCTTAACGTGGTAGACTAAAGTCATCATAGTAGAAAGGAGGGGACTGAGATGTTGGAAGATAAACTCGACCAAGCTGCTGGCAAAGCCAAGGAAGTGGCAGGTAAAGTAACTGGCGACAAAGGCCTTGAAACTGAAGGCGTCGTAGAAGGCGTAGTTAGTAAAGCCAAAGAAGTGGCTCATGACGTGGCTGAAGCTGCCAAAGGTGCAGTGGAAGGCATCAAAAATTCCTTGGGCAAATAATCCAAGTAAAATAAGCTTAGCATCACCAGTACCCCTCGTTCTAGGGGTGCTTTTTTTGTGCGTGGAGGAAAATAAATTGATAAAAACGACATAGAAAAATATGAAATGAAAGGCGGTAACAGTAGAATATTTTAATAGTACCAAAGTTAATAGAAGAATTAAGCCTGGTTCAAAGTGGATTTATCTCAAACTTACCCTTTTACTTTTGTTGTTTTATGCTATACTAATTTTGGAGAGAGGAAAATCCAAACATTAGGTGATAATATATGCGAAGACAACTATTAGATGGTGTAATCATAAATGAATTTGATGAATATAAGATTATTGAGATAACAAATCTTTCTGATGAATTAAAAGATAAAATTAAGGATGAGCTTACAGTTATTTGTCACGGACAGTGTGCTTTGAGCGGTATCACACAATATTATAGTTTTGAAAAAACAATTCTTGAACTAGTCAACTGTAGATTATCTCCAGATAAAAATAAGAGAGTAGGAGCAATTGGAGAGTTGCTATTAAATGTTATAATTCGAATGGTAGGAGGTTTGGAAATCATTTCTCCTTTCTTTAATATGGAAGAAAGGAATGTAAAAAAAGGATTTGATATCATAGCATGTGATGCAAGTAATGGTATTTGGATAATAGAATCTAAAGCTGGTGAAGTAGGGTCTGACTCTAATTCGAACAAAAAAGTGGAAGAGAGAATTAATGAAGCGAAAAGGGATTTGCAGAAACGGCTAAACGAAGAGAATGCTCAACTTTGGCTTAATGCTATTAATTCAGTTCGTGCTAGTATGGGTGGGTCGGATGAAAAGAATGTAGTTCTTAAAATCCTTGGAGAAAAAAGCGATACAAATGTTAGTACTGATAAAAATGTAGTCCTTGGCGGGACTGTATTTTGTAGCTTTGATTCAAATATCGATGAAGCAAAAGTTGAGTCTATTTATGAAAAAATAAGAGAGCAAGAATTGTTCTCAAATGTGAAAATCATAGCGATACAAAAGAAAACAATGGAAGCTGTCGTTGAGTATTTAAGCGGCTTAACAGAGGTTGTAAAATGAAAAAATTAACATTAAAAAGATTATATAATACAACATTTAAAGAGCTGTATTGGAAATTACTTACTACACCGGATAAGATGGATGTTAAGGATTATGAGGTTTTGCTTTCTCTAGGTACGTATTTTGTTGGACGAGAGAATGAACATATTCGTAAATTGGGATATAGACTTTTTCTTTTATATAGTAAGCATACTAAAGACTATAAGCCACTTTATGAATTGAGCCTAAATAAAGGTCTTATCCCAATCTCGCAGTTTATTTATGAGAATATGCGATATGGTGAAGACTTTGGTAATTTGCATACTGAGATTAATACCGCAGTTAATAAAGAATATAAAGTTGGAGATCAATACAAAACAGTGGGCCAAAGTGAATTGCACGAAGCGGTTATGGCTTGTAGACATAGTTCTTATATCGTAGTAGCACCAACCTCTTACGGTAAAACTGAATTAATCTTGTCATTTCTCGATACCTCTAAGTATCAAAATATTTGCATAGTAACACCAACTAAATCACTTTTAGCTCAAACTAAGAAACGTATTCTAAACCATATAGGCACTCGGAAAATAATCACGCAACCTGAAATGTATTCAGAAGGCGAGTCTAATATTATAGCTGTGTTAACACAAGAAAGGCTTTTGAGATTGTTGCAAAACAATCCAAATTTAAAATTTGACATTCTAGTAATTGATGAGGCGCATAATTTACTGGATAAATTCTCTAAAAGTAGTTCTCGTAGCATCTTGCTTGCTTCTGTTATTATAATATGTCATACAAGAAATGATCATCTTTCTTGTAGATATCTAACCCCTTTTTTGAGTTCGAAAGATAGCATTATTTTAAAGTATATAGCTGAACAACCGGAATGGTTTACTGTATCTGAGACTATGAAATCTGAAATGTTCTATGTACATGATCTTGATGACAGTACATTTGGTGTACTTGATCAATTCTCAGGAGACAAAGAGAAAATAATATATAAAGAGAAAAAGAGAATATACTCAAAAGATGCCGAAATAGTTATTGATTATGCCGATAAAAAGAATATTATATATTTAAATACGCCTAAAAAGATTGAGAGTTTTGCAAATGAGTTAACTAGTAATCTAGGTATTTCTATGAACGACAAAATAAAGAAAGCTGTCTCTGATTTAAGGGAATTTATCCATGAAGATTATGAGTTGGCAAACAACTTAGAACGAGGGGTTATTTATCACCACGGATCAGTGCCAGAATTCGTTAGATATTACATAGAGAATTTATATTCTTATGTGCCAGAAATTCGTTATATTATAGCTAACTCTACTTTACTGGAGGGAGTAAATATTCCTGCTACTAAGATGTTTATTTTAGATCCTAAAAGAGGTAATGGAAACTTAAAATCTTCTGATTTTAAGAACTTAATTGGGCGAGTTTGTCGTTTTGGTGATATTTTTAATCCTGAAACAGGGAGTTTAGATTACTTACTTCCGGAAATCCATATAATTAAAGGGAGGTATTGTAGTAAGAACTTCAATGTATTGAAATTCTTTAAAAGTAGACATGTTTTAGCCGAAAATGAAGATGATATAAAAGATGAGATTTTCAATCCTTTATTAAAGAATCACATGCAGATTGATAAAGATGTTATCGAGCAGGCAGAAGTAATGCTCGAGAATTTCTCAGATGATAATATTTTAACGGAGAAAACAGTTGCAACGCCGAAGAGCCTAATAGGAAGGCTGTGTTTTCAAAATAATGTGAGGATATTCGATGTTTTACTTGTTGAAGAAAAACTAAATGCTCAGCTTGCAGGAATGCAACAAGCGCACAAACTGGAAAATGTTTTTAGTCTAATGAAGTCTCTTTTCTTTGATTATATAGCAGAAGATGAGAACTCATCGAACAACATAAAACGTTTAAAAGAACAACGTGCTCAACAATTTTATATGATGCTTATCAATTGGCGCATGAGCGGAAAAACTTTAAAGGAAATGATTACTCAAATCGTGGCCTACTGGAATAGGCTAAATAAGCAGCAATCTAAATTTGTCTATGTTGGAAATTGGGGAGACAAAACTAGAGGAACAAACAGTCACCAAAAATACTGGACGGACATAGGCGAAAAAAGTAATCAGGAAAAAGTAAATTTAGCGATAGTGAGACTCAAAGAGGAATTTGATTTTATTGATAATGAAATAATCAAGTACATAGAAATTCTATATTCTCTTGAATTGATTGAGGAAAAGCTATACCTTAAACTCAAATATGGGACAAGTAATAAAGACAAAATAGCATTGCTAAACTGTGGAATTAGTAATACCTTGACGAATATCCTTTTTGACAAATATAAGGAATTTTATGAAGTAAATACCCTAAATAATGAAGTATCTTTTAAAAAGAAACTAATCGAGACTATGGAAAGCAATGGTGAAAATGGTATTCTAATATCAGAACTTTCTATAAATTTGCCAGTTAACTAGCGCTGTTTGTTATAAAATACAGTGAAGTCATAGGGGAATTTGAGTTTTGTATTCTCAATGACTAGCATACAAGGAGTTAGGAATAATTGACGTCACCTTATGAGTATTTGTTCAGATGTAGTGAGGAAAATAGTTGCTGATAAAGCACTTGCATTCCCAACAAAGTAAGCGTATACTAAAGGTAATTCACCAAGGAGGTACTTGTGCCGATGAAAGTTAACTAAAATTGTCAATTACTAAATAAAGGATTAAGATGGCTTTATTTAGTGCGGTCAATTTTAGTGAAGAGGTACAAGCAGCTAGGGTAGGTGCAGCTTATATGAGGGCGCAGACTCTTTCTTTGGCTTCATCCATTTGCTTCCAAACAGGGACCGACGCTAGATAGGGCATCGGTCCCTCTTTATATAGGAGGTAGCAGATGTTACACGTTGAAAATTTTACCATGACCCATCAACAAGACCTCAAGGTCTTAATTCCCTCCCTGTCCTTTGACTTGAAGCCAGGCGACAAGCTAGCCCTGATTGGCGAAGAAGGCTGTGGCAAGTCCTCGCTCTTGAGCTGGCTCAGGCAGCCCGATCAGTCCCTACCTTATGTCGAGGTGACGGGCACCTGTTCTAATGCCTTCGGCCGGACGGTCTGGATTGGCCAGACTTTCCCGGCTCAAGATGAAGGCCTGACCATCGAGGCTTATTGCTTTGATCCGGTCTTAGCCGAGCAAATAGACTATGGTTACTTCTATCAGCTAGTCAGCCAATTAGGCTTTGACCCCGACCGTCTCACCAGCCAGCAGCTCATGGGGACTCTGTCAGGGGGCGAAAAACTCAAGTTACAGTTGGCCCGGACCCTGGCCTTGGAACCGGACTGTCTTCTCTTGGATGAGCCTTCCAATGACTTGGACTTGGCCACGCTGAACTGGCTCAGTCGGACCCTGGCTAGTTTGCCGGCAGCGGTTCTCTTTATTTCCCATGATGAGGCCTTCCTGTCTCAAGTGGCCAATCGCATGCTGCATATTGAGACCATTCATAACCACAAGGCCAGTCGGGTTCATCTGGTCAATCTGGACTATGAGACCTATCGCAGTCAACGGGAGGCCCAGTTCCAGCGTCAGGGCCAGCTGGCCCGCAAGCAGCAGGAGGAGCAGGCTAAGCAGGAGGCTCGACATCGGCAAATGCATGACAAGGTCCAGCATCAATTGCGTCAGGCCCATGATTCTAGCCTTGGTCGTCTCTTGGCTAAGAAAATGCGCAACGTTAAGTCTGTAGGCCGTCGCTTGGAGCGTCAGGCTGAGAACCTACTGGAGATTCCCATTCAAGAGGATGCCATCTTGGTCAAACTGCCTTGCCCCCATCCCTTGCCCGCCAGCAAATGGCTGATCAACCAGCCGGACTATGTGGTCCGCCTAGAGGGGCGCGCGCTGACTCAACCCCTGACCCTGGAGTGGCGAGGCCAGGAGAAAATCGGACTAGTGGGCCCCAATGGGGTGGGCAAATCCACCTTGTTGAAGCAAGTCCGTGACTGGCTGACCGACCGGCCGGGCATTCGTTTGGGCTATATGCCCCAAGATTATCGCCAGGTCCTGCCTCAGGATCAGACGCCCTTGGACTTTCTCCAGGAATCGGGTAGCCAGGAGGAGAAGACTAAGCTCATGACCTATCTGGGTAGCCTACGCTTCGACCCTGATGAAATGCGTCATCCCATTAGCCAACTGTCTGGGGGCCAGCAGGCCAAGTTGCTCCTGCTTAAGTTGAATCTGATGGAGGTCAATGTCTTGTTACTGGACGAGCCTAGCCGTAACTTCTCGCCCTTGTCTCAGGCTGAAGTAAGGCAAATTTTCCGCGACTTCCCTGGGGCCATTCTGGCGGTTTCCCATGACCAACGCTTCCTAGACCAAGTCTGTGACCGGCGTCTGGCTTTAGCACCGGCTGAGAAGCAATAGCGGGCTTGCCTTGCCTTGTTGAAGGCTAGGTCTTTGTGATAGAATGAATAGGTATTGGACTTGAGAGGAGCAAATCAATGAAACACCACGAAGGAATCCTGCTAGCTATTTGGATTGGTTTACTAAGTAGCCTGGCGGGGGCAGTCAATATGACCACTCTGTGGCTGGTAGCCACGCCATCGACCCATATGACGGGCAACCTGTCCCAACTAGTCCTAGCCTTGGTGCGGGGTGATGGGGAAGCGACCAGCCGTCTGGCCTTGACCTTGCTGGCCTTTATGGCTGGGAGCATTTTAAGTGGCCTCTTATTCTCTGATAAATCCTTTCGCCTGGCCAACCGTTACGGCGTTTTGCTGATTAGCTTTGGCCTCTTATTGGGCTTAAGCTATGCCCTCAACTGGCAGGCTAGCTGGCTCTATCTCTTGGCCTTCGGTATGGGGACCCAAAATGGTATGTTTATCTACTATCGAGGCATGATTGTCCGCAGTTCGCATTTTACGGGTTACTTGACTGATACGGGCTTTGCGCTAGGACGTTACTTGCGGGGCTATAAGGAAGATGGCCACAAGATTATCTTCTACATGGCAAGCATTGCCTGTTTCCTAGTAGGAGGGCTCCTGACCTATATATGGCTTAATCATTCTGCTATCAGCATGATTTTGGTCTTGGCCCTGGCCTATCTGGTGACGGGGACCTATTACTTTATCCTCCGCCACTGTCATCAAGCAGCATAAGCAAAATCCCCTTATATCTTATAGGATATAAGGGGATTTTTTATAGGGTGAAAAAGAAGCTGAGACTTAGTCTCAGCTTTTTGCTTCTAGTTGAACTTTTTTCTGTGCTTTAGCCTTAAGTAGATAGACTAGAATCAGAATGGCAAGGACTTCGATGATCAGGCAATAGAGACCACCTTCTAGTCCGAAGTCGCCACCAGTCCAGAGCTTAGGGCCTTCTAGGCGGGTGTGCCAGATAGGATAAGGCAGGCTCATGCCTGATACTTGGATGCCCAGAACAGGCCCTTGCACGAAGTTCCAAGCCGAATGGGCCGCCCCCACAAACCAGATATTTTCCGTATAGGCGAAGAGGAGGGAGAAGGTCAAGCCGGCCAGGGTCAGGTTGACCAGGGCCAGGGATGAGACATTGGGGTTACCCAAATGCATGGCGGCAAAAATCAGGGAGTTGGCCAGAACCGCTAGCCAGGTTGGGAAGCGTAGGGCCAGGCCATTCATGAGATAGCCCCGGCAGATGACTTCTTCGCTCAGGCCCTGAACCAGGAAGCCGGCTAGGTAGAGTAGGGTCACTAAGACGGGCGTCTGACTAATGCGCTCTAGCGATAAGTGGCCTAGCAAGGCGGGGATGATGAGGCAGGCCAGCAGTTGTAGCCCACCCAGGATAAAGCCCAGTAGATAGGGGCCAATCAAGGGGCGCTTGAAGCCCATGGATTGCCAGGACCGTCGGCCCAGGGTCCAACCGTAGAGGGCGAAGCCCAAGAGGGGAATCAAGGTCGAAAAGAGGGCTAAGCCGATTAGGAGTGGGGCCACAAAGTCGGGGTGGGTCCAATTGAGGATTTGGAAGCGGGGGTGTGTGATGACCCATAGGGTGGCCTTGGTCTGCCAGTCCTGAAGATAGTGAAACAAGAGGGGGAAGGCCAGCATGGAAAGCATCCAGCCCCAACCGGATGCTTGGCTTGATTTAGCTTTGATAAATGGCATTAAGCCACCTCCTTTTCTTCTAGTATAAGGCTCTTGGCAGGTCAAGGCAAATGTAAAAAATCAGCCAATATCGGAATCAGTTCCATACTTTTCTTGATTTTTCGCCCATTTCCTAAGCTTAGGAAATAACTTTAGCGATTAGAGGGCACATAAAATGTTATAATAGAATTGAAAGAAAGCGATGTCACAGCCTAGGAGGAGGGCGCTTATGCAGACACGACAGGAACAGCTCATGGTCATTTTGGCCCAGTCACAAGGCTGGCTCAAGGGGCGGGACCTAGCGGCTTTGTTGGGTGTCTCCGACCGGACTATTCGCTCTGATATGAACAAGTTAAAGCAAGACTATCCAGGAGCCATCCAGACCCATCACCACAAGGGCTATCGGCTAGTGGCTCATACCCTGGAAGACTCCAATCAGCCCAGTCCTCTGGGCCTGCCACAGAGTCAGGAAGAAAGGCTACATTATATACTCAAACTCCTATTGGCTGACAGTCAGCCTCAGACCCTTAAGGAGCTGAGCCAGGACCTCTATGTCAGCCCCCAAACCCTGACCATGGACTTGCATCAAGTTGGTCAGCTAGTGGGCGCCTATCCGGACTTAGACCTGCAGCATGATGCCAAGGGCTGGCAGCTTAAGGGCCCTGAATTCCAGAAGCGCCGGCTCTATCGGGAGCTCCTGACCTCAGAACTTCAGGGCGATTTCTTGAATCTGGATAAGGTCTTAGCTATCTATGAAGAATTCGATATGGCCTGGGTGGCCCACTATTTCCAAGGCCTGCTCCAACAGGCAGACTATCAGCTTCGACCTGCCAGTTTGCCAATCTTACTCCTGCACGTCGGGATTGCGGTTCAGCGTATGCTGGCCGGTCAATTTCTCTATCATCGTCAGAACCTACCGCCTCTGGTGCCTAAGGAAGAAGCCTTGGCTCGCAAGTTCTTGCAGGGGGTAGGTAAGCAATATAAGTGTCGGATTCCAGCCTCTGAAGCCTATAGTATTGGCCGTCTGCTGGAAGCCTATCAGGCTATGCATGAGCTAGCCTCGCAAGTCATCTATCATGGCCACCCCCTGGATTTGACCCGCTTGGTTGAAGACTTGGGTCTGCACCTACAAGACTTGGCGGGCTTGGATTTTCTCAGCGATGCCGACTTTAAGGATCGCTTCCATCTCCACCTTCAAGGACTAATCGAGCGCCTCCATTATCAGGTGGAGCTGCCCAATCTCTTCCTGCAAGATATGAAACGCCAGTATCCGCTGGTCTTCGACCTGGCGGTAACGGTCAGCACTTGGTTGGGTGCCCGTCTAGGCGTGGTCTTATCCGAGGCCGAAATCGGGCTGATTGCCGTCCACATCGGCAGCTCCTATTCTCGCCTGGAGCGGCCTTGGAAGGCGCGAGCCATTTTGTTGGCGCCCCAACACTATCCCCTTATGCAATCTTCAATCGACCGGCTCAAGGCTAGCTTTGGCCACCGGCTGGAAATCCTAGCCCAATATGATTATGTCAGTGAAGCCCAGCTCCTACATCAACCGGTCGACTTAGTCATTAGTTTTATGCCTCTGGCTCAGAGTTTGGGCCTCCCGACCCTACAGGTCTCTACCTTCTTCAATGAGGAAGATGAGCTAGCCTTGGTTAGTCTGCTTAACCAAGTAGAACAGCGTCAGACAGCCATCCAGCTGGCCCTACAATTGGGGGACTTTCTGGAGTCACGCTTCTTCTATCAAGACTTGCAGGCCAATAGTCCCGAGCAAGTCCTGACCCTCATGGCCCAGGATTTGGCCCAAGCCGGTTATGTAACGCCGGACTTTCTGTCTTCGGTCTTGGAGCGCGAAGCCCTATCGTCGACGGACTTTGACTATGCCTTGGCCATTCCCCATCCCTTGCGAGCCCACAGTCACCAGTCGGTGCTGGCCATCGCTAATCTAGCCAGTCCCATTGAGTGGGGGCGCTACCCGGTTAAACTCGTCATTCTCTTGGCGCTTAAGGACAGTGACTGGGCCTTCACCCAAGTTTTCTTCAAATGGCTTGGCCAGTGCCTAGCCCATCCGCGTCAGCTCAAGTCCCTCTTAGCCGCTAGCAGTCGCGACGACTTCTTGGCCGCTATTGTGGGCGAATTTCCCCATCCATCTTGTTAGCAAGTTTATTTTATAGGAAAGGAGGTAATGGTATGGATGACTTAGAGTTGGTATTCTTCAAGATGATTTCTTCCTTGGGATCCGCCCGATCTTCCTTCATGGAAGCCATGGCGCTAGCCCGGACAGGCGACTTCGCCCAAGCCCAGGCGGCCATTGAGCAAGGGGAGAGCCAACGGATTGCCGGGCATGATCAGCATTTTGACCTCTTGCAGGCGGATGCGGCAGGGGACCATCCACCTTTCTCGCTCTTGTTAGTTCATGCCGAGGATCAACTCATGAGTGCTGAACTGCTCAAGGTGACAGCCGAAGAAGTTCTGGCCCTCTATCAACGTTTGGACCAGCTCACCACCTAGATTAGGAGGAAATACCATGAAACGTGTCTATTTATTCTGTAGTGCCGGCATGTCGACCAGCCTGGTTGCCAGCCGTATGCAGGCCGTGGCGGACGACCACAACCTGCCCATTGAAGTCAAGGCCTTCTCAGATTCTAAGCTAGATATCATTGTGGAACAGTATCATCCCGATGTTATCTTATTAGGGCCTCAAGTCAAATACAAATTCAATGCCACCCGGGACAAATACGAGCCCCAAGGCATTCCCGTTGAAGTTATGAACCTAGACGATTATGGTAACGTCAATGGCGAACGCATTCTCAAGCGCGCCATTCAATTACTCAAGCAAAACAAGCAAGGCTAAGAACAGATCTCATTATAAGAAAAGAGGTAAGTCACATGTTTGCAAATCTTGAAAAAGTCATGGGCGGGACAGCCGAGAAACTCAGCAATAATAAGGTGTTAATTGCTATTCGTGATGGTTTCTTGGTGACCACGCCACTCATTATTGTCGCTTCCTTCTTCATTTTGGCCGGTAACTTCCCAATTGAAGGTTATACCGACTTTATGGCCCAATTCTTCGGCCAAGGTTGGGAAAACCACATGGATGCTGTGATTGATTCCACCTTTAGTGTCATCGCCCTCTTAGGGGCTATCGGGATTGGTTATGCCTATGCCCGTCAACTGGAATCAGACCCTATTGCTGGGGCAGCCATTTCCGTCGTCTGCTTCTTGATTCTGACACCTAAATCTCACCCTGCCTTCACTAACGAAGCCGGCAAGGTCTTCAATGGTTTGGCTAATGCTAATATGGGGTCCGCCGGCATGTTCGTTGCCATGATTACGGCCATTGTCTCGGTTCGCATCTTCGTGGCCATTGAACGTAAGGGTTGGGTCATCAAGATGCCTGACGGGGTGCCACCAGCAGTTTCTCAATCCTTCGCAGCTTTGATTCCTTCGCTCTTTGCCATGTTAACCTTCTTCTTGGTTTACCTGGGCTTCTCACTCACCGATTATCACTATGCGCATACCTTTATCTATACCAATCTGCAAGCACCTCTCTTAGGGATTGGGCGCAGCGTCTTCCTAGAACCTCTGACCCAGTTCCTGTCCACCTTCTTCTGGTTCTTCGGGATTAATGGGCCGTCTGTTACCAATACCGTCTTCGGGCCAATTGGTCTGGCTCTGACCACTGAAAACTTGGAAGCCTTCAAGAATGGCTTGCCATTGCCTAACATCTTCACCAATGGTTTCAGTAACTTCTTCACCAACTTCGGGGGTGGGGGTTCTACCTTGGCTTTGGTCTTCCTCATGGTGGGGATTGCCAAGTCCAAACGTATGAAGACCTTGGGCCGTTTGGCTATTGTACCTGGGATTTTCGGGATTAACGAAATGATTATCTTCGGGCTGCCAGTCGTACTCAACCCAATTATGTTGGTGCCATTCCTTGCAACACCACTGGTTAACACCATTTTATCCATTATCGCAACAGTCATCGGTATTCTGCCACGAACTACCGGGGTCAGCATCCCATGGACAACCCCGTTCTTCTTCTCTGGTTGGTTGGCTACGGGGCATTTGATTGCCGGCTTCTGGCAAATTATCTTAATTGTCATCGACTGCCTGATCTACTATCCATTCTTCAAGGTAATGGACCGTCAATTCTTGGCTGAAGAAGAGAAACCAGTTCAAGACCTTAAAGATGACTTAGATGATATTTCCTTGGACGACTTGTCCTTTGATGATTTATAGACAACTGAAGAGTTCAGCCCTATCCTGCTGAACTCTTTTTGCTGAGGAGGGAATAAGGATGAAAGTAATCCTATTATTCGACCAAATTCAGGCCGGTTATGGGGGCAAGGAACGCCCCAACACGCCACTGGGATTGGAAAAGGGCGGGATTGGCTCTTATCTCATGTTTAAGGACGTCTTCGCGGCTCACGACCTCAAGGTCCTGGCGACCGTCTACTGCGGGCCTGATTATTTTCAGGCTAATAAGGAAGAAGTCCTACACAAGATTGCCAATCTCATGAAGAAGGCGCAACCTGATGTCCTCTTGTGTGGCCCTTGCTTCAACTACGACACCTACGCCCAAATGGCGGCTGAAGTCGCGGCCTATATTCAAGACCAGACGCCGGTCCGCACCTATGTGGCCTGCTCCGCCGAAAATGAGGCCGTGGTCGACCGCTACAAGGACCAGGTTAAAATAATCCAGATGCCTAAGAAGGGCGGGGTAGGGCTGACAGATGCCCTGCACCATATTGCTGAAATTCTCAGTGGCCCAGCAGAGGCCGATTGGCCTCACTTCTTCCACTAGGAGGTGCCTTATGGATTGGACCGCCTTCTATGATTTGCCCGCCTTGTCGGGAGATGAATTCGATCTACATCAAGCCCTGTCACAAACCCTGACCGACCAAGGGCTCAGTCTCTATCGGGATCAACTGGGCTCCGTCTTGGGCCTCAAGCCCCGGGAGCAGGCGCCCTTTCGGGTCATGCTGACCACTAACCTGGATGAAAATGGCGGTCTGATTCAGGCCATTCGTCCGGATGGCCTCTTGGACTTCGTGGCCCTAGGCCGCTATCAGAAGACCGACTATGTCAACCAAGTGGTCCGCCTCTTAACCCGGGACCATGTGCCCCATCTGGGCTATGGGGTCCTGGTAGAGGGCCAGCCCTATTTAGCGCTAGGTGCGGCCTCAGCCCAGCAAGTGGCTGACTTGGGCATCCAGGTAGGGGACAGCTTTGTCTTAGACTTTTCCCGCCGACAAATAGGTGGGGGCGCCTGGCTAGGCCGTAACTTGGCCAATCGCTCCAGCCTAGAGCTGATACTGGATATGAGTCGCCAACTTCAAGATAAGATTACCTATGAGTTGGCTGTGGGTGGCATTAGCCAGTCCCTAGTGGGGACTCGGGGGGCCATTACCGCCACCAATCTTATTCAACCAGACTTGGCCCTAGTGCTAGATGCTAGCCCAGTACCTGATTCTGACTATGACCCTAAGTGTCTCTATTTGCGTTATTTTGATAAGACCCTCTTACCTAACACGGCCTTGCTGGAAGCCATTCGCCAAGTGGCCCAGGGTCTGGGTTACCAAGTCAAGGGCCAGGTTCAAGAGGCCGGGACCGATGGGGCCTTTATCCATAAGACAGGCGTAGGGGCACCGACCTTGGTTATTGCCTTGCCGCTCCTCCAGTCGTCAGGCCTCTACCAGTGTCTGGATCCAGCTAGTTTCGAGCCCGTGAGAGACACCCTGGTGGCCTTCTTGAGCCAACTGACCCCAGAACAAGTCCGAGACTTTGGCTTTGGCAGTCGGGGAGGTGGCCCTTATGACCACTGAGGCTCAAGGCAAGGTAGACTGGCAAGTCCTGTCAGATTTATGTTGCTTACCTGGGGTGTCGGGCCATGAGGCAGGTATTCGGTCCTACTTGGATCGGCAGCTAACCATGTGCCAGCCAGGTACCGATCCCTTGGGGTCTGGCCTCTACGGCCTAGCAGGTCAGTCCCAGTCGCCCCTGTCCTTGCTCTTTTCCACCCACATGGATGAAATCGGTTGGGTGGTGCGGGCCATTGATGAGGCCGGCTATGTCTTCATTCAGGAAGTGGGGCGCTCCTGGTCCCATACCCTCTTGCAACAGGAGGCCCAAGTCTTCACCCAAGACGGTCGCGTCTATACGGGGATTCTGGCGGGGCCTCAGGTTCATAGTCTCAGCCCTGAGCAGCGCCAGCAAGTGGTGCCCATGGACCGGGTCTATCTGGATCTGGGGGTGGACAATCGCGACCAGGTTAAAGCTCTGGGTATTGAGGTGGGCGATTGGGTTTGCCCGGTGACCACTTTTCAGGCTCTAGCCAATCCTGACTATCTGGCTGCCAAGGCCTTCGATAATCGGGTCAGTGTGGCTTTGGGAGTCTGGACCATGCAGGCCCTGGCCCAGGGTTCTTGTCCTAACAAGGTGACCCTGGGGGCGACCGTTCAAGAAGAAGTGGGCTTGCGGGGGGCGCGGACCGTGGCCCAAGCCGTCAAGCCGCACATTGCCCTAGCAGTGGATACCTGCCTAGCAGGCGATACGCCAGCTGACCACAATCCCATTAAGCTAGGCAAAGGGGTCTCCCTAACCGTGGCCGACAATATGACCGTAACCCACCGGGGCCTCTTGCGTTACTTGGAAGGCATCTGCCAGCGGGAGGCTATTCCTTACCAACTGGGCTGCTTCCTAGACGGCGGGACGGATGCGGGTAATATCCATAAGTCCCAGACCGGGATTCTGGCGACGACCCTGTCCATTCCCATGCGCTATATGCATACCCACCGGGGTATCTTGCATCGGGCCGATGTCCTAGCGGCCTACCACCTCATGGTGGCCGTGGCGCGGGACTTGACGCCGGCTATCTACCAGCAGCTGCTGGACCAAAATTATCATTATCAAGTATAGAATCAATGACAGAAAGAAGGTGACAGCCATGTGGGGAATCATTGCGACCTGGCGGATGGCCCTAGAAGGAGTCCAGGCCACCCTGCCTAGCTTGGCAGGCGGTGGCTCTGCGGGTGACGCCATTGAGCAAGCCATCAAGGCCGTCGAAGACTTTCCTTATTATAAATCCGTCGGTTATGGCGGTCTGCCTAACCGCCAAGGCCAGGTAGAATTAGATGCCGCCTATATGGACGGCAGTCGCCTGGACTTTGGGGCCGTTTGCGGGATTCAGGATATTGCTAATCCCATTGGTGTGGCGCGCCGCCTTAGCCAGGAGCCGGTCAATAATGTCTTGGTCGCCCAAGGTGCCCGCCAATATGCCCTAGACCATGGCTTTGAAGCCAAAGGAATGCTGACAGACCGGGCTCAAATCCACTACCACAATCGCCAGGTGGAGCTAGCTCAAGAACAAGGCCTAGCTGCCTACGACGGCCATGACACGGTGGGCATGGTGGCCCTGGACGGCCATAATCACATGGTGGCAGGCACTTCGACTAGTGGCCTCTTCATGAAGCATCCCGGCCGGGTAGGAGACTCGCCTATTATTGGCTCGGGTCTCTATGTAGACTCCCAGATTGGAGGTGCCACCGCTACTGGCCTAGGGGAAGATTTGATGAAAGGGGTCCTGTCTTACGCCATCGTTCAGCTGATGGCTGCGGGCTACCATCCCCAAGAGGCCTGCGAAAAGGCCGTTTATGACTTAGACAGACGTCTCAAAGCCCAGCGCGACCAAGCTGGCGATTTGTCGGTAGTGGCCATGAACGCCAAGGGCCAGTGGGGAGCCGCAACTAATATTGATAACTTCTCCTTCGTGGTGGCCAGCAAGACCACGCCTTTGACCGTCTACCGACTTCATCCGCTGGCTTCTGGCCAGATGGAGTTGGAGCGGGCGAGTCAGGAATGGCTGGACGATTATGTGCGTCAACGCATGCGGCCCCTGGAGGTGAAGTAGGCATGATCCTCAAGCAAATCCAAGCACTATATGACTTGCTGGAAGACTTGCTGCCCCAATACTGGCAGGACCTAGCCCAACTGGTAGCCATTCCCAGTGTGCAGGGACCGGCGGAGCCAGACGCTCCCTATGGTCCTGGACCTAAGGCTGCCCTGGCCTGGGTGCTAGACCGGGCCAAAGCCATGGGCTTTGAGACGGTCAATTTAGACCATAAGGTTGGCTATGCCCAGTGGTCGCCTGACCCTAACCAGGCGACCTCAGGTGCTGGCTATTATGGGATTTTCGGGCACGTGGATGTGGTGCCGGCCGGTCAAGGCTGGCGGCAGGATCCCTGGACCCTAACCAAGAATCAAGCACAAGGTCGCTACGAGGGGCGTGGTGTCCTAGATAATAAGGGGCCCATTCTGGCTAATCTCTATGCCGTCTATACCCTCAAATGTCTGGGCTATCGTTTCCGCCATCCCATTCGAGTGGTCTTTGGGACCAATGAGGAGACAGGCTTTGGCTGCATCCGGCATTATCTGGCTCAGGAAGCTGCGCCCCTCTTCGGTTGGACACCCGATTGCAAATGGCCGGTTGTCTATGGCGAGCGAGGGCGTTTGCGGGTAGCTCTTAGCGTGGATTCGAATCAAGTGGCTAGCCTCTTTGACTTTGTCAACGCCTATCTGCTGACCGGCACCAAGGATGGTCGGGAATTGGGCATTGCCTATGAGGACCAGGACTTTGGTCGCATGATGCTAAGAGGCTACCAACTAGGCTTGACGCAGGGACGGACTTGGGTGGCTTGGTCCATGGCCTATCCGGGAGCCTGCAGTCAGGAAGACATTCTGGCCCAAATCAGGACGCATCTACCTGAGGGGGCCCAGCTAGAGGTCCTCAGCCATTGGGCGCCTGTCCTCAAGGACAAGCAGTCGCCTTATATTGAGGCTTTGCAGCAAGTCTACAATCAGGTGACCGGCCAAGCCCTTGAGTCCGTCACAACCACAGGGGGCACCTATGCCAAGTTTGTACCTAACATCGTGGCCTATGGGCCTTCTTTCCCGGGCCAACGGGACATCGCCCATTTGCCTCATGAATGGTTAGGCATTGAGGATTTAGAGACTGATTTAAAAATTTATAGCCAGGCCTTATTGGCCTTATGGCAGCTAGAACAAGAAGTGGAGGAGGCAAGTCCATGACCCTCATCGAGTTGTGTGCCGGCAGTGTTAGAGATTGTCTGATTGCCCAAGAAGCTGGCCTGGACCGGATTGAGCTCAACAGCGCCCTGGCCCTGGGAGGGCTGACGCCAACGGTGTCCTGTCTGGAATTAGCCAAGGCCAATGGCGTGACCCTGCCCATTATCTGTATGGTCCGCCCACGTGGCGGTGGCTTCGCCTATGATAAGCTGGAAATCAGGCAAATGCTAGCAGAAGGCCAAGCCTTGTTGAGAGCAGGTGCCCGTGGCCTGGCCTTTGGCTGTCTAACTGAGACGGGTCAGCTTAATTGGGATGCCAACCAAGCCCTGATTGAGCTCTGTCAGACCTATGGCGCCCAGTCGGTCTTCCACCGGGCCATTGATGTGGTGGCCCAGCCTGACCAAGCCATTGAAGGCTTAATTAAGCTAGGTTGCCAGCGGATTTTGACCAGTGGGGGAGCCAAGAGCATTGAGGAAGGTCGAGACCGACTGGCTCATTATCAAGCCCAATATGGCGCTGACATTGAATTTGTCATGGGGGCCGGCCTGAATTTGGCTAATGCGGCGGACTTGGTGGCCTATACGGGCATTCAACAAGTCCACGGCAGCTTCAAGACCTGGTACCAAGACCCTACGACCCAGCAAGGCCCCGTTTCATTTGCTTACGATCCTCGTGGAGACTATGAAGGGGCCGACCCGGACCTAGCCCTCGCGCTAGGCCAAGCACTAGGAAAGAAGGAGTAATATGGTAAGACGTGTATTAGAATGCCTGCCCAGTGACTATGCTGGCTACAGCGCAGAAGAACTCAAGCAAGCCATCTGGGCAGCTGAAGGCCGGACCGTTTGTTGTGAAATGGTGGCACCTGTGCCTGCCTATATCAGCAACTTGACCAATGCGGAAATCGCGAAGGCCTTCGGGGCAGACCTCATGCTCTTAAATGGGCTAGATGTCCTTAATCCGGTCATTTGTGGCTTGGATCAAGGGACAGAAGATCCCATTCGCCGCCTCAAAGCCCTATCAGGGCGCCCTATTGGGGCCAACCTAGAGCCAGTCGATGCCGACGCCATTATGGTGGAGGCACGAAATGTTCTGCCTAAAGGCCGGACCTGCTCGATTGAGACCCTAGAAGCGGCCGACCGCCTAGGCTTAGACTTCATTTGCTTAACAGGTAACCCTGGGACAGGGGTAACTAATAAGGAGATTGCCCACTATGTCAAGGTGGCCAAGCAACATTTCTCTGGTCTGGTCATTGCCGGCAAGATGCATGGGGCAGGGTCCAAGGAGCCAGTGGCCAGCATTGAAACTGCCAAGGACTTCATCGAGGCCGGGACGGATATTCTCCTAGTGCCTGCGGTAGGGACGGTGCCGGGCTTTACCGATGATGAGCTGGTGGCTATCGTCAAATACGCCCACGCTCACGATGTCCTAGTCCTATCCGCCATCGGGACCAGCCAGGAATCTAGCAGCCCGCGGGTGGTGGAAGACATTGCCATTCGCAATAAGGTGGCTGGCGTGGATATTCAGCATATTGGCGACGCAGGCTTTGGTGGCCTGGCCAATGTGGAAAATATCTTCGCCTTATCAGTAGCCATCAGGGGCATGCGGCATACGGTGAGTCGTGTAGCCGGCTCCGCCATTCGTTAATGAAGCAAAATTAGACAAAGAAAGCCAGGTAGTTGAGCTACCTGGCTTGTTTTAGTGTGGGTTGACCACTGATTGGATAATGGTAAGGACGACTTGGCTGGCCTTTTCCATGCTTTCTAAGCTGACAAATTCATACTGGCCATGAAGGTTTTCAGCACCCGTGAAGAGGTTGGGCGTCGGGATGCCCTTATAGGTGATGATGCAGCCGTCGGTCCCGCCCCGGAAAGGCTTGATAATAGGCTCAATGCCACAGGCCTTGTAGGCGGCAATGGCCACCTCAACCGGTGTCATGTCTTGCTTGAGGATATCGTACATATTGTAGTACTCGTCATAAATTTGGCATTGGATGCGGGGCCGGTCGTAGCCTGCATTCTGCTGGGCCACAATCTGATGGAAGAAGTCCTTGCGAGCTTGGAAGTGTTCCTTGTCATGGTCGCGAATAATGTAGGTGGCCTGAACTTGGCCAATGTCGCCACTTTGGCTGGACAGCATATAGTAGCCCTCGTGGCCCTCGGTCAATTCTGGCACCTGGTCTTGGGGCAGGCGGGCGAAGAGTTTGGCGGCCTCGGCCAGGGCATTGACCATGAGGCCCTTGGCAGTCCCGGGATGGACGCTGGTCCCGTCGATGGTCAGCATGACCCGGGCGGCGTTGAAGGTCTCGTATTCCAACTTGCCCACTTGGCCACTATCCAGCGTATAGGCAAAGTCTGCCGGGAAGTCTTGGGCTTGGAAGCGATGGGCGCCCTTGCCGATTTCTTCATCAGGTCCGAAGGCCAGCCAAATATCGCCGTGAGGCAGGTCAGGATGGGCTAATAGATGGATGACAGCTTCCAAAATGCTGACCAGCCCCGCCTTGTCGTCGGCCCCCAGCAGGGTGGTACCATCCGTGGTAATCAGGGTCTGTCCCACATAGTGTTTCAAGTTAGGAAATTCGGACACCCGCATGACAATGTCCAGGTCAGGATTCAAGACAATATCCTGACCGTCATAGTCCGAATGAACCTGGGGCTGGATATGGTCAGCATTGAAGTCAGCCGTATCCACATGGGCAATAAAGCCAATGGCTGGCGCTTTTTGATGGGCCGGCAGGTTGCTTGGCAAGAGGGCGGTGACAAAGGCATCCACTGGATTGAAGCGGACTTGGCTGAGCCCCAGGTCCCTGAGTTCGGCCTCCAACATGCGGAGGAAGTCCAGTTGACCGGGTGTAGTCGGCACGGCATCGGAGTGCAGGTCGGATCGGGTGTTGATTTTAGCATAGCGGATAAAGCGTTGGAGCATGGATTCCATAGCGGATCCTTCTTTCTCTTAATCAGTTAAGTCTAGTATAGCACTATGACGGGCCAGACCCAAGTTAGACCTTGTTGGCAAGGACGGGGATTTGTGATAGACTGGGGGGCAGTAAGGCGTGGTGCAGAGGAGAAAGTCGCATGCAGATTAGACAGACAAAGAATGGGGATTTGCCGGCTTTGATGGTCTTATACGCCCAAGCCCGGGCATTTATGCGGGCCAAGGGCAATCCCAATCAGTGGCCAGACGGCTATCCGCCTCTAAGTCTCCTAGAAGCCGATATTGCTCAAGGCCATTCCTATGTCCTAGAGGACGAAACTGGCCAGCTAGTGGGGACCTTCGCCCTGATTGGTGGCCAAGATCCGACCTATGGCCAGATTGATGGTCTGGGCTGGCGCAGCCAAAGTCCCTATGTGACCATTCACCGCCTGGCTTCCAATGGCAAGGCCCGCGGCGTGGCGCGGGCAGCTTTCGACTTCGCTAAGTCCGTCTGCCCCCACATCCGGATTGACACCCACGCCCAAAACCTTCCCATGCAGCAAGCCATCCTGGCCTACGGCTTCCAGGAGCGAGGCACTATCTATCTCCAAGACGGCTCGCCCCGGCAGGCCTATGACTATCTAAGTGAATAAATGTGTGAGGGCTGGCACTGGGGTGCCGGCTCTTTTTTGCTCGGGTCAGTTCATTGGTCCCGGCTTCTTTTTTGTTGTATAATAGCAAGGTTACGAAAGGAGAATGTGTCATGTCACTCATTCGCAAATTAGGCTGGTTCTTCAAGTTGGAAGCCCGCCGCTATATCATTGGGATTCTGGCCTTATCCTTGGTCAACGTCTTCAACCTGATTCCGCCTCGTATTATTGGGCAGGTTATTGATGCCATTGTTGGTGGCAAGCTGACCCCTAGCGATCTGGCCATCAATCTGACCTGGCTAGTGGGGGCCGCCCTCATTATGTATGCCCTCCGCTATGTCTGGCGGCTCTTTATTTTAGGGACAGCCAATAGCCTGGGCCGGATTCTGCGGACTCGTTTATTTGAACACTTTACCCGTATGGCGCCGTCCTTCTATACCCGCTATCGGACCGGGGACCTGATGGCCCATGCCACCAACGATGTCCAAACCCTGGTCATGATGGCAGGGGGTGGGGTCATGATGGCCGTGGATGCCACGTTTACTGCCTTCGTTACTCTGGCTACCATGTTCTGGATTCTGGATTGGCGCCTGACCCTAGTGGCGATTTTGCCTCTGCCAGTACTGGCCTGGGGGACTAGTCGCCTGGGACGCATCAACCATGAAGGTTTTAAGCAGGCCCAAGAGGCCTTCTCTGAGCTTAACAACTCGGTTCAGGAATCAGTCTCTGGTATTAAGGTGACCAAGTCCTTTGGCTATGGGGCCCAGGAGACAGCTAAATTCCAGGCCACTAACCAGATGGTCTGGGCTAAGAACCTGCGAGCTGCCAAGTACAATGAGCTCTTCCAACCCATGGTCTTGATATTCGTGGGGGCTTCCTATCTGATTAGCCTGCTCTACGGGGGCTATCTGATTAGTCAGGGCCAGTTCACCGTCGGGGAAATGGTTACCTTCATGACTTATCTGGACATGTTAGTCTGGCCCCTGCAAGCCATCGGCTGGCTCTTCAACATTATGCAAAGGGGCTCGGTCTCCCTGGATCGGATTGACAAATTGCTGCATGAGGAAAGCCCAGTCCGTGAGACGGAGCATCCTCTGCCTAGTATTCAAAATGGGCGCTTGGACTATGACATTGAGTCCTTTGCCTATCAAGATTTGACCACCTTAGAGGATGTCCACTTTGGCTTGGAAGCCGGTCAAACCCTGGGCATTGTCGGGGTGACCGGATCTGGTAAGACCAGTCTCTTGCGCCTACTCTTGCGGGAGCAGGATGTCAATGTGGGTAGCATTCGACTAGATGGCCATGACATCCGCGACTACCGCCTCAGCGACTTGCGGAGCTTGATGGGCTATGTACCTCAAGACCAGCTGCTCTTCGCCATGAGTATTCGGGATAATGTCCGCTTCGGCCAGGCTGACTTGGATGATGCGGCCATTGTCAGAGCCACGCAACTCTGTGGTGTCTACCAGGATATCCAGGCCATGCCTGAAGGGCTAGATACCCTGATAGGGGAGCGGGGGGTCTCCCTGTCCGGTGGTCAGAAGCAACGTCTGGCCATGAGCCGGGCCCTGATTTTGGATCCAGACATTCTGATTCTGGACGATTCGCTGTCTGCCGTGGATGCCAAGACTGAGCATTTGATTTTAGAAAATCTTAAGTCGGAACGTCAAGGCAAGACCACCATTATTACGGCCCACCGTCTGTCAGCCGTCGTCCATGCCGACCTGATTCTAGTTATGGAAGAGGGCCGTATTAAGGAGCGGGGCAATCACCAAGAATTGCTGGCGCAAAATGGCTGGTATGCGACCACCTACCGTAGTCAACAACTGGCTCAGAGTTTGGAAGGAGGGGACTTAGATGCCTAATCGTGCTAAAACTTTTAGACGCCTCATGGCCTATATGTGGCGTTACAAGGGGACTGCCCTGATGGCTCTGGTCTTCATCTTCCTAACGTCGGCCGTGACGACTGCCATTCCACTCCTGGCCCGGTATTATATCGACCACTTTATTGGGGGTGGCTTGGTGGCCCAAGGAGGCTTAATCCTCCTGGCCTACTATAGCCTCTTCCTGGTGCGGGTGGCCTTTACCTTCTTAGGTAACTACACCTTCGCCCGCGTAGCCCAAAGCGTGGTTCGCGACTTGCGCCAAGAGTCCTTCGACAAGCTACAAAGCCTGTCCATGTCTTACTTCGACCAGACGCCAGCAGGGGCCATCGTGTCCCGCCTGACCAATGACACTCAGGCAGTGGCCGATATGTTCAGCGCCATCTTCTCTAGCTTCCTCACTTCCTTGGTCATTGTGGCCGTCACCATTGGGACCATGCTTAGTCTCAATGTGCCCCTGACCCTGCTTATGCTGGTCTTTATTCCCATTATGTTTGGATCGATTGCCCTCTACAACAGTAAGTCGCGCGATTTGATTGCCATGACCCGGGCTAAGCTGAGCGACCTGAACGTTAAGCTGTCGGAAAGCATTGAGGGCATGCGAATTGTCCAGGCCTTTGGCCAGGAAGGGCGTCTCTTGGCGGAATTTGAAGCCATTAATGCAGACCATGTGGCCTATTCCAATAAATCCCTCAATGTCAACAGCCTCTTCCTGCGGCCGGCCATGTCCTTGCTTAAGCTCTTGGCCTATGCCGTTATCCTGGCCTATTTCGGGGTCACCTGGCAGGTAGCCGGTGTGACCGCAGGGCTTATGTATGCCTTTATTCAATACTCCAACCAGCTCTTCAACCCGCTGATTGAAGTCACCCAGAACTTTTCCATTCTGCAGACTTCCATGATTGCAGCCGACCGGGTCTTTGCCTTGATTGACCAAGAGGACTATGAACCAGCCCAAAGCGGTCAGGTCACGGAAATCGGGGCGGGCAGCATTGAATTCAAGGATGTCAGCTTCTCCTATGATGGCAAGCGGGATGTCCTCAAGCATATTAGTTTCAAGGTGGAAGCCGGCCAGACGGTGGCCTTTGTGGGGGCGACCGGATCTGGTAAGTCTTCGATTATGAATCTCTTCTTGCGCTTCTATGAATTTGATCGCGGCCAGATTCTGATTGATGGCCAGGATATTAAGTCCTATTCGGCTGAGCCCTTGCGGTCGGCTGTGGGCTTGGTCTTGCAGGATCCTTTCCTCTTCCATGGGACCATTGCCTCCAATATCCGCATGTATCAAGAGGACTTGACGGATGAAGCCATGCGAGAGGCGGCGCGCTTTGTCGATGCGGCTGACTTTATCGAGAGTCTGCCAGCGGGCTACGACAGTCCGGTGACGGAGCGGGGGGCGACCTTGTCGAGTGGCCAGCGCCAGTTGCTGGCCTTTGCCCGGACCATGGCCACCCAGCCTAAGATTTTGATTCTGGATGAGGCCACGGCCAATATTGACTCGGAGACCGAGGAAGTCATTCAAGCCTCGCTAGCCAAGATGCGAAAGGGACGGACAACCTTGGCTATTGCCCACCGTCTGTCGACCATTCAGGATGCGGACTGCATCTATGTCCTGGACCAAGGGCAGATTGTCGAGTCGGGCAACCACCAGGAGCTACTAGCTCAAGGTGGGCTCTACTACCGCATGTATCAGCTCCAGGCGGGCATGATGAACTAAATAAGACGAGCTTGAGGCTGGGACTGGTGTCCTAGCCTCATTTTTGTGTGGTAAAAGCATGACTAAGGCGCGACACTCTAGCCAAAAGTCAGGTCCGTGAGGTGGGACCGGCTGCAGCCTCCCTGCGGGAGTCTTCCGCCTTGCCTAGCTATGGAAGCTCTAGGTCGCTGGCGCTCCCAGAGCTTATCATGCGCTCGGCATCCTGAGGCACCACACGGACCCGATTTTGACCGTGTCGCGTCTTAGTCACTGGCTTGAGAGCTTAAACAAGTACCTATTAAAAGTAAAGAATAGGGCCTGCCTTTTTTGAAGTCCAAGACAGGCTTTGTTATAATGAGAAAGTAAGCGAAAGGGGGCGACCGTATGACCATTACAGCACAGGATATTTTGGCGCAAAGGCTCTATCATCAGGCCTTGCTTGAGTCTAAGTTGACGGGGACAGAGGTCTTGGCCAAGAGTCTGGGGATTCAGTCTCAGTATGTGACCCATGGCATCTATAATTACTTCAACCGTCTGGCTGATCCTAAGGCGGATAGCTATGTGGACTTGACAGAGCAAGGCATCTTGGCTTGGGGCCAGCGGGGGACCTACCACTTCTATGATCGTCCGACTTGGGAGGCCTTGTCACTACTTCTGTCGGAGACGGTCTCCTGGCCCTGGAGTCATTTGGCTGAGCAAGGGGTAGAGGTGGCGGCCCAATTAGAGCGCCTGGCCGGCTATCTGGCTGACGGTCCTCTGACGCGTGATGCCCTTAAGGATCGCTATGGTCAGGAAGAGTGGCGCCAACTCTTCCGTTGGGGTGGGCTCTTCTTGGCGGCTTCGCGTCAGGGCCAGCTCTATCAGACCCTGAGTCAGGGCGACCGACAAGTTCATTGGCAGCCAGCGCCAGAAGGGCAGGACTTGCACCTCCTTAAGCATCAGCTGCTGGCGACTTATTTCTCTTTCTATGGTCCGGCGACTCTGGCGGATGCAGCCCACTTCTTCGGGGTGCCCCAGGCCTTCTTCAATCAGGTGGACCTATCTGACTGGTCAAGTTGTCGCTATGGCAAGCAGACCTTCTACTATGAAAGCTGGCAGGATGCGGCCAAGTTACCGACTGTCTTGGTCCTGGGTAAATTCGATGCCCTCTTAGTTTCCTACAAGTCCAAAGACATCTTGGTAGAAAAGGACCGCCACCACACTATTTGGCAGAAAGCAGGCCAAATTCCAGCCCTGATTCTGATTCGGGGCCAGGTCAAGGGCGAGTGGCAGCTACGTCAGCAAGGCGACCAAGTCAGCTTCCAAGTAACTAGTCCCCAGCCTTTGGCAAAGGCTCACCAGGCCACTATTCGCGCTCGCTTCAAGGCCTTTGCCCGCTGGTGGGGCAAGAAGGTCAAGGCCATTGACTTTGTGGTGCAAGCCTAATACTGATTGAGAGGCGAATGATGATGAAACTTTTAATGGTTAATCTGCCTTTTTCGGGGCATACTAATCCAACGCTAGAGCTTGCTCGGCAATTGGTCAAGGCTGGCCATAGGGTTGGGTATATACATGCAGAAGAATGGCGCCATAAAATTCTAGCGACAGGCGCAGATTTTATCCCCTATGACCCGGTGACAACAAAAGGAAAATGGTTGGGTTCTGAGGTTCAAGCCTGGAATCAGGCCTATCAAACTCTAATCAGAGTGGGGGTTGATTATGATGCGTTGATTTATGAAATGCTTTTTCTGCAAGGTAAGCAAGCTGCTGACCAACTAGGGATTCCTGCCTTCCGTCTCTTTTCTACCTTCGCTTTGAATGAAGCGGTACTCAGTGATTTTGCTCATTCAGGTGGTTGGTACATGACCAAAGCCTTCCAGTTTCCTTGGCTTTGCCGTTTTATCGGTCGTAGATTGCAGAAGAAGCAAATGATTAGCCGAGGGGATATTGTAGCCGAGCTCTGTCATAATCAGCCCAAGTATAATTTCGTTTATACGCCAAGAGAATTTCAGCTCTATTCCGATCAATTCGCGCCGGAACTGTTTGACTTTGTTGGCGCGTCGATTCCTCAAGCAAGCAAACAGGATGATTTCACCTTGCCTGATATTAAGGGCAAGCTAATTTATGTGTCACTTGGGACCTTGCTTAACACTAGCCGGGCGGGCAGACGCTTCTTCAAACTCTGCGTCGAGACCTTTGCCAATCAAAATGTCACCCTCATCCTATCGATTGGTCAGGGGCAGAATCTCGCTCAATATGGTTCCTTGCCTGATAATATTCATATCTATGAGCGAGTTCCACAACTAGAAGTCCTGCAGAAGGCTGACTTATTCATTACACATGGCGGCATGAATAGCGTTAATGAGGCCATTTATTTTGGAGTTCCCATGATAGTACTGCCGATTGGTAATGACCAACCTACTGTGGCCAAACAGGTGCAGGCTTGTGGCCTAGGGCAGGAACTCGCCATTCGATCTATTGACTCGTCTCATTTACAAGAAGCGGTGGAGGAAGTGCTCAGCAATCCACACTACGCTGACCAAGCCAGATACTTTGCTGACTTATCAGTCCAAGCGGGTGGCAACCAAGCCATTGTTGCCAAAATTGAAGCTTTGATGTCTGAGCGGCAAGCCTAGACCCTGTTTTCTGCCAGTCAATCTGCTATAATATAGAAGTACAAAGAATTTACACAACGAAGGAAGATAGAATGAAACTGATCTCATGGAACATCGATTCACTCAATGCGGCCCTAACTAGCGACTCGGCTCGGGCCCAACTCTCCAAGGCCGTCCTAGACCAGCTAGCACAAGCAGGGGCAGACATTATTGCCATTCAAGAAACCAAATTATCGCCAACAGGTCCAACCAAGAAGCATGAAGAAATCTTGGCAGAATACTTCCCGGGTTATGCCCACACTTGGCGGTCCTCTCAGGAGCCAGCCCGCAAGGGATATGCTGGGACTCTCTTCCTCTATCGGGATAGCTTGAAGCCTAAGGTGACCTTCCCTGAAATCGGGGCGCCGTCGACCATGGACTTAGAAGGCCGGATTATTACCCTAGAATTTGACGACTGCTATGTGACCCAGGTTTACACGCCTAATGCGGGGGATGGCCTCAAACGTCTGGCTGAACGTCAGGTCTGGGATGCTAAATACGCCGACTACCTGGTCAGCCTGGATGCTAAGAAGCCAGTCTTGGCGACCGGGGACTTCAACGTTGCCCACCAGGAAATCGACCTGGCCAACCCAGGAGCTAACCGCCAATCTGCGGGCTTTACTGATGAAGAACGAGCGGGCTTTACTCATTTGCTCAGTCGGGGCTTTACCGATAGCTTCCGCCACCTACATGGGGACGTGCCGCATCAATATACCTGGTGGGCGCAGCGTAGCCGGACCAGCAAGATTAACAATACAGGCTGGCGCATTGACTACTGGTTGGTATCTGATCGCATTGCAGATAAGGTAACCAAGTCCGAGATGCTGGATTCAGGGGCGCGCCAAGACCATACACCGATTTTGTTAGAAATTAACTTATAAGAGGAGGCAGACCTATGACACACTATCCTGTGGAAATCACAGAGCTCATGCCGGAAGATTTCTATGAGAGAGTCTTCACTCACGGCTATGAGACCCACTTCAATCAGCCTAAGCCTGAGGGCTTGGACCAGTCCTTCATCTGGCAGATGAAAGACGGGGAGCGCTTGGTAGCTGCCATGAATGGCAAGATTCGTTATCAGGCCATGAAAATCGAGAACTTGGCTATCGACCCGGACTATCAAGGGCAGCGCCTGGGCAGCCAGTTTATAGACTATGCCAAGAGCTATGCCCGTCAAATAGGGGTGACCAGCATCCTCCTAACTACGCGGACCTATCAGGCCAAAGACTTCTATCTCAAACATGGCTTTGAGGTCTATGGCTTCTTGGAAGATGTCCCAATGCCAGGGGTCGGGGTCTACTATATGATTTATCGACTTAAATAAGCAAGCTAAGGTCGGGAAGGGATTCCCGGCCTTTTTACTAGCTCTACTATCTATAATCAGTATCATTAAATAATACAATCTTGACGATAAATATTATTGACATTCTAAATTAGAGAAGCTATAATAAGAGTGTAAAGTAAATTGATTATAAATAAGAGGTGAGATCATGAAGTGTTTAAGATACAACAAACGAATTATTGAGACCGTGCTCTGCCTAGGCTTTATCCTATTGGGACTAGTCTTTTTAGAAAGTCAACCTGTCTGGGGACAGGCAAGTTTTATTCTGGCTTTCTTGATTGGAGGCTATGAGCCAGCCCTGGAAGGTTGGAAGGAGTTAGTGGAGGAGCATCACCTTAATGTCGATGTCCTCATGGTCCTGGCTGCCTTGGGTGCAGGCATTATTGGTTACTGGTTAGAAGGGGCCTTGCTGATTTTCATCTTTGCCCTGTCTGGGACTTTGGAAGAATTAGCTATGAAGAAGAGCCAGGATGCCATTACAGCCCTCATGGCCCTACGGCCAGATAAGGCTTGGCGCATTCTATCCGACGGTCAGTTGGAAGAAGTAGAAACCGGCGAGCTCATGATTGGCGACCGTCTGCGGGTCAAAAAAGGCCAGGCAGTGCCAATCGATGGCAAGTTAATCAGCGACTGGGCTAGTTTAGATGAAGCCATGGTGACGGGTGAGCCGATTCCAGCAGATAAGACATCGGGCGACCTAGTATTAGGCGGGACCCTCAATGTGGGCGCGGAATTGGACATGGTAGTCACCGTAGCCCAAGAGGATACCCTCTTCGCTAAAATCGTAGCCCTAGTCAAACAAGCCCAAGGCCAAAAGAGCCGGGTGTCTAGCCTGATTGAAAACTTAGAAGATGGCTATGTGAAGGCAGTGCTCTTCCTGGTTCCGACCTTTATCGTGGCGGTCCACTTCTTGCTGGGCTGGTCCTGGTTGGATAGCTTCTACCGTGGCATGATTCTCTTGACCGTGGCTTCTCCTTGTGCCTTGGTGGCTAGCTCCACACCGGCTGTCCTAGCGGCCATTAGTCGGGCTGCGCGTATGGGTGTTATGGTCAAAGGCGGTCAAATTATGGACCAGATTGGCGATGTCAACCTGGTGGTGATGGATAAGACCGGGACCTTGACCCAAGGTCAACCCCAAGTAGAAGAAGCCTGGTTTGCAGAAGAGGCGACTGACTTGAATGCCTTGGTGGCAACGGCTGAAGCAACCTCTACCCATCCTGTGGCGCAAGCCATCTTGAACTATGTGGGCGACTATCAAGCGGTGAATTTGGATCAGCTTGAGGACGTGACCGGGCGTGGTTTTACTTGTGCCTATCAAGGGCATGACTGGCGGATTGGTAAGGCTGATTTCGTCTTAGAAGTAGTGGGGCAAGTACCTGCTGACTTAGAACAAGTCCTAGCCAAGCAAGAAGCAGCCGGCAAGACCCTGGTCTTGGTGTCTCGTGACCAAGAATTAGTGGCTTGGTATGCGCTCTTTGACCGGGTTAAGGCAGAGAGTAAGGCCACAGTGGAGTTACTGCATCAATTAGGAGTCCAAGTGGTCATGATGACTGGGGACCACCAGGCAGCGGCCCAAACCATTGCTAATGACTTGGGCATTGACCAAGTGCAGGCTAACTGTCTGCCGGATGACAAGGCCCGTTTGGTGGCCGACTACAAGGCCCAAGGCTATTGTGTGGCCATGGTGGGGGACGGCATCAATGATGCGCCTGCCTTGGCTCAGGCTGATGTTAGCTTTGCCATTGGTTCAGGGACTGACATTGCCATGGAAACAGCGGACTGCGTCATTATGGATGACTTGACTCGGGTGCCTCAGGCCATCCGCCTCTCTCGTCGCATGAAGACCATTATTATGCAAAATATTATCTTTGCCTTGGCCGTGATAG
The DNA here is from genome assembly GCF_938010525.1 of uncultured Abiotrophia sp. GTDB lineage: Bacteria > Bacillota > Bacilli > Lactobacillales > Aerococcaceae > Abiotrophia. Next base: position 3,382 of record NZ_CALLVK010000005.1, on the reverse strand, counting down.
TCTGCCTGATTGCAGCCAACGTCTTCCAAGTGGTCAGTCTACCGCTGGGTGTGGTGGGCCACGAAGGTTCTACGATTTTAGTTATTCTCAACGGCTTACGTCTCTTAGGTTTTCGGCATAACCCATCAGACCTTAAGTCAGTCCAAGCGGCACAAGTAGCCCAATAGGTAAGAGGCTGCGCCACTTGGAGGTGCTTTTCAGATGACTGGCTCACGCTGCGTGTGGGGCAGTCGTTTTTTTGTAAGCTTTTCCTTAGGCTCAGAATGTGCTATAGTAAGGGAAAGCAAGAAGGAGGGCGTCACATGAGATTATGGCATCAAGCCTTGATTGACAAGTTGCCAAGACAACAGCTGCTAGGACAGCATCGGGAGTGTGCGGCCTTGCGGGGCAAGGGTTGGGGCAAGCCCCACAGTGTGGTTAACTATGTCTTTGAACATTCGCCCTACAAGCTTTACGCCTACCACCGCCTGATTATGGAGGAAATGGTCCGCCGGGGCTATCGGCCGGACGACCAGTGGTGGGAGCCCAACTATCGTGGCAAAGTTATGCCAGCTTACCAAGCTAGCCAAATCCAATCTCAGCCACTGGGCTCTCCTATTTATGCGGAGCATGACGCGGCTTATCTGGCTGAGTGCTTAGCTAACTTGCGAGCCAAGGGCATTGAATTAGAACCGAAAGACTAGAAGGGAGATATAAATCATGATTAAAGGATGGAAGAAACTAGGGCTCTTAAGCCTGACTGCGACTATTTTGTTGGGGGTTGGCGCGCCGGGTGTGCAGGCTCAAGACGAGCTGATAAACCGGGTCATTAAGACTAGCCTCCAAAGCAAAAGCGTCCACACTAAGATCAAAGTTTCCATGACCCACAGTGATCTTGAAGAGAATCATACACAGACCGTGCTAAAAAGCGAGGTAGATGCAAGCCTTGACTTAGATAAAATGACGGGCAAGGCTGAAGTGGATCAGTTTGCCGGGATAAACAAAATCAAGTTAGCCTTAGTAGATGGCTACTTGTATGGTAAGGCGGACGGTAAGGATTTGGATCCAATTGACCTCCAGTCTCAAGTGCCAAGTTGGAAGTCAGACTTGGAGAATTTGCGTCAGGTGGAGACTTGGAATAGTCCTCAATACAAGGGGGAGCTAGCGAAGTATTTCAAGAGTGTCCAAGAAGATCAGGGTTACCTCTTGCAATTATCAGAAGCTATTGATGGCAAGCAGCTCTATCGTGACTATCAGCAGTTATGGGACCAGGTCAAGCAAGAGGCCTTGCACCAAGTGCTGCTGGAGACTAGTAACCCTACCATCTATGGCGATTTTGCGAGCTTTATTGACTATGTCTTAAATGAAGAGGCCTTTGGTGCTTTCATGGCTCGTAAGCCAAAGATTCTGGTGCAGACCGACAAGGATTTCCGTGTAACCCATGTTACGATTGATTTTCAGTTTAGTATTGACCAGGGGATGGAACTATTCTCTGGCTTAACAGGAATCTTCCATGTCAAGTTGGAAGCGGACTTGGATCAATATGACCAAGCGGTGTCAGTAGAAAAGCCTTAGGGTAGTTGAGGAGGAAAGTGGATGAAATGGTTTAAAAAAATAAGCCTTCTGGCCATGGCTGGCGGCCTTTTGGCTGGGGCTGGTGGGGTGGCGCCAGCAAGCGTTAGTGCGCAAGCTCCGTCCGTGGACCAATTACTGAATGAGACGGTCAAGAAGATGGTCAACACCCAGACGGTACATACTAAGGGTGAGTGGAAGATAAGCAATACGCTCCCAAGCCAGGAGGAAGATATCCTCATAGGAGGCCATTTTGAAGCAAATGTAGATTTGGACCAAGCGTCCGGATTTGGCTCCTTTGATATTGGTAGCTTCTTGGGCGGCTACCACTTAATTGCCTCTGTCAAAGACGGGCAGCTTCATGGCAAGGAGAACCATGCAGAAGAGGTCAGAAGTCTAGATATCAAGACTGAAGTTCAGGAATTTCAAGACTCACTTAAGCAATTACGTAGCTTGGATCAATTCTATACGCCTGAAGAAATCGCCTTTTACTCAGAGATTTACGAGATTAAGGAGCTAGAGAATGGCTACGAGTTGCGTCTGAGAGAGGATGTAGACGGGAAGAAGGTTTACCGCGACCACGAAGCTGTGTGGAATCTATTAAGTGCAGCTGCGGTTTATGGGGCTTATCAATCGGACCACCCAACCGACGCTAAAGAGATTAGCACGGAACTGATCCGCTACATCTTTAACGAGGATGCTTTCGCGGCTTTCTTTGCCAGCAAGCCTAAGTTTAATTACCAAGTAGATAAGGACTTCCGACTTCAGAGCCTTGAAGTGGATATGGTCTTTACTGTTGAAGAGGGCAAAACACGTCACTTGAACTATTTAGCAGGCACCTACCGTATTCAAGGTAAAATCACCTTTGACCAATACAACGAACCGGTTCAAAGTCCAAGACCTTAAGCCATCTAGCCCCCTGCATGAATCTGTAAGAATTTTTCATATTGAAAATAATCAAAAATGTGGAAATATAAGTGATTTCTAGAAGATGCTTGGAGCGTTATTAAATATAATTATTTCAAAATGGGCCAAAAGTAGGGCAAAGAACCATACAGATTCTATACTGTATGGTTCTTCTTTTTTATCTAACCAAGAAAGGTTAAAACCCATTAAAATAAATCCCAGTCAGGTGTTGAATATTTTCTAGTCTGGGTCATGTAAAAATGAACAAAAATGAATTTCTATGATTAAGGCTAAGAGGATTATTTGCTAGAACAGCAGCCTGAAAGAGTCCAATTCTGATATAGAAGAAGCATGTCACGCATTACGCTGTTGCTCGTAGTGTCAATAAAATAAATAGACAATTTGGAAGTTTCAGTCTGGTTCGCAAAAAGAAAAGGAGTTTTCACTCCTTTTCACACGTTATATTTCGCTTTGCTTTTCTTTCTTTTGCAATCATATAGGTGCCAAGAATGACGAGTACGCCGAAAATGATACTTCCCAAAGTGATGTTCATAAAAGCAATTTTTTGAGGACTATCGGCTGTTCCGTACTCTTTCATCATCATACCAGACAACGGTATGATGGAATCCTTCTTTGGTATTCTTAAGTCTGAGATGTTTTATGGTTATGAGAAAACATTTAAATCACTTAACCAATTGGAACAAGCTATTGTTGACTACAATGAGTACTACAACAACAAACGAATTAAGGTAAAACTAAAAAGGGCTTAGTCCTGTGCAATACAGAACTAAATCCTTCACTTAAATTATTTGTCTAACTTTTTGGGGTCAGTACAAACAGTGCTTTTTTTGTTGAAATCGCAAAAAATCCAAGCTTTCTTTTTGCAGATAACATTCGCTCTTTTATTTTCGGTATGATTGAGTCG
>NZ_CALLVK010000004.1:0-105481 GCF_938010525.1 uncultured Abiotrophia sp. | reverse complement strand
CAGTCAATTCGTGGTAGTGGGTGGAGAAGACGGTAGCGGCTTGCACTTCTTGAGCCAGATAATAAAGAATGGCTTCTGCTAGAGCCATGCCATCGAAGGTGGCAGTCCCCCGTCCGATTTCGTCGAAGAGCAGGAGAGAACGTGGCGTTGCTTCACGCAGGGCCACATTGGTTTCCATCATTTCCACCATGAAGGTCGACTGACCACTGGAAATATCATCAGAAGCCCCAATACGCGTGAAAATCTTATCGACAATTGGCAGCTTGGCCGACTTGGCTGGCACAAAACAACCAATCTGGTTGAGAATGACGCAGAAGGCAATCTGCCGCATATAGGTACTCTTCCCTGACATGTTAGGACCTGTTAAAAGCAGCAGAGGCTGGTCTGGTAAGAGGACAAAGTCATTAGGCACAAAAGCAGCCTTACCGATTAATTTTTCTAAGGCTGGATGGCGGCTAGCCTCCAGTTGGAAATGCTTGGCTTCTGACACCAATTCTGGCTGGCAGTAATCTTCCCGCTCACTTAGACTGGCAAAGTTAGCCAAGACATCTAGGCTGGCAATCTGGCTAGCCAAGGTCTGTAACTGGCCTGTATAAGCCGCAATGGCTTGGCGCAACTCGGTGAAGAGCTGGTATTCTAACTGGGTGGCCTTTTCTTGGGCACCCAGGATGGTAGTCTCAAGTTGCTTGAGTTCCTCCGTAATAAACCGCTCCGCATTACTGAGGGTTTGCTTGCGGATATAGCGCGGATCATCAAAGTTAGCTGATTGAAGGCGGCTCATTTCAATGTAGTAGCCAAAAACCTTGTTGTAGCCGACTTTGAGGGTTTTCAGCCCCGTTCTTTCACGTTCACGTTGTTGTAATTCTGCCAACCATTGGTGGCCATTAGCTAAGGCATCCCGGTATTGGTCCAATTCCTCATGGTAGCCCGGCCGAATGATATTGCCTTCGGTCACTGATATTGGTGGTTCATCCGCTAAAACTGTGTCAATGAGCTGATAGAGCTCCTGAAAGTCCGGCAAGCGCTCAAAGAGCACCTGATTCTGGCTAGCATTGAGTCCGTCTAAAATCCGATTAATATGCGGAATCTGGCCAAGGGATTGACGCAAATGGTCCACGTCACGAGCATTGGCAGTCCCCAGACTAATCCGCGTCACCAGACGTTCTAAGTCATAGACAGTCTCAAAGGCCGCAATCAAGTCCAAGCGTTCAAAATAGGCCGACATGAGCTGGGCGACCTGTTGGTGGCGCTGGCGCAAAATACCTTCGTCAATCAGGGGCTTTTCTAGCCACTGATGCAGCATGCGGCCACCCATGGCCGTCTTGGTGTGGTCAATCAGCCAGAGTAGGCTGCCCTTCTTACGCCCTGTTCTCAGAGACTTGGTTAATTCCAACTGACTTTTAGCAAAATGATTCATCTGCAGATAGTCAGCTAAGGCATAACGGACAACAGGCTGCAAATGACCTAGAGCTTGTTTTTGAATACTGTAGAGATAGGCCAGCAGGAGATTCAAGAGGCTGGCTTCTTGAGGGCTGGCTTGGTCTAGCACCCACTGGGTCCCAACTTCCGTCTGGTCAGTCAGGTCAAAGCTAGACAGATAAATGGCCAAGTGCTGGATAATTTGGTCTTTGAGCTCGGTATCCAGACTGCTATCGACTACTATCTCGCTTGGTTTGAGGGCATAGAGCTCACTAAAGAGCTGGGCTTGTCTTGGTGTCTGGGTGACCTTGATTTCCCCAGTGGAGACATCAATGGCCGCCAGGTAGAAGGTCTTGCCTTCCTGGCGCAAGGCTACTAAGTAGTTATTCTCCTTGACCTCAAGAGCTTCTTCTTCAATAAGGGTCCCAGGGGTAATGACTTGAACCACTTCCCGTTTGACCATGCCCTTGGTTAATTTAGGATCTTCCACCTGCTCGCAGATGGCCACCTTATTACCCGACTCAATCAAACGTTTGATATAGTCTTTGGCGGAATGATAAGGGACCCCACACATGGGAATGGGATTGTCAGCCTTCTTATTGCGAGAGGTCAAGGTAATTTCCAGTATCTTGGCAGCCTTAAGGGCATCGTCGAAGAACATCTCATAGAAATCCCCCAAACGATAGAAAAGGAAGGCATCCGGATATTGGGCTTTAATTTCATGATACTGCGCCATCATGGGCGTCATTTTAGCTTCTGCAGCCACGGAGGGTGTCCTCCCTTCTTAATAGTATTTGCTTAGGGACTCCTGGGTCACCTGAATAGGAACAATGGACTTAGCGAGCCCTGTCTTATCATCTAAATTAATCAGACAGGCACTGAGCACCAGTGGCCCCTTGCTTTCTTGAACTAGGCGTCTTGGCAACTGGCTGGTGAAGCGCTGAATGACTTCCTTGGCCGCAAAGCCCAGGATACTGTCTTGAGCTCCTGTCATGCCAACGTCAGTCAGACTGGCAGTGCCTCCCGCCAAGACCTTGGCATCGTTAGTTTGAACATGGGTATGGGTCCCGACGACAGCCGACACACGGCCATCTAAATAATGGGCCAGGGCCAACTTTTCGCTAGTCGCTTCCGCATGGCAATCTACAAAGATAAAAGGCGTTTGCTCGCGGGCCTGATCTACTAGTTCATCAATCATGAGAAAGGGACTGGTGACTGGGTTCATAAAGACAGTGCCCAGGACATTTATGACCGCCACTTGATGTTGGTTATAGCGCACATAGTGGATACCCTTGCCTGGCGTTGTGGCCGGCAAGTTAGCCGGACGGACCAAAGGCTTGGCTCCTTCGATGAAGTTATAGAGGTCCCGGTTATCAAAGGCATGGTTGCCCAGGGTAATAGCTTCTACACCCAGGCTTAAAATTTGCTTGTAGAGTTTCTCGGTCAAGCCTCGGCCATCGGCGGCATTCTCCGCATTGACGATGGTTACTTGGGGCCGGTGGGTTTGCTTAAGATAAGGCAGATAGCTAGTTAAGGCCTCCATACCCGCAGTGCCCACAATATCGCCAACAAATAATAGCTTCATGGTCTCCCTCTTTCTCTTTTGACATCTCTTTTATTTTACCAATCCTTAGCCCTAAAATAAAGGAAAAAGGCGTCATTGAGCCCATTAAAAAAAGCGCTGAATCCCTAGATTCAGTCGCTTATTTTACTTTGATATTTAGACTGGAGAGGACCAAGAAGGTTAGCTGGCACCAAACTGGTCAAATCGCCGCCATAGCTGGCAATTTCCTTGACTAGGCTAGAGCTAATGTGCTGATAGGCTGGCTGGGCTTGCAGGAAAATAGTCTCCAGGTCAGGATTGAGGCCTCGATTGGCTTGGGCAATGGGTAATTCATAGACATAATCCCCTGAATGGCGCAGACCACGAACTAGGCAGATGGCCCCAAGTTCTTTGGCTAGGTCGGCCATGAGTTGGCCTTCTAGCACCTGGATTGACACATTAGGTAAATGACCCAAGCAAGCCTGCAAATGACCTAAGCGCTCTTCTAAGCTGAAGAGTGGCTGTTTGAGGGCATTAACTCCCACCACTACATAGAGACGATTGAAAAGGCGACTGGCCCGTTCAATCAAATCCACATGTCCCAAGGTAATGGGATCAAAACTCCCTGCAAAGAGGGCCACGGTTTCTTGTCTGTCGGCCATAAGCCTTCCTCCTTAATCCGCTTCTGGCATCCCGTAGAAATGAATCTGGGTTTGGCCATAGCGTTTGTGTTGATAGCGTTGATAGCCTGCAATGACCTCTGGCAAATCCGTCACATCATCGGTCTCGCAGACCAGGGTCGTTTCAGGGTCGATTAAGCCTTGGGCTTGTAGCCATTCCATATCCTCTACCAGTTTCTGTTTGGCATAAGGTGGATCCAATAAGACTAGGTCAAAAACCAAGTCTGCTTCTGAGACTTTTAGGCTCTGAAGACTCTTGCGATTGTCTCCGGCTAAGACCGTGAAGCGGTCTTCTTCCTTGGTCACGGCGACATTTTGCTTAATGGTCTGCAAGGCCGGACGGTACTTTTCCGTCATGATCGCGCGGTCCATACCGCGGGAGACCGCTTCAATAGCCAGAGCTCCACTCCCCCCATAGAAATCCAGGCAGAGGCCGCCATCAAAAAAGCCACCCAAAGATGAGAAGATGGCTTCCTTAATTTTGTCGGTAGTAGGCCGCGTGTTGAGACCTGGAACAGGCTTAAGTGGACGACTGCCATAACGTCCTGCAACTACTCTCATGCTGGCGCCCCACTCTCAGCGGCCGCCTCGTTCTTATCTAGTGAAGAGGCCAAATCAGATAAGAAATTATCCTTGTGTTGGCCGGCCAAGTTGCCTTTCCCGCTCTCTGGTTTGAGGTCCGGATCCTTACGGTTAGGAATGGCATCTTTAAAGGTCATATCAATGTCATCGCGCATGGAAGCTTCCACCTTACGAACGAAGTGTAGGCGATTGAGTTGTTGGGTCACTTGGTCTACTTGATTGGCATTAACGTAGAGTACCACATAACGTAGACGATCACTAATATAGTGAACATGCCCGTATTTTCGAATGTTCTTGACTTGTTTCAAGGAATAGAGCCAGACAATGAGCTCTTTACGCTTGACCATCTTAAATTCCATGATAGTCCTCCTTTACTTGCGAGACTTGCGCTTCTAAGACCCGCTTTTCTTCAATAATCATGACTTGTAAGACCCCGACCAACATCATAGTCAAGACCATACTGGTCCCCCCATAGGAGACAAAGGGTAAGGTAACCCCGGTCAGAGGCACCAAGCCGGATACCCCGCCGATATTGAGGCTTGATTGAACTAAGAGCAGACAGCCAATCCCGGTGAAGACAGCGCGTCGGAAGGTATCTTGACTCTTGGCGGCCCAACGGAAGCAGAGGAAAATTAAGGCCGATAGTAGTAAGACTACCACGACTAAGCCCACTAGGCCTGACTCTTCCCCAATCACCGCCAAAATATAGTCCGTATGACCCGCTGGCAAGCCTTCTTGTTTGGTCAAGGAATGCCCTATCCCTCGGCCAAAGAGTCCACCACGACTTATGGCGATATAGGCGTTGACTAATTGGTAACCCGCTGCCTTGGCATACTTAAAGGGGTTAACAAAGGAACCAAAGCGCCGTAATTGATAATGGTCACTGGTCGCCAGTTTATCCGCATTGGTATAAATCCAGGTGACAAGCCCGACACCTACTAATGCAAGTGCTAATAAGACGCCTTTTTGGGTTTTGCTATTCATGACTAAGGCTAAGGCCACCAACAATAAAGTGGCTGAAATAATCATAAACATCCCCATATCAGGCTGGAAAAAAATGAGGACTAAATCCAAAAGCATCAAACCGATGGAAATGACAGATTCATAGTCCATATTGGCAAACCAACGTTCTTTAGTTAGTAGCACTTCACGTCTTGACTTGACACAAAGAATGCCCATCAAGAGAATCAAACCAATCTTAGCCAACTCACCTGGTTGGAAGTTCAAGCCCATAAAGCTGAGCCAACTTTTGGCCCCACCACCGGATACCCCGATAAAACGCGTCAGTAAGATTAAGAAGGCAATCAGGCCATTGGCTATAAAGAGCCAGAAAGGCTCAATATAGAGTCGATAAGGCAGGCAAATAGCCACTGCCGATACCGCTAGCCCTAAGCCAATCCCAAACATTTGGCGGCTAAGATAATGCAGCGGCATGGGAACTGTTGCCCCGTTCTCCAATAAATATTGTGTTGAACTATAGACCATAATCAGGCTATAGACACTCAATAGACCGACAATCAAGAGTATCCACCAATCCATACGGCTGAAGTTATAGCGAATCTGGGCCAAGAAGTGCTGTCCTGACTGCTTGGCATGATTCGGATGCTTTGCTTTTTGCATGCTGTGATAGGCCTCCCTACATAGTACACATATTATACCATAGGACTGAGCATGAAGAAACCCATAGCTACTCAAAAGCCCGGCAAATGGGCATAGATCCAGATTTTACACTCAATAAGAAGCAAAAAAGAGGCTAGGACCAAGTCCTAACCTCTCTCATTATTAAGCTTCAACTGCTACTGGGTAGACAGAAACTTGTTTCTTGTCGCGACCTTTACGTTCGAAACGTACCACGCCGTCCACTAATGCGAACAATGTGTCGTCGCCACCTTTACCAACGTTTACCCCTGGGTGGATTTTAGTACCGCGTTGACGGTATAAGATAGAACCACCAGTGATGGTTTGGCCGTCAGCTGCCTTAGCACCTAAACGTTTTGCACGAGAGTCACGACCGTTAGAAGTCGAACCCCCCCCTTTTTTGTGGGCGAATAATTGTAAGTTTAATTTCAACATTCTCGAGCACCTCCTATTTTGCTTGGTTAATCTTCAGGTGTATAAACTCTGGATAATTGTCAGCTAGGACTTCCAAAGCATACACCAAATGACGCAATAAGACTTGCGCATCATGCTCCTGTTGCTTATTAGAGCAAGCCGGAACCGTCAGCTTCAAGTAGCCACCTGCTACCTCATCGACTTGGACATCGTAGGGCAGCCCGACTAATCGTTCAAGTGAATTCTCTACTGAGATAACCTGGCTTGATACTGCCGCACAGACAATATCCTCGCCATACTCCCCTGCACCGGCATGACCGGACAGTTCCAGTTGACGGATAGCGCCTTTGGTATCCACTTGGCCTTTGATCTTAATCATAAGAATTAAGCGTTGATCGCTTCAACAACTAATTTAGTGTAAGGTTGACGGTGACCTTGTTTGCGATGAGAGTCTTTACGACGTTTGTATTTAAACGTTACGACTTTCTTAGCACGGCCTTGTTTTTCAACTTTAGCCACTACAGAAGCGCCTTCTACTAATGGAGTCCCAACTTTAGTTGATTCGCCACCTACTAAGACTACTTGGTCAAAGGTAACAGTTTCGCCTGCTTCTGCGTTGAGTTTTTCAACGAAGATTGTTTGACCTACTTCTACTTTTACTTGCTTTCCGCCTGTTTTGATAATTGCGTACATTCAAGCACCTCCTTTATTTTTCTTTCGGGGTTGATCCCCTGCACTTAGACTCGCCATGTTAAGTGGCCAAAACTGGCACTTAGACTCAACTTGCGCGGTTGCAGATGTGGTGCTACACATAAACAACAGTCATATTATAGACCATCCCGCTAGCAAAGTCAACTGCTAGTAGTGACTTCTTAGAAAAGTTCAAGTCCTAATTTCCTAGTTTTTTTACCCTACTTAAGAAGACCTTGGCGTAACAAGAAGTCATGGGCCACTTCCTTGGCTGATTTGCCTTCCACGTCAACTTGATAGTTCATGGTAGCCATCTCGGTCGCCGTAATCTTCTTATGAAGTTTGTTGAGGATGCCCTCTAACTCAGGATGCTGCTTAAGCGTCTCCTCTCGTAAGAGTGGTGCCCCCTGATATGGTGGGAAGAGATGTTTATCATCTTGTAGGAGTTTGAGGCCATACTTGATAATCTGACTATCCGTCGAATACACTTCGATGATATCCAGCTTATCCAGTTCTAGCGCCTGATAACGTAAGGCCGGTTCCATGGTTTGAATGTTAAGTTTTAGACCATAGAGGGACTCTAGCCCTTTTTTACCATCAGGACGGTCATTAAACTCTAAGGAAAAACCAGTGCGAGCTGTCGATTCTACCTTCTTCAAGTCCGATATGGTCTCTAAGCCATGCTCCATGGCATAGGCTTCTTTGACCGCGATAGCATAGGTATTTTGGTAGGCCATAGGCTTGAGATAAATTAACTTATCCTGCTGGTAAATGCCATCCCGCGCCGCCTCGTAGACGGCTTCCTGGTCATTGGTCACCTGGGGTGGATTGGTTAGCAGCGAAGCTGTAATGGTCCCGGAGAATTCAGGATAGATATCGATACTGCCGGCCTTAAGGGCTTCATAGAGGAAGGAGGTCTTACCAAAGTTTGGCTTGACTTCGACTTGCAGGTGGCTATCCTGTTCAATTAACTCCTTATAGAGATGAATCAAGATGTCAGGTTCTGCCCCTAATTTACCTGCAATAATTAGCTTGTTGTTACCCATTGGTAGGAAATAAGGTTGGGCAAAGCTTGCCACCACTAAGATCGCTGTTGTTAAGAAGCTTAAAAGCAAGGTCTTAGGACGCCGCTTTGTCAGCCCTCCCAGAATTAAGCTAATGACCACTGCCAAGAATGCCGAGCTAATGGCCCCAATCAAGATTAAGGCAGAATCATTGCGGTCAATCCCTAAGAGAATGAGGCTACCCAAGCCTCCCGCCCCAATCAAGGCCGCCAAAGTCGCAGTCCCGATAATCATGACGGCGGCCGTCCGAATGCCAGACATCATGACCGGCATAGCCAGAGCAAGCTGATACTTACGTAGTTTTTCCCAACGCGTCATACCAAAGGCTGTCGCTGCTTCTTCCAGTTGAGGGTCTAACTCCCAGAAGGCAGTGATGGTATTTTGCACAATTGGAAAGAGCCCGTAGACCACTAGGGTCACAATGGCCGGCAGAGTTCCAATCCCAATAAAGGGAATCAGTAAGCCCAAGATTGCCAGTGAGGGAATTGTCTGCACAATCCCCGTTAACTGCAGCATCCAAGACGCCAAACGACGATAGTTAACCAGAATAATGGAGAGTGGTACAGCAATCAAAATGGCTAGCAAGAGGGCCGCCAAGGATATTTGCAGATGTTGCCAAATAGCCGTCTGCCAATCACCAAAACGATTAATAAAGACCTCTACTAAGTTATGCATGCTGCTCACCTCCCTTAAAGAATTGGGCGACTGTCTCATTAGCTGGTTCTGCTAGGATAGTGGCAGGATCCGCCATTTGCAGAATCTGCCCTTCGTGCATGACGCAAATCCGGTCCCCTAATTTAAGAGCTTCCTGCATATCATGGGTGACGAAAACGATAGTCAAGCCTAATTCTTGGTGCAATTGCTTGATTAAATCCTGGAGCTGGGTCTTAGAAAGGGGGTCTAAGGCACTAAAAGGTTCATCCATTAACAATAATTGAGGCTGAGAGATGATAGCTCGCAGGATCCCTACCCGCTGCTGTTCCCCACCTGACAGTTGACTTGGATAACGGCCCTTATATTTGTCTGGCGCCAAGCCTACCTTAGTCATTAAGTCCTGGACGGCTTGCTGACGCTTGGCCTTGGGCCATTTTTTCATTTCAGGGATGAGTTCGATATTCTCTTCCACCGTCAAATTTGGAAAGAGCGCCCCCTGCTGGAGGACATAACCCGTATCCAGGCGCAAGCTTCTAAGGTCAAGGTCTTTAATGGCTTGATTATTCCGATAGATTTTGCCCTGACTCGGCTCAATCAGGCGGTTAATCATCTTAAGCGTAGTGGTCTTGCCGCTCCCACTTTTACCAACTAAGATGAAAAACCCCCCTGCTTTTATCTCAAAAGTCAAATTATCTAGGGCTCGTGCCCCGTCAAATTCTTTACTTACTGCTTCAAATCTTATCATAAGGTCATCTCCTTCATTTGAGCCTCTAAGGCGGTTGCATAGCGTGAGCTTAAGGCGACCAGCTGGTCCAATTCTTGCTCCGAAAAATCAGCTATAGCCGCTTGCTCCATGGCATGTAGGCGGCTGATAATAGGCTCAGCAAAGGCCAAACCCTCTGGCATCAGGCACACCTTCTTCTGCCGCTTGTCTTTCGTGTTTGAACATAGGCTGACATAGCCCTTGGCTAGCCAGCTCTTAATAGTAGCGTGGACTACCTGTTTGGTGGACTGGGTCTTCTCGGCCAGATAACCTTGTGAGCAGCCATTTGGCGAGTGATAGAGCCAGAGCAAGATGACCAGACTCTTACCTTGGAGGCCCACCCGGCGGGCATAGCATTCAAAGAGACACACTTGTTGGTCCCAGAGCCGTATATAGCGGCGATCAATTGGTGATTTTGTCATGGTCACCCTCCTCCTTCAATTTACCTTATGACTAGCTTAGCATATAATTTCAAAGTTAGTCAAAACATTTGACTATATCCACCCATCAAAAAACTCCGCGCTAAGCACGGAGTCAGTTTTAAACGATATAGTAATTCTCGTAACCTAACCAGGTCAGAATAGACCGGGTTGGGAAATAGAGGACAAAGGATAGGACCGTATTGAAAATCAAGGTCGGTACCAAGTTCTCCATAATAAAGCGACTCAAGGTCACCTGGGTATAGCCTGTCTCCCGATAGAAGACAAAGATAGCAAAGTCCAAGAGACTGATTAAGACGATAAAGAGCATAAAATGCACCAACCCACGCTTAGGCAGATAACGTTTAATTCGAGTCACACAATAGGCGATGAACCAATAGCCAAAGGCGAAAACCCCAATAATCGTCGTGTTATAGCTATCTGCAACCACCCCAAACAAGAGGCTATAGAGGAGGACTTCACGCTCACGGAAATAGAAAGCAAAGGTGATGACCCAATAGAGCATAAGATGACTGACAATCCGCTGACTATCAGCCAAAAACTCAGCTGGGAAGATAGCTGGCAAGGCGGAATCGATGATAATGGAGAAGAAGAAGACTAGCGGGATAAACCAACGTAATTTGCGTTCTCTAGTAACCTTCATACTTACTCACTCCGTCCCTGACGCTTAATAACCGTCACAAAGCGGATATCTGTCATTTCACCGGCTGGCTTAATCCGAACCGTTTGGAAGAGACCATAGTCATCCATCTTGGCTTCGGTCACTTCCCCGATTAAGAGTGAAGATGGCGTCACGCCCCCTAAGCCAGAGGTCTGAACCAAGTCCCCGGCTGCCACTTGAACAGTTGGGTCAACTTGCGTCATCAAGTATTCCTTAGTTTTGCGGTCATAGCCGGAGATAATGCCGTTGGCTGAACCAGACTTAATCTGAATGCTAGCCGCTACCTTACCGTCATTGGATTGTTCATTGGACAGGAGTAGGACCTTAGAACTGGTTGGGTTAACTTCGATAATACGGCCAATCAAGCCGTTACCAGACATAACCGACATGTTCTTCTGGATGCCCTCGTTAGCCCCTACGTTAATCACCAGACTCTCCATCCATTGATCGGGATTCCGGGCAATAACGGTCGCATGAACAGTGGTATATTCGGACAGGGACTCGGTCAAGTTAAGTTCTTGCTTCATCTTGCCGTTTTCAGCCTCTAAATCGGCTACCCGCACTTGGAGTTCGTAAATCTTATCGATTTTTTCTTTTAAGTGTTGGTTTTCTTCATGGGTGTTAATCAAGTTGTCGACTGAATCCACGAAGCGCACGACCATGGAGACCGGCTCAGAAAAGAGACGGCCACCCCAGGCGGTCGCATCATTAATGGCACTGGTCACCGCATTGTTGGCCCCATTAATCATGGTGTAGGCGACCACGGATACTACTGCGATGGCAGACAGGAGTATCCAGATTAATTTCTTATTATTTAACATTCAAGTATATCTCCTTTTCTGCCTAACGCGCATTCCGCTCTTTTTCTTTGGCTTGGTCAGTCATAGTCTTAAGCATCTTGCCAGCCCCAATCGCCACGGCATCAATAGGCTGCTGACTCAAATGAACGGGTACGCCCACGCTATCATGCAAGCGTTCAGGCAGGCGTTTCAAGAGGGCTGCGCCCCCGGTTAAGACAATGCCATTCTCGCTAATGTCCGCAGCCAATTCAGGCGGCGTCACTTCTAAGACCTGGCGGATGCCGATCGCAATTTGGCGAATGACTTCGTCTAGGCCTTGGGCCACAACGGCTGCTGTGACTTCCTTGCTGTCAGGCAGACCAGTGCCCGAATTACGGCCTTTGACGACCAGGGTATCTTCTTTGTCATAATCTGCATAAGCGGCATTACCAATGGACAGCTTCAAGTCTTCCGCTGCCTGGTCCCCAATCACCAAGTGGTAATGGGTTCGCACTAATTCCTTAATGGCTTGGTTCATAGCATTACCTGCTGCCCGCGAGGTCAAGGATTTGACTACTTCACCATAGGAAATTAGGGCAATATTAGTAGTCCCCGCGCCAATATCGACTAGGAGATGGCCACGTGGCTCATAAATCGGCAAATTAGCCCCTACGGCTGCCGAGAAAGATTCATCAATAATCATAGCCCGGCCAATTCCTAGGTCCTTGAGGGCATCCACAACGGCACGACGCTCAACCTTGGAAATATTGCTTGGGACTGAGATAACCACCTCAGGCTTAGACAAACTGCGGTGGAGGGCCTTCTTGATGAAGAAAGCCAAGAGTTGCTTGGTCAAGGAAAAATCTGCGATGACCCCATCTTGGATGGGATGAATGGTTTCATATTTGTCGGACGTACGCCCAACTAAAGCCGCTGCCTCCTTGCCATAAGCCACGACTTCTTTGGTTTCTGAATTGATTGCGATAATAGAAGGTTCTCTTAACGCAATGCCCTTATTCTCAATGTAAATGATGGTATTATCGGTCCCTAGATCAATCCCTAAGCGTTGCTTGCCGAATAAAGCCATTAAGATGTCCTCCTTCACTAGAAATTATAGCTACAATCCATTATAGCAAAAAAGCCCCCTTCATTCTACTCTTGACCGTTGAAATATTTGAAATTTGCCTGACACGCCTCCGCCTTAAAAATCTTGGCCCTAAAAAATGCGAACGCCACCCCTTTGGGCTATATATATATGAGGAGTGATTTTTATGAGAAAAACTGTCAGCTACCTAAGAGAGTTACCTCCCGATAGCCTACCCAGGGAACGACTGGTCAACTTTGGCGCCAAGGCCCTCTCTAACCAAGAATTGCTGGCCATCCTGTTAGGGACCGGCAGTCAAGACTTGGGAGTCCTAGACTTATCCCTAGCTATCCTGACCCATTTTCGGGACTTGAGCGAGCTCAAGTCTGCCAGTCTAGATCAGTTTGAAGCCATTAAGGGCATCGGGCCCGTCAAGGCCATCCAACTTCAAGCCTGCATCGAACTTGGCCAACGCATTGCCCAAAAGCGGCCACCTAAGCTGGGCACCCTTACCTCCACCAAAGCTGCTGGCCAGTGGTTACATGACGCCCTCTGCGATATGCAACAGGAGCACCTCATGGCCCTCTTCCTAAACAGCAAGAATCAGGTCATTCGCCAACAGATTATCTTTATTGGCTCGGTCAATGCTAGCGTGGCCCATCCCCGCGAAATCTTCAAGGAAGCCGTCAAGTATCCGACTGCCCGCCTCATCATCGCCCACAACCATCCCTCTGGGGATCCTGAGCCTTCTCAGGCTGACCTGCACTTCACCCAACGTATGATTCAATGTGGCGATTTGATGGGCATCGAACTGCTAGATCACTTTATTATTGGCCATGATGACTATATTAGCTTGCGGGAAACGACTAAACTATTCCACTAAATTGTCCGTACAACCAATAAGTTGCGTCAGTATCTTTAATAGATATGCATAGTATTTCCAATTATTTTTAGTATAACGCTTGCAATTTGTATGGTGAGTGCTATAATAAACTTATATTTTATGTTTAGTAAGATCGCGATGTCCCTATCACCTTCTAACGACGGCTAGAATATAATATAGACTGTGCGACAGCACAAGGAGGAATTGCATAATGGAGCAAGGTAAGGTAAAATGGTTTAACTCAGAAAAAGGCTTCGGTTTTATCGAACGCGAAAACGGCAACGATGTATTCGTTCACTTTTCTGCGATTTTGGGTGAAGGCTATAAAACCTTAGAAGAAGGCCAAGTTGTTAACTTCGAAGTTGAAGAAGGCGCTCGTGGTCCTCAAGCAGCAAATGTTGAAAAATTAGCTTAATGCCAATTAACACACAAAAAGCGATGGAACTTCCATCGCTTTATTTTTTTGACCAATTTCGGTACCGGTTTTTGTAATTTAATTTTATATATAATTTATTTCAAAAATTCCTTAACCTGACTAATAAAATAGAGAGACCCAGTCAAAATCAAGGCTTTTTTCGCTTCCTGCTTGCTAACTTGATAGTCGGCTAGCTTAGGCTGCCAGTCTAAGAAAGGCAAAGCTGTTTGCGCCTGCCAATCAGCTTGTGTCATGGCACCAGGATAGTCAAAGGTCGACAGATAGACTGCCATACCCTCTTCCGCCCACTTATTCAGATAATTTAGGTGGCTGGCCTGGTCCTTACGCTTGAGGCCAGCAAAAATTACCGTCACCTGGTAATCTGCCAAATCATGCGTCAGGAAGTCATCCAAGGCTTGGAGCCCTTGACTATTATGAGCACCATCAACCAAAATAAGTGGCGACTGACTTAAGCACTCTAGACGCCCCTGCCAGTTTACCTGTTCTAGAGCAGCTAGGGCCTGATCCCAGTCAATTTCACGTTTCATTTGATTCATCCAAGCCTCAAAGCTAGCCAAGGCTAGGGCTAGATTATCCCCTTGGTGCTGACCTAACATAGCAATGGTCACCTGGTCAAAGTGTCGCCCTGATGGCAAAGTCACTTGCCAGCTCCGCTTAGCCAGCCCTTTGCTTTCTTGCACAGGAGTGGCATTGAAATCCCAGCCTAGTTGCATAAGCTCCCCCTGGAAGTTGAGATTAACCAGCATTTCAGGCAAGACTGCCAAGGCTTCTTGTGGCAGTCGCCCCAGCCCCACTATCTTAGTGCTTGGCTTAATAATGCCAAATTTTTGCTGGGCAATCTCCGCTAGACTATGGCCTAGTCGGTCCTGGTGATCAAAGCCAATGGTGGTAATTAGGGCCATATCAGCCTCCAACACATTGGTGCAATCCCAGAGCCCCCCTACCCCTACTTCAATCAGGCAGACATCAAGCTGACATTGGCTAAAATAGACTAACATCATGACGGTATAGAGCTCAAAGCCAGAGAGCGGACCCCAATCTTGAGCCGTCAATTTTTCATTAAGCTCAACCATAGTACGGACCAATGCCAGTAGTTTCTCATCCTCAATGGGCTGGCCGTTTACCATGAGTCGCTCGTTGAAGGCCAGGATATGGGGTGAGGAAAAGGCCCCTACTCTCAGCCCTTGGCTGATAAACAAACCCTGTAAGTAGGCCAAGGTTGAGCCCTTGCCATTGGTACCAGCTAGTTGAATAATGCTTGGTAGAGACGCTTGTGGCTGGCCTAACAGGCTTAAAGCATGGCGCATGCGGTCAAATCCTGGTCTAAGCTGGTGACTGGTCTGGCGACTGAGCCAATCATGTGCGGCTTCAATACTTGTAATTTCTTGTCCCATGACATCCTCCTCTTAATCAAGTAACTAAAATCAAGGCATAGACCGAAGGCTAGGACGCCCGTCCTAGCCTTCTACTATCTTTCTGCTTACATTAAGTCTTTTACTTGTTGAATACGTTCCTTAACGGTCTCTAATTGGCTAAGGTAGCCTTGACGCTTGTTGCGTTCTTCCGCCACCACATGCTCAGGCGCGCGTGAAACGAATTTCTCGTTAGACAATTTGCCGTCAATACGTGCGACTTCTTTTTCCAACTTAGCTTGTTCGCCTTCCAGACGGGCTAATTCATCTTCTAGCTTAATCAAGCCCTTAAGTGGCATTAAAATCTCAGCGAAGCTCAAGACTTGGGTGACCACTTCTTCCGGATGCTCAGGCGCTTGACTGATCACCAGCTGCGCTGGGTTACAGAAGCGCTTGATGTAGGCTTGGTTAGCCTCTAAGAGGGCTTGGCCTGCTGGATCTTGGACCTTAATGTAGAGATCTACCGGCTTAGATAATGGCGTGTTCATCTCGTTACGGATGGTCCGCACGGCACGAATCAATTCCATTAATTGGGCCATTTGGGCCTCCACTTGGCTATCTTGATATGCCTCCATTAGACGTGGGTAGTCCGCCACCACGATGGACTTATCTTGGCCACCAATTTGTTGCCAGATTTCTTCCGTCACAAATGGCATGATTGGGTGGAGCAGACGCAGGAATTGATCTAAGACGAAGACCAAAATAGATTTGGTGGTTGTATTAGCGGCTTCCTTGTCTTGGAGTTGCTCCTTGGTCATTTCAATGTACCAGTCACAGTAGTCGTCCCAGATGAAGCTATAGAGGATACGGCCAGCTTCCCCGAACTCAAAGCGTTCGAAGAGACGGGTCACATCTGCAATGGTGGTTTGGATACGTGCTAGAATCCAACGGTCCGCTAGGGTCAAGTCTTGGCCAATGGACAAGTTATCCAAGGTCAAGTCGCCCACGTTCATGAGCACATAACGGCTGGCATTCCAAATCTTGTTGATGAAGTTCCAAGCTGCATCCATCTTATCAGTCGAGAAGCGGACATCTTGGCCAGGTGCTGAACCATTGGCTAGGAACCAACGCAGGGAGTCTACCCCATACTGCTCGATGACATCCATTGGGTCCACCCCATTACCCAGGGACTTGGACATCTTGCGACCTTCCGCATCCCGAATCAAACCATGGATGAGGACATTTTGGAAAGGACGACGACCGGTAAATTCCAGACTCTGGAACATCATGCGGCTAACCCAGAAGGTCAGGATGTCATAGCCCGTTACCAAGGTGTTGTTAGGGAAGTAGCGTTTGAAGTCAGCTGAGTCTTCATCAGGCCAACCCATAGTTGAGAATGGCCAGAGGGCACTTGAGAACCAGGTATCTAAGACGTCTGGATCTTGGGTCCAGTTTTGGCTATCTGCAGGTGCTTCCATGCCCACATAAACCTCACCTGTCTCATTGTGGTACCAGGCTGGGATTTGGTGCCCCCACCAGAGTTGACGAGATACTACCCAGTCGTGAATGTTTTCCATCCAACGAATGTAGGCATCGTTAAAGCGCGGTGGGTAGAAGTTAACGGTATTCTCCCCTTGAGCCTTCTGAGCGGCAATGGCTTGCTCAGCCAAAGGCCCCATGCGGACGAACCATTGAGTCGACAGACGAGGTTCTACTACCACGCCAGTCCGCTCAGAGTGACCCACAGAGTGTAAGTGTTGTTCAATCTTAACTAAGAGGCCAGCAGCTTCTAAGTCCGCTACAACAGCCTTACGTGCAGCAAAACGATCCATGCCTTGGTACTTGCCAGCTAATTCGTTCATGGTAGCATCATCGTTCATGACATTAATACGTGGCAGGTCATGACGGTTACCCACTTCAAAGTCATTCGGGTCGTGAGCTGGCGTAATTTTTACGACCCCAGTCCCAAAGTCTTGCTCCACATATTCATCGGCAATAATTGGAATTTCACGATTCATCAGTGGCAAGATGACCTTCTTACCAATCAAGGCTTGATAACGCTCATCATCTGGATGGACTGCCACGGCTGTATCCCCTAAGAGGGTTTCAGGACGGGTAGTCGCCACTTCTAAGTAGCCAGAAGCGTCTGCCAAAGGATACTTCATGTGGTAGAAGGCGCCCTCTACATCCTTATGGATGACTTCGATATCAGATAAGGAAGTCTTAGCTGCTGGGTCCCAGTTGATGATGTATTCGCCACGGTAGAGCAAGTCCTTCTCATAGAGGGTTACGAAAACCTTCTTAACGGCTTCTGACAAGCCCTCATCCAGAGTAAAGCGTTCACGGCTATAGTCGACAGAAATCCCCATCTTAGCCCATTGTTGACGAATGTGGCCGGCATATTCGTCCTTCCAAGCCCAGGTTTGTTCCAGGAATTTCTCCCGGCCCAGGTCATAGCGAGACAGGCCTTGGCCACGTAATTTTTCTTCGACCTTGGCTTGAGTGGCAATCCCAGCATGGTCCATCCCTGGTAACCAGAGGGTGTCAAAGCCTTGCATACGTTTCTGACGAATAATCATATCTTGCAAGGTCACGTCCCAGGCATGGCCCAGGTGGAGTTTACCGGTTACGTTTGGTGGTGGAATGACAATGGAATAAGGCTCTGCTTCTGGGTCTTCCGATGGCTTAAAGACGCCACGTTCTAACCACTCTTCGTATTTCCCGGCTTCAATGGCCTGGGGATTATACTTGGTTGATAGTTCTTTGGTCATAAGAATCCTCCTGATGGTTGATGATTGGTTTGCTTTGATTGATGAAGTCTCGGGGGCAAAATAAAAATCGCCCTAGTCAGCACAAGGCTGCCTAGGGCGAGCTAAGTCGCGGTACCACCTAAGTTTATCACTCGTCTGTTGCTATCGGAGTGTCTCCTCCGTCAGGGACTACTGGACAGCGGGCTGTCGTTGGCACCTGATACTCTGAGCTACTTGGTTCATCCTGTGGAAGCTTTCAGCCTGAGGCTTCCTCTCTGGATTAGGCGGTTGAACCCCTTCTCTTCATCGTCTCTTATGTGAATACACTAAGTGTAGCAGAAAAGTTGAGTCATGACAAGCTATTCATTAATTGAGACTAGGCGAACTTTCATAATATCTGGATTAGTGGATAATTCTTCGATTAATTGGACGTGAGTTAGGTCCTTAGGCAAGTGGATGGTAAAGGTATTGCGGTAAATCTTCTTGCCGTCTACATTGGTTACATCGAATTGAACATCGGTCAGTTCAATGTGGTGGGTCTTGAAGAAGTCGGCAAAGAATTCCTTGGTGGCCACCCGGTGCACATATTGAATTTCCAAGCGACGAACATCCGGGATGCGGACAATAAAGCGAATGACCGTTAGGGAGAAAATCACCCCTAAGAAGGTTAAACCAGCAATTTCATAGTAACCCATACCGAGGGCTATCCCCAGCGCCGCAGTTGTCCAGAGGGAAGCAGCCGTAGTCAGGCCAGCAACCCTTTGCTTGGTGACCACAATGGTCCCAGCACCTAAGAAACCAATCCCGCTGACAATAGGCGCTAGCAAACGCACTTGGTCCACTTCGATTTCAGGGAAACCGTGCATTTTTTGATAGAAGACCGCCGCTTGAATCATGGAGATAGCGGTAGCTCCGATACAGACTAAAATATGGGTACGCAGACCGGCCGGCCGATTCTTACGTTGGCGGTCATAACCGATAACCCCAGCGAAGAGGATGGCCAGACAGAGTCTGACTAAAATAACATAAGCTGACATGAGCGCTTCCTTTCTGACTTTAAATAACATTCCATTATAGCCCATCCCACTTAAAAATGCGAGTTAATTGCCC
The DNA here is from genome assembly GCF_938010525.1 of uncultured Abiotrophia sp. Lineage (GTDB taxonomy): Bacteria > Bacillota > Bacilli > Lactobacillales > Aerococcaceae > Abiotrophia. The sequence goes on along the minus strand of NZ_CALLVK010000004.1, from coordinate 86,539 downwards.
TCTTAGGCATGAAAAAAGGGCTGATATTCAGCCCTTTTCCTAGAGGCCTCGCTTGCGGCGGAAGGCCGTAATCTTGTTCATTGCCCGGTCCAATTCAATCTTAGCCTCAACAAAGGCCTTGTTATCCTTGTTAGCAATAGCTTCTTGCATATTAATCTCAGCTTCTTGTTGTTCAACGCTGACTTGAGCTTCATCAATGTCTTTCCCACGAATAGCATAGTTAGAGATAATCTCTACTTCATTGTTGCGCATTTCCAAGACGCCACCATTAATGGCGATAAAGTCATCAGTAAAGCCTTCATGTACCCGCACTACCTTGACAACGCTAAGTTCTAGCGGTGCCAAAATTGGCGTATGGTTAGGTAGAACGGTTAGGCCACCGTCTACTGCCCGTACACTACAGGACAGGGCTTGGTGATCGTAGATAACCCCTTGAGGCGAGTAAATGCGTACCCGCATGGTATGCTGGTCCTTTGGTTTGGCCATAGTGGTCACCTTCTTAATCTAAGCCTGCTGGCAAGTCAACGCCCATTTTACGTGCCTTCTCAATGGCTTGGCTAATTGGCCCCACATTACGGAAGGCTTCTTCAGGTAAGGCATCGTACTTACCGTCCACGATTCCTTCAAAGCCATGAAGGGTTTCTTCAATTGGCACGAAGGAACCAGGAATCCCGGTAAAGGCTTCGGCTACGTGGAAGTTTTGCGATAGGAAGAATTGCAGACGGCGGGCACGTTTAACCACGATTTTCTCTTCATCAGATAATTCTTCAATCCCCAGAATGGCAATAATATCTTGCAACTCACGATAGCGTTGCAGAATCTTCTGTACCTTTAGGGCAATGTTGTAGTGGCGTTGGCCGACAATTTCTTCTGCCAAGGCACTTGAAGTGGAAGCCAGCGGATCCACCGCTGGGTAAATCCCTTGCTCGGTCAAACGACGTTCCAAGTTGGTAGTCGCATCCAAGTGGGCGAAAGTTGTGGCTGGCGCTGGGTCCGTATAGTCATCAGCAGGCACGTAGACGGCCTGGATAGAGGTAATGGACCCATTCTTAGTTGAGGTAATCCGTTCTTGCATGGCCCCCATTTCTGAAGCCAAGGTTGGTTGGTAACCTACGGCAGAAGGCATGCGGCCCAGTAAGGCAGAGACTTCTGAACCCGCTTGGGTGAAACGGAAGATGTTGTCGATGAAGAGCAGCACGTCTTGTTTGAGCTCGTCACGGAAGTATTCGGCCATGGTCAAACCAGTTAAGACAACCCGCATACGGGCACCAGGTGGCTCGTTCATTTGGCCGAAGACCATGGCGGTCTTCTTGTTAACCCCGGATTCACGCATTTCGAAAACCAAGTCGTTCCCTTCACGCGTCCGTTCGCCGACCCCAGTGAAGACCGAAATCCCACCTAATTGTTCGGCAATGTTATGAATTAATTCTTGAATGAGGACGGTCTTCCCTACCCCGGCACCACCAAAGAGGCCGATTTTACCCCCTTTGATATAAGGGGCTAAGAGGTCGATGACCTTAATCCCGGTCTCAAGAATAGTATAGCTAGAACTTAATTCTTCAAAAGTTGGTGCTGGACGGTGAATCCCCCGCACCTCATGATCACCATCTAGGCGACCCATATCATCAATTGGTTGACCTAAGACGTTGAAGACCCGGCCCAGGGTTACTTCCCCTACGGGCACTTCAATCAAACGGTCTGTATCCAGTACGGCTAGCCCACGCTGGAGCCCGTCGGTAGATTCCATGGCGATGGTCCGCACCACCCCATCCCCTAAGTCTAAGGCAACTTCCAAGGTAATGGATTGGGACAGGTCTACATCTGACAAGTCCATTGCTTCACTGACGGGTTGACGGGTGACCACCAAGGCATGGTGGATATCAGGTACCCCATTTTCAACCGGAAAAGCCACATCGACAACTGGGCCGATGACTTGCTCAATTCGTCCAATCCGCATGGTCTAATCCTCCTTCTTCTTATTATCATTCAGGGCGTTGGCCCCATTGATAATCTCTAAAATTTCATTGGTTACTCGTAATTGACGTTCTTGGTTAAATTGCTGCTTCAAGGCGTCAATCATCTCATTGGCTGCGTCTGTCGCACTGCGCATGGCATTCATACGACTGCCGTGTTCAGCCGTCTTGGCATCGACAATGGCCCCATAGATCTGGCTCTCCGCAAACTGTGGCAGGAGCACGTCTAGCAAGGCCCCTTGAGAGGGCTCTACTAAATAGTCAACATTGGCCATATCATCCTCGTCCTCATCTAAGACATCTAAATCAGTCAAAGGCAAGACCTGGTCAGCCCGGAATTGGGAACTAACCGCGTTAATATGGTGATTGTAGCAGACATAGAGGGCATCGAAGGCCTGCTCCTTGAAGAGCTTGACCGCCCGTTTGACAATGGCTTGCACCTCGCCAAAGGTTGGTCGGTCAGAAATGTCGTGCATTTCCTTGGCTACATAGTAGCCGTTCTCCCGACAAAACTTGGCAATAGGCTCCCCAATGGCCAAGACCACAATCTCACTCTTGTCGGCATGGTCTTCTTCAAACATCTGTTGAACCGCCTTGATAATGGAGGAGTTGTAGCTCCCCGCCAAACCACGGTCTGAGGAAATAATCAGATAGCCGGTCTTCTTAACGGGACGCTCTAAGAGCATATCGTGAAAGTCGATATAGTTGAGCCCGTCTTGACGAATGGGCACCCCATCGTCTAAGAGCTCCAACTGAGACTTCGCCACATGGGAGACCATCTTGCGTACTTTCTCGGCATAGAGGAAGTAATCCTTGGCATCTTGGGCCATCTTATTATACTTGGCAGCCGACACCATCCGCATGGCATTGGTGATTTGGGCAGTCTTTTTAGTGGACTCAATCCGCTTTTTAATTTCATTTAAAGCCATTTATGTCCGCCCCTCCTCAGGCTTAGTCAGCGACCAAAGGCCGCGCACTCAATGGTTGGAAGCGTTGGCCGAATTCAGCCAAGATACTATCCATGAGTTGTTGATCAGGTAGAACCTTCTTAGTCACAATCTCATGCAAGATGATATCGTAGTTATCTCGGAAGAAGGTCATAAGTTGGTCTTGATAGTCTTCAATCATTTCCAGTGGCACAGAATCCATATAGCCATGAATCAAGGCATAGAGGATGACCACTTGTTCTTCAACTGGCAAGGTCTTGTGCAGCTTCTGCTTGAGCACCGCTACGGTCCGTTTCCCACGGTTGAGTTTGTGTTGGGTTGCTGCATCAAGGTCTGACCCGAACTGAGTGAAGGCTTCTAATTCGCGGTAGCTAGCCAAATCAATCCGCAAGGTACCCGAGACCTGTTTCATCGGCTTGAGCTGGGCTGCTCCCCCTACCCGGGAAACTGACAGACCGGCGTTAATAGCAGGTCGAATACCCGAGAAGAAGAGATCACTTTCCAAGAAGATTTGACCGTCGGTAATGGAAATGACGTTGGTTGGAATGTAGGCCGAAATATCGCCAGCCTGGGTTTCCACGATTGGCAGTGAGGTCAAGGACCCACCACCTAAGGCGTCACTGAGTTTGGCACTACGCTCTAAGAGGCGTGAATGCAAGTAGAAGACGTCCCCTGGATAAGCTTCACGACCTGGTGGTCGTTTGAGCAGGAGGGACATTTCACGATAGGCCGCAGCTTGCTTAGATAGGTCATCGTAGACCACCAAGACATGCTGCCCATTATACATGAATTCTTCCCCAATAGCGGTCCCTGAATAAGGCGCTAGGTAAAGTAAAGGCGCAGGTTGTGAGGCAGAAGCTGTCACGACGACAGTATAGTCCATGGCCCCATATTGTTCTAAGGTGTTAACCAGGTTCTTAACGGTGGATTCCTTCTGACCAATGGCCACGTAGATACAGATAACATCCTTACCCTTTTGGTTGATAATGGCATCAACCGCTAAGGAAGTCTTACCTGTCTTACGGTCCCCGATAATCAGTTCCCGTTGACCACGACCAATTGGTACTAAGGCGTCAACTGCCTTAATCCCTGTTTGCATTGGTTCATTCACACTTTGACGATCCATGATACCAGGCGCAGGTGTCTCAACAGGACGGGTCCGGCTGCTGTCAATTCGGCCTAAGCCATCCAAAGGACGACCTAGAGGGTCCACAACACGCCCCAATAAGCCAGGACCCACTGGGACTTCCATGATTTTACCCAGACGGCGGACTAAGTCACCCTCGTGGATATTCTCGTACTTACCGAAAATGATAATCCCGACATCATTGGATTCTAGGTTTTGCACCATGCCGATAGAGCCATTGGCGAACTCGACCATCTCACCTGACATGACATTCTCTAGCCCAATAACACGGGCAATCCCGTCACCGATAAAGGTGACCGTCCCGATTTCTTCTAAATTGTCTTGCGATCTAAAGCGGCGGATCTGTTGACGTAAACGATCTTCTAAACGCTCTGTCATCTACGATTCATCTCCTTGTAACCAGCCTTTTTCTAAGAAGGCACGTATTTCTCTTAATTTCTTCTGCCCTGTCACTTCATAGTAGAAGGTCTCTGACTGTAGACGCACCCCAGTAATCAAGCTAGGGTCGACCACCGTCGTAATGCGACGCAGAGGCTTCTTAGTAATTTCCATGAATTTACGGGTCATCTTTTCCTTCTCATCTTCAGTCAAAGGCACGGCACTGGTAATCATCAAGGTCTCAGAACGGACTTGGCGGCGACGTTCATCATGGTTTTCATAACCACTTGAAATTTGCGCCATGAGCTTGTCTAAGAGACGGTCCTCATACTGGGTCCGGTTCTCGTCCCGAACCTGATCCGCATCAGACGATTCCCCTGCTTGATTACTAGCCGCAGCCTGGGCGACCTCACCATGATAGGTTTCCAGGTATTCTTGTTGCATCTTGCGCAACAATTTATCTTCGAAGGTTTTCTCCCGCTTCTTCTTAGCCTCTTCCATATCAGCAATTTGAGGACGCTTGAGAGAGACAGAGGCTTGCTTTACTTCTTCTGTCATGATAAATCATCCATTCCTTCAATAAAGTCGTCCACTAAACGGTGATAGTCTTCTGGTTTGATTTCCCGTTGGATAATCTTCTCAGCAATCTCAATGGAGATGTCAGTCAATTCTGCCCGTAAGTCACTTAACATACGGCGACGTTCCAAGGCAATATCCTTCTGAGCCGTCTCCTTCATGCGAATAACCTCTTCTTTGGCTTCCTTGAGCATGGTGTCTTGAACTTGCAGGCTTTGTTTCTTAGCTTGCAAGATAATTTGAGTTGCTTCCGCCCGTGCGTCACGCAAAGCTAATTGCGCATCACGGTTGGCGTCTTGGGCAGCTGCCTTCTCAGAAGCAGCTGTCTGAATGTCGTGGTCAATGACCTGTTTGCGCTCTGACAAAATCTTATTCAGCGGGCCCCAGGCAAAGCGTTTCACGATGAGAAGCAAAATCACGAAGGCCACCAAGGTAACAATGGTATGGCCCAACGAGGTATTGATACTTGTATTTAATAACAGCGTGTTCATATATAGCCTCCCGAATTTGACCTTCAAGTGTCAGCTGGCTTATTTGAAGGCGAAAAGTAATGCGATAACGACCGCAATGATAGGCACGGCTTCAATCAGACCGACACCCAAGAACATGGTCATCCGTAATTTACCTTCCAATTCTGGTTGGCGAGCGATTGATTCGATGGTCTTAGAAATAACCATCCCGTTCCCGATTGATGCCCCTAATGCAGCGAAGGCAACAGCGATTGCAGCAGCGATTGCGTAATCCATAATATATCTCCTTTAATCAATAAATATAGTCAGTTTATTCGTGTTCCGTCTCAACCTTATGGGACATGTAAACCATGGTTAAGGTGACGAAGATGTAGGCTTGAATGGAACCTACAAAGAGTGAGAATCCTTGCCAAATAATTTGGATCAGAATCCCAACAGGCCAAGTGACTAGACCGGCAGAGGTTGCCAAGTTAGCAATCAAGCCCAGTAGGACTTCACCCGCGAAGATGTTCCCGTAGAGCCGTAAGGCCAGGGTAATCGTGTTGGTGAACTCTTCAATGATTTTCAAAGGAATCATGGCCTTCATTGGCTTGGTATAGCCGTTAATCAGGTAACCCTTGAACCCTTGTTTCTCTACCCCGATATAATGGGAGAGCAGAATCATTAAGGCCGCCATGGACAAGCAGACGATTGGGTCAGCCGTCGGGCTACGCCAATAGGAATGTTCGCCATAGTTAAGCATGAATGGTAAGCCTAGCATGTTAGCCACAAAAACAAACAACAACAATGTCAGCCCAAGTAGCTGGTACATTTGAGCATTGGGATCCGTAATGGCCCCACCCACGATACCGCGGACAAAGTCGATGATGGTTTCTAGGAACAGTTGCGGTTTACCCGGTTGGTCAACCGACAGTTTACGCGTACACCAAACGCACAAGCCCCATATCAGGAGCACTGTCGCAATGGTCGCCAGCACTGTATTCCAACTGAAGGCTAAGCCAAAGAGTTCAAATATGCGTGATTCTTCCACACGTCTTCCCTTCTTTCCTCCATTGTATTTTTTGTGCGTTCGTAAGAGATTGACTACAATTCCATAGAAAAGCACACATTATTACTCTACTATATCACTTTCAAATCTGCTTGACAATTCAAGTGACCGCTTCCAATTAACGAATTTTAGTCTTTGAATTTTTTATAAAATATTTGTTCATTTAACATTTCGATACTAGGTGTCTAAACGCTTGATATATGGACCCTATGCCCCATAAAAAGACACTAAAAATACATTTGTTTCCAGAGCCTCCTATCTATAGTTTTTTCTTATAGATAGGAGCTAATGACCTCCTATTTGGACGACCAAAAAAGGCGAACTCACCAGGGAGTCGCCTCTTGGCTTCTAAGCCGTCTAGCTCACAGGCTAATTGGCTTATAAGTATTGTGCTAGAATAGCTTCTAACTTAGCTTGGTCATGGTAGCCGATGAGTTTTTCAACGGGCTGACCATCTTTCTTAACCAAGAGTGTTGGAATAGACATGACGCCAAACTCTTGAGCTACTTTTTGCTCTTCATCTACGTTCATCTTGAAGAATTCTACTTGACCGTCATATTTTTCGCTGAGCGCATCGATTACTGGCCCTTGCATACGACAAGGCCCACACCATGGTGCCCAAAAGTCAACAACGGTTACGCCTTCTGCAGTTGAAGTTAAAAATTCAGCATCTGTTAAATGTTTTGCCATAATACAGACTCCCCTTTTGCTTGTGATACTCCTATTGTATCACTGGACTGTGAGGACGCCTATTTTTTTGCTCACTACTTGAAATATACGATGGTTGAACCATTACCACCCGCATTGGCTGGCGAGTATTCGAAGCGGTCAACCTGAGGATGTTTGGCTAGGACTTCCTTAACTCCCTGTCTCAGCGCACCGGTCCCCTTACCATGAATAATGGTGACCATAGGATGGTTAGACAGTAGCGCCGCATCAAGGTATTGGCGCAGACGATAGAGGGCTTGCTCATAGCGTTCGCCCCGCAGGTCCAAGCTAGTTTGCACCTTGGGTCCTGCTTGGCGGTGGACATTGACCTTGGTCTTAGTCTCCACTTGATTGAGCGGTTCTAGTTCTTCCTGCTCAAACTTCATCTTAAGAATCCCCATTTGGACAATGTATTCCTTGCCCTTGACTTCAATAATCGTCCCGCGTTGGCCATAGCTTAAGACCTCCACATCGTCCCCTACCTTGAGTTGACGGTTGTTCTTAGCCTTCTTAAGGACCTTATTCTTCTTGAGATTTTCGGGTTGCTTGAGTTGCTCGAAGCTAGCTCGTTTTTCAATCAAGACATGCTCCTTGATGGTCTGATTTTGACCTTGTTCTAACTGCAAGTCACGAATCTCTTGAATCAAGGCTTCGGCTTGGGCCTGAGCCTGGGCAACCTTGGCATTAGCTTCTTGCTTGGCCTTGTCTTGCAGGCGCTCCTTGGCTTCTAGCCAGCGATTGTATTCATGTCGCAAATCGGCATGTAGCTGTTGGGCCTCTTCCAGCAAGTCTTGGGCTGCTTCATGGTCTAACTCAGCCTGACGCCGTTCTTCTTCCAGCTTAGCCACCATGTCATTAAGGGCCTGGCTGTCTTCCTTAATCCCTTTACGGGCTTCTTCCAATATACTTGGATTCAAACCCAGACGCCCTGAAATATCAAAGGCGTTAGACCGGCCCGGCACCCCTAGCAAGAGACGATAGGTTGGCGACAGGGTCTGGGCATCGAATTCCATGCTAGCATTGAGGGTATTAGCGGTCTCGTGTGCATAGAGTTTGAGCTCAGGATAGTGGGTGGTTGCCATGACTAGGGTCCCGATTTTACGCAAATGGTTGAGGATGGCCATGGCCAGGAGGGCCCCTTCTTGAGGGTCCGTCCCGGAACCCAACTCGTCAAAGAGGACCAAGGACCGGTCGGTCACCTGATTCAAGATGCTGACAATATTGGTCATGTGGGAACTAAAAGTGGACAGGTTCTGTTCAATAGATTGCTCATCTCCGATATCGGCATAGACGGCATCGAAAATACCCAGACGACTGCCCGCCTCAGCCGGGATATGGAGACCTGACTGGCCCATTAACTGCAAGAGACCCAGCGTCTTAAGCAAAATGGTCTTCCCACCTGTGTTAGGACCCGTAATGATTAGGGCCTGATAGTGTTCACCCAGAATAATGTCATTAGCTACAATCTTGTCCGCGGCAATTAGCGGATGACGAGCCTGATAGATAGCCACGATTTGCTGATCCGAGAATTTTGGTCGAGTGGCTTCTAGCGACTTGGCATAGTGGGCGCGGGCTTGGATATAGTCCAGGTGAGCCACAACCCACTCGTTGCGCTTGAGTTCTTCTTGATAAGGCATGAGGGCCTCAGACAGAGCCATTAAAATCCGTTCAATTTCTTGGCGTTCGGCTCGTTGCAATTCAGCTCGCTTGTTGTTAAGCTCCATGACAGCCTGGGGCTCAATATAGAGGGTCTGCCCCGTTGAAGACTGGTCGTGGACGGTACCCCCAAATTGATGCTTGTACTCGGCCTTGACCGGCAAGACATAGCGGTCATTCCGCATAGTGACCAAAGCATCAGACAATTGGCTGGCCTTAGACTTAAGCAATTGGTTAAGTTGCAGGCGGATTTGCTGCTCCATCTGGCCTTGTTGGCGACGGATGCTAGCTAGCAGAACCGAAGCCGATGAAAGGACCGATCCATCTTCGTCAATGGCTTGGGCTAGCTCTGCTTCAATTTCTGGCAAGGTCACCACTTGGTAGACCCAGGCCGTAAGGGCTGGATAGGTTTTCTCTTCGGCTGCCAACTGGTCGAAGAACTTCATGAGTTGATGAATGGTCGATAGAAGCTTGGCAATGCCGGCCAGTTCCTGGCCATTAAGGCTGGCGCCTAATTCCAAGCGTTTAAGTGCCATGTCGATATTGACTAGGCGTGGAATCGGTAATACTTTTCCTTGCATCAAAATACCGAGCGCTTGCTCGGTTTCTGACTGCCATGTTTGAATCATGTCCAGCTGGTCGCTAGGCGCCATGGCTTGAACCAGGCGCTCAGCCGACTCGGTCTGGAGATAATGTTGCACGGCTTGTTTGATTTTACCGAATTCCAAGGTGCTAAAAATCTTCTGATCAGTCACCTTGAATTCCTCCTTTTATGTTAACGGTTGTTGTGATTATTTGGATTGGCCTGGAGCCAGAGGCGGTTGGCCATATCAGATAAGACAGGTGTTTGAGACACGACCCGATAAGCAATCGGGTTATTAACAAATTGTTGTTGAACGCCTTCTAGCGGTACCAAGGATAAGGTAAAGAGCGAGAAGAAAATCCAGATATAGGCGATAAGGACACTAATCAGCCCGCCCCCGATGTGGTTAGCCCATTTGAAAACTTCATAGAAGGCTAACTTACGGAAGAAGAGGCTAATAAACTCGGTCACTAACCAACCTGCCACCACAATGGCAATATAGGCCACGACCCGATAGAAGGCCTGGTCGATGACGAAGCTAGTGGCTTGATCATAGAAGGTCATCTGGGTATTCTGTTGAACCGAGGGGAAAGGAATAAAGTTAGAGATAAAACGTGCCAATGGTTGATAGTGGCGATTAGCTATGGTCATTGCAATGATAAACCCAATCAGACGCACCACTTGCATGACCAAGCCACGGCGATAACCGCGGTAGAAGGCATAGATAAGAATCAAGAGCATGAGTAAGGTTAACATGAAGGATTTCCTCCTTAATTACATTCTGTATTACTTTCTGGTAAAGGGAACCTGAGGGCTGGCCTTCTTAGGCTCGGCTACTGTAGACTTAGGGGCCTGAGCTTGAGCGCTGCCCTTGGCTTGTAGGCTTTGGAGCTGAGCTTCCAATTCCGCAATGCGTTGTTCCTTAACTAGTTGATCAGATAAGGCATTGACCGACATGAGGATGGCCCGATCGCGTGCCGACATGTCAGGGGCTAACTCGGCTAACTGAGCCAATTGGCTGTTAACTAATTCTACCACCTGATTGAGGTGAGTCGCTGAGCGATTTCCCACAATCGTATATTCGGTACCTTCAATTACGGCGCGGAAACGTCGTTTATTTTCCATGAGCAGTCACTCCTTAGCTTGATTAACCTTAGTGTATCAAAAAATAAGTACAAAAGAAACTAAAAGCAATTCTGCCAATAAGTCTCTCTGACTGGGCAAAAGGGTCATGACAAGGACTGAGAAATTGTGTATACTGATAAGCGTTGAAAACAAGGAGGAAGAGACCATGACGGCATTATGGAAAGGACGACTTTATACGATTTTGGGGGCAGCCTCTTGGGGCCTATCGGGAGTCTGCGGTCAGTACTTGATGCAGACAGCCCAAATTCCGGCTCGGATTGTCGTCTCAATCCGAATGTTACTAGCAGGTCTCATTATGACGACCTATCTCTTAGCCTGTCAGCGGCCCCAGCTCAAAGCGCTAAGCCAAGATAAGCGCAGCCTAGTCCAGCTAGTCATCTTCGCTATCTTTGGCATTGTCCTCTGTCAGCTCACCTATCTGGAAGCCATTGGTGCCTCCAATGCCGGGACAGCCACTGTCCTTCAATATACTAGCCCTATTCTGGTCATTGCCTATGTCAGCCTCAAGACCCGCCAGGCTCCAACTGGCCAACTGCTGGCTGCTATTGCTTTGGCCATTCTGGGCACAGCTCTGATTGCCACTCATGGCGACATTACCAGCCTCAGCCTAACACCGGCTGGCCTAAGTTGGGGCTTAGTGGCTGCTGTCGGCTACGCCCTCTACACGGTCTTGCCAGCTGACCTCTTACAGCGCCACAATGCCACCTTGGTGACTGGCTTAGGCTTACTACTAGGCGGTGCTAGCCTCTTCCTGGCTAACCAGACCTGGACCTATCCAATTGACTGGCAACCTCTGACGATTCTTGCCATGGCAGGCTTAGTGGTAGTCGGTACCCTCTTTGCCTACACCCTCTTCCTTAAAGGAGTAGCCTTGGTGGGGCCTATGGAAGCCTCTCTCCTAGGGGCTTCAGAGCCCATCTCGGCCGTCTTCTTCGCCTACTTATTGATGAGCGAGCACTTCTACCTGATTGATTTATTGGGCATGATCCTCATTATCGCGGCAGTTGTCTGGGTCTCCCTACATCCCAAGGCGGCGCCACATCCCGTTAATAACTAAGAAATAAAAGCGACCTGCTTACTTGGCTAGTAAACAGGTCGCTATTCTTTTGCCTCTAGCCTACTTAAGCTTGCGAGCTAGGGCCAGGGCTTTTTCCGTATTCTTGAAGTGGAGCTTGGCCGTTTCCCTCAAAACATCAGGACCAAACTTTTTAATGAGCTTGGCCGCAAAAGCATCGACATTGGCACCCGCCCCTGATGGCAGGACCACATCATAAGGCGCCCCGAAGGTGGTTAGGGACTCCAGGAACCAGGCCCGGGCTATAATAGAGGCGCAGGCTACTGCCAAGTGGGCACTCTCCCCTTTCTCAGCGAAATAGAGGCCCTTGGTCAGGGGATGAGCTTCCTTCTTAAGGTAGTTAAAATAGTTCTGAGGACTGGTAAACTCATCAATCAGAACCCCTTGCAGGGCCAACTTCTGGCGAGCAGACAGCTTGGCTAAGAGCTTCTGAATAGTGAAGTTATGGAGGCTGACCTTAATGGCATTGGCATTGCGGGTCTTGTTGGCCTCGTTATACTTGGCTGGCGAGCAAATGGTTAACTCATGGGTCAGAACTTGACGTAACTTAGGAGCTAATTCCAGAATCTGGGCATCCGACAGGAGTTTAGAATCCTTAACACCCAAGCCTTCAATCTTGGCCCGGTCGCCGGCATCTAAGTAGACGGCGCAGACCGTCAATGCTCCAAAGTAGGAGCCGTTGCCCACCTCGTCGCTGCCGATAATGGTCCAGTTGGCGAAGTCATTAGGCAGGTGGTTGTGATTGGCTGTTTTGGTCTTTGCAGAACTAGCGCTTTTTTTGGTGCTTGGCGAAGAAGACGCCTGCCCCTGCCAGCGGGTTACTTGAGCTTCCACATCCTTGCCCTGGAAGAGGACCTTACCACTGGCATAGACTGTAATGGTGACGCCGTCGACTTGGGCGCGGAATTCACTATGAGGCACCGGATCTAGCAGGTAGTCGGCGTAGCTCGCTTTCATTTGGGCGCGGGTGGCTGCGTCCAGTTGGAGGGTGACAGAGGCCATGGGCAGGCTCCTTTCAAATATTGCATTGAATTTTTCAGAATTAAAGAGTTGCCAATTCTATAATTTAACCGGTAATCTCTTACCTAATATATTATCCACACCATCTTTACTTAAAACCATTTCCATTTCTAAACAACATAAAAATAATACCGACTTACCCTATTCATAAAAATAGAGTCAAAGCATCTATCACTTTGATTCTTTAGGATGTATTATTTCTTTTCTCTAAAGTATAAATACAAAGTAACCGAAGAAGAGATAGAGATAATGAATCCTAAAATTATAATCATAAAAATTGTGAAATGCGAAGGAATTCCTTTTTTATTTAGCGCACCCCAAAGATACCTTATAGCTATCATGTAGACAAAAAAGATAATGAGAGCTACAATCAAGTATACAATCAAGTATACAATCAAGTAAATAAACTTTTTGGAGCTCTTTCTAGCATTTTGACTCTGCTCATGTTTTTCTTTCCACTTTTCTACTAATTTATCTACATTATCCTGGCTAGCCCCCTGGAATCTAACTGCCCCACTCTGAAACGCTGTGATAGTAACACCATTCACTTTAGCAAAAAATACAGAATGTTCAACTGGATCTTGTAAATATTGTTCATAATATTTTTTCATTCTTTGGATTTCTTCCAATTTTAATGTGATACTCTTTTCTACCATTTAATTTTCACCTCACCATACTCAGCTGTTAAAGAAAATGTACTTTCTCATTTTTACACTATTGAATTATTCTTATTTAATCTTACAATGGTATTATACGGTATTCCAAAGCATAAGTAAATCATTCGCTTAATGAAGTGTTCATTCTGAATTACTAAAGAGGTATTTTATGATTCCTGAGTTATTACAACAATTACATGATGCTAACTCACTTCCTTCGTAAATCGCTTGCATAAGCGCTATAATACAAGCTTCTTGATAGGCACGTACCTAAAAAAACACGATAAAAGCAAAAAAGCGACCTGCTTACTCACTCGCAAACAGATCGCTATTCTTTTGCCTCTAGCCTACTTAAGCTTGCGCGCTAGGGCCAGGGCTTTTTCCGTATTTTTGAAGTGGAGCTTGGCAGTGTCTCTCAAGACATCGGGACCGAACTTTTTAATGAGCTTGGCTGCAAAAGCATCCACATTGGCGCCTGCCCCTGCCAGCGGGCTACCTGGACATCCACGTTCTTACCTTGGAAGAGGACGTTACCACTGGCATAGGCTGTAATGGTGACGCCGTTGACTTGGGCGCGGAATTCACTATGAGGCACAGGATCTAGCAGGTAGTCGGCGTAGCTTGCTTTCATTTGGGCGCGGGCAGCTGCGTTCAGTTGGAGGGTGACAGAGGCCATGGGCAGGCTCCTTTCTATATTAGGTAATCTCTTCTAGTATTTTACCTAGCAAAAAACACGCCGTCAACCGGCGTGTTTACTTATAGGCTAGGATTAGCCTAATTTGTTGTAGTATTCAACGACGAGGGCTTCGTCGATTTCAGCGTTAAGTTCGCTACGTTCTGGTAAGCGAGTCAAAGTCCCTTCGAAAGCAGCTGCATCGTAAGAAACGAAGTCTAAACGAGAAACAGTGTTTTCCAAAGCTTCCTTGATGATTGCTAAGTCGCGAGAAGATTCACGCAAACCAATCACTTGACCTGGTGTTACCAAGTAAGAAGGAATGTCCACACGCTTGCCGTCAACAGTCACGTGACCGTGGTTTACTAATTGACGAGCTTGACGACGAGTGGTAGCAAAACCTAAACGGTATACCAAGTTGTCCAAACGAGTTTCCAATAAAGCCATGAAGTTTTCACCGTGTTTACCGGTTTTGATCTTACCAGCTTTGCGGAACAAGGTCGCGAATTGACGCTCGTTCATGCCGTAAGTGTGGCGTAATTTTTGTTTTTCTTGTAATTGCAAACCATACTCAGAGATTTTCTTACGTTGGTTGCCGTGTTGACCTGGTGCGTAGTTACGACGTGCTAACTCTTTACCAGTTTCAGATAATGAGATGCCTAAGCGGCGAGATAATTTCCAAGATGGACCTGTGTAACGAGACATTCTTGAATTCCTCCAATAAAATAGATTTTTGTTTGGAGTAAAATAATCCTAAAAAACCGAATGCGTGCAGGTGATGTGAGGCGTTCGCTTTTCTGCAGCCGCAGTTACTAACCTACCCCAAGGGGGCAATCAACTGTTGACGCGCTTTCCTTTTTTATGCTGCATTATTTTACACTCTTACGATTATAGCAAATTCTTCTGGCGCTGACAAGTCTTGTCGCGCAAATATTTTTGCCTAGCTGCTCCTATTTAAAGTCACAAGACTCTAGGTGGTCATTCACAATTCCGACTGCCTGCATAAAGGCATAAACCGTGGTCGACCCCACGAATTTGAAGCCCCGCTTCTGCAGGTCTTTACTCATTTTATCCGACAAGTCTGACTTAACTGGCACCTGGTCTATTGAAGTCCAGTGATTGATAAGGGGCTGACCCTGGACAAAGCTCCAAATATAGTTAGAAAAAGAGCCAAACTCCTTAGAAACCGCAAGGTAGGCTTGGGCATTGGTCGTGACGGCCTTAATCTTCAGGCGATTACGTACCACACCAGGATCAGCTAACAAGGCCTCCCATTTGGCTTCATCATACTCGGCCACTACTTGAGGCACAAAATCATCATAGGCTTGGCAGAGAGTCTCCATCTTAGACAAAATGGTTAACCAGCTGAGGCCAGCTTGCATACCTTCAAGAATCAGCATCTTAAAGAGATAATGGTCGTCATAAGAGGGCACGCCCCATTCGGTGTCATGATAGTGAGTCTCCAAAGCATGCTTGGTGGCCCAATCACATCGTTTCATTAGATAACCTCTCCCATACGCTCCAAGAGTTCCATGACCAAGCTAGCAGATTCCTTACCAGCTAAGAGAATGAACTCATCGAAAGTGATGTTAGCTTGATCATCGGCAGAGTCCGAGATGGCCCGAATGACCACACAAGGTGTCTTGAGCACATAGGCCGCTTGGGCAATGGCGGCTGACTCCATTTCACAGGCTAAGGCCTGAGGGAAATTTGCCTTGATAGGGGCCTGTTGGCTTGGTCCCGCTACGAAGGCATCGCCTGAGACAATCAGGCCACGATAGACCAGCTTGCCCTTGGCTTGGTAGAGTTGGGCTGCCAAGTCTGATAGGGCTGAGTGGGTCTCATAGGCTGCTGGCATGCCGGCCATTTGACCGATTTGATAGCCAAATGCTGTCACATCCGCATCATGATGGCGCAGTTGATCTGCTACCACCACGTCCCCTACCTTGAGGCCGTGGCCCAGGGCGCCGGCGCTCCCGGTGTTGATGACTAGGTCCACATCAAAAAGCTGCTTGAGCAAGGTCACCGTCATGGCGGCATTGACCTTACCAATCCCGGATTGGACCAAGACTACCTCCTGGCCAGAGAGTTGACCTTGGTAGAAGGTGTAGCCAGCCACAACTTGCTCTGATTCCTGCTGGAGGGCTTGTTTGAGTAGGCGGATTTCTTCTTCCATGGCGCCAATAAGTCCGATTTTCATAGATTAACTCCTTCTTCTAATTAAAATACAAACATAATCACCATGACAATGAGTAGCAAGACAGCTACCAGTATCAGGGCATTATTAAGGAAACGATCCAGTCGCAGGCTATAAGGTCCCTTGACTTTAGGGGGCTTGCTAGCAGGCGCGGGCTCTTCTTCATATTCGTCATATTCGTCGTATTCTTCATTTTCCTTATATGCCACATAGGCCTGATGCGCATCATAGTCGTAGCCCTCATCCTCATAAGTCTCAGTCCCATAAGATGAATCTTCATAAGCGGAATAGTCTTGATAATGGGACGCTTGCGGAATTTCCTCAACTTCATGATAGGCATAGGGATCTTCTTGCCAATTCTTACTAGAGTAGACCTGAGTTTGGCCCAAGTCCTGGTCTTGGTCTTCTAGGGCTGGCCAATCCACTTGTTTGCTTTCTTGGCTGGCGCCCCCCTTGACATAGTCTTCATATTCCCGTCGGTGCTTGTCCTTGCCGTGGTAGCGGGACATGCGCGTTTCGGTCTCAGGCATGCAAGCCACCTCCTCCTAACCAGAGTTGGAGAGCGTAGAGGGTCTTAAGGTCAATAATTTGTCCTTGGTCCAGTAGATTTTGGACTTGCTGACGTGTCATTTCAAAAAGTTCAATGCCCTCATCATCATCCTGAGGCAGTGGATTCTCGACTGAGACCAGACCATGGGCATAATAGAGGGTTAACTTCTCGTCTAGGAAGCCTGGCGAGGCATAGAAGTCGCCCAGATTCTGCCAGTGGGCTGCCTGATAGGTGGTTTCTTCTTCTAACTCACGCTTGGCACCTTCTAGGGGCTGGTCCTGATCGCCTTTATCCAGAATACCAGCTGGAATTTCATAGGTATCAGAATCGATTGCCGCCCGGTACTGCTTGACCAAGAGGACCTTGTCTTCAGGCGTGACGGCTAGAATGGCCACCGCCGGTTTCTTATGGATAAGCTCACGCTCGACCACCTGGCCTTGGTCCAATCTTACCTGATTAAGGTAGGTTTGCAGAATGACGCCATCAAAGATTAACTGGGTCGACACCATGCGGGATGATTGATTAAAGCTGACTTCATTGGCTGCAATTTTCATAGAGCAGACCTCCTTTTACTACTTGACTCTAGCATAGCCTCTCCCCTGCCATAAAGCAAGAAAAAGGCCACGGCTTAAGTCTTACTTAAAAATAGGCCTCAAGTCCGATACACAAGTCCAGGTCCTGTGCTACAATAGAGACAGTAAAACGAATAAGGAGGTTTTGAATATGTGGTTACCAAGTCAATTAATGATTATCAGTCCTTTGATTATCACTTCCCTTGTCCTCCACCTAGCTTATCGAAACTTAGATTTCTCCAGCCGTTTGGCAGCATATAAAAAAAGTATTCAACGTCGTGCCGGTCTTGGCATCGGCCTACTCTTCGTCTTGAATTTTATCTTCAGAGACTTATTTGGCGGAGGCTATGGCTTAGCCACACGTCTAGTCCTGGCTTTCGTCCTCTATGGACTGGGCCTGCTAATCCTAACCACTGGCTTCCAACAGATTAATAAGCTCAAACCTGCTGACTGGGTCCGCTACTTCTTCTATATTGGCATTGCATGCACCATTCTGGCTGTCAATGCCATTGTCTCGGGCAACCATTTAGACTTTGAATGGATCTTCGCTCTCATCTTCCTAGAGCTCTTCGGCTTGGCCTGTGTGACCGGCTTGGTAGTTCTAGCCAAGTTTGCCGGACCTAGCGAGGAAGACCCCTATAAGACTTCTGTCACACGCACAAGCAACAACAAGGTCCAACACTACCGCCAAGCAGGTCTGTCGGACCAAGAAATTCAATTCTTACGCCAACAACTGGCCACTGCCAAGCCTCAAATCCAAAGCATCGAGCAGGAGTTCAACCAAAACGCTAAGCTCCGCACTCTGGAAGTTCGCTACAATACCGTTAAGGTCTGCCAAAATTACTTCAAGGACATCGTCAATCAGCCTAAACGCCTGGTCGAAGCCAGTGACTTCCTCTATAAGTACCTGCCTTCCCTAGAAGATATTCTTAAGAAGTATAACGAAATTAACGGCCACGTTGCCAAGAACAAGCAAACCTACATGATTTTGGAAAAATCAGCGGCTACCATTGAGAAGCTCTGCCAATCCATTAACGATGCCTATGTCCACTTCCACCAGGAAGATCTCAAGGCCATGGAAGATGAGCTCTATGTAGCTAATCGTACCCTCAAGAGCCAAGAAGCGCTCCAATCAGATGAAAGTGTTGAAGATATCATTAACCTTGGAAAGGATGAAGCCTAATGTCACAACGTCCCGATTTATTTGAAGAAATGCAAGCCCATACACCTAAAACCAGTACGGTAGAAGACTTGCTGGATAATCCCTTCGACCTAGAAGAGGCGCCTAGCCCTGCCTCCCCTCACAATGACCTAGTGGATGCGGAAATGATGGCTAAGCGGGCTGTTACCACTGAGAAGCTAATCGACCGCCTGCCAGAGCATCGCCAGCAACAGGCTTATGATTTGGCTAAGCAGATTGACGAGCAGAATATGAGTGCTGTCATCGCCTACGGCTCCAATGCCCAGAAGAAACTGAGTGAGTTCTCCCATGGCATGCTCAACAAGGTCCAACTCAAGGATACAGGTGAAATTGCCGACGTCCTAACCGACCTCATGCACCAACTGGAATCTTCTAACCCGCGTGACTTAACGGCCTCTCCTAATATCTTCCAAAAATTCTTTGGTAAGATTAAGGCTTCTATCGCTGAAACGCAAGCCCGCTACCAGAAGATTGGCACTGCCATTGACCGCGTAGCTATCCGCTTAGAACGCGAGAAGAATGAGCTGCTCAACGACAACCTCATGTTGGAACAGCTCTATCAGAAGAACAAGGACTACTTCGAAGCCCTCAACATCTACATCGCAGCCGGCGAACTTAAGATGCAGGAATTGCAAGAAGAGATTATCCCCGCGGCTATCGAAAAGGCCAAGGCTTCCGGTGACCAAATGGACGTCCAAACCGTCAACGACCTCAACCAATTCCTAGACCGCCTGGACAAACGGACCCACGACCTGCGCCTAACCCGCCAAATGACGGTCCAACAAGCGCCACAAATCCGTATGATCCAAAATACCAACCAGGCCCTAGCTGAGAAGATTCAAGTCTCCGTCCACACGGCCATTCCGCTCTGGGAGAACCAGGTCATGATTGCCTTGACCCTACTTCGTCAGCAAAATGCCGCGGTTAGCCAACGCCAAGTCTCCCAAACCACTAACGACTTGCTCAAACGTAATGCCGACATGCTCAAACAATCGGCTATTGATACAGCCCGCGAATCCGAACGAGGTGTGATTGATATTGAGACCTTACAACATACTCAAAATAGTTTGATTGAAACCATCGAACAAACCCTGGAAATCCAACGCGAAGGACGTCGACAACGTCAAATCGCCGAACAGGAACTCCAGCTCATGGAAGGTCAGTTGCGTGATAAGCTCATGGCAATCTCCAACGAACAACAAGCCTACCTAGAAGAATAATTTAGATTCCCCCCGGACAGGAAGTCAGCTTCCTGTCCTTTTTCTATTCCTTGCCCTCTTGTAAGAAAATGAAAAGGGGCATATAATAGAAGTAGAGAGAGAGGAAAGGACTCGCTATATGTTTAATGAATTATTTAATGACAAGCAACAAGCCCTCTATTTATTCGACGCCCAGCGTCAGGCCTTTGCCTTAATTCCAGAGCAAAAGCGCCCCATCTACCTAGCCTGCCATCATCGCAACTTCTTGATTCTGGTTGTCTTCGCCATGATTTCGCTTGCGCCTGATAGCTCCATCTGGCTCAATTTAGCCATTTGCGCCGGTCTCTATGGCCTCATGACCTGGTACTACCTGACCAAGTTGACGCCAAGAGCTGACTGGCAAAGTCTGACTGCTGACCTTCCGGTCTATCCGACCTTCTACAAGCGTTTTGACTTATCCAAGATCAAGCTCAACATCAGTCTCTTTGTCTTGGTCTTATTGGCCGTTCTGATTGGTATCAGCCAACGGGTGAGCCAATCCCTGGTCCTGGAAATTCTGCTAGCTCTGGCCATCGCCTATGAAGCCCTACGTCAGATTCTGATCTTCCTGGCCTTACGCCAGAATCCCCTGCCCCCAATTTCAAGCAAGCAAGTCAGTCCAAGACTCAAAAGCCAAGTTCTCAAGAAAAAGAAAAAGTAGGTGATTCTCATGTCTGCCCTATTCAGCCTTATTCCTATCTGTCTGCTGATTTTTGCCGGCTATCTCTACTGGTTCCGCGACCACATTGTCACACTCTTAGAATTAAGTTCCCATCGGGAAATCGTCATTCTCAGCGTGGCCTATGCCTGTCTGGCTCTCTTGGGGATTGTCTTAGTAGTGCTCAAGCAATTTGAATGGTTGTTGGGCCTCCTCATCCTAGTCTCCATCCTCAGTGCCGTCTTAAGCTTGGTTCTGACTCGCTTTATGAAATAATTTGGCTAGATAGCCCACCTAAGTGCTTGACTTGAGGTGGGCTATTTTTATGACCATTTGCCTTATAGGACATGATTTGAAGCCCTTTTCAAAGAGTGGTATAATAGTTGCATAGTTAAGTGTCATTTTCAGAATGATTTGCACTTGCTAGAGAAAGGAAGATGATTATGAGTCATACATGGCTCCGGAAACTTCTGCTATCCGGACTTAGTCTCTGCCTCCTAACAGCTGGTCTCCCAGGGACAGCTCATGCCCAAGAGAGCAATTCACCCCCACCAACTGCCGAAGACAAAAACATTTTCGGTGAAAAAACGGCGGTTTATGGCAATGAAGATGCCGGCTATCTGCAAATTCCTCTACGCTTTGTACCAGTCGAAGGCCAAAGCAAGGACGAACAGGCCTACCGCTTCCGCGATGAAGCCAGTGGCCAAGAAATCGTCTGGGGTATTCGCGATGTTAAGGCTCCTACTGACGACAAAATTCCTCAAGACTTCAAAGACCTGTCACCCGTCTATTGGATTGGCTTCCTCAATTTGCGCGAGCGGATTGGTGAAGGTGGTAGCAACAATATGGGAGAATTTGCGACCGTCAATAATTTGACCTTCTACCATGTCGCGACTACCCTACCTGACCGGTCCGAATCTACTTTCTACTATCTCCGCCTTAACAATAAGGAAGATGTCATTCTACTCACCATCACCGGACCTGACCGGGCTGCCATAGATAAACTAGCCCCTATTATGTTTACCTGGTCTCCAACCAAGTATGAATAGAAAGGAGCCTGACCATGAAACTTAGAAAAAAATTCTGGCGTGGCCTCCTGATTAGCTTGACCTTGGTATTAATAGGGCTGGCTGGCCTGACGCCAAGCAGTGTGAAGGCCCAAGATAATAAAGTGCCTGCGGCTCCAACCCTCAATATGGACCAAACCCAACGCGTGGGGACGGACACCATGGGCTATGTCACCATTCCGGCTGACTTTAGCCAGACCAAGGACGAAGAAAAATACAAGGAATGGGCCAATGCCGACGGTAGCATTACGGTCATCTTGCGTTCCCTGGATCCTCATCAGCCAGTAGCAGATGCCCCTGACAACTCGGACGTCTACCTCTATACCATGGGCTATCTGGGTGAGGAAATGGGCAAGCGCAATGCCGGCTATGTAGCTGTCGACCGAATCAAGGCCGATGATCCTAAGGCAGGTATGACGCTCACGGCGACCATCCTACTTGAAATAGATGGCAAAAAAGTCCCTACCCTGATGAATTACAATGTAACCCCTGCTAGCACAGGCGCAAAATTGCTTTTGATTCGCGTCTACAACTTTGATAAGGACAGCATCGACAAATTACTACCTACCCTTACCAAAACTTGGTCTGATACCAAGTAAGTCAACGAAAGGAGTTTCCAATGAAACGATCTATCCCTCTATTAGCTTTGGCTAGCTTAGCCTTGGCCGGTCATTTAGCCTTAACTACAGTGGCTCAAGCTACTGAATCAAGTACTGCAAGTAGCACCAGCCAAGAATCTGCCAAGGAGTCAAGCAAAAACTCATTTTTCAAAAAATCTAACGAATCCCAAGCTAAATCAGTCCAAGTAGGGCTTCCTAATGCCGGCTACTTCAACCTTCCTGGTAATTTCCAAGAGCAAAAAGCTGATACCACGGACAAAACGATTCACTATATTGACAAAGAAAACAAAGAAGAACTCTACATCGATATCCAAGACGTCAAAGAAGGCGACCTGCCTGAAAAATTCAAGAAACTCAAGCCGCTAGACTATATGGCCCACAATGACATGTCCGTCTACGCCTTCAAAGCCCATGGCAAAAAGGTAACAACTGTCCCTGTTAACCTAGGCAAACCTTTTGGTTATGTTTATCAAATTGATGTGACCAAATCAGATGATAGCCGGTCCGTCATCATTGACTTCGCCCATCCTGATGATGCCAACCGTATCGTGCGCTTGACCTTCTTCAGCTCTAATGAAGAATCCCTTAAAAACTTAGTTAAGCACTTAGAAAAATGGCAAGCTAAGCCAGCCAACTAGTAGAAAGGATGAATCACATGACTAAAAAATTATTGAAAAGCGTCCTCTTAAGTTTGGCTTTGGCTACTAGCTTAGCGCCAACTACTATCTTAGCCGAAGAACAAAGTCAGCAGGACAACACTTCTTCCGTTGAGTCTATCTCTAAGCTGCGCGAAGAAGCCAAGAAAGAAGTTTACAATGAAGGCAAATCCCAACGTGTTGGGAGCGATCTAACAGGTTGGGTCAATGTGCCAGAAGATTTTAAAGAGTTGACTAAATACAAGGAGGAATATGAAGGTAGACTGCTTCAATATGACCGCAATAACGAAGATGTCGTGGTCACCCTTGAGCAATTAGATCCTTATAACCGTGAAGACCTGATTTCATTCATGAAAAAATCCAGTGACGTGGAGCTACATGCTTTGGACAAGGTGTCCCATGTTAATTCCACTCTGACCCCATACTTTATCGAAATTACCAAGACTAAATTGCCTTTTGCTGATGAAGCCATCAGGATTCAGGCAAAATATGGGCCAAACGATAATCCCGACTTATCCAGCCAAATCGTCTACTATGTCTTCGCACCAAATGACCAAAAAGATAAATATTATGTCATATCAGTCGTTTCTTATATCACAGATGACGCCTTCATCAAGAACCAAGTGGAGCCAGTTATCAAGACTTGGTCACCTACTAAATAAGTCAAAAGCGACCGGCATTGCCGGCCGCTTTTTTGTTGGGTGAAGTTTCTGGCTTTTCTCTAGTTTTCAGGCCTTTTTCCCGGCTTCTGACCCAGCTAGTGGTCCACTCTCCAAAGTGGACCACTGGCTCCTGACTTTCCCCCGGTTTTCGGGCCTTTTCACGGTTTCTGGCCGAGCTAGTGGTCCACTCTTCAAAGTGGACCACTGGCTCCTGACTTTCTCCCGGTTTTCGGCCCTTTTTCCCGGTTTCTGACCGAGCTAGTGGTCCACTCTTCAAAGTGGGCCACTGGCTCTTGACTTTCTCCCGGTTTCCGGCCTTTTTCCTAGTTTCCGGCCGAGCTAGTGGTCCACTCTTTAAAGTGGACCACTAGCTCTTGGCTTCTCCCCAGTTTTCGGCCCTTTTGCCAGGTTTACGGCCTGACTCTTGCCTTTCCTCAGAAGCAAAACAAAAAAGAGACCAGATTCAAAGAATCTCAGCCTCTCTCTTATTTTTATGCCCAGTGGGCGATAATTTCCAAACCAAAGTGGTCACTGACAAGTGGCCCCCGTTGGCCGTCTAAGACAACTCGGTAGCTGTCGACCACAAAGTCTTGGCTTAAGAAGGCCAAGTCAATTCGCAGTTGGTCCACATTGCCTTCCCAGCCGTCAATGGCTTTCTCGACAGTGAACTCGCCTTCTTTTTCCTTAGCCACTAGGAAAGCATCCTGGAGCTTAAGGTCACTGGCAACAATCAAATCATAGCCTTCCTGGCGCTTGCCAGCCGGATTGTTGAAGTCACCCATCAAAATCAATGGCAACTCAGCATGTCCACGTAGGATGGTTTCCGTCTTCTTCCATTCATAGCCAAAGCTAATATCACTGTCAGGATCCCACCAGGAGAAATGGCCACTAGCCACTTGCAGGGATCGCTCCCCAATCTGGGTTTGCGCCCGTAAGAGGACTCGGGTGTGATAGTCCGTCCGATCTTGGATGGCAGAAACCCAATAAGCGTCTGGCTGCATTGGCTCTTTAGACAAGATGGCCACACCCTCATCATAGCGATCAAAGCCAATGTGGGCATCTGCCCAGGCCCAGTAGTAGGCCTTGCCAGCTTGGCGCAAGCCTTCTACTAAGAGACGGGCAAAGTTATCTTCCTTAATGGAACGTTGCTTAGCCACCGGACAGAAGTAAGCATCTGGCTCCCAGAGAGGCGCCGTCATGGTTTGATTGACTTCTTGAAGGGTAATCAGGTCATAATCGCCTGCCAGAATAAAGTCAATCAACTCCCCTAGCTTGCGCTCCTGCTCTACTTCAATCCAACTATGGGTATTGAGGTCCAATAATTTCATAATTTACCTCCTATGAAAAAAAGGTCAAAGAGTGGTGCGAGCCACTCTTTCAACCTTTTGAAATGATTAATGACTTAAAGCGTCTTGGATGTCTGATTTGAGGACATCGGCTTTTGGACCGTAGATAGCTTGTACCCCAGTGTCTTTGAGGACTAAGCCCATAGCACCAGCTTTCTTCCAAGCTTCTTCAGAACCAACCTTGCTTTGATCCTTAACAGAGACACGTAGACGGGTCATGCAGGCGTCAACATCCACGATGTTTTCGCGACCACCTAAAAGTTCAATGATGGTGGTTACTTGTTCATCAGCTGGTTTTGCTTCACCTGAATCTTTGCTGTCAGTTGTACCGGAATCGTAGTTACCGTTACGGCCTGGAGTTGCAAAGTTAAACTTCTTAATCATGAAGTCAGCAATGAAGTACATAATCACCGCAAAGGCTACAGTCGTGATGACAAAGCGAACTAAGTCCATAGCCAAGCCTGCTTGAATAGTCATTGGTGTACGAGTTAAGAGCTCGATAGAACCGAAGGAGTGAACACGTAATGGCCAGATATCTGCCATAGCGAAGGATGCCCCTTGAACCACTGAATATACCAAGTATAATGGCATTGCGGCGAACATGAAGAGGAACTCGATTGGCTCGGTTACCCCTGTTAAGAAGACAGCCAAGCAGATAGAGATAAACATGGTGCGGTATTCAGCCATTTTATCCTTGTCCACATTGCGGTACATAGCGTAAGCCAAGCCCATGAGGGTCCCCATAGAACCAATCATTTGACCTACTTTGAAACGAGCTGGAGTCCAGTTCTTCAAGATGTAGTCGACTTGAGACATGTCGCCAATGTTGCGGAAGTGAGCTAAGTCAGATGCCCATGCTAACCAGAGTGGGTCTTGACCGCGAACGATTTCACCAATCTTGTCACCAGACAGGATTTGGTAAACCCCACCTAAGTCGGTGTAGTTGATTGGGATTGTTAACATGTGGTGGAGACCGAATGGTAAGAGCAGACGCTCCAAGGTCCCGAAGACAAATGGTGAAACAATTGGTGCAGAGTCTTGCGAAGTTGCAATCCAGAGACCAAAGTTGTTAATCCCGATTTGGATAAATGGCCATACAACTGCCATTACTAAAGAAGTAATCACTGACCATAAGATAATAACAAACGGTACGAAACGTTTCCCGTTGAAGAAGGCCAAGGCATCAGGCAACTTACGGAAGTTGTAGTACTTGTTGTAGGCGTTAGCCCCTAAGAAACCTGAGATAATCCCAACGAATACCCCCATGTTAAGTGCAGGTGCACCCAACACGCTGGTGAAGAAACCTTTAACCATGATTGGGGTACCAAACAAGGTATGGGTGGTAGAAGCTTCATCTAAGAGCATCTTGTCGCTCACGTTGAAGACTGCACCCGTAATACGGTTAATGAGGATGAAGGCCAAACCTGCTGCGAAGGCACCGCCCGCACGGTCCTTAGCCCAGTTCCCCCCGATCGCAAGCGCGAAGAGAATGTGCAAGTTAACAATGATTGCCCAACCGATGTTTTCTAAGACACCACCGGTAGTAACTAAAAATGGAATAGACCCAAAGCTAATCGCTAAGGTTTTCCCGATACTGATCATAAGACCAGCTGCTGGCATAACGGCAATAACGACCATGAGGGCTTTACCGAACTTTTGCCAGAACTCAAAACTCAAGAATTTTTTCATCTTGTGTCTCCTTTCTATAAGTGCTAATTGTCTCTCTACCCTTCGCACATGTTGTCGGAATCTCAAGTTGGCAAAGTGACAATCAATAATAATGACATGAAGATTCCAACACGTACTTACACTTATATATTAGCGTTTTCAAGTCTAAAAGTAAAGCTCATAAAGGGAAAGATTTACGATTGATATCGGTATCATAAAAACTGATAAATTGCCTGCTGATATGGTGTCAAAAAAGGACTGGGCACCCTGTCCCAGTCCTTGTCATGCTCTTATTATGCTTGTTTTAGGCGCTCAACTTCGCGAGCGATTTCCATTTCTTCGTTAGTTGGTACGTTAAGGACGGTAACCTTAGCACCTTCTGGTGAGATGATGGCTTCTTTACGCGTGTTGTTACGTTCAGTATCAATGTCACAGCCGAAAACAGTGATGCCTTTGATGACTTCCTCACGGATTTGGATAGAGTTCTCCCCAATCCCAGCAGTGAAGACAATGGCATCTACCCCGTTCATAACCGCAATGTATTGACCAATGTATTTTTGGATACGGTTGACGAAGATATCATGAGCTAATTGGGCACGTTCGTTGCCTTCACTAGCTGCTGATAAGATGTCACGCATATCGCTTGATACGCCAGAGATCCCTAAGAGACCTGACTTCTTGTTAAGGATGTTAACCATTTCAGCTACATCGCTAATGCCTAATTTTTGCATAACGAAGGCTACTAAGGATGCGTCGATATCCCCAGTACGAGTCCCCATGGTTAAACCTGCTAATGGTGTGAAGCCCATAGAAGTATCAACAGAGATTCCGCCGTCTACAGCGGTGATAGAAGCCCCATTCCCTAAGTGGCAGGTAATAATCTTGAGGTCTTTGATGTCTTTGCCCATCATTTCAGCTGCACGACGTGCTACGTAGTGGTGGCTAGTCCCGTGCGCCCCGTATTTACGAGCCTTGAATTTTTCATAGTACTCGTATGGTAAGCTGTAGAGGTAGTTAACCGCTGGCATGGTTGTATGGAAAGAAGTATCGAAGACAGCTGCCATGGTGATTTCTGGTAAGCGTTCTTTGAAGGCGCGCATTACCGCAGCTTCCGCTGGGTTGTGGAGCGGTGCAAATTCGCCTAAGTCAGCCACTTGTTGGATGACCTCATCATTGATTAAGGCAGATTCCTTGAAGAGTTCGCCCCCTGCTACGACACGATGACCAGCCCCAGTGATTTCGTGGTAGTCTTTAACAATCCCTAATTCGGTTAAGTGTTCGAATAAGAGTTCAACTGCCCGGTCGTGGGTCGCAATCTCTTCTACAAGTTCAAATTTTTGGTCGTCGCCATACTCGATCGCAAAGATTGAGTTATCCAAACCAATCCGCTCTACCAAACCTTTTGCAACTACCGTTTCTTGTGGCATTTCAATTAATTGGAACTTCAAGCTTGAAGAACCAGCGTTAATCGCCATTGTTTTTGACATGGTCTTAATCGCTCCATTCTGAGTTTTAAATAATCGATACTCCTATTATAGCACCCTTGGCAAGCCTTTGCATAGAAAAGACATTAGAAAAACGCAAAAAAGTCAACTTTTTTCCCTTGAATCTATTTGCCTAGAAATTTATAATGGGAACATAAGGTAAATACGTTTTCAATTCGCATTAAGGAGGTAATAAGAATGCGACGATTTATTAAGCTTATTTTGGCCTTAGGTTTGGTGCTAGGACTGACCCTACCTCTCAGCCAAGCATCCGCCCAAGATGATTACATCTATGGAGTACCTGTAGAGAATCTTGGCAACCGTACCTATGGACGTCCAAATGTAGATTTAGGACAAAACCCTGATAACTTCCAACTCGATGCTGCAAACAGCACCTTGATTTCTAACTCTGCAAGATACTCCGTCAGTTTCGAACAAATTCCGACCCAAACCATTCAACTGCAATCGGCTTACCCTGAAGAAGGGATTCGGACCATCTATGTCAATACTCGGGTAACAGTTAATACTGACCCAAGCAATGGGCTAGCCATTCGTGGTCATCAATTCTACCTCTTCTATAACAAATTTGGGACCATTTCCCTGGCTTTCCCTAAATTAGCTTCCAATACCCTTCAAAAACCAGATCCAGCTACGCCTTATGTTGAGTACTTGGAGTCTGGTACCAAAAAACCTGACTACAATACTGTCCAAGCCGTACCGGCAGATCAAGCCCCTTACCGGGTGGACACCAAAAACTTAAGCCCATTGACCTATCACAAACAAGCTGTCAATGCGCCAAGTGATTACAGCCTTGAGTTCACCAACTACACCATGTCCTTCAACTACCTCAACGATAGCAAGCAAAACACCTATCGCTTCCAAGTAGTTGATGGTCCAACCAAAGAAATTCGGGTCTACTCGGCTGATGGTTCTGGTATCCGGACGGTCAAGGTCAACACTCGCCTCATTCCTCAAGCCATTGTCAATGGCAATGAGCGCCAATTCGGTTATACCTACTACCTCTTCCACAACAAAAATGGCACCATCTCCTTAGTCACACCTAACTTCGCCGGCAATTACGGCCAAGGTGAAGAAGATGTCATGTTAGAATATGTTGTCAATCCATAAGATCTTTAGCAGACTGGGACTAGCTCCCAGTCTTTTTTTACACTTTCCTCAAGTCCGACAGTCTGTTATACTGTTAGCCATGAGGTGATGACATGGAATTTTTATTAGTAGGTGTCGGTGGTGCCTTGGGGGCTATTTTGCGCTATTTGCTAGGGCTATTGCCTTATCAAGGTAGTTTTCCACTTAAGACTTGGGCCATCAACTTAGTGGGGAGTTTCTTGATTGGCTGGTTGAGCGCGCGCTTAGGGCGTCAAGCCTGGTTTCCGGGCGATCAGCTACTACTTATCACTGGTCTCTGCGGTGGCTTTACCACCTTCTCCACCTTCAGCTTGGAGAATCTCAAACTCCTGCAAGCAGGTCACTATCTCCAAGCCCTGCTTTATATGGCCAGCAGCCTAGTCCTAGGCTTAGCCTGTGTCGCCCTAGGCTACTTCTTAGGCCAAGGCAAGCTATAAAATACCAAAAGGCTGGAAGCGAATTAGCTTCCAGCCTTCTCTTTATATGAATTAGATAGCAACCACATTAATGGCCTGCAAACCGCGAGAAGTTTCTTGGACATCATAGGAGACCGCTTGGCCTTCATTCAAGGTCTTGAAACCTTCTGCTTGGATATTCGAGAAATGTACAAAAACATCGACCCCGTCTTGACCTGAGATGAAGCCAAAGCCCTTATCGACGTTAAAGAATTTCACTGTACCGTTTAACATGACTTTCCTCCTTATTTTTCTGTGTAATACATCATTCAAATAATCAAGAAGAAAGCAAAGCATCTTAATCATTTTCTTAATTAATCTACCACTCTGATACTATAATGGAACAAGTTCCAAAAGTAAAGTCTTTTTGCCTATTTATTTTAGAATTTAGCTACTTTTTGGCAAATTTCTCCTGGTCCCCCTTGAGACTTGGCGCTTATGGCGTCCTATGCTACACTATAATAGAAGCAAAGGAGGGCTCCCATGTATAAGATTCTACTGGTCGAAGACGACCCTATTATCGCCCAATCCATCCAAAATATCCTCGCCACCTGGCACTATGAGGTCATCCTAGTCCAAGAATTTGATAAGGTTTTGGACCTCTATCTGCAAACCTCACCCCAGTTAGTCATTCTAGACATTACCCTACCCCTCTTTAACGGCTACTACTGGTGCCAGGAAATCCGCAAAGTCTCCAATGTCCCCATTCTCTTCCTGTCCTCTCATGACCAAGCCACAGAAATCGTCATGTCCATTAATATGGGGGCAGACGATTATATTACCAAGCCCTTTGACAGTATGGTCTTGGTGGCCAAAATCCAAGGCCTCATGCGCCGGGCCTATGAGTTGACCGCCGAGACAGAGTTTTCCGAGTATCACGGGGCCATGCTCAATCTCAAGACCACCCAACTCCACTATCAGGGCAACTTGGTCGATTTAACTAAGAACGAATTCCAGATTCTGCGGGTCCTCTTCGCCTCAGCTGGTCACTATGTCAGCCGCGACCAACTCATGCAAGAACTCTGGTCCAGTGAAGTCTTCATCGACGACAACACCCTCAGTGTTAACATGGCCCGTCTCCGTAAGAAATTAGAAGGCGTGGGCCTGGAGGACTTCATCCACACTAAGAAAGGAATTGGCTACGGCCTGGTGACTGCTAATGAAGCCTAACTTTTTCTTATCCTGGCTACGCAACCGCCGCTGGCTACTAGTCAGCAGCCTCTTGCAAGACGGCCTACTGCTGCTTTCGGCCTTTGCCTTTCCGCTATACAAGGACCTTGCCCTCTATATCTTGATCCTAAGCCTAGTCTTACAAGTGACCCTGGCAGGCCTAGATGCCTGGAAGGAATGGCGCCACAGCCAACGGGTTGAATTGCAGCTGACCAATCACCAGCACCATCTTAAGGACTCCAATTCCACTTTGGCTGAGCAGACCATCTGGCAGGGCCTGCAAGAGGCTCACCACCAACTGATCCAAGCCCAGCAAGCCTATCAAGCCAATTACCATGAACAGTTAGATTACTATACCCTCTGGGCCCACCAGGTTAAAACACCCCTATCGGCCGCCCAACTCCTAGTCGAGCAGCTGGATCCAACGGGTCCCCTCCGGCCCCTTCTGCAACAGGAACTCTTCAAGATTAGCCAATATGTCGACCTGGTCTTACACTATCTGCGTATGGATACCTTCCACCAAGATTTGTTCTTAGAATCTGTCAAGATTCAGGATCTAGTCAATCAAGTGGTCAAAAAATACGCGAGTTTCTTTATCCATAAACCTCTGACCCTGAAATTGGAAGGTCTGGACTATGTCTATGTGACCGACCGCAAGTGGCTGGAGCTCATTCTGGAGCAACTCCTGTCTAATGCTATCAAATACACCCCGCAAGGGACCATTAAGATTAGTATCCAAGAGGGTATCTTGACTATTGCCGACACAGGCATTGGTATCCAAGCCCAGGACATTCCTCGAGTCTTTGAACGTGGTTTTACGGGCTTTAACGGCCGTGTTTCTCAACAATCCTCTGGCTTGGGCCTCTACCTCTGCAAGGCCATCGCTGCCAATCTAGGCATTGGCCTGACCCTCAAGTCCCAAGTGGGCCAAGGCACTCAAGTTCAATTGGACTTGAATCAAGCCAAATTAGCCCAAGATTAAGTCAGTCACTGCCAAAGTGACAATAATGTAAGATTAAACCGGAAATTGCAAGCCAAAGCTAAGGTAAGGCAATTTCCGGTTTTATATAATGAAACTATCAAATAACTCAAGAAGGAGTGACTGACATGACTTTACTAGATGTTCAACACGTACAAAAAACTTATCATACACGATTTGGCGGCCAAGCCGTCCAAGCCCTCAAGGATATTCACTTTTCAATCGAAGCAGGTGAATATGTGGCCATTATGGGGGAATCAGGTTCTGGTAAGACCACCCTACTCAATATCTTAGCCCTCTTAGATCAGCCAACTAAGGGGCTGGTCTATCTCAACGGCCAAGACACCACTACCATTAAGCAAGCCGATGTGGCGGCCTTCCGCCGTAATGAGCTGGGCTTCGTCTTCCAAGACTTCAACCTCTTAGACACCCTATCCGTTAAGGACAACATGATCCTGCCCCTAGTCCTCTCCAACCAACCTGCCAAGCAAATGGATAGCCGGGTTAAGCCGGTCGCTAACCTACTAGGTATTGGCGACCTCTTAGATAAGTTCCCCTATGAATTATCAGGCGGGCAACAACAGCGGGTAGCCATTGGCCGGGCAATTATTACCCAACCTTCCCTCTTATTAGCCGACGAACCAACAGGGGCCTTAGACTCCAAGTCCTCGGCCATGATTCTGGACCAGTTCGAAGCCATTAACCGCCAGGGCCAAACCATCCTCATGGTCACCCACTCAACAACTGCTGCCAGCAAGGCTAAGCGGGTCCTCTTCATTCGCGACGGCATTCTCTATCACCAACTCTTCCGCGGGGACAAGACCGACACCGCCTTCTTCCAACAAATCAGTGACACCCTGACCGCCATGGCAAGTCGAGGTGAGTAAGATGAGCAAAGTACTCTTTCCCTTAGCGCTGGCCAACCTGCGCAAGAATTACCGTCTCTATGGGCCCTTCGCCCTGGCCTTCGTGACCTCGGTGGCCCTCCTCTATAACTTCATCACCCTGGCCTTTAATCCTAGCCTGTCTAGCCTGCGGGGAGGTCCTTCCATCGTGACCGTTCTGGCTCTGGGCATGATTATCCTGGCCATTACCGGGGCCGCTATTATCTGGTATGCTAACGGCTTCGTCTTCAAGCAAAGAACCAAGGAATACGGGCTCTATGGCATCCTAGGCCTTGAGCGTCGCCACCTGCTCTCCCTAATGTGGATTGAAATCACCGTCTTCAGCGGCCTGTCAGCCCTAGTTGGGATTGCCAGTGGTGCCCTCGTCAACCGCCTGATTCTGGCCCTCTATCAACGGATTATGGATTTGAGCCTGGAATTGGATACCAAGTTCCAGCCCCAATACTTGTGGACCTGCCTGACTTTAATCCTCCTACTATACTTAAGCCTGATTGTCATTAATAGCTGGCGGATTTTCCGTCTCAAGCCCCTGCAACTGGTCCGCGAAAGTCGACGCGGGGAGAAGAAGGGCCGCTTTACCTGGCTCAGCGCCTTAGTTGGCCTAGGCCTCATGGGCTACGGCTACTACTTGGCCTTAAGCATTGAAAATGCCCTGGCTGCCATCATGGTCTTCTTCCTGGCGGTCCTCTTAGTAACAGCCGGGACCTACTTGCTCTTCCAGGCAGGCTCCATTACCCTGCTCAAGTTCCTCAAAGGCCGCAAGTCCTACTACTATAAGCCAGAGAACTTTATTTCCACCTCTAACCTGATCTTCCGTATGCGTAAAAATGGGGTCGGACTGGCCACCATCTGCCTACTCTCCACCATGGCGCTGGTGACCTTATCAGCGGGGATTTCCCTCTTCCTAGGGACTGAATCAGCCATTAACCGTTTCTACCCTACTGACTATAGTCTCAGCCTCAACTACTCCTATCAAGTGCCTAGTGTGGATGCTAGCAAGACGCTAGAAGAGCAATTAAGTCAATTTGGTCAGAAATATCAACTAGACCTAGTAGATATGGATCATACCCACTACATCCAGGTCATGGGTAAATTCCATGGCCATGATTTTACCGGCCAAGAAGTTCATGTCGACAGCGAAACTGGCATGGTCAAACATGATAATCCGGACAAGGAAAGTGCCACCCTCAATATTATCAGCCTAGCAGACTATAATCACTTAAGCGGTCAGAACTATCAATTGGCAGGCAACCAAGTCCTCTGGTTCGACAATCAAGCGAGCGCGGCCGATCGCAAGAATCAAGAGATCCAAGTGTCTGGCCAAAGCTTCCAGATTCAAGAACACCTGACCTCTAACCTCTTGGAAACTAAGGCACCAGACTTCACGATGAACTTCGTTGATCACCGGACCCTCTTAGTTGTCTCCGACCTGTCCGTCATCCAAGACAAGCTAGCAGGCACCAACTTCATTAGTCGTTACACGGTCTATGCCAATAGCCAGGCCAGCCACGACCAACAACTGGCTTCTGCCGAGCATTTAGTAGATGTTTTGAAGGTCGTGCATGTTGATGAAGGCATTCCCGTTAATGCTTCCTTCCTGGTTAAGGCGGAAATCCGCGACTCCTACATGCAGATGATTGGTTCTATCTTCTTCATCGGTATCTTCCTAGCAGCTATCTTCCTACTGGGCCTAGCCTTGACCATCTACTACAAGCAAATTTCTGAAGGCCTGGAAGACGCGGATCGCTTTGAAATCCTTCAAAAGGTCGGGCTGACCAAGCAAGCCATCCACAAGACCATCCGCAAGCAAATCACTGTGGTCTTCTTCGCCCCAATTATCTTGGCCCTCTGCCACCTGGCGGGCGCCTATCACATGATGAGTCTAATTCTGCGTTTGATTTCCGCTATGCGCCTAGAAGATATCTTGATTCCAACTATTGGCACAGCCCTGGCCATCACCCTCTTCTACTTCCTGGTCTTCTTGATTACCTCACGCAGCTACGAGAAGATTGTCTCCAGCAAGAGTTAGGAGGTCCTAGCTATGAGCCGCTTGCT
Source organism: uncultured Abiotrophia sp. (assembly GCF_938010525.1). Taxonomy (GTDB): domain Bacteria; phylum Bacillota; class Bacilli; order Lactobacillales; family Aerococcaceae; genus Abiotrophia. The sequence continues at coordinate 51,854 of NZ_CALLVK010000004.1, read as the reverse complement.
CCAAATTCCGCGCGCTATCAAACTCCTAGCCCTCTGCCTCCTCTCACTATCCTTGGGATTGCTAGTCTTTGTCAAGCTCAGCCTCCACATCTGGTTGGCCCATTTGGGCGGCAAATTGGCCCTGATGACGGCTGGACTCCTAGCTCTAGGCCTAGCCCATCTCCTCTTGACTTAATAGCCCACAGCAAAAGAGACAGACCCCTTAGAAGGTCTGTCTCTTTTAGCTTATAGTTTGAGTTCTGGATGAGCTTGCAGGTAGTCGGCAATGGCCGCCACGTCCTTGTCCCCACGACCGGAGACATTGACAATAATGATTTGGTCGGGCGACATTTGAGGGGCCCGCTTAATGACTTCCGCTAGGGCGTGAGAGCTCTCAATAGCTGGAATAATGCCTTCCAGACGGGTCAGGAGCAAGAGGGCCTGAACAGCTTCGGTATCTGTTGCTGGCACATACTGAGCCCGGCCAGCATCCTTGAGATAGGCATGTTCTGGTCCTACCCCAGGATAGTCTAGCCCTGGCGAAATGGAATAGACTGGCATCACTGAGCCATCTTGATTGAAGAGCGCGTAGGTCTTCATGCCATCCACGACCCCGACAGTCCCCAGGGTCAAGGTCGCCGCATGACGGTCGGTCTGGAGACCATGGCCAGCTGCTTCAACCCCCACTAGGGCTACCTGGCTATCAGGTAAGAACTCGGCAAAGGCCCCAATGGCATTGGAGCCACCACCTACACAGGCAATGACCATGTCAGGTAGGCGCCCTTCTTTTTCCAGAATCTGACGTCGTGCCTCTTGACTAATGACCTTCTGGAAGTCCTTGACCATGGAAGGATAAGGATGAGGGCCTACAGCCGAACCTAGGACATAGAAGGTGTCCTCAATGCCTTGGATCCATGCGCCAAAGGCAGCATCCACGGCTTCCTTGAGGGTTCGCTCCCCTTCTTGTACGGCGTGAACGGTAGCCCCTAGCATTTCCATGCGGAAGACATTGAGGCGTTGGCGCTCCACATCCAAGGCGCCCATGTAGACATCGCATTCCATGCCAAACTTGGCAGCAGCCGCCGCAGTCGCCACCCCATGTTGGCCAGCGCCAGTCTCAGCTATGACCTTCTTCTTGCCCATACGCTTAGCCAATAGGATTTGCCCGATGACGTTGTTGAGTTTGTGGGCTCCCAAGTGGTTGAGGTCTTCACGCTTGAGATAAATCTTAGCCCCGCCCAAATGCTGGGTCAAACTCTCGGCATAGTAGAGAGGGGTCTCGCGACCTGAGTAGTCCTTGAGGTAGTGGTGGTATTCAGCCAGAAATTCTGGGTCATCCTTGTAGCGGTCATAGGCCGCCGCTAATTGGTCCAGGGCCTCTTGTACAACTGGTGGCACATAACTGCCGCCAAATTCTCCGAAAAAGCCTGTTGGTGTTTGTGTTAATTCTTGTGTCATAAGGGGTTCCTCCTCTAATTTTGCTTATCTGTCTGATCAAAAGTCAAAGCTAGCTAAGATACAAAAAGAGCCACATAGTAGCGACTATGCGGCTCTTAATCTCCTGATCGGGAACAAATTCGCCAACATAGATGCATCTTAGACCACGCTAAAAGTTGCATCTATGTTCCAGAACATACACACAACTTATCTATGCCAGCTTTGCCAACTTTGAGTTGTTGTAAATGTCATGGCGAATGCCCTCCTTCTCTCTCATTTGATTCTCATTATACACCTTTTTTCTCAGAATGCAAGCCTAAATTTCAAAATAAGAAGCCCCAGCTCTCAAATCGAAAGCTGGGGCTTGTCTTATCTAACTAGGCTTTAGTCTTCATCTGTCGCTTGGCGTTTGCGCGTCGCAACTAGGCCGACACTTGCTAAGATAGTCAAGGCCACACCTGAGAAGAAGCTATAGTCTGGGGCTTCACCGGTTGCTGGTAAGAGCCCTTGTGTTTGCACTTCTGGCTCACTTGGAGCGACTGGTACAGGCACAACGCTTGGCACATATTGTGCCGTCACCTTGCGCCCGTTGCGGTCAACTCGAACCACGGTCACACCACTTGCTTGGCCTAAGAAGCCTGCTTCTGGCGTGAAGGTCACAGAACCATCTGGGTTAAGAACATAAGTCCCTTCCCCTGGTACGGTTAATTCAGTTTGACCATTTTCGAAGGTAGCTGGGATAGTTAGATCCACATCGCCTTCAAAGACTGGCGTCCCGGTTTGTTTTTCACCTGGGTAGCCGGTTGAAGTAGTATCTTGTGTCTTGGCTTGTCCGTAAACCGTTGGGATGTACTGAATCTTCAGTTCTTTCCCGTTGACATCACGACGGATAACGGTAATTGGACTTGCTTGACCAATAAAGTCTGGTTCTGGCGTGAAGGTCACTTCCCCTGTCTCAGGGTTGACGGTGTAAGTCCCTTGACCTGGAACGGTCACGCTAGTGACCCCACCTTCAAGATAAGCTGGCACTTTGGTATCCACTTGGCCCTTGAAGTCTGGTAACTTGCTTTGGCTTTGACCCTTCATGCCCTCGCTAGTTACGCTAGCGTTGACCACTGGTGAATAAGTTGCCTCCGCAGTCGTCCCGTTGACGTCAGTAGCTTGAACACGAGCTGGAACTGGTTGGCCGACATAACCTGGATTTGGTGTGAAGGTCACAGTGCCGTCTTGGGCTAAGCTGTAAGTCCCGACTTGCTTGCCATCTTGGTCTAGGGCTGGAATAGTGGTGTCAGCCACAGCTTGGCCATTGACCACAAATTTGAGGCTGCCTGGGACTAAGTCAACGCTTTGTTCAGTGCCGTCAATTTTGGCAGAACCTGGCGTAAACTTAACTTGACCTGTTTGGGCTTGGTTAACCACGCCTGAAGAGTAGTCGTCGTTGGCACCTGGTTTAACTGGGACAACCGTTGCTTGGTAAGTAGCCGTCACTGGAGTGCCGTTCTTGTCGACACGTTTGACCGTCAATTGTGAACCTTGGCCCGTGAAGGTCTTCTCTGGCACAAACTCGATGGAACCATCTGCTTGGATAGTGTAGACCCCTTCGCCGATGACGGTCTTAGTGGTGGTGCCGTCTTCGAAGGTCATTGGTACGGTATCATCCATTGGCACAACAGAAGCACCTGGCGTGAAGACTGGACGAGCCGTTTGTTTCTTGCCCTGCACTCCAGTTGAAGTGGCTGGACTACTTGTTGGGGTGACTCTAGCTACTGTTGGGGTATAGGTTGCGGTGACTGGTGTACCGTTCTTGTCGACACGTTTAACAGTGACTGAGTCTGGTGTCCCTACGTATTGCTTGTCTGGCGTAAAGGTAATAGAACCATCTGGGTTGATGGTGTAGACACCGACGTTTGGCACAGTCTTAGTGCTTGAGCCATCTTCGAAGGTCATTGGGCTATCCGCATCAATTGGAACCAATGGATCACCTGGGGTGAAGACTGGCGTCCCTGTTTGTGGCACACCTTGAACACCTGTTGAAGTGGCTGGACTACTTGTTGGGGTGACTCTAGCTACTGTTGGGGTGTAGGTTGCGGTGACTGGTGTACCGTTCTTGTCCACACGTTTAACCGTTACTGGATCTGGAGTCCCAACAAATTGTTTGTCTGGGGTGAAGGTAATGGAACCATCTGGGTTGATAGTATAGACACCAACGTTTGGCACAGTCTTAGTGCTTGAGCCATCTTCGAAGGTCATTGGTTTCGTATCATCAAGTGGTACTAATGGGTCCCCTTCGGTAAAGGTTGGTGTGCCCTTTTGTGGTTGACCTTGAACACCATTTGATTCAGCGTTGGTGCTAGTTGGCGTTACTCGGTTCACTGTTGGAGTGTAAGTGGCAGTCACTTCCGTCCCGTTCTTATCCACACGCTTCACAGTAACTGGGGCTGGTGTTCCCACATACTGCTTGTCTGGGGTAAAGGTAATGGTCCCATCTGGGTTGATGGAATATTCCCCTACACCTTGAACTGTCTTCTTAGGCTGACCATCTTCAAAGGTCATTGGCGAATCCTGGTCGATTGGAACCGCAGGATCCCCTTCCTTGAAGACTGGCGTTCCTGTTTGTGGCACACCTTGAGGACCGCTTGAAGTGGCTGGTGTGCTGCTTGGGGTGACCTTAGTCACGTTAGGTGTATAAGTAGCAGTCACTTCCGTGCCATTGGTATCGACACGTTTAACCGTCACTGGAGTCGCCTTGCCAGTAAATTGCTTAAGTGGTTGGAAGGTAATGGATCCATCTGAATTGATGGTATAAGTTCCTTCATTGGCTACAACTAAAGTATCCGTCCCATTTTCAAAGGTCATTGGTTGGGCCATATCAATTGGCACAGCCTGATCACCTGGGGTGAAAGTCGGCTTACCGCTTTGTGGTTGACCTTGCAAGCCAGTTGACTCCGCATTGGTGCTGCTTGGTGTCACGCGCGTAACTGTTGGGGTGTAAGTGGCCGTCACTTCTGTCCCATTTGTGTCTACACGTTTAACTGTGACTGGAGTTGGTGTCCCGACATATTGCTTGTCTGGCGTGAAAGTAATCGTGCCGTCTGACTCAATGACATAAGTCCCGACTTTATCCACTTTCTTAGTTGTTTGACCATCGTCAAAAGTCATGGATTTAGTCATATCAATTGGCACAGCCTGATCACCCGGGGTGAAGGTCGGCTTGCCACTTTGTGGTTGACCTTGCAAGCCACTTGAAACAGCATTGGTGCTTCTTGGTGTCACTTCCGTCACAGTTGGCGTATAAGTCGCGGTTACTTCGGTACCATTCTCGTCAACTCGTTTGACCGTTACTGGCGCTGGTGTCCCCACATATTTCTTATCTGGTGTGAAGGTAATGGAACCATCTGAATTGATGGTATATTCCCCAACTCCGGCAACCGTCTTCTTAGGTTGACCATCGTCAAAGGTCATTTGCTTGCTGTAGTCGATTGGAACCGCAGGATCCCCTTCCTTGAAGACTGGCGTCCCTGTTTGTGGAACACCTTGAGGACCTGATGAAGTGGCTGGTGTGCTACTTGGGGTGACCTTGGTCACGTTAGGTGTATAAGTAGCGGTCACTTCGGTCCCATTAGCATCTACACGTTTAACCGTCACTGGAGTCGCCTTGCCAGTGAATTGCTTAAGTGGCTTAAAGGTAATGGAGCCATCTGCGTTAATGGTATAAGTCCCTTCATTCGCCACTTCCAAGGTGTCTTTCCCATTTTCAAAGGTCATGGCTTTGTTCATATCGATAGGGATTTGTGGGTCACCAGGGTTGAAGCTTGGCTTACCACTTTGTGGCTGACCTTGCAGGCCGGTTGACTCCGCATTGGTGCTGGTTGGCGTCACCTGGGTTACCTTAGGTTGGTAACGCGCCCGGTGTGGTTTACCATCGGTATCATTGACCTGAACCACCACTGGGTCTGGCGTGCCATAAAAGTTTTTGTTAGGCTTGAAAGTCACTTGGCCTGTGTTTGGATCCAATTCATAGGTCCCGACTTGCTGGCCATTGGCCATGGCAGGCACTGTGTTACCAACTACTGGCTGACCACTGGCATTCACAAAGCTAGCAGGACGAGACGCGTCTGGTGTGACAGGAGTCGCACTGCTATCATCATCGTTAAAGACTAGCATTTTGTTTTGATCTAGCCCTTGAATACCAGTCGTTTCATAGTTAGGAATCTTCCGAACAGTTGGCACATAACGACCGTCCATAGTGGATAATTGATCATTCTTATTAGGGTCAGACGCATCAGTAGAATTCCAACCAGTCGAGGTGCCGTTGCTGTCAGTCCAACGAATGTTGATTCCCTCAGCAGTTCCAGAAAAGGCCGCATTTGGCGTGAAGGCTACTTGCACGTCATTGCCATTGCTAGTCACCACATAGGTCCCTTCTGGACGAATATAAGTCGTGCCATCCGCTGACTGCAAAACATTGCCCTGATTGTCTAAGACTTGAGGCGCTTGGCTAGTCATGGTAGTCGTGGCATTATTATCATCTCTGCTCCCCCCACTTGTAGTGAAGTGTAGGGTTGCATTCTGAGTTTCACCCGTGAAGCCATCCGTTGTTTGCTTCTCGCCTTTTGGTGGGAAGATGCGGTGTAAGAGCATATCTTCTACTTCACCACTAAAGGCAATACCTGTTGGCTTCTCAATATCACCTGCATTAGTGGCAATACGGAAGCGCATGCCCAATTCATCAACTTGACCTCCATTAATGGCTGGATTGGCCTTAAAGGTCAAGGTATAGTCTCCAGCAGTCGTAACCTCTTGTAAGTTACTTGCTTCATCCTCATCGAAAACTCCATTTTTATTGAAGTCAATCCATGCCTTGACATAGGATTTAGCATTACCATTTGGATTAGCCTTAATTTTAATTGTATAGGTCCCATTTTTGGCCTTATCCAAGTCTAAGAGATCGTTAGACTTGCTTAATTGATCATCCGCAAGTAATTGACTCGCGCCTTCGTCATTGTGTTCCTTTTTATCATCCAGAAGCCAGTCATTAGCTGACTCAACATCAATATCAGCTGGTGTTGTCCCTAAATAAGGTTGATTAATAGGGGCGTCGGTCACTGAGTCACGTCTTGAAATGGTATGGAAGGCTTCGCCATAACTCTCAGGCGCATCACTCCCATCTACCACGAGGAAGCCCATCATCATGGCTTGTTGCCCAGATGAAGCTACATAGAATCCTACTTCAGAGGCTCCACGCGTCATCACGACAGGAACCGTCCGTTCGTTAGAACGGTTTGGTCCGAAGACCTGAGTACCCAGACCTCCTGTCACAGTATCTGGACTGAGATATTTATACCAGTCTACGCTCTTATCTTTTAAGATTAAAAGACCCCTTAACCTAACGTCCTCATCATCCAACATTTTTTTGGTGATAACCGTATAAGCTTCTTTGGCCGGACTGCTCTTCTTCCATTCACCCATGTATTCCCAACCCGAACCATTAGTAGTAAAGATTGCGAATTCACCTGGGTTGGCATCTTCACCATCGGCCATAACCACCGTAGGGGCCACCCGCTTACCAAGATAGGTAGCCTCAATATCGAATTTTACCCCCCAGTTGGTAGAGTTTTTTGGATAAACCAATTGAGTCTTTCGATTCTGAGTATTGAAGCCTTGGTCACGTATGGTCGTCCATTGGTTCTGGGCTGCCCCTGTAACTGAAGGAGGTGGTGTTTTACCATAATCTCGCGCAGATTGTAAGAAACCATTCTCAGCGTTGGGGTTATAGGTCCCCTCTGTTGCAGTACCTGCGACCCGTTTTCTATAGATTTCAGTTGAGTTAAAAGGCTTGAGCTCTTTGACCGTTAAGGTCACTACATAGCCAGGTGAAATTTCCTTGGTGAAGGTAGTCCCTACCTTAAGGCCGCCACGTGAATCCAAGTTTTTCCAACTTGCGCTATCTGAAAAATCAAGCCAACTAATTTGCTTAGCTAACTGAACACTGTCTTTCTTAACTGATTCATCCCAGCTTGGTTTATCAACCCGAGGCGTAGCAGTTGCATCGTCTGCTCCGGCAGGACCTGTCCCGATAGGAATCCCAGTCGCCCCACTATCGCGGAAACCTGTCCCCTTAGGGATGGTTTGGCCTTGGCTACTTGGCCGTGGCATAGCTGCGCTAGTAGGTTTGGCTACTGGCTTAACTGGGTAGCCTGGTGTTTTCACCACTGGCTTGTCCGCTTGAGGTGCAACTTCTGCTTTGGCTTCAGGCTGCGCTGAGTCTGAAAGCTCCTGTGCCGCTTCTTGACTCGTCTCACTCGCCTGACTTTGTTGGTCTGCTTGGCTAGATGATTCTGATGCTTGACTTGAAGCCTCCAGCTCCTTAGCGCTTGACTCTGCAGCTTGGCTAGCTACTTGCGACTGCTCCTGATCAGCTGATTGGCTCTCCGGCGCTACTGGTACTTGACTAGCGCTTACCAAGTCACTGCTATTGCTTAGCTCTTGAGCCGACACCACCGGCCCATTGGCAAAATAAATACCGAAAGCCACCGCAACTGAGACAGCGCCGAAGCTATACTTTTTAATACTGTAGCGAGTAATCTTCTCGCCCTTGCCTTGGTCATTCATCAGTTTATTATTCTTACTGAACATTGACTCTTGTCCCCCTTAACCTTAATTCTAGCAAATAGATGATCACCTTGATGCTCATCCTCCCCCATGAAAAAGAAAACACCAGCACTTCGTCAGGATAAAGCTCCATTGTGAATAGCCACCTATTTAATTCCGTAGCTAATTATAATACATCTTCTAGTAAAATGCACGGTATTTTTCAGTATTTCAGCAACAAAATTTTACTATTGCACATGCAAGTGCTCCTTGACTAAACAAGCAATCATCACATTACTTAATAGCGAACGATAGGCGAATTTCACTAACTATATTTAGTGTTTAGGACCACATAAGGCCTAGTACTTTCAAACCGTACAAAAAAAGACCGAGACAGGGTCTCGATCTTGTGTGGTGATTAGTCTAGATTGCTGAAGCCTTCGCCAAGCAAGTTGGTCTCTGGCGACACATTCCAGATGCTTTCGGCGTAACGCAAGATGGTGTAGTCTGACGAGAATTTGCCCGAGTAGGCAATGTTGGTCAGGGCACGTTTAGCCCATTCCTTAGGCTCTTGATAGAGCTTGTCAGCAGCCATTTGCGCTTCATAGAAGCTTAGGTAGTCTTGCAAGAGGAAGTACTCATCATTGTAGAGGACCAAGGAATCGAATATTTCTCGCCCTTCTGCTTCGATATTAGGGATAGTCCCGTCAATGAAGGCATTGAGCACACGCTTAATCTGTGGATTTTCCTCATAGATACCCCGTGAGTAGTAGTTATTAGCCTCACGCAATTGTTGGACCTCGTCGGCCGTCATGCCAAAGAGGAAGATGTTATCGTCACCGACTAGGTCATAGATTTCAACGTTAGCACCGTCCAAGGTCGCCATGGTTAAGGCCCCGTTAGCCATTAACTTCATGTTAGAAGTCCCGGACGCTTCCTTACCCGCCAAGGAAATTTGTTCCGATAGGTTAGCAGCAGGAATAATCAATTCGGCTAGGGAAACCCCATAGTTTTCGACGAAGACAATCTTAATCTTGTCCCCAATGGCTGGGTCATTGTTAACCAAATTAGCCAATTCATTAATAATCTTGATGACAGACTTGGCATAGTGGTAGCTTGGTGCCGCCTTGGCCCCGAAAATGAAGACCCGCTTAGCAAAGTCAGCCTTAGGATTCTCCTTGAGAGTCAAGTAGCGATCCACTATATGCATGACTTGCAGGAGTTGGCGCTTGTAGGCATGGAGTCGCTTGATTTGCACGTCGAATAAGGCAGTCGGGTCAATGTCTAGCTTCATCTCTTCCTTAACGAAACGAGCAAAGCGTTCCTTGTTGGCCAACTTGACTTCTTGCAGTTGCTCTAGGACCTCATCACTGTCGCGGAAGGCTTGGAGAATATTCATTTCCCGTGGCTTGAAGCGCCAACGGTCGCCAATATATTGGTCTAAGACCTTGCTGAGGCCTTCATTGGCTAGCTGGACCCAACGGCGGTGAGTCACTCCATTGGTCTTGTTGTTGAAACGGAATGGGTAGATCGTCTTGAAATCCCGCAAGGTGTAGTGTTCCAAAATCTCGGTATGGAGCTTGGCTACCCCGTTAACACTGTGGCTGGCAATAATGGCCAGGTTAGCCATGAGCACTTGATCCCCGTCGATTGGGGCTGTACGGTGGGCTAGTTCCGCCCCGTAGAGGGCTGTCTTGTTAACCAAGTGACGGCGGTTGATTTCATAGATAATCTGCATAATCCGTGGCAAGAGACCTTCAATCATGTAGATTGGCCAACGTTCCATGGCTTCCGCCAAGATGGTGTGGTTAGTGTAAGAAGTTGATTTCTTAACGATGTTCCAAGCTTGACCCCAAGTCAGGCTCTCTTCATCGACCAGAATCCGCATCAATTCTGGAATACAGAGGGTTGGGTGGGTATCGTTAATGTGGATGGCCACCTTATCTGGGAAAACGCTCCAAGGCAAGCCTAGGGTCTTGAAGTAGCGGACAATACTTTGAATCCCGGCTGAGCACATGAAGTATTCTTGCTTAAGACGCAAGAGACGGCCTTCATAGTTAGAGTCATCCGGATAGAGCACTTCCGTGATTTCTTGGATTTCCTTGCGTTGCTCAGGGGTCGTGAAATAAGACTCGTGGCCTGGCGGAATTTCGGCTGAGAAGAGCCGTAGGTTATTGACCACATCGTTACGATAGCCGATTTGTGGTGTATCGTAAGGCACCGCCAAAACATCAAAGGTATTCTCATAGACTGGCTTCAAGTCCCCAAATTTATTAGGTTCCAACCAGACATTGCCGCCAAAGCGAACAATAACGGACTTGGACTCCTTGCGGACTTCCCAGGAGTTAGGGTTACGCAACCAGTTTTCTGGCAATTCAATTTGGTAACCATCGATGAATTTTTGCTTGAAGAGCCCGTAACGGTAGCGAATACCGCAACCATTGCCTGGCACGCCAGTGGCTGCCATGGAATCCATGAAGCAAGAAGCCAAACGGCCCAAGCCTCCGTTCCCCAAGGCTGGATCGACTTCAGCAGCCGCTACGGCTTCAAAGTCTAGGCCCAATTCTTCTAGGGCCGTCCGAGCCGTGTCTAACAAGTCTAAATTAAGTAGATAGCGTTTGAGCTGGCGACCTGGCAAGAACTCCATGGAGAAGTAGAAGACTTGCTTCTGCTTACTGTCCAGTTTTCCTTGGTTGTAGTGGACCCATTTGTCAGTATAGATAGAGCGTAATAATTGGCCTAAGGCTTGGAATTGTTCGGTGGTGCTACCAGAGGTATAAGGCACGGCGAACATGTCTTCAAACTTCTTCTTATAGGCGTCTTTGAATGCATCGACCTTCATTAATTTCCTCCTTAATCAGTAGGGCATAAGCCCAAGAAAGAGACACAAGCATAAGGCTTGGTCTCTTCTGAGCTAACTATTATTGAACTAGCGAACGGTAGAGGGCTAGGTATTCTTGGGTTGGCCCGGTCCAAGAGAAGTCTCGGGTCATGGCCTGTTCTACCAATTGCTTGTGAGCGCCAGGCCGGTTATAGTAGACATCTAGCGCATAGTAGATGGTTTGGAGCATAGTCCAACCGTCGAAACGATTGAAGGAATAACCTGTCCCCTCCCCAGTATATTGGTTATAAGGTTGAACGGTGTCACGCAAGCCCCCTGTCTCATGGACAATTGGCAAGGTCCCATAGCGCATGGCCATAAGTTGTGACAGACCGCAAGGCTCGAAGGCACTTGGCATCAAGAAGAAGTCACAGCTGGCATAGATTTGTTGGGCTAGCCCCAAGTCAAAGGTAATGAGACTCTTCATCTTGTCAGGATAACGTGACTCGAAGTAACGGAAGGAGTGCTCGAATTGCGGCTCCCCAGTCCCTAAGAGGACCACCTGAACCTCTGCCTGCAGTAATTCTTCCATGCGTTCTTCCACTAGCTGGAAGCCCTTCTGGTCGGTCAAGCGAGAGACCATACCAATCATGGCCACATCTGGATTGACTGGCAAGCCTAAGCGTTCTTGCAAGGCCGCCTTGTTAGCTGCCTTACCACTTAAGTCCGAGACATTAAAGTGATGTGGAATGAGTGGATCTGTCTCAGGATTATTGAGGTCATAATCAATACCGTTAATAATCCCACTTAATTTCCATTCGTTGTACTTGAGGACCCCTTCCAGGTTCTCACCAAAGGCTTGGGTGGTAATCTCATGGGCATAGGTTGGACTAACCGTGGTAATACGATCAGAGAAGTTAATGCCACCCTTGAGATAGTTGACCCGGTCATAGTACTTAACCCCATCTTCGGTATAGACATTATAGCCGGTCCCGAAGACTTGGCCCAGGATGACTGGATCATAGATCCCTTGGAAACGTAGGTTGTGAATGGTCAAGACCTTACGGATGTGACGCAAGCGGTCTTTCCAGTGGTAACGGTCCACCAAGAGCACAGGCACCATAGCGGTATGCCAGTCATTACAGTGAATAATGTCTGGAATCCAGTCAATGACTTCCAGCATCTCAATAATAGCCGTTGAGAAGTAGCCGAAGCGTTCGCCATCATCCCATTGGCCATAGAGGGCTGGCCGGTCAAAGTAAGCCAAGTTGTCGATGAAATAATACTTAACCCCGTCCATCTCCAAATACTTAATGCCACAGTAGACATTCCGACCGCCTAATTGGAAGCGGAAATGGGCAATTTCTTGGATTTGGTCCTTGTATTGCTGAGGCGTTTGGGTGTAGTAAGGTAAGACCACCCGAATATCTACGCCCTGCTTAGCTAATTCCTTAGGCAAGGCATAGGCAACGTCGCCTAGCCCACCCGTCTTGAAAAAAGGTGCCGCTTCTGCGGAAGCAAATAAAACTTTCATGGCGACTCCTTTATTCTGCTGGGATGAAGGTATTCTTGCTAATCACGACCACATTGTCAGGTGTCCCAATGACGTGAGCGCCTGGTTCAACGACACAGCCCTTGTCCAGGATGGCGTATTCAACACGTGCCCCATCGCCAATCTTAGTTCCTTGTAGGATGATGGAATCCTTGACATGAGCCCCTTCCGATACATGTACCTTACGGGAAATGAGTGAGCGTTCCACCTTACCTGCTAGGTAAGAACCAGAGGCCACCACGGATGAACGCACATCAGAACTTGGCGCATAGTAGGACGGTACCCCATTCTTGGTCTTAGTCAAGACTGGTTGGCTTGAGTAGAACAAGGAAGTGAAGTTTTGACGGTCTAACATGTCCATATTAGCCTTGTAGTAACGTTGAATGGAGTCAATGTTGGCCATATAGCCTGTATACTTGTATGGGTTGACGGTGTAGTCTAAGAGATAGTGTTGAATCAATTCATCCACTTCCATGTAGACTTCTTCGTCCACCGCCCGGTCAATGATATCATTGAGGGTCTTAACGCTGAGGAAGTACATGCTGAGGGAAGCATCTACCTTCTCTTCTTCCCCTAACTCACCGTACTCAACCAATCCCTTGACTTGGCTGTTGGCATCGAATTTGAGGGCACGAGATTTAGGATTTTGATCGCCTAATTTTTCTTTGTCTAATTGTTTGTAGATAAGGGTAATATCCTTACCTTCAGCCACATGGTGACGGAAGACGCCGCGGATATCCACGTTAGCAATAATCTTAGATCCGGCTACAAAGACATACTCAGCCTTAGCCCGAGACATGAAGACCCGATGGTTGTAGTAGTAATCTTCATAGAGGTTTTCGTGGTGGTGGCGGAGCTTCCAGTTCTGTTGAGAGAAGGTGAAAATCCCACCTGACACTTGAGAATCCAAGTCCCAAGCTGCCCCAGAACGGATGTGGTCATAGATTGAACGACCTGATTCAGCGATGAAGAGGGCTACCGAATCAATTTCCGCATGGCAAATGCTGGATAAGGCGAAGTCAATCACCCGATAACGGTCAGCAAATGGTAAGGCGGCAATGGGCCGGTTTTGGGTCAATGGTTTTAATAATCGATCATCTTCGGTCAAATTGAGAATCGCACATAACTTATTCTTCACCATCATTTTTTGGTCCTCCTACTACTTCAGCATATCCTACAGTGGCAATTTGGTCTGGGGTCCCGATGACACTTGCCCCGTCCGCAATCACAGCTTGTTCACCGATAATGGCATATTCAACGCGACAGCCTTTACCGATTGTGGCACTGGACATGACCACTGAATGGTCAACCTGGCTATCTGGCCCTACCTTAACATCACGGGACAAGAGGGAGTTATCCACTTGACCGGCAATGTAACAGCCATCCACAACTAGCGAGTGCTTAACTTGCGCGTCTTCTGTTAAGAATTGTGGCGGGGTCACAGGGTTGGAGGTATAAATCCGCCAAGTATCCTCACTAATGTTGAGTGGATGTTCTGGGTCCAAGAATTCCATGTTAGCTTCCCAGAGAGATTCGATGGTACCCACGTCTTTCCAGTAGCCTTCAAATGAGTAAGCAAAGCAGTTTTCAGCATTGCTTAGGTAGGCTGGAATAACGTTCTTACCGAAGTCTTCCATCTCGCGGTTCTTAGCTTGGTCTTCCACTAAGTAGCGACGCAAGGTTTCCCAATTGAAGATATAGATCCCCATGGATGCTAGGTTGCTCTTAGGTTGAGCTGGTTTTTCTTCGAACTCGATGATACGACCATTTTGGTCCGTGTTCATAATCCCGAACCTTGAAGCTTCCTTCATCGGCACTGGGATAACCCCAACGGTCAAGCTAGCCTTGTTCTTGATGTGGTCTTCTAACATGGCTGCATAGTCCATCTTGTAGATATGGTCACCTGATAGAATGAGGACATACTTAGGATCTAAGGAATCAATATAGCTGATGTTTTGGTAGATGGCATTGGCTGTCCCCTTGAACCATTTTTCGCCATCTGAGCTAGAGTAAGGTTGGAGGATGGTAGCCCCACCTGAACGGCTAGTTAAGCCCCAGGCTGCCCCTTTTCCAATGTGTTCGTTAAGCTCTAAAGGTTGATACTGGGTTACTACCCCAATATTCTTAATCCCGGAGTTGGCACAGTTACTTAAAGCAAAGTCAATAATGCGGTATTTCCCTCCAAAGGGAACGGCTGGCTTAGCCGTTTGTTTGGTTAAGACACCCAGACGGGTCCCTTGACCACCGGCTAAAATCATCGCGATCATATCTTGTTTCATATACACACATGTGAAACTAGCTGACTATCTCGGCGTAAAGACAGTCAGTTAATTTCATCTCCTTTCTTAGCTTTTATTTAGCGCCGTAAACACGTTTGGGTTTGATATAGAGCACACCCAGACTAGGAACCGTTGTGACAATGGAGTATGGTTGTCCATCATGAGGCACTTCTTCAGTCTTCATGACCGGCAGATTCTCGGTCCACCGTCCGCCAAACTCTTGCATTTGCGAGTTGAGCAAGACTTCGTACTCTCCTTTATAAGGCACCCCAATTCGGTATTCCTGACGTTCAACTGGGATAAAGTTCAAGGCGATGATTAAGAAATCACGCTTGGCCTTACCCTGCCGCATCATGGTTAGGACAGCCTGTTCCACATTGTCAGCATCTAGGACGGTCAGACCTGCTGGCTCAGTATCGTAATAATGCAGGGCCTTGTAGTCCTTACCGATGTGATTGAGGGTCTTCATATAGTGTTGGTACTCGCGGTTGAACTCGAAGCTCAAGTCCTTCCATTCCAACTCGGAGTAGTAGCGCCATTCCAGGTATTGGCCTAGCTCGTTACCCATAAAGTGCAACTTCTTACCAGGCTGGGCCATCATGTAACCATGCAAGAGACGCAAGGTCTCAAACTGGGTTTCGCGGCTGCCAGGAATCTTATCTAAGAGCGACTTCTTACCATGAACCACTTCGTCATGAGAAAATGGCAGGACATAACGTTCATTGTATTGGTACATAAAGACGAAGGTAATTAAACGGAAATTCTGTGGTCGGTAGTAAGGATCGGTCTCGAAGAAACGTAAGGTATCGTTCATCCAGCCCATATTCCATTTGTAGTCAAAGCCCAAGCCCCCTTCTGAAACAGCATGGGTGATGCCCTTCCAGTCGGTACTTTCTTCCGCAATCATAAGGACATGCGGCAGATGATCTTTGATCGTGGTATTAAGTTTTTGGAGGAAGGCCACCCCTTGGCGGTTGTGGTTGCTGCCATCTTCGTTAGGCGTCCAAGGCCCTTGGTCAAAGTCCAAGTAAAGCATGTTGGACACGGCATCCACCCGCAAACCATCTAGGTGACATTCTTTGAGCCAGAACATGGCGTTGGAAATGAGGAAGCTTTGGACTTGGTTCTTACCTAAGTCGAAGTTGAGCGTCCCCCAACCCACGTTGTTGGCACGGTTGACATCTTGATATTCGAAGGTTGGCGTCCCATCATAATAAGCCAAGGCATTGGCATTACGGCAGAAGTGACCTGGTACCCAGTCCATGATGACCCCAATCCCGGCTTGGTGGGCCTGGTTAACGAAGTCCTTGAACTCTTCCAAGGTCCCGTAGCGGCCACAGACAGCATAGTAACCCGTAATCTGGTAGCCCCAAGAAGCATCCAGTGGATGATCCATAAGGGGCATCATTTCAATGTGGGTGTAGCCCATTTCCTTAACATAAGGAATCAGGCTTTCTGCCAATTCTGCAAAGGTGTAGGTGCGGCCGTCAGGATGGCGACGCCAAGAACTCGCGTGCACTTCATAAATGTTGAGAGGCGAATGAACGCTATTCTTACGCCATTGCTGGTTCATCCAGACCTGATCGGACCATTCGAAGTCTTCCAAGCCCCAGACAACCGTAGCGTCCTTAGGCGCAATCTCAAAATTAAAACCAAAGGGATCAATCTTATATTCGATATAACCATTACCATGGTCAATCCCAACCTTGTAACACTGACTCCGTTCGGCTCCTTCAATAATGCCTGCCCAAACGCCAGCTTCAATATGGCTTAGTGGCTCATTCTGCCAGTGATTGAAATCACCTAGAATGTAGACATTGGCTGCATGAGGAGCCCAAATGGCGAAGCGATAACCCGTCACTCCATCTTGGTCCACCTTGTGACAGCCTAAAAATTGGTAGGCTGCTTCATGGTTACCATGGTTGAAATGATAGATGTGTTCCGAAAGTTGCTCTTGTAATGCTGCGACAGTCATGCTATCCCTCCCTTTGTTATTTCATACATTTATTATAGCACTGAAAGCGTTTCATGTAAACGCATACGACTAGACAATTTGATATTTTATTTACCTGAAAATATCGTACAAAATATTACCGTCGACATATTGATGGAAATTAAGTTTGAGTGCCGATAAAATGGTTGGCGCATGATCAATCAATCTGCCCGACTCTACTGCATGTCCGACCTTAACATCTGGCCCGTGGTAAAAGGCCGTTGTCGCATAGTGATTACGCGCTGGATGATAGCCGTGGGTGGCATGTAGGAGCTTGGCATCGGAAGTTGGATTATCCACTGATTCTTGGAAATCACCTGCCAAATCATCTAAGAAATAGTAGCCTTTTTTGGCTTCAATCATGAAGAGGCAGTTAGGGTCCGCCCCGAAGTCAGCGGCTTCTTGAGCTGTGTAAACTGTCTCAATCATGGGCATCATGGGCCGTAAAGTGTCTAAAATTTCTTTGACCGTAATCTTAGCGCCCGGCTTGCGATAGATATAGGCACAACCATCCGCGCCCTTGCAATAAACTTGCCAAGACTTGATGGTGCCGTCACGCCCCAGCGTTTGCCAACCCGATTGGCGACTGAGTAGGTGGTTAGGTCGCACCACGGTATGGGTGTTAAGTTGGTAGTGGTCCCCCACCAAGACGAAGAGGCAGTCTTCCCACTGGCCCATATCTTCTAAGACTTGAATAATACGCCCCAAGCGACCATCGAAGTCGATAATAGCCTGCTTAGCTTGTTCCGAATTAACTCCGTAGTAGTGGCGCATGCTATCCAGCTGCAAGAAGTGCGCCGTCACGAAATCGGGATTGTAATCACGAATGGTATCTAGCAAGACTCCTTCTAGGAAATAATCCAGAGCCGGTTGTTGAATGCCGTCCCGTTTGTGACCATGGCGGGCCTCCATTTTGAGCAAGAAAGGAATGCTGGAAGCAGCTAGTGACACCATTGCCTGATTCTGCCAAGGGCGGTTGGGAATAATTTCTGCTAAATTATAGTCGATGGACTTGTTGCGCCCCATGACCGGCCAGAGTAAGGAAGCCGTCTTATAGCCAGCCCGCTTGAAGACATCATAGAGGGTTTCCCCTTGGACTTCCTTGGCATACCAGTGCCAGTCAGGACTATGGCGCTCTGGCTGAATCTTAGTATTGTTGACAATTTGGTGATGCAGAGGCAACAAGCCTGTCATAATACTGGTGTGGGCCACATAGGTCAGTGAAGGATAGGTCGATTGGACCTTCTTAACCCAAGTCCCCTTATCTAAGAGACGTTTAAAGTTAGGTAATTTACTCGCAAAGGCAACATCCTCATAGCCAAATGCGTCAAAAGAGATTAAATATACTTTTCGTTTTGCCATATAACCAGCTCCAGTTCCTAGTCTTTCGATTATCCTGTGCCTAGTCTAAATTTTACTCAATTTTATCAGACTTTCCTAGCTTTTTCCACAAAAAGTCATAAGTTCCACCATCATTTTTGCGTAATCATTCGTCTTTTTTATGAAAAAGCTAAGCTGCACTCATTCTTATTATACACCCAAACAAGAAAAAATACTCTAGAGCATCTGATTTTAAGCAAGAAACTTTAGGCCACTTTAGCAAGCAAAATACCCTGACTTCACTTAAGAGAAGTCAGGGTATTTTGCTTAAAATCTGGACCTACAAGTCATAGTGAATGGCCTCTCTGTAGGTCTCATAAATCTGACGGTTCTTGTCATCCCCGCCATCCAAATTAGCTGAGTAAAAGATAGGGACAGGACTCAATCCTGATTGGGCTAAGTTCCGACTCACTTCTACTACTAGATGGTTAAGAATGCAGGCGCCAATCACCGTTGAACTAGGTCCTACCGGCTGCTCGATACCCGGAAGCTGACAAGCCCCATCGCCAATATGGCCGTGATTATCTAGGACTAAGTCTGCCACATCACACAAGCGTTGGCCACTGGGATGACGGCTCTTTGTTGCTAGGGAATAGGTGAGGTTGGTCAAAGCCATGACATAGACGCCCTTTTCTTTGGCGGCTAGGGCTAAGTCCACAGCAACCGGATTTCGTCCCGAGACCGAATGGACGATTAGAAGATCACCCGCCTTAAAGGGTGTTTTCTTGGCCAATAGCTGGCCATAGCCCACTAGGCGCTCCATTCGGCTAGTCGCACTAATCGGTCGTGTATCGAGCATTAGCTCCCTCCCAAAGATGGGGTTGATCGATACTAAGCCACCTGCTCGGTAGAACAATTCTTCAGCCAAGATCCCGGCATGGCTAGCACCAAAGACGAAAATCGCTTGTTTCTTCTTAATTGCCTCTGACAAAATCTCTACCGCCTGGGCCAGACTCGTAGCCTCCTGCTCCTCGACCTGGCTTAGAATCTCCCTAATTCTTTGGAAATAGGCAAACACTTTCTAAGCACCTCCAAAGAGCATCCCCAGTAACTTACCAATAATAGACATAACGGATAGGTCGTTCCCACCAAAGACGAACAACCAGTTTTGAATGGTGGTAGACATCATGGTACCAGAAATGGCCACCAAGATAACCATGACCGCGGCAGCGACAGCAGTCCCAATGATGGCCCCGCGCAGACCACCCTGCCCTTCAGCAATGACGGCCGCCCCACCACATTCAAAGAAACTGGTGATGACTAGCGGTACTAACAAGACCCCGAAGACATTAGTCGCGTTCACAATCAGAATCATAGCAGTAGAACTAATCATAGCGATAATAAAACCGATTAAGACAGCATTTGGCCGGTAGTTGAATAAGATTGGTACGTCAAAAGCCATTTTGGCACCAGGCACCACTTTTTCTGCAATCCCTTGGAAGGCTGGCATAATTTGGTTAATCAATAAGCGAACCCCATAGAGTAAGACCAAAAGCCCACCGGCAAACTCTAAGGAAGATTGAATGGAGTAGCTAATCAGGTTGTTCTTAGCTGGCACTAGGCTTGGGATAAAGCAACCCACGATCAGGTTCATGACTAACATGACCAAGCCACCGGTGATGGAAATTTCGCGGAAGAAGGAGAGACCAGCAGGGAGATCAAGATCTTCCGTTGATTTCTTTTTGTCCCCTACCACACGGGCTACACTCCCTGCAATGATACAGAGGATACCCGTTGGGTGCCCGATTAAGAAGGAATCATCCCCTGTGGCATCCCAGACAAAGCGACGTATAATCCATGGGCCCAATGACCAGTAAAGTGCGGATAAGACGGCCCCCACAATGATTAACATAGTACCTGACACCTTGGCTTCCACCAGACCGGCCACAATAACGAATGGGAACCACCAGAGCATGTTACCTGTTAAGAAAATGGTCTTAATCGGTGTGAATCTGGCAATAGCAAGGTGCAGCGCCAGCGCTACGAACATAGTGACACCCACTGTCCCACCATATTCAGCTGTAAAAGTAGCATCAGACAAGCCTTCTGACACACTGACCCCTAGGCTAGTTTGAACAGCCGTATTGATTGGCGCAATAGAACCCAACAACATGTTGACCCCTGTCGACAAGATAACCATCCCGAAGGCAGCTGTCAAACTCCCCTTGATAACATCAGAGATAGGCTTGTGTTGAACCAAAAGCCCGAACATGGCGATTAAGCCAAGTAATACAGGGGGATTTCGTAATATGTTATCCGTAATAATATCCATGGTTATTCTCCTTTAGATGCTAGGTAGCGTTTAAATTGTTCCCTTACTTCATTGACATCCATGTATTTCTTAATTGGATAGATAGGAGCTTTAATGGTTTTTTCTAATTCTTGTTGTAATTCAAAACTGGTGAAGTAAACATCCGCTAGCGTCGCTTTTGCTGTTGATAAGTCAGTATTTTCGACCTCCGCATCAATTCCCAGTTCTTTGACTACTTTTTCGACGGTCATTCTTAAGACCAAGGAGCTCCCGACACCAAATCCACATACTGCTAGAATTTTCATTTGACTTCCTCCTTTAATCTGTCTTTGATTTGTGCTAATTGCCCTGACTTAATTAATTGGAATTTGTCCTCATCCATGAACACGGTCATGAGTTCCTGCAAGAGAGCCAGATGACTGGTGTTATCGACGGCCGCTAGAACTAAGAAGACCTTAGCTGGCTTGCCACAGACGTCGACCGCTTGCTTAACGATTAATAAGGACACTCCGATTTGCTTCACCCCTTCCCCTGGTCTTGCATGCATTAAGGCAAATTCGTCTCCGATGACCATATAAGGACCGTTTTGAATGACTGAATCCATCATGGCGGTCACATAGTCCTCGCTAATATTGCCCTTTAGCAGGAGTGGCTGTGCCGCCAACCTAAGGGCTGACTGCCAATCCTCTACCCGCTCTACCACTTGGGCATTCTCTAGTAGTTCATTCACACATTCCATAGTCGTTCTCCAATTGTTTTAGTAACCAAGGTTTATTGCGGACACCTTCCACAATAAAGTACATGACATCCCCTACCTTTGAGGTTTCTTCTTTTGCTACCAAAAGCAAGACCACTACATCCACCTTGTCGTAACCCCAGGCAATAGGCTTGTCTAAGAGTAAGACCGAAATATTGCTAGTCTCGACTAATTGGGGATTAGCGTGAGGGATCGCGATCCCCTTATCCAGATAGGTGGATTGTTGAGCTTCTCTTTCTAGTATGGAGGCCAGCACTTGCGTCTTCTTAGCCTCCTTCAAGTCCTTCTGCTGATCTAACAAGAAGCTGAGCGCCTCTTCTTGCGTCTTGAAATTCCCCTTATAGATGCCATTAATCAGTCCCCTACCATGATTCATCATTTGGTACTGGTTGAGCGTGGACTGCCGGGCCACTACTTCGGCATAGGCCGTCATTATTTGCCGCATGTCGTCTTCCGTACATAAGGGGCTAATGGTAATCACTGGGCGTTTAAGGCCTTCAATAGGAACCGTCGAGATAATGAAGGAAATATCTTCTACCTCTAATTTCTCCAGTTGCTTCAAGGACACAATCTGTATGTCGTGCAAGTTTGGCAAGAGCCTTTGAATCTTGGCATTAATATAGGTGCTTACACCAATTCCATTAGGAGAGACAATCACCACCTTTTTCTGGATAAATTTGCGCTCAATGGCCGCCTGGATATGCAAGACTAGAAAGCCAATCTCGTCATCAGCTATAAGTGGACATGTAGCTGGCAAGCCATAGCGACTGCCCTCATTGGTTAGGAGGTACTTGACATCTTGAAAGAGGGCATAATAGTTACTTTTAATATCAGCTAGAAGCGGATTGACCAGGCTAATCTTAGCTTGAAGACGAGTAAAGAGCTGATTCATATGAATCCCGATGTCTTCCAGCAACTTATGGTCATCCAGCAAATCCAAATTAATAATGAGCGACACATCTTGAATAAGCGCACGAATTTGATTTTTTAGATCTTCTTGAATCTGACCCGCTTCCTGAGAAAAGCCACTCCCTAACAAAATGGTCACTAGGTAAACTAACTCGCTAGCACTAAAAACCAGGTTGCAGACTGCTTCTAGCCGGCTAATCAGATCCCACAAACGAGGGTAATAACGTGTAGGCTCCAAGTAATTAGTATCTAACAATTGAATGTGATGGCCTGCCTTGGCCCGACCGATTAGGAGACAAATGGTCGTGCTGATTTGGGCCATATTGTCGCCCGGAATGGGCTGCTGTAAAGAGTCGCTGTATTCCTGTAGTAACAAGATAATCTGATTATATAAAGCGCTGTCAAAACCTTCTAAATAAAATGGCTGATGCTGACTAATCATGAGACGCTTCAAAATCTGCTGGGCCTGAATCTCGCTACCACTAAAGAAGGTACCTGAATTATTAAAGGACAAACTTGCGCCATCCTTTTGGAAAAAATGTTTAATGAGGTTGAAGTCATTGGACAAGCTGCTACGCGAGACAAAATATTGATCCGAAAGTTTTTGGTAACTTAAGGTCTCATAATCTAGTAAACGTAACATAATCTCCTGGCGCCGCAACCTATTATCATTAGCTATCATGTTCATTTATCTCACCCTCACACTTATAGCGTATCAGAAATTCTATCGACTAGGTATACCAAAAAAGCGAAGTGATTTGTAAGTAAAAAGCTGAACACCTCTAAATATAATATAACATAGTAAGAGACCAAACCCAAGCTAGCCATAGGCTTTGAAAAACTCCTATTATCTTGTCTAAAAACGTTTCCTTTTCTGCCCTTTTAGTGTAAAATAGAAAGACACAAGAAAAGTAGGTGACTTTACATGACAACATATAGCAAAGAAAGCTTGATTGAACGGGCTCGCCAACTCCTGTCCAAGGCTTATGTGCCCTATTCTCATTTTCCGGTTGGGGCGGTCCTTTTAATGGATGATGGTCAAATTATTGAAGGGGTCAATGTCGAGAATGTTTCCTTCGGCGCTACCAACTGCGCGGAGCGGACTGCTATCTTCACGGCTGTCACCCAAGGTTATGGTCCTAAATCCATCCAGGCCATTGCCGTTGCCGGAGATACAGATGATTTCTTACCGCCTTGCTGCATTTGCCGCCAGGTCCTAGTGGAATTCTGCCGGCCTGATGTACCCGTCTATCTGACCCGTCGCGACGGCCAAATTTACGAGACCACGGTCAGCCAAATCGTTCCGCTCGCTTTTGAGTCCTTAAAAATGTAAACTATAACTACCAATACTTAGGAGGTATCCCATGGCACAAACTTTACTCCATGCCTGCATCCGCGTCCAAGACTTGGAAGCAACCCTTAAATTCTATACTCAACTCTTCGACTTCACCGTTAGCCGTGAGAGTCGCTATCCTGATCATGGCTTCGACTTGGTTTACTTAACGGTTCCAGGTAGTGACTTCGAATTGGAATTGACCTATAACTACGACCACGGTCCATATACAGTCGGCGATGGCTTCAGCCACTTGGCCTTGGGCGTTGATGACTTGGAAGCTGTTCATGAACGTTGCTTGGCTTCAGGCTATGCTACTACTGAAATGAAGGGCTTGCCTGGCAAACCACCACGCTACTTCTTCGTGACAGACCCAGATGGCTACCGTTTGGAAGTTATGCGTAACAACTAATAGAGTAAGTGAGGCTAGGACTTGTCCTGGCCTTTTTCTTTGGGACTAGGCCTTGCGCTAGCCTCTCCCCTATGTTATACTTAGAGCTCGATGAGCCGATGTGCAACCTGGTAGGTTGCCATCGTCAGCCTATCATAGGTCTCCTTAAGAGGCCGCACCCGGATGGTGGATAGGAAGGTCCCTGCTGTGAACAGTGACCTTGGCTAGCTAAGCTAGTTCTGACACCCAAAAGACCGCAGCCTAGGCCTAGCCTAAACTGCGGTCTTTTTTTATTTTAACTCATAGTGAAGGAACTCATACAGCAACACATAGTCTCCTTGACAGGAGTCAAAGGTCTCCTGCCGTACATAATCATCACCCACACGATTGAGGTAGGTCTTGCCGTCTGGCCCAAGCTCAATTTGACCATCCGCAAACTGCCACGCTTGGCCGCCCATCTCCTGCGGCGCCCAGTGGCCCTGCCTCCTTTGGTGGTCTGCCTTGATAAAATTGTCCTGACTTAAGCTGGGGTCTGCCTGAGCCGCCACTTCTTTTAAGGCTGCTAGGTCACTTTGCCAGTCCCTCTCCATCGGACCTGGCTCATAGACCGCCAAGGCTTGCCAGGCTTTTTTATCTAAGCCGGCCGCTAACTGGGGTGATAGATCCAGTCGTACCCGGACCAAAATTCTTTCCCCTTTGTGGGGGCCTTGCGTCAAATCAACCAGGTAATGCGCCCCATCAATTTGACGCATAGCACCCGGCTCACTTAGACCCAAGACCTGACCCAGGAGGAAGGGTACTTGGTCTTGAATTTGCACCAGCAAGCCGTTGGCTTGCTCTTCTCTGTCACGTCTAAGTTGGGATTTGACCATAGACCATTGAATATTGGCCTGATAGTAACGACTGACTTCATGTAAATGGGCAGCGTGGCCAGCCAAAAGCCACAGGACGCCCATTAGGGTCAGCTGACTAATCAGCATGAAGGCTAGCACCAAGGGAAAGGTAAAGCCCCTAGGGCCCACTTTCATCTTGCCTTGGCCTGAGCCAAAAGTAAGTTTGGTAGACTTGTCCATTGGTGAAGCTCACCTCCACTCGCAAACTCTCTCCAGATTGTGCCAGCCGCCACTCCGCCACTTGATAGAGATAGGGCTGGTAGCCAGCTTGCTTATAGAGGCGTTGCTTGTTCAAAACAATGCGATAAGTCTTCTTGTCATCTTGCCTGTCCACCAGGTCCAGATAGTCCAGACCTACTTGCTGGACTTGAAAGTGATTGAGCTCGGCCTCGAAGACCATGACGAAGTTTTGCCACTCTAGGCCATGGTCGGTCTCGGCAGCCTTAATCCAACGCTGGTAAGACTGCAGGGTTAGGACGGCCGCCTCAAAGAGCAGGGCCAAAATTAAGAGGCTAAAGAGACATTCCACTAAGGTAAAGCCTTGCCTAGTCCGTCGCTTGAACATGGTAATGACTCCCCCGCTCAAACTCAATCCAACAGTCTTGGTCCTGACAAGCAAAATCAACCATTTGGGGATGGGCTTGTCTGGCCTGGATTAGCCAGTCTTGGTCTTGTCGCATCCACCCTTCCACCATCAAGGCAAAGAGCCGCCACTCCTGACTAGCCACTTGACTCTCCTCAAGTCGCTGGTAAGCCTGATGCAGGGCTGGAAGGTAGAGGGCCATCATGGCCCCCAAGAGGAGGAAGCCCACCAAAGCTTCCAGGGCAACTTGTCCCCTAGTCCCCTTAGAATTGCGTTGACCACTAATCCATTTCAAAGCGTCCACTCCCCAACTGAAAACGAATATGGTGCCTTTGGCCTGTCACCCGATTGACCAAGGTCACGGTCTTGAATTTCTCGGTGCGTCCATCACCAAAATAATGAAATTGCAAGAAAGTAACCAGCTGCCAATCTGGGGGCAAGGCATAGACTTGTCGTGCCTGGGCCTGGCCCAAGGGCTCAATCAGCACTTGATTGCCACCCGTCTCAAAGACCACCCGATAGGTCTGGTGGCGACTAATGGCCTGGGTCTGGCTGACCAGTAAGGCCTGGGCTAATTGGTCGCAGAATAGACGGCAGCGCCATTCTGCCAGAAAATTGCCCATGGGCAGACTGGAAAAGCACCACAAGACGAGGCTAAGAATGACCATGACCAAGAGCGACTCCCAGAGGCTAAAGCCAGCCTGGCGAGCTGGTCGACTCGGTATCATGGTTGAGGAATATTAATTGGCAGGGTAATGGTCGTATTCTCATCTAACTGCAAGAGCTTCTTGGCTTCCTCTACCTGCTTATCAGTCAAGTAGCCAGCAGTCTTAAGTTCTTTGACTGTTACCTCGCTATCATTTTCTGCCAATTTATAGGTATTGACCTGGGTTTCGATGATTTGCGCCATATTCTGACGCGCTTGCTTTTCAATTCTTTCCTTCTGACCGGCCACGTTTGGAATAATAATGGCCATGAGAAGGGCTACGATAATAAGGACGATCAACATTTCGATCAACGTGAAGGCATTCTTCCGCCGATCCTTCAGCACCCTTGCTTTCATGTTATGACCTCCTTTTGTCCTTGCACAAAACTACAAGCCCTGAATGGTCAACATAGGCAGCATCATCACCAAGTACATGGCCACCACCAGCAAGCCGATAAAGATAAAGAGAATAGGCTGGATAAAGTGGATTTTCTTGGTCATGTCTTCCTGCAAATCTCGACCTAACTTGGCCGCATAGACTAGGCATTTGGCTGATAGCTGGCTGGTCAATTCACCCTGCTCAATAATGAGAGGGAATTGGCGGGTGAAGAGACCTAGCTGGCTTATCTGCTGGGTTAGGGGCTTCCCCTCCAGACAGCCGGCCATCAGATAATGGGCTAGTTCAGCCAGAAAAGGATCGACTGGATAGTCCATCCAGACCTGCAACATTTGTTGGAGGGATAGACCACCTGCCAGAAAGTAGCCTAACTCATAGGCTACCTGCTGGGTTAGCTGCCAGGACAGCCACTTTCCTAGAAGCGGCAGCGGCCTCAGCCAGGCATAGCGCTTGAGGTAAGAGGCTTTTTGCAGGAGTAGTCCCCCTACTCCCAGACCTAGCAAGCCCACTGCCAGTAAGACCAAGGACAGTTGGGGCAAATAGGTGAAAAAGCCAATTAAGAAGCGGACTAGCCATTCCCGCTCATAAACCTCCTGGCTAATAAAGCTGGTGACCTGGGGCAAGATAAAGGTTCTCATGCCGAATAGCATGCCGACTAGACAGAGTCCCATCATGCCCGGATAGGCTAATTGCTTGGCCATTTCCTTACGGAAGAGCCGGGCCTGATCCAGGCGCTGAGCTGCTTGAACTAAGGCTTCCTGCAGGCGATTCTGGCGACTGGCATAGAAGAGTTGAGCCACGATCTTGGTCCCAAAGCCTAATTGGGCCAGGGATTTTTCTAGGCTCTGCCCTTCTACTAAGGCCGCCTCCACTTTCAGAAGCAAGGCCTGATACTTAGGCATTAAGAGGGCCAAAAAATTCAGGGCCCTACTTAAGGCAAAGCCCTGACCCAACAAATCCGCTAGGACCGACAAGACATAGGCTTGTTGGACTAGGGGCAGCTTCTTGGGTTGGTTGAGCCGCTCAAACCACTTCAAATTGTAGGTAGGCCTTCGCATCGATGAAGCCATAGGACCACGCCTTTCTCAGCTTGTCGTTCAGGGTCTGATAGGCAGGCTCTGCCAGCTCCTGGGTCAGATGTTGGCGCAAGGCCTGTCCTGACAGAATCTCTAGCAAGGCCAAGCGCTTAGCCCCAACCGGGTGATGTTGACAGGCTAGCTGGCAACTAGCTTGGCAGAGACTACAATAGCGCGGAATCAGCCGTTGACCGACAATACCAATCAAGGTCTGGGTCAGCTGAGCCTGACTAATACTAAGCTCAGCCAAACGCGCCATGACGCCCAAGCTATCCTTGGCATGGACCGTGGCAATCATCAAGTGCCCGGTCAAGGCACCCCGGATGACCATGCGAGCCGTCTCTTCGTCCCGGATTTCGCCAATCATTAAGACATCCGGATGATGGCGGAGACTG
The DNA here is from genome assembly GCF_938010525.1 of uncultured Abiotrophia sp. Taxonomy (GTDB): domain Bacteria; phylum Bacillota; class Bacilli; order Lactobacillales; family Aerococcaceae; genus Abiotrophia. Next base: position 24,131 of record NZ_CALLVK010000004.1, on the reverse strand, counting down.
GCCTTAATCATGACATCATAAGAGATACCAGCCGCTTCATTTATCTGGGTCTGTAGGAAACGGGGCTCGAAGATTTCCACCGGATCTTCCATGGTAATCACCTGAATGGACTCCTGCTGCAGTCGTTCTCTAAGCAGGTGATAGATGGTGGTGGTCTTGCCCGAACCGACTGGACCCGAGAAGAGGATGAGGCCCGACTTGCGTCGGATTAAGCGCCGCAGAATGTCCAGGTCCTTGGGAAAATAAGTCAGCAAAGGCCCGCCTTGACGCGCTTGCGACTGTATAACCCGAATGACCAAAGACTCTCGCATGTGGACATCCCCAATGGTCGAAAAACGCAATTCCACAGCCTGTCCGTCTAGTTCTAGATGGCTTGCGCCCGACTGGGGCTTACGCTTCTCCCCCACATCCATATCCGCCCGATACTTGAAGTAATTGATGAGCCGATTGCCCCAGTCCAGGTCCTGACGGCCCTCTTCATGTAAGAGGCCATTGAGACGAAAGTAAAGGACATAGTGGTCAGGCTTGGGCATCAGGTGGATGTCGGATACACCTTGGGAGACGGCTTTAACAATGAGATCATGGGCTTGTTCTTCAATTGCTAAGGACATAGAATTTCCCCCTCACTTATAAATACCCAAAAAGGGACACTTTTATCCGAAAAAATCCAGGGAATTCGGGATATTGTTTGGCAATATGAGGATGGGAAAGCTGTTTTTTAGCGGAATTCCTTGAATCTAAAACCAAAGAATATTTAATTTTTCTTATTTAACTAATATACAAATATTATATAAGCAATAAAAAAGGACGGGACCTAAGTCCCATCCTGCTAAAACCAGGTCTCCTTCTGGCTGACCTGCTGGTAGTATTGTAAGGTGTGGTTGTTTTCCAAGAGATAGTAGCCCAAGACCCCGACAGCTAGCCCGGCCAGACAGCCCCCTAGACTGAGCCAGGGCAGATAGTTGAAGAGGGTCCAAGAGCGGGCGAACCAGGCGGCTACTGACAACTGGCCCACATTGAAGAGCATGCCTCCCAGTATGGAGAGTCCAATGACCGAAACCCGCTTAGGCCCCAGCTGCTTGACCAAGAGCATGGCCCCGAAGGATAGGTAGGACCCCGCCAAGGAATAGAAGAACATGGAGAAGGTTCCCCCTACTAGGAGGGTGACCAGTAAACGCAGGCTAACCACCTGAAAACTCTGGCGTGGCGTCAAGGTGAAAAGAGCCAGGAGCGTGACAATATTGGCCAAACCTAGTTTGGCCCCCGGCGCAAAGACAAAAGGCGACGGCAACATACGTTCAAATATGCTAATGACCACCCCTTGGGCGACCAGAAGCGAGAGATAAACCAACATTCGATGGCCGTGGCGCTGCATGGGCACCCTCCTTTCTGAGCCAAGATTAAAATAGAAAAATTGCGCCCTAGTCAGCCTAAGGCGCAAAAGTCAATTAAAGCCAATTAGTTGCTTGAAGACTCGCTGGAAGATTCGCTTGAAGCTTCTGAACTGCTTGATGATACATCATCTGGTTTGTTAGCTAAGTCTACTAACTCTTTGACTGCATCCTTCAAGTCAGCATCGTCAATTTGAACCTTAGCCGCTTCGATTAATTTACCAATAATTTTGTAAGAGAATTTTTGGTCTTTAATCTTGCTGTCTAAGTATTCTTTTTTGACATCGTCTTTGATATCTGCCAATGGCTTCTTCTCACCATTGTTGATGGTCTTGATGATGTGGTAACCGAACTTACTTTTAACAGGTGTCTTGGTGTACTCGCCATTCGCTTGACCCTTAACCCCATCTTCAAATTCCTTGACCATTTGACCTGAAGTAAAAGGTGATAAGAGCCCCCCTTGTTGGGCAGACCCGTCTTTAGAGTAGGTCTTAGCTAATTCGTCGAAGCTTTCGCCAGCATCTAATTTAGAGATGATGTCTTTTGCTTCTTCTTCAGTGTCAACCAAGATGTGTTGAGCTTCCATCTTAGGTTGGTAAGTGTTGTTGTAGTAGTCTTCGATGGCTGCATCGGATTGGTCGATTTGCTTAGAAACTACTTCGTTGAAGAGGTTACGGATGTAGATTTGGTTCTTGAAGTCTTCAACTGAACCTAATTTTTGGTAGGTTAAGAGTTCTTGGAACTTCTCTTCGCCACCTACTTTTTCGATTTGCTTAGCGACTTCTTCTTCAGCTTGCTTCTTGATGTCTGCAGCGTTGGACGCGTTCATTTCCAATACCTTTTGCAAGATCATAGAACGCAAGGTTACTAAACCAGCGTCTTTTTTCATTTGGTTGTAGAGGTCTTCCTTGGTGATGGTTTGGTCACCCACAGTGGCAACGTTGTCTTGCGCGTAAGCCACGCTTGCAGTATTGGCAAGAGCGCCTGATAAAACTAAGACAGAGGCAAAAGCCATCATACGGTTAAGTGTTGTTCTTTTCATTCAATCAATCCCTTATATAACATTAATTTTTTGATTACTGTACTACTATAACACATTTGCTGTGAAATGAGTATGAAGAAGTCGAAAATCCACGAAAAGATTACGATTTATTCACATTTTCCTGGGCTTCTTCTAAATCTGAGTTGAGTTTTTCAACTTTTTCCTGGGTGCGACGGATGCGGGGGCCATTGGATTCCTGAAAACGACGTAAGAGCGTCTGTACTTCCCCTACCGTTGACTGTAAGAGCGGCAAGCCCTTGTCAGTTACCTCGTGTAAGGCCCGGCGAATACGGCAAGTATCTTGCCCCAGTTGTTGGCTATCCTGACAGAAATCATTGACATAAGACTTAAGCTGGCGGCGAGTAGTCGCCCCATCTTGTTTGACATTAAGTAGTGTCCAAGCTCCAGCCGCCAAAGCGCCTAAGACGAACCCGCGTGTAAATTTACCCATTATGCTTCCTCCTCTTGTGCTAAGGCGCTGGCAATAGCAGCCGCCCGAGCGCTAAATTCTTCTGATGTGTAAGACTTGCTGTTGTCGGCGAAGGACCAACCAAAGCCATCGCTGTCCCCTTGATAGCGGGGAATTAAGTGAATATGGGAGTGGAAAACCGTCTGGCCGGCTGCCTGACCATTGTTATTGAGGATATTAAGCCCCAACATATCAGGAAAGGCACGGCGGACTGCCCGGCTAATCTTAGGCAACTTGGTCATGACCTTAGTCGCCAAGTCCTCATCATATTCAAAAATATTAGCCACATGGGTCTTAGGAATGACCAGGGTATGGCCCGGTGTCACCTGAGTAATATCTAAAAAGGCGTAGACATCCTCATCTTCATAGACCTTGGCACTGGGAATCTGGCCTTCAATTATCTTGCAAAAAATACAATCTGTCATGGCAGTCGCCTCCTCACATTCTATGATGCTAGTCTACCACAAATATAGGTGAAAGTGTATGGAAAAGGATTGGGAGCAACCTGGCCCTCCTGAGGCTTCAATCAGCATCAAAAAAGCCCCTCCTAGAGAGGGGCTTTCCATACATCGCCGGAGGGAATCGAACCCCCATTACAAGAACCGGAATCTTGTGTGATATCCTTTACACTACGGCGACAGTACTTGATTATCTTACCACAGAAGGTGGTTTTTGGCAAGGTCTTTCCCTGGAATTTTGGCATAAGAAGAGCCCGGACGAGGCTTGGCCCCATCCGGACTGAATCATCTTATTCCTTAGTTGTGCTGAAGAAAACAGGGTCGTTAAGATTGAAGGAGACCCTATAATCACCGTCTTTGGGAACCATAATCGCGATATAGCCTTCATGTTCAGCACCAGGGAAGAGACTATAATCTAAAAACATGCGCTCTTTTGGAATGCTTGGAAAGACCTCTTGCTCAATTTGCTTACCCTTAAGATCCAAAACTCTTGGAAATATTTCAATAGTGTCTAAAGGATAATCTTCGTCGCCTTTTTCATAGGCTAACTTGACCTTAATTAGATGATATTCATACTTACTATCCAACTTGTCAATGTCACCTTGATTTGAATCACTAAATTCTAGTAATTTATCTTGAGCTTCCTTGCCCTTAAGAACTTCTAGAACTGAAAGCTTAATGGTGGTCATCACCTTTTGATCGCCAAAATATTCCTTATAGGTAATTTCCTTTTCTTGTCCCAAAGGAACGGGACTATCAGGCTTGCCGCACTTGTCTTTATCGGCTTCTGAATGAGCTTTCTTCTTACTGGAAGATTCTGTTGAGCTAGAGGAAGCAGCCTCGCTAGAAGTGCTAGAAGAACTTGAAGAGCTTTCTGCTACCGCCGAGAAGGTTGGGGCCACAGCACCTACTAGGCTTAGGACTAAAACTGCTGATAGGAGTCTTTTTTTCATTCCATAACCGCCTTTACATCTTAATAAATAGATTATAGTTTATTGCCAATTGCCTGACAATAAAGCCTTGACTGTCAATCATAAAGCCCGGCTCAGGCTCCTGGCCCTAGCCGGACTTGCATGCTTCTATTCCTTAGTTGTGCTGAAGAAAACAGGCTTGCCAAAGTCATAGGAAATTGAATAGTCGCCACCTTTAGGAACAGCTACTACCACATACCCTTCATGGTCACTACCTGGATAGAGTTCAATATCGGAGAACCTCTTCTCGTTTGGCACATCCGCATAGAAATCCACCTTAACTTCTTTACCTTTGGCATCAAATACTTTTGGTCGGTAAGGCGTTTTTAAAGGCTCATCTTCGTCGCCCTTTTCATAAACAAATTTGAGTTTAATCAAGTTTAACTCATAATTACTATCCAACTTTTTGATAGCTTCTTTGTTAAAGCTTTCAAACTCTATTAGTTTAGCTTCAGCTTCTTTGCCCTTGAGAACTTCTAAGACGGTAAGCTTAGCCGTTACATCAACCTTTTTACCTCCAATATAGTCGTTATATTTAACTTCCTTCTCTTGGCCTAAAGGTACCGGTGTGCTGCGTTTACCCCAGTTAGCCTTGTCTGCTTCTGAATGAGATTTTTTCTTGCTTGAAGATTCTGCTGAACTAGAAGAAGCGGCTTCGCTAGAAGCGCTGGAGGAACTTGATGAACTTTCTGCTGCTACCAAGACGGTTGGAGCTAGGGCGCCAACTAAACTTAAGGCAAAAGCTGCAGATAGGAGTAGTTTTTTCATTCAATGACCACCTTTACATGTTGATAATTTAATTATATCTTATTGAGAATCATAATACAAGATTGGATCCATACAAAAAGGCTAGGACCCTTGTCCTAGCCTTGTTTAGCTTATTTTTGTCCGTAGTAGGCGTTGGCCCCGTGTTTACGGAAATAGTGTTTATCCAGCACATATTGTGGTAGAGGTTGAATATCTGGGTTAATGGCTTCTGTTTCCAGGGCCATATGGCAGACCTCATCCAATACCAAGCTGTTCTCGATGGCCTTTTGAATACTTGGCCCCCAAGTGAAAGGTCCATGTCCTTGAACCAAGACGCCTGGTACTGCCAATGGATCCAAGTTGCGTTCCTTGAAGGTGTCCGCGATGACCACCCCAGTATTGACTTCGTAGGCTTCCGCCACTTCTGTCTCAGTCAAATGCCGAGTTAATGGCACTGGCCCATAGAAGGTATCCGCATGTGTCGTCCCGTAGCAAGGCAAATCACGCCCAGCTTGTGCCCAACAAACCGCATACTTACTGTGAGTGTGCACCACGGCATTAACGCCAGGAAAGGCCTTATAAAGCACCACATGGGTTGGCAGGTCAGACGATGGACGATAGCTATCGTCCTCCAGTGGCTTGCCGTCTAAGTCGGTCACCACCATTTGGTCAGGTGTCATCTGCTTGTAGTCAACACCACTTGGTTTGATGACAATAACGCCTAAGTCGCGATTAACTTCCGAGGCATTACCCCAAGTTAATTGAACCAAACCCCATTCAGGCAATTGCAAGTTGGCATTGAAGACGCGTTCTTTCATTTTGGCAATGATTTCTTCACGATTCATTAGTATCCTGCCTCCTCAAAGATTGGTTTTAGGAAGGCTTGTGCTTCCTTGATACGTTCAGCAGGCTGGTCGTCGGTCTCACTCCACATTTCGAAGAGGAAGGTGCCTTCATATCCTAAGCGTTTAAGGGTCTTAAGGCAGCCTAAGAAGTCGACATCACCCTCACCCCATGGCACACACTTGAATTGGCCTGGGAAGTCTGGGGTCACATTCTTGGTGTCCTTGACATGGACGGCCACAATGTGGTCAATCCCCTTCTCTAGTTCGTAACCCGGATTGTTTTCTGGCCAAGCTGACAAGTTACCCAAGTCAGGATAGGCTTGTAACCATGGTGACTTGATTTGTTGCTTGATTTCCATGAATTTAGACAGGGAGTTGATGAAGGGATCATCCATAATCTCGATGGACAGCATGACTTGTTTGGCAGCTGCCATCTTCACCGCCTTGTCCAGGTTCTGAATAAAGAGCTCACGCGACAGCACGGTCTTGTCTTCATAGTAGACATCATAGCCGGCCAATTGGATGTTGCGGACGCCTAACTTAACCGCTAAGTCGACACATTCCTGCATCATTTCCAAGGCCTTTTGGCGCTTAGCGGGATCAGCCGACCCAAATGGATAGCGGCGATGACCGGATAAGCAGATGGAATAGATGCGGATACCTGTTGAGCGTTGGGCTTGGTTGACGGCTTCAATCTCTTGATCGGTCCATTGCAGGCGGGCCAGACGCTCGTCGGTCTCGTCAATGGACATTTCAACGAAGTCGAAGCCCAAGGAGGCCGCTAACTCTAGCCGCTCCTGCCAGGAAATGCCCTTAGGTAGGGCCTTCTCATAAATACCAAATGTTGTCATAGCCTAACCCCAGATCTCGCGGATCTTGTCCTTGAACTCGCGGGCTGCGGCAGCAGGGTCTGCTGCTTCCGTAATGCCACGACCGGCAATGAAGGTGTAGACATCGACACCACGGAAGAGTTCCAAGGTGTCCACGTTGAGCCCACCTGTTACAGAGACACGGAAGCCCATTTCGATTAATTTCTTAACCTTGTTCAGGTCGCGCTCACCCCAGGTTTCACCTGCTAGGAGGGCGTCACGACTTTGGTGGTAGATGGCTTGGCTGATACCAGCGTCTAACCATTGTTGAGCATGTTCATAAGTCCAGTCACCGTAAAGTTCGACTTGGATTTCCTTAACTTCTTTGGCTGCGGCCTTCATGGTTGGAATAGTGGCGCTACAGATACAGGTCATCCAGTCAGCCCCGTACTTAGCCACGTTCTTAGCCACAGTCCCACCCGCATCGGCACACTTGGTGTCCGCTACGATGATTTTGTCTGGGAAGATCTTACGCAGGGTTTGTACCACTTCGCCCCCTACTTCCAGTAAAAGCACGGTCCCTGCTTCGATAATGTCGACTTCATGGCCAACTGATACGGCAGCCGCTACGGCATCAGGACGATTAGAATGGTCTAAGGCAACTTGTAAATTAGGAATTCCCATGCTTAACCTCCTTAGGCGCCAATGCCGTTTTCAGCTAATTTCTCAGTGATTTCTTTTTCAGATAAGAGGTTTTGTAAGCCAATGACTTTAGTGTTTGGTAAATCTAAGCCATCGAAGACATCGATTAAGGCTTTGGAGCAGATCACCACATCATAGCCTTTAGCCAAGGATTTTGCTTCGGCGATTGCACAGTGGTGGATTTCCAAAGGCACTCCGATTTTGCGGAAGACATTGGTAATCTTCATTTTAATAATTTGGCTTGAACCCATCCCTGAACCACATGCTGCTAATACTTTCATTTTACTCGCTCCTTTTTCATTCTTACTTAAATTGGTATGGCTTGACCGGTGTAAGCGCAGTCAAGCCATCCACGTTTTTTATTATACTACGATTAAGCTTCTTTTGCTTCTAAATAGGCTTCGTAATCTTCTGCAATTGTGAAGTAGTGTTCCTTGTTCTTGAGGTATTGCAATTGAGGAATTGCCAAGAGGATCACTAATACGACAGCCAAACCTACATAGTGTAAGTTTTGCATCAAGAAACCGAACCCAACCCAGACAGTGTCCCAGTCGAAGTTACCGTGCCAACCGCCGTATTTAGCTAAGCCGAAGGCACCTGCTGCCAAGGCACCACCTAATACTTGGATGACCCCTGACGCGAAGGTTAAGATAGAAGCGGCACGCAAGCCACCCTTGTGGTTAGCATAGACAGCGAAGGTCGCGTTGTCGAAGAAGACAGGCACGAACCCAGTGATGATGAAGACAGGGCTCTTGAAGACAATTAAACCGATGATAGCCACTAATTGACCCAACACCCCGAAGAGGAAGCCGACAGTCACAGCGTTTGGTGAACCAAAACCGTAGACAGCCGCACAGTCAACCGCTGGCATAGAACCTGGCAAGAGTTTATTAGAGATCCCTTGGAAGGCTTCAGACAATTCCGCAACGAACATCCGCACCCCAAGTTGCAATACTTGGATGTAAACGGTGAAGGTCAAGGCAACCTTCATGATGTAGAAGAAGAAGTCGTCTGTTTCCTTGAGAGTCGTCATCTTGAGCTTTAGAATTTCTTGACCATTGACGCTGACTAAGTAGTCTTTACCTAAGATTAAGAGGATAGCACCGAAGAAGACAATCATCAAGATAGAAGTTGCCACGATGGATTCCTTGAAGATAGACAAGAAACCAGGCAATTCCAAATCTTCAATCTTACGGTCATTCTTACCAGAAAGTTTTGGTGCTAACTTGTCAGTTAACCAAATACCAAACATTTGTTGGTGACCGATAGCGAAGCCGCCACCTTCAGTGAGTTCTTGAGTAGGTTCCACGGTAAGGTTAGAAGCCACTGCCCAGTAAACCCCAAGCACAATCCCTAAGACAAGCACGAATTGTAATTGGTTGACGTCATTGCCCAAAGCCAAGGCCAAGAGCCAGGTAGCTGTTGCAGATTGTTGGACCATGATGTGACCGGTAATGAAGACGGTACGCACCTTGGTAAAACGACGGAAAATAACTAAGGCTAAGTTAGCCAAGAAGGCCACTAAGAGCACTTGCACGGTCAAACCAGTGGCGTGACCTGCTTCTTTCAAAGCTGCTTCAGCTGCAGCTTGCCCGAAGTATGGGTCGATAACCGCTGCTTGTAATTGGAAACGGTCAGCCAAAGCGACCAAGATTGGACGGAAGTTAGACACCAAACCGCCGGCTGCCACGTTCAAGATCATATAACCGACCACGGCTTTGATGAAACCAGCAAGGGCATCATACCATTTGCGGCCCAAGAGTAAATAACCAACTAAGACAATCAGCCCGACAAAGTATTCAGGCTTGGTAAAGATGTTGGCATAGAAAAACTGCCAGAAACCGAATAAAAATTCCATATTATTCACCTAATCCCCCTAAAATAGATTGTAAGTCTTCCTTGCTGCGGGCCTTAACAAAGGCCTCCACCACTTCTTCTGAATCGAGCAAGGTCACGAGTTCAGAGAGGTTTTCCAAGTGCTTCTCATTGTCTGTAGATGCCAAGACGAAGAAAAGGCGAGGTTGGAAATCAGCGCCAGGACCGAAGTCAACTGGCTTGTCTGTGTTCATAAAGGCAACGGCGGTTTCATTCACCCCTCTTCCCTCTTGAGCATGGGGAATGCAGATGTCCGGCGCAATCACGATGTAAGGTCCAAATTCGTGGACATTAGCAATGATGTAACCTGGATATTCTGGCTCAATCACGCCCTGAGCCACTATGGGCTCACAGGCAGCGCGAATGGCATCTTCCCAAGAATCGTATCCAGCTTGGAAGCTGAAACGATTGCCGTCAATAATTTCTCTTAACATTAGTCAGTCTCCTCTAGCTCAGTCTTATAAGAAGGATGGGAATGGCACGTCGTTTTCCTTGCTGAAGGCATCGTCGAAGCCACGGTAGAAGTTAAATTCTAACTTGTTCAAGTCTTGTGGGTAGTTGTATTGCCCCCCTACTTGCCAGATAAATGGTTGGAAGTCATATTGCAAGCGATCTTTCTTCATGTTCCAGAGGGCTAAGATTTCATCGGTGTCCGCCATGAAGTTAGTCCAGATATCGTGGTGAACTGGGATGACTACGCGGGCATTCAAGCACTCAGCCATACGCAAGATATCAACAGAGGTCATCTTGTCAGTAATCCCACGAGGGTTTTCACCGAAGGCCCCTAAGCAGACATCAATCTTGTGTTCGTTACCGTGTTTAGCGAACATGTTAGAGAAGTGAGAGTCGCCGGCATGGTAGATGTTACCACCTGAAGTTTTGAAGAGGTAGTTGACGGCAATTTGGTCCATGTCTTGTGGCATTTTACCCTTGAGTTCATATTCAGGGTCACCATCCCAAGTCACTAAGGCGGTCCGGTCGAAGGCTTCTAAAGCGACCACTTCGATGTCTTTGATCTTAACGGATTCGTTAGGACGCACTACCACGGTACGTTCTGCTGGGACACCCCATTTGAGCCAAGTATCAACCACGGCTTTAGGACCTACGAATTTAGCCTCTGGGCAGTTCTTAGCCACTGCCGCTGCCGTATTAATGTCTAAGTGGTCAGAGTGGATGTGCGTTACCACTAAAGCGTCCACGCCTTCGATTTCGAATGGATCCAGGACGAATGGTTGGTTACGTAAGTTTGGTTGGAGTTTTTCTACCCCAGACATACGCATCATTTGGTGACCTTTCTTCATGTTGCCGGCCCCGTGACTGCGTTTACCTGTACCGGTCCAGAGATCGCAAAGGATGTTGGTGCCTTGATCGGATTTGATCCAAATCCCGGTACAGCCTAACCACCACATAGCGAAAGAATTTGGCTCTACTTGTTTGTCACGAATTTCTTCGTTGAGCCAAGTCCCCCATTCTGGGAAGGTCTCGCGCAACCAAGTATCCTTTGTTACATCTTGGATTGTTCTCATCATTATTACCTCCATTAACTTGTGTCGAGTGATGTTTACATGTCTATGATAACGCAATTAGGCACCGCTTACAAGCTAATTTTATGTTCGATTTAACATTTAATGTGCTTTTATTGTGTTCGATGTTTGTTTTATGCTTGTTTTGTGGTAAAATGTCCTTATAGATTACTAGAAAGAAGTGTCCACCATGAAACGTTCTGTCCAAGATGTTCGTCAACGGCGTGATTTGATGATTCAGGCCCTCAACCAATCTCCTAGCAAGAGTCTAACCGTCGAAAGCCTAGCCCAACTGGCCAAGGTGTCTACCATGACGGTGCGGCGCGACTTGAACCTGCTGGCTAAGATGGGTATCATCGAACGCCACCATGGTTATGCCATCCTCAATGAGGTGCCCTTTTTCGAGGGCGATACCCAAAACCCCCATATCGAACAAATCAAACAGGCCATCGCTGAAAAAGCCGCTACTTATATAGAAGAAAAGATGACCATTTATATGAACACCTCCACCACCGCCATGCACGTCATGGACTATCTCAAGGAGACCCCAGTCACGGTCGTCACCAACAACCTGCGCATGAGCGAACAGGAAATGCACCCAAGTTCGACCATTATCCTGTCAGGGGGCGAGATTCATTTTCCTAAGGCGGCCTTGGTCGGTGAACTGGCGGCTGATTCCCTGCGCCATATCAATGCCAATATCTGCATTATGGGCTGCTCCGGTATTAACGCCCAAGTCGGCATTACCACTGGCGACTTCCGCGAGTCCAAGGTCAACCAACTCATGGTCCAGAACTCCCACGGCCTAGTCATCGTGGTGGCTGATTACCGCAAGATTGGGGTCACCTCCAACTTCCAGGTGGCCGGCATTCAAAAGATTGACATCCTGATCACCGACACCTATGGCGACCCTGCCCGCCTCAAGGAAATCGAAGAGGCTGGCGTGACCGTCATCCAAATTGATGAAGCCAACTAAAGCACAAGCCCCACTTGCTAGTCTTAAGCAAGTGGGGCTTGATTTTTTATATAGCAAAAGGGAGCAAGCTCACTGGCCGGCTCCCTTTTCTTGATGCTTTTCTTGTCTAATGATGGCTTCTAGTGAGGCCCAGAAACGCTCCCGGTCCTGGCGACTAAAGGGCTTGGGCCCCTTGCCTCCGTAGCGTCCCGTCTTGCGCCGGCTGACCTGGCCCATATAACGTTGGGTTAGGAGCTGGTCCATGGCTTCTGGCCGATAGCGCCAGCCCATGTGATGCAAGACAATGGCCTTGTTAAGGAGAATGGTCGCAAGACCATAGTCCTGGGTGACCACGATATCGCCCGCCTTGACCAAGGCCACAATTTTATAGTCGGCCTGGTAAGCGCCCCGCTCCACATAAACCGTCTGGACATGGGACGGATAGTCGGTCTTGCTGACATGGTTATAGGAGGCCACGATAATGACAGGCAAGTCCCATTTGGCGGCTAGGCTAATGGCCTCGGCCTTAACAGGACAGGCATCCCCATCCAGCAGAATCCGCATCTACTTGTCCTCCTGGGCCGCCAACTTGGCTTCTACATAGGCATCTTGGAAATGCGTCGCCCAGTAAACCCACATAATCATGGCCATAAAGGCAATGCCCAACCCAGTTAGGACATGGGCTGGGTTACCCGTCACAAAGCCTACCAGGACGGCCACCAAGGTTGGCCAACCGAAGCAGTTGAGGCAGACCCGGAAGGCCTGGCCATAAGACTTAATGGAGAAGATATCCGTGAACTTCATAAAGGACAGGAAGCCCGCCACACCAAAGAGCATGATTAGGAAGCTGACCGCTAGCAAGAGCCAGGAATTAATGAGAATGGTCAGAATAATGGCTAGGCGATTATTTTGGAACCACTGGCCAGATAGGAGCCGGTTGAGACTGTCGGCGCTAGTAGCCAGTCTAAAGTCAGCTTCTGGGTCATAAGGCTGGGACAGGAAGCGATTGCCTGCAGCCGTCACCACGAAACGTTCAGGTGTGAAGGCTACCCCCGCCTTGCCTGACAGGCTAGCTTCTAGCAGCTGGCTATCATCTTGAGCCAGGAGCATGACACGGCCTTGGTCATCGTCACGCAGACTGATGTCTTGGCTAGGCATGACCAGCTGACCTTGGGGACCTGTCGCATAATGAGACACTTGCTCCGCTACTTGGTCGTCTAGCAGGGCCATAGACTGGGAAGCAAATTGATCTAGGCTGACAATCTTGAGCTGGCCAATCTTAACCGCAATGGGCAGAATCATGACGCTAATAATCAAGAGAATCACAGCTAGGGTCTGTCTGACTTTGAGGGGTTGCCGCTCCTTGAAGGCTGACACTGGCCCTGCCATGGCGGCAAAGTAATTAAGGGGAAATGCTTTTGTGGACATCCGGGTTCCTACTTTCATTGAATTCTACCTCTCTAGTATACCATAAAGGCACCCGCTGGAAAACCAGGCCGAGAGGTCATGAGGGAAGAATTCCCCCTCTAAACAAAAAAGGACAGGAAAAGCTTCCTGCCCCATAAAGTGCTAATATTAGCCCTTGGTCCCCCCGTTAACCAAACCGGTCACGAAGTTCTTCTGTAACATGAAGAAGAGGGCTGAGATTGGCACGGCGATTAAGATAGCACCGGCCGCGAAGAGCGCAACCCGTTGGTTACGTTGGTCAGCAATCAGAGTTTGCAGACCGGCTGCGACAGTATAAGACTCTTCCTTACGCAGCAAGAACTTAGCCAAGAGGTAGTCCCCGAATGGTCCCATGAAGGCCCAGAGGGCTTGCACGGCGATCATTGGGCGCACCAATGGCAAGACGATTTGCCAGAAGATTCGGAAGTGGCCTGCCCCGTCAAGGTTAGCAGATTCATCCAAGTCGTAAGGCACGGTATCGAAGTAACCCTTCATCAACCAGGTGTTCATTGGAATCCCACCGCCGATGTAGATCAGAGAGAGGAACCAGAATTGGTTGAGGGCGTTGAGCAAGACAGCCATAACGTAGAAGGCAGTCAAGGCAGCCATGGTTGGCACCATTTGCACGATTAAGAAGAAGAGCAAGGATTTCTTACGGCCCATGAAGTTGTAACGGCTGTAAGCATAACCTGCCAAAGTGACAACGAAGACTTGCACCACCATGGTAGTCGTCGCGACGAACAAGGTGTTACGGTACCAAGATAGGTACTTGGTCTCGTTGAAGAGACGGGTGAAGTTGTCCAAGGACCATTGCATCCCTAAGTCTAGGGAGAAGGCTGTCACGTTCCCTGCCTTAAAGGCCGAACTTACGGTGATTAAGAGCGGGTAAATGATGACGATGGAGAGGACAACCATGTAGAAATAGGTCAGGAATTGGCCTACATAACGGGAAAATTTCGCTGATTTAGTCAAATTTTTCATGATTAGGCCTCCTCAATGTTAAAGGCGTTGGTCTTCTTGAATACGAATAAGGATACCGAGATGATAATCAAGGAGATAATCAAGGTCAAGGCCGCCGCAATGGAGAACTGTGGTGATTGACCAGTGGTAATCTTATAGATCCAAGAAATCAAGATGTCGGTTGACCCGGCACCGCCCCCAACAGAACCCGGACCCCCATCGTTGAAGAGGTAGATCATGGAGAAGTTGTTGAAGTTGAAGGTGTATTGGGTCATGAAGATTGGTGCTGCCACCGACAAGATAACCGGTAAGGTAATGGCGGTGAAGCGTTTGACAGCCCCTGCCCCATCAATTTTCGCTGCCTCATAGAGGGTTTCAGGAATGGACTGCAGGATCGAAGTGGTCATGACATAGACATATGGGAAACCTAACCAAGCTTGAATCATGATAATGGCTACCTTGGTCCAGTTTGGGTCGGTCTTCCAAGCCACGGTTGGTAGATCCACAAATGGAATCAAGTGGTTCAAGAATGGAATAACCTGCGTGTTAATGGCCCCGATAGAGTCATTGAACATGTTAGAGAAGGTCATGATGGTAATGAAGGCTGGTACCGCCCAAGGCAAGAGGAAGATAACCCCGAAGATACGTTTACCCTTGATAAATGGTTGGTGAGCCACAATGGCAGTGAAGACCCCAATCACGATTTGTAAGGTGGTCGCACAGATGGTCCATACCAAGGTCCAAGTGAAGACCGCCATGAAGGCATCACGGAAGGTTGAGAGGTTGAAGATGTTCCAGAAGTTCTCAATCCCTACCCAGTCTAAGAGTTTAGCAGGTGGCGTGTGTTTGAAGTCATAGTTAATGAAGGCTGTACATACCGTCACCAATACTGGGAAGACAATGGCAAAGGCCATAAAGATATAAGATGGAATAATTAAGAGATAAGGGAAACCATCCGCATAGATGTTGTGGAGCATTTCCTTCAAGGTCTTAGAGATTTTCTCGCCCTTGTTGATCTTGCGAGCGATGGAACGTACGTCTAAGATGTTAGCCCCATAGAAGGCCAAGAAGATAATGGTAATGATGATTTGCAAGCTCCCACGAATTAAGAGGAAGAGGGAGTGGTCTTGCTTAGGAACGGAACCCAAGGTCACAAAGCCCACGAGGGCGCCATAACCGAAGGTAAACATTTCAAAGATAAAGAGTGCAGTCAAAGCCAGGAAGATAATCCCTTTGAGGGTTTGGCCATTATAGAATTGTCCCAGACCTGGAATCAGAGACAGGCTCATGGCTTTACGCTCATCTTGACGCGGTGCAACCGTGTCTGCCATAATAATACCTCCATTTCAATATACTAATAGTTGCGCTTCTCTTGCAAAAAGACCTGGTAGCCGAAGGCTACCAGATCATTCAGCTTGAGTGGTTAGTTATCAGCTTATTCGCCGTGTTTTTGTTCGATCGCTTGTTTGATCAATTCTACCGCTGCGTCAGCTGCTTCTTTAGCAGACTTGTTACCTGAAGCTGCGTCGAAGATTAAGTTTTCAGCACCTGCCCATACTTCAGCCATTTGTGGGATGTTTGGCATTGGAACTGCGTTAGCGAAGGTATCGATTACCGCTTTAGTGATTTCGTTATCGTCTTTAGCTGCTGCTTCACGTGCTACGTGGTTAGCAGGAACTTCGCCGAAGCCTTTGTACAATTTGTTTTGTTGTTCTTCAGAAGATGCCCAGTCTAAGAATTTTTGTGCCAATTCTTTGTTTTCTGAGTATTCAGAGATAACCCATGCTTTACCGCCGGCAAATGGTTTGTACTCGTTACCGCCAGGTAATGAAGGTAATTTAGCAGCACCTAAGTTAACTTTAGCATCTTTGAAGGCTTTAGCTTCCCAAGGACCAGTGATGATAGCAGCAGTCTTACCATCGATGAAGGATTGTTTCATGAAGTCGTAAGAAGACTTAACGTCTAACATGCCTTTTGGCCATACATTCTTGTACCAGTCGCTGATGTAGTTGATGGCTTCAACAGACTTGTCGTTGTTCAAACCGATGTCTTTAGGATCTGTACCGTTTTGGCCGAATACATAACCGCCGTAACCAGCTAAGATACCGTAGCTGAAGTAGAAGTTAGTCAATTGAGCGAGGAAGGCAACGTTCTTACCTTCTTCACCTGCGAACTTGTACTTGTCGTCTTTAGATAAAGACATTAATTCATCGAAAGATTTTGGCGCTTCTTTCAATAAGTCTTTGTTGTAGTACATGATGATGGTTTCGATAACAGATGGCGCACCGTATACTTTACCGTCGATTGATACACCTTGTTTGTCTTTGTCATCGTACTTAGCGTCGTCTAATAATTTCACTTCTGATAAGTGACCAGCTTTTGCTAAAGCACCTACACGGTCGTTAGGTGCGATATAAACGTCTGCACCGTTCCCAGCAGGGCCGTCTAAAGCTAAAGCATCTAACATACCGAACATGTCAGTGTTGTCAGAGATTTCAACCTTCACGTTGTTTTTCTCTTCGAAGTCTTTGATGTTTGCTTTGAGGTAGTCAGTTAAGCCCCCACCAGAGATCACCAATTTAGCTTCTTGGGCAGTTGCAACTTTTACTGCGCCGAATGGGAATGCTGCTAAAGCCATAGCTGCAGACATAGTCCCGATTGCAATTTTTTTCCAGTTAAATTTCATTACGAAATCCTCCTTAAAGATAGTATGTTGACGCTTTCGTCAAACGTTACAAGTTTATTATGCAATAAAACGAAACGGCTTTCAAGTTAAATTTCCGTGTTACCGATAACATCTTATATCATGAAAATATGACCAGTCTTAGCTTGTAAAGGCTCCTAGTTTATGGCTAATTTGATGCCTTAATCCTACTAAATAAAGAGCCAAGCGAGGCCATTCTCACTTGACTCTTTTCTATTATAAGATAATCACAATCGGGTCCTCGGCCACGGTCAACTTGCCATCCTTGACGGTCACAGATTTTGCAGTCAAGGCATTGACATAGTCCCCGTCTGGCAGATCAACCGCTAGGTCGCCTGACTTGCCCTTGAGGGAGACCAGCGCCAACAAGGCTAGGTCTTGGGAGCCCGCCTGCTTGTAGGAGATTTTCACCAGGTCTAAGTCCCTGTCCCCCACCAAGTCATAAGCCCCTTGGACTGGCAGGGCCGACTTCTTAATCTCAATCAGACGGCTTAGACAGTCGCTTAAGTCTTCCTGCCCTCCTTGCCAGTCAATAGGATCCCGGTCGAAGAGATTAGGCAGATGGCTGGCGCCAATTTCCTGACCATTATGGATCAGACTGGTCCCCCGCTGCATCAAGCTAAAGGTCAACCAGTGACGCAAGGAAGCACCTTGTGGCATGACGCTAGCAAAGCGTGGCTGGTCATGGTTCTCCAGATTACTCAGCTTGACATAGTTGTCAGGATAAATCATATCCTGTAGGGACAGACGCTCCAGATACCAGTCCAGAGGGATTTCCCCGCGGACATAGCGTTCATAGGCTGTCCAAATGTCATAATCATAGGTCAGGTCAAAGGCCTCATAGAGTTGGCTGTCGCTAGCCGCCTCTACCCCTTCCTGGCGCAGAGACTTAACGAATTCCGCATGAACGGACTCTGCCAACCAAAGGAAATCGTCCTTGACCTGGGCCACGGCCTTACGGGCTTCCCGCCAAAAGTCAACAGGCACCATGGAAGCTACATCACAACGGTAGCCGTCCACGTAATGGGCCCAGTATTGGAGACTTTCAATTTGGTAGTCCCAGAGTCCACGGTTTTGGTAGTCTAAGTCCACAATGTCCGTCCACTCCCCTACCCGGTTACCACGTTTGCCATCAGGCTTATAGTAGAACCATTCGGGATGAGTCTTGACCAAGACAGAGTCAGGTGACGTATGGTTATAGACCACGTCAATCATAACCTTCATGCCCCGCTCATGGATGGCATGGCAGAGGGCCGCGAAGTCAGTCAGAGTCCCGTACTCGGGGTTGACCGCCCGATAGTCTTGAATGGCATAAGGCGAACCCAGACGGCCCTTGCGTTTATCCACCCCTAGCGGATGAATGGGCATTAGCCAAATATAGTCCACGCCCAGGGCCTTAAGCCGGTCCAGTTGGGGAATGACCCCCGCAAAAGTCCCTTCCTGGCTGAAGTTGCGAACATAGACGCAGTAAATGACGCTGCGACGTAAATCATAAGCTGTATCATGTGCCATTATACTTCCTCCTCATAGATGATGAGACCATCCGGTCCCAAACACTTGTCTTGGTAACCATTAGCCAGACAGAGCTTAGTCGGCTGGTCGAATTTTACACTTCCTTCATGGTTGAAGTAGGCCACCAAGCGTGAGCCCTGGTGGGTCAGGCTAATCTTGACCCCATTGTCCAGGGCCTCATAGTCAATTTGTCCTTGAATAATCCAGTCATTGTAGCGGTGACGTAAGGCAATCAGAGCCTTAACAAAAGCATGCATGTCTTGGTCCTGCTGAGCCGGATCCCATGGCATGACCTTGCGACAGCCAGGATCGTGGTCGCCATCCAAGCCATATTCGGTGCCGTAGTAGAGGCAGGGACTGCCCAACTGCAAAAAGTTGAAGGCCAGGGCCGCCTTGACCTGGTCCTTGTTACCCTTGGCTAGACTGAGAATCCGCCAGGTATCGTGGGAATCCAAGAGATTGAACATGACTTCATTGTGTTGACGACGGTAGAGCATTTGCTGGCTCAAAACGGCATCTACTAATTTCTGGGCAGAACCGCGATGTTCTAAGAAATAACGGGTGGTCTGGGTGGTGCCCAAGTAGTTCATGACCGCATCAAATTGGTCGCCCGCCAACCAAGGTTGGGAGTTGTGCCAGATTTCGCCCAGAATATAGAGGTCCGGCTTGATGCTTCGAACTTGCTGGGCAAAGGCCCGCCAGAAGTCATGGTCAATTTCATTGGCCACGTCTAGACGCCAACCGTCAATGTCAAACTCGCGAATCCAGTAGCTGGCAATGTCTAAGAGGTAACGCTGAACTTCTGGGTTCTGGGTGTTGAGCTTAGGCATGCGGCCTTCAAAGGCGAACATCTCATAGCTCAAACCCTGTTCCCGGTGGACCTCCCCTGGCGTCAATGGGTCCACAACTGGATACTTGTGGATGTGGAACCAGTCTGTGTAAGGAGAATCCGCCCCCCGCTCTCTGACATCCTGCCATTGCTTGGAATGGGCCCCGATATGGTTGAAGACGGCGTCTAACATGACCCGAATGCCACGAGCATGGCAGCCTTCCACTAAACGTTTGAAGGTTTCCTTATCGCCAAAATGCGGGTCCACGCTGAGATAGTCGATGGTGTCATACTTGTGGTTGGTCGGCGCCTCGAAAATAGGACAGAGATAGAGGCCCGTGATGCCCAAGTCTGCCAGATAATCCAGCTCCTGAATAATCCCCTCTAAGTCACCGCCGAAGAAATCCGTGGAGGTCGGCCTAATCTTGGCATCCCAAGGCTGGGTCTGCTCTGGACTGAGTTCAGGCCGGCCATTCTTGAAGCGTTCCGGGAAAATCTGATACCAGACAGTAGACTTGACCCATTCCGGCACCTTGGCCCGCTCGCTCTCATGCAGGTAAGCCAAGCGGAAGAAAGAATCAAAGTTGATATCCTGATCAGACTCCGATTCATGGAAACCATCATCGCCGTAAACCATGGTCTGACCCTGACTGTCCTCCAAGACAAAGTAATACATGATACGGCGATATGGCACCGTCACTTGGACCTGCCAGAAATCAAAGATCGAAGTCTGAGCCACGCGAGTCATTTGGGCCTCTTCCTGATCGGTCATGAAGGGATCTTGAAAGACCACTCTCACCTTACTTAGGTCGCCTCTTTTACTGCGCAAACGCAGGTGAATGTTTTCCTGGTCGTAGAGATAGGCAAACTCCGACTCAGGACGATGATAAATACTGCTTAATTCCATAAAGTCACTCCTTGTCACTCTCATGCTAGCAGAATTGAGGTTCGATTACAAGAACAAGGAAAGCGGTTACCGGTATCAAGTCGAGCTGGTTCTAAGGGAGGATTTTCGACTGCTAGCATAACTCTTTTGCCCAATATAAAAACGCCCTTTCTAGGGCGTTTAACATGGCTTAAGCCTTGTCGGCGTCAATTCTCGCAAGAATCTCAGCAAAGACTTGCTCATGGTCTAATCGAATGTCCGTTTGGGCGGCCATTCGGTCAGCCTCATCCAAGGCAGCTTGGATAGGAAGGCTCTCCTTATGTAAATCATCTTGTTGCTTCATGGCCTTCACTCCTTTATGGAAAATCTACCATAAATGCCTGCCCCAAACAAGTCCTCTAAAAGAAAAAAGCAGGGACTAAGTCCCTGCAGCTTCTGGATGACAGCGTCTAATCATCCAAGCGATCGTCATCGATACCTACCACTTGACCAGATTGAGCATCTACTTTGACTTCAACATCGATGTCACCTTTCTTGTAAGTCAGACTCCATACAGTCGCAGCCCCTTCGCGGTCTAATTCCCAATGATCAAAATTGAAGCCCTTGATATCAACTGCTGCTTCGGCAGCTGCCTTAATGTCCTTGAAGTCCTTCTTCTTCTCTAAGTTCAGACCTTCCTCGCGACGTTCTACGCCCCCTTGTTTAGCCTTAATCAAGCTTTGTTCAGACTTGGCAACTTCTGCGCCTGTGCCAGCATTAATCTTGAGTTCGTATTCATTTTCGTCATCGACTGCTTCGAATTCTACCACATAGAACTTCAAGTCATCATCATACTTCAATTCAACAGTGGTTAAATCTTGCTTAGGATGTGCCTCACGGTAGGATTTGATGAATTCTTCTGCGGTCTTAGTGACTTGCTCATAAGTCGTTGCATTTTGCTTAGTGGTCTCATTGCTGCTAGCATTGGCTGCTGTTGAGCTAGAATCTGAGCTAGAGCTTGAGGATTGAGCCAATACAGTCGGTGCTAAGCTAGCAGTTAGGGAGAGGACTACGAAAGCACTTGCTAATTTTTTCTTCAATGTCATAGTAAAGACCTCCTATACTTTTATCTTGTCTTTATAATAACACGACAATTGTAGAACGTCAACCTATAAACCTATTATTCTTCTGAAACTAACTTCTCAACCCATTCGGCATTGACCATGAGTTGTAGGTTGGACTCATGCTGGGTCATGCGGTCACCCCAGCGCTCTAAGATCAAATCGTAATGATCCCGATCAAAGGCAATAAAGGCTACAATGTCATCCTCATGCATAAGAATGAATTGCTTCTGGCCTGTCTCCCCATCCACATAAAACTGCACTCGCTCCACTTGGGCAGTCGGATACTGCTCCAGGAAGGTGGCCTGAAGGTAGTATTTCAAGAGCTCGATTACCCGGTCATCCAGGCCTGCCTCGAAAATAAAAATCTTCTCCCACAAATCACGCAATTCCGGCACAATGCGGAAGCGATAGCCTGCCTTGCGTTGGACATAGCCTTCCTCGCGGAAATAAATGGTCCGCAAGTCATGGGCAATCTGGACATGCTTTTCAGGCTGAGGTTCATAGTAGACCATGAAGACATGCTTAGGGTCATGGTAGAGATAGCCATAGTTGACGAAGGTGTCATAGCCACAGTTCTCGCAGTGGAAACTCAAGAGATCAGTCGACATGACCAGAGGCTTGAGTTCAGGGTTGGCACTAACATTGATGCTGTCATAGGCGAGAAAATCTTGTGTATGGTTACAATTAGGACAAATCATGGGATAGGTATGGTGTCGGGTCATAAGGTCACTCCTTTAATTTTTACTTCCTATATATACCAAAAGATTCAGTTGCGAGCAACTGAATCTTGAAGTTGACTTAACGGGTGTTGGCGACATTGCCGTAGGTTTCAGTCAGAACAAACTCAGGGTTGCCTGCCTGATCTTCGACTGCAATGAGGCCTGCTTTTGGTGCATAGTAGAGATAGATAGTACCATTTGGCAATTCACGCGATACCTTAACGGTGTTCTCGTAGCGTTTGCCATTGATGACATAGGTCATGGGATTAGCCACCACTGTGTTCTTAACCGACTTATCATAGCCGGTATAGTAGACCTTGCCCACCGTCAAATCCGCTGGCAAAATCAAAGCCTGCTTGTCGTCTTTGGCGGCATCTGTGGTCCGCTTGTCTTCCACATCACTATAGGTGTCAAAGTGCGCAAGCTCGTAGAGACCGTCCTGTCTAATTTGGTAGATATAACAGTTAGAGCTGGTCCCTTCCAGGACAGAGATTTGGAAAATCCCGTTGGCATCCGGCGAATATTCCATAATGACATCCCGGGCGCCACCCTCTACCCCATTGCCCACATAGTGGTAATTGACGAAATGGATATAGGGAGCACTCTCGGACCAGTCTGGTTTGGCATAGACTGGCTGCCCCATTCCCAATAGGAATAGAGCTAGCAGGCCTAACATAGTCCAGCCACGACGCGCTAATGATTGCTTCTTCCGCATCGTACTTCCCCCTTTTCGACAATGCTACTACTTTACTCTCTTATTCTATCATAAAATCCGCCAAACGGAAGGAGTTTAGCAAGAATAAACTATGAATTTTTAATGAATGACAAAAACAAGAGCTTGGGATTAAATCCCAAGCTCTTGTCATGCTGTCACTAGGACAGTTTTTTTAGGGTTCTTAGCCTTGATGAGTTTAGCTCACTTGCTCTTCTTCATCCTTGCGTTTACCGGTTGCGACTAGACCTAGACCTGCTAATACAGCAAGTGCTGCTGCAGAGAAGAAGGTCTGGTTGCTGGTTTCCCCGGTCGCTGGTAAGAGACCTTGTTTCTTAGCATCGCAATCTGGACATGGCGCTTGCGTTTCGCAATCCGGACATGGCACTTGACTTGGCGCTGGGTTAAGCGCAGCAAGGTCTGTTAGTGCTTGGTCTAGGATGGCTTTGACTTGGTCTTGACTGCTTGCTTGGTCAATCGCGTCCTTAGCTTTTTGAGCTAGGTCTTGGACTTGAGCAATAGCCTTAGCCTTGTCCGCGTCATTCAGATCCTTACGAGCCTTGAGGGCGTCAATCTTAGCCTGGCTTGCCTGATCGATTGCTAGCTTACTATCCGACTTACTGTCAGAACTTGGGCTGAAATCTTTGAGGTTAGCTTGGGCCTGCTTAACAATTGCATCCACATCAGCTTTGGTTGTCGCCGCATCGATCGCTGCCTTAGCTTGCTTAGCTGTATCAGCCAACTTAGCCTTAGCTGCGTCCTTCTCTTCTTGCGTCAAGTCGGTACGAGCGTCGATTTCCTTAGCCTTGTCTGCGACTGCTTGGTCGATGGCTGCCTTGGCTGCCGTCTTAGCATCCGCGCTTGGGCTTTGGTCCGCAATGGACTTAGTGCCCGCTGCTACCGCTGCGTCTACTTCTGCATTAGTGGTTGCTGCATCGATCGCTGCCTTAGCTTGCTTAGCTGCATCAGCTAACTTAGCCTTGGCTGCGTCCTTCTCTTCTTGCGTTAAGTCGGTACGAGCGTCAATTTCCTTAGCCTTGTCTGCAACTGCTTGATCGATGGCTGCCTTAGCTGCATTCTTAGCATCGGCTGTTGGACTTTGGTCGGCAATAGACTTAGTGCCCGCTGCTACCGCTGCGTCTACTTCTGCATTGGTGGTTGCTGCATCGATCGCTGATTTAGCCTTGTTAGCTGTATCAGCTAACTTAGCCTTAGCTGCGTCCTTCTCTTCTTGCGTTAAGTCAGTACGCGCATCGATTTCCTTGGCCTTGTCTGCCACTGCTTGGTCGATGGCTGCCTTGGCTGCTGTCTTAGCATCCGCTGTTGGGCTTTGGGCCGCTATAGACTTAGTACCTGCTGCTACCGCTGCATCTACTTCAGCATTAGTGGTTGCCGCATCGATCGCTGCCTTTGCCTTGTTAGCTGCATCAGCTAACTTAGCCTTGGCTGCGTCCTTCTCTTCTTGCGTTAAGT
>NZ_CALLVK010000003.1:0-31696 GCF_938010525.1 uncultured Abiotrophia sp. | reverse complement strand
CGATTACCGAGTATATCCATGAACATATCGGAGCCAAGACTCTATTTGCAACTCACTACCATGAATTGACTGATTTATCGACTAAATTACCAGTTTTACGCAATATTCATGTGGGGGCCACCGAGCAAAAGGGCCAAGTGGTCTTCCTACATAAGATTTTGGAAGGGGCTGCTGATAAGAGTTACGGGATTCATGTCGCCAAACTAGCAGGCCTGCCACAATCTCTATTGGTTCAAAGCCAGGAAGTCTTGCAGGAATTGGAGTCTAACAGCCAATGGCTGAGACGCCAAGAACCAGAAAGTGACGGCCAGCTTTCGCTCTTCGACCTGCCGGCGACTAAGCCTTCGCCTAAGGTTTTGAGAGAAGACCAAGAGCGAGTGCTCAAGCAATTGGCTGATTTGGACATTAACCAATTAACACCACTCCAGGCCTTAGAAGGCCTAGCAGCCATGCAAGATCAATTAAAGTAATTTTCTAAGAAGTATTGAAAGGAGGGATTTCATGGGCAAGATTCAACAAATGCCAGAAGCTTTAGCCAACCAGATAGCGGCCGGTGAAGTCGTAGAACGTCCCGCTTCGGTTGTTAAGGAGTTAGTGGAGAATGCCATTGACGCAGGCGCCCAGACCATTCGGGTGGAACTGAGGGAAGCGGGGATTCAGCAGGTTAAGGTTATTGACGACGGGGAAGGCATGGATGCTGAAGATTTGGCCAAGGCTTTCTTGCCTCACGCCACCAGCAAGCTCTATGATGTCCATGACCTCTTTCAAATCAAATCACTGGGTTTCCGGGGTGAAGCCCTAGCCAGTATTGGGTCTGTCGCTAAGGTCCGGGTAGAATCCATGCAGGCGGGCGCTGAGGCCGGTCACTATATTGAGATTGCGGGTTCTCAGGTGCAAGCCCATGGCATGACCAGTGCCCGCAAGGGAACGACCTTGACCGTAGATAGTCTCTTCTATAACACGCCAGCACGTCTTAAGCATTTGAGTAGTCTGAAGACAGAGCTCAAGCATAGCTTGAACTTTATTCAGGATATTGCCATGGCCTATCCCGACATTCGCTTCCACTTGGTCAATGACGGCCAAACCATCTTCCAGTCCTTCGGGACAGGGGACTTGCGCCAGACCATCGCCAATGTTTATCAACCGGCGCTAGCTCGTCAGCTTATAGGCCTAGAAGCGGAGAATCTGGACTTCAAGATTAAGGGCTATATTTCACCACCTCAGTTGACCCGGACTTCCAAGCACTATATCCACTGGATGATTAATGGCCGGGCCGTTCGTTCCTATGCCTTGACTGAGCTCTTGCTACGAGCCTATGGTCGCCAACTCATGATTGGCCGCTATCCTTTGGCCGTCATCGCTATTGAGTTAGATCCTCGTCTAGTAGATGTCAATGTCCATCCTACCAAGCAAACTGTCCGCCTTAGCAAGGAAAGCGAACTAGGTCAATTGCTGACCCAGGCGGTGGTGGAGAGTCTAGCCAGCCTCAACCCTGTGCCCAATGCCCAGGTTCAAGAACTGGCAGGTGGTCGACTCTTCCATCAAACAAATCAAGCCAGCCCTCAAGGTCCTCTAGCAAGCCAAGTCGTGCCTCTGGACTTGGACGGTAAGGGGAAGGAGCCGACATTTGACTCGGCTTATGATGGAGACGATGACTTAAGGTCTAGCCAAGCAAGCCAACCAAGTCAGCCAGCTCAATCAGCGCCAGTCAGCCGGGTGGCTGAAAACTTAGCGCCTGATTGGCAGGAGGGACAAGTGGAGCCGGTAAGCAAGTTTGAGGAATTAGAGCCTAGCCCTAGTCAGCCAGTTCAAGCGACACCAGAGGAGTCTCATAAGGAGACCCAAGCTCAACCTAGTGGCAGTCAGGACTTACGCCCAACTTTTGGTCACTTACGCTATGTCGGCCAGATTCATGGCACTTATTTGATTGCGGAAAGTCCAGAAGGCTTCTACCTGATTGACCAACATGCGGCCCAAGAGCGGATTCGCTATGAGGCCTTTATGAAGCAGGAAATGGACACCAAGACCCAGCAAACCCTCTTGTTACCTTATCTCTTCCACTTTAGCCCAGCTGAGTTAGCAGGATTAGACCAAGTCTTGCCAAGGCTGGAAGAACTGGGCATTGTCTTAGAAGCCTTTGGACCTAAAACCTATCAATTGGCTTCTTATCCAACCTGGTTGGAAGTACATGAAGTGGAGCAGACGGTGCGGGATCTGACCGAACGCTTGGTCAAACAACCAGATTTAAGCATTAACCAAATCAAGGAAGCCGCCTTGATTATGCAGTCCTGTCGGGGCGCGATTAAGGCCAACCACTACCTAGACGATCGTCAGGCTAGCTACCTTATTCAGGCTTTGGATGGTTTAGATGATCCTTTCCACTGTCCACATGGCCGGCCAGTCTTTGTCCAAATTACCGACAAGACGCTGGAAAAACTATTCAAACGGATTCAAGATCCACACCAAGGAGGTCACCAATTATGAGTCAAGAACAGTACCAAGAAGCCATCAAGGGCTTGAATGAAATTCAATATAAAGTAACCCAAGAAAATGCCACCGAACGTCCTTTTAGTGGCGAGTACGATGATTTCTATGAGAAGGGCATCTACGTGGATATAGTCAGCGGCGAGCCGCTCTTCTCAAGTGCCGCCAAGTATGATGCGGGCTGTGGCTGGCCGGCTTTCTCTAAGCCAATCCAAGCCTCTGAAATTGTCGAAAAAGAAGATGCTTCTCTGGCTAGAGTGCGGACAGAAGTGCGCTCTGCCAAGGCAGACTCCCATCTGGGCCATGTCTTTGGGGATGGGCCTAAGGAATTGGGCGGTTTACGCTACTGCATCAATTCAGCAGCCCTACGCTTCATCCCTTACGAAGAAATGGACCAAGCTGGCTATGGCGACTATAAACAATACGTGGAGTAATAATAATGTATGAATTTATCCAAGGGGAGCTGGTCCAAATCCAGCCCCTTTATCTTGTAATTAGCGCAAATGGTGTGGGCTATCGCCTGCTGTGCGCTAATCCCTACCGTTGGCAGGGGGAATTGCACCAGCAAGTCCTCTGTCCGGTAGAATTAGTGGTTCGAGAAGATGCCATGACCCTCTATGGTTTCCGTGATCAGCAAGAGAAGCAACTCTTCAATACTTTGCTTAAGGTATCGGGTATCGGACCCAAGAGTGCCTTATCCATCTTGGCCTTGGACGACCACGCTGGCTTAATTCAAGCCATTGATTCAGGGGACTCTACCTACCTGACCAAGTTCCCAGGTGTGGGCAAGAAGACCGCCCAACAAATGATTTTAGACCTAAGCGGCAATCTGGATTTCCAAGCTCATGCCCAAACGCAAGCAGCGGCTCCAGTCAGCCAACAACATTTAGAAGAGGCCTTAGAAGCCTTGGCTGGCTTAGGCTATTCGGCCAAGGAAATCAAGAAGGTTGAAAAGCCACTGCAAGAAGCTGGCCTGACTTCCACACAGGAAATGCTGAGTGCGGCCTTTAAGTTATTAAGAAAGTAGAGGAGGGGCGACCATGTCTCATGATGAACGTATGCTGTCGGGTAACTGGCAGCCGGAAGACGAGGGGAATTTACTCAGTCTACGGCCAAGTCGCCTGTCTGAATACATTGGTCAGTCCAAAATCAAAGACGAAATAGCCATCTATATCCAAGCAGCCAAGCAAAGGGAAGAGGCCTTGGACCATGTCTTGCTTTATGGGCCACCAGGTCTAGGTAAGACCACCATGGCCATGGTCATCGCCAATGAGATGGGGGTGGGGCTCCACACGACCAGTGGCCCCGCTATTGAGCGGTCGGGTGATTTATTGGCCTTGCTCAATGAATTAAGCCCAGGCGATATTCTCTTCATTGATGAAATCCACCGCCTACCTCGGGTCATCGAAGAAGTCCTCTATTCGGCCATGGAAGATTATTTTGTCGATATTATTATTGGCCAGGGACCTTCGGCTCACCCAGTCCACTTTGAGTTGCCTCCTTTTACCTTGATTGGGGCGACCACACGGGCAGGTTCCCTGTCCAAGCCTTTGCGGGATCGCTTCGGTATTGTCTCCCACATGCAATTCTATACACCGGATGAATTGGCTCTGATTGTAGAACGGTCTGCCGATGTCTTCGAAACGCGTATTGATTCTGAGGGGGCGCGGGAAATCTCCTTGCGCAGCCGGGGGACACCACGTATTGCCAACCGCATTCTCAAACGGGTACGTGACTTTGCCCAAGTTAAGGGCCAGGGCGTGGTCGACTTAAGGATGGCCCAAACCGCTCTAGAAGTCCTGGAAATCGACCAATATGGTTTGGACGCTATCGACCGTAAGATTCTCAGTTGTCTGATTGAGTTTTATGGTGGTGGCCCAGTAGGCCTTAATACCTTGGCCGTCAATATTGGTGAAGATACCGAAACCCTGGAAGATATGTACGAACCTTACTTGGTGCAGAATGGCTTCATTCAGCGGACCCCACGGGGCAGACAGGCGACCGCCTTGGCCTATGAGCACCTAGGTTATGCCTATCCCAACCCAGATGATAGAGAGAAAGTAGAGTAAAGCTAGAAATGTTAACAACCAAAGATTTTGATTATCACTTACCAGAGCACCTAATCGCTCAGACGCCTTTGGCGGATCGGGCGGCTTCGCGCTTATTGGTTTTAGACCGCCAAACGGGCCAAAAGCAGGATTTGCACTTTGATCAAATTATTAATTTTCTCAATCCAGGTGATGCCTTGGTGGTTAATGAGACCCGAGTTATTCCGGCCCGCCTCTTCGGTATCAAGCCGGAGACTGGCGGACACTTGGAGGTCCTGCTGCTTAATAACACCCAGGGCAATCAATGGGAATGTTTGATTAAGCCCGCTCGCCGCGCTAAGACAGGGACCCAGATTGTCTTTGGCGAGGATGGTCGTCTGACTGCCACTGTTGTTTCTGAAGGGGACCATGGGGGCCGGATTATTGAATTTTCCTATGAGGGGGTTTTCCTAGAAATCCTAGAATCCCTGGGTCAAATGCCCCTGCCACCTTATATTAAGGAACGTCTAGAGGATGCGGATCGTTACCAGACTGTCTATGCAAAGGAAAATGGCTCCGCGGCTGCCCCAACAGCAGGGCTTCACTTCACCGATGAATTGTTAGAGGCAATCAAGGCCAAGGGAGTGGAAATTATTCCCCTAGTCCTACATGTGGGCTTGGGCACCTTCCGTCCAGTCTCGGCTGATAGCATTGAAGACCATGAGATGCATGCCGAATACTATCAATTAAGTCAAGAATCAGCTGACGCTATCCAGGCCGTTCAGGCGCGTGGCGGGAAGATTTTTGCTGTAGGGACTACCAGTGTCCGAACCCTGGAAACCATCGCTGCTAAATATGATGGTCAAGTTCGAGCAGATTCTGGCTGGACTCAGATTTTTATCTCGCCTGGCTTTGGATTTAAGGTAGTTGATCACTTGATTACCAACTTCCATTTGCCATGTTCCACTTTGGTTATGTTGGTATCAGCCTTCTATAATCGGGAGGCAGTCCTAGCAGCTTATGAGCATGCGGTGGAGGCGGAGTATCGCTTCTTCAGCTTTGGCGATTCCATGTTAATCTTATAAAAATAAGCGTCTCCCTGGGGAGACGCTTTTTTATTGGCTAGCAAAAAAGGTTAGGACAGGTTGGTCCTAACCTTAGGAATGGTCACATTGTAAATGTTGGCTACCCCAGTCCTTCATGGCACTGATGATGGCTACTAGACTCTGGCCTGTATCCGTCAGGCAGTAGGTGGAGCTAACTTGATTGGCTTGCGACTCCTTGTGATTGATAATCAAGCCATTGGCTTCTAGAAGCGCTAATTGTTGTTTGAGCATCTTGGGGCTGGCGCCATCCAATTCCTTGTGGAGCTGGCCAAAGCGTTGAGGTCCCTGGCTGAGGATTTCAATGATGCGGGGTACCCATTTCTTGCCCAGGAGAAGGGCCAAGGCTTCGCTGGCACATTCCGTTTTGATTTCAGAATCTGGCGTATAGTAGACTACTTGCGACATGGCGACCTCCTTACAAGATAGAATTAGCGGTTAATGAATGACAGGATGACTGAGCCGACAAGGGTGCCGACCATCAAGAGGACCATGAGAATAGCTGTAACGCGGACTAGTAGGTCCATTTTGCTTCTTTTCTTTTTAGGGGCGGAAGGATAGTTCCGCTCATGCAATGACGACATTAGGACGCCTCCTTTTGTAATTTCAGCCCTAATTTTACCCCAAAGGCTAGTGACTTTCAATCCCTTTGACCTAGAAGCAGAATTTATCAGCTATTTCTGGCACATATTAAGCGCAAAACTTTAATCATAGGTCCATTTATGCTAAAATAAGACCGTTAAAGTAAAAAGACAAATTGGAGGAATTGGATCAATGACTAAGCAACAAATTGGTGTTGTTGGTATGGCCGTGATGGGTCGTAACATTGCCTTAAATATTGAAAGCCGTGGCTACAGTGTCTCACTCTATAACCGTACTGGCTCTAAAACGACTGAGGTTTTGGAACAAAACCCAGGTAAGAACTTAGTAGGGACCTACACAGTAGAAGAATTCGTTAACAGCCTTGAATCGCCACGTAAGATTCTTCTTATGGTTCAAGCTGGCCGAGGAACGGACGCAACCATCGACGCACTCTTGCCACACTTAGACAAGGGTGACATTGTCATTGATGGTGGGAACACCTTCTTCAAGGATACCATTCGCCGTAGCGAACGCTTGGCCGAATTAGGCATTAACTTTGTCGGGACTGGGGTTTCCGGTGGTGAAGAGGGTGCCTTACATGGTCCTTCTATCATGCCGGGTGGGCCTCAATCAGCCTATGAATTAGTGGCGCCAATCTTGCGCGATATTTCAGCGAAAGCACCTGAAGATGGTGAGCCATGTGTGACCTACATTGGCGAAAATGGTGCGGGTCACTATGTTAAGATGGTTCACAACGGGATTGAGTATGGGGACATGCAGTTAATCGCAGAGTCATACGACCTCTTACACCGCGTGCTTGGTTTGTCTGCGGCTGAAATTTCTCAAATCTTTGGCGAGTGGAACAAGGGTGAGTTGGACAGCTTCCTCATGGAAATCTCAACTCAAATCCTAGCAACCGTCGACCCAGCAACTGGCAAGCCAATGGTAGATGTGATTATGGACCGGGCAGGTAACAAGGGGACAGGTAAGTGGACTTCTCAATCTGCCTTAGACTTAGGGGAGCCTTTGTCACTGATTACGGAATCTGTCTTCGCACGTTACATTTCAACCTTCAAGGAAGAACGTGTGGCAGCCAGCCAAGTCATTCCTGGGGTAGATTTCCAAGCTAACTTATCTGAAGCAGATAAAAAAGACATCATTGAAGCCGTGCGTCAAGCCCTCTATTTCTCTAAGATTGTCAGCTATGCCCAAGGTTTCGCTCAAATGAAAGCTGCTAGCCAAGAATACGGCTGGACCCTCAACTATGGCGAAATTGCCAAGATTTTCCGTGCAGGATGTATCATTCGTGCTAAGTTCTTGCAAAAGATTACCGATGCCTACAGCAAGAACCCTGACTTAGATAACCTCATGTTGGATGACTACTTCCTCAATATTTTAGGTAGCAACCAAGCTGCGGTTCGTCGCGTGGTGACCTTAGCCATTCAAGCAGGGATTCCAGTGCCAACCTTCTCAAGTGCTTTGGCCTACTATGATTCCTACCGTTCAGCAGTCTTACCTGCTAACTTAATCCAAGCGCAACGCGATCTCTTTGGGGCTCACACCTACCAACGTGTAGACCGCCCAGGGACCTTCCACTTCCACTGGAACCAAGGTCGTGAGGAGCAATTAGAAGACTAAAATAGTCTAGCCAAGTCCATAGGACTGTGATACAATACCAACTAGAATATGCAGTAAGCAGGAGAGAGTAGTCTGTCCTAGCCTCAGACAGCGAGCCGGGATGCTGAGAGCCGGTAGAGGTCAACAGATGAAGCGCACTCTTGGATACTATTTAGGTGAAGGGCCGAGGCCTGTTAGCCTAAGTCGGAGCCCACTCCGTTATCAAGTATAAGGGTTGCCCGCCGTCTGCCGGCAACTGAAGTAGAGTGGTACCGCGTATTAATTAGTCACTAATTCGCCTCTAGATTTCCCTAAGGGATATCTGGAGGCTTTTTTCAAATTTTCCATTTCATAAAACAATAGGAGGCACACAATGAATCAAAAATCAGCCGTTGTGTCAGCCCTCAGCCCAGTCTTGGCTGAGCATCTGACCGAGCAAGCAATTG
The DNA here is from genome assembly GCF_938010525.1 of uncultured Abiotrophia sp. Taxonomy (GTDB): domain Bacteria; phylum Bacillota; class Bacilli; order Lactobacillales; family Aerococcaceae; genus Abiotrophia. Next base: position 23,437 of record NZ_CALLVK010000003.1, on the reverse strand, counting down.
AACAGTTAATCGAAGTTCCAAGTCATGCTGAGCATGGTGACTTGGCCTTCCCAGTATTCCAACTGGCTAAGGTCTTCCGCAAGGCCCCTCAAGCCATTGCCCAAGAACTAGCAGAGCAAGTAGACGCCAGCAAGTTTGACAAGGTAGTTGCCATGGGTCCTTATGTCAACTTCTTCCTCAAACGGGGTGCAGTAGTCAATGAAACCTTGCACGCTGTCCTAGAAGGGGGCGCTAGCTACGGCCAGTCAGATCTAGGTCAAGGTCGTAACGTCGTTATCGACATGTCCTCACCTAACATTGCTAAGCCAATGTCTATGGGCCATTTGCGTTCAACAGTGATTGGCAACTCCATTTCACTTATACTGGCTAAATTAGGTTACCAACCGGTCCGCGTCAACCATTTGGGTGACTGGGGAACACAATTTGGTAAGTTGATTGTGGCTTACCAAGGCTGGGGTGACGAAGCCACTGTTAAGGCCGACCCAGTCAAAGAATTGGTGAAACTCTATGTGGATTTCCACGAAAGAGCTGAAACCCAACCTGAATTAGAAGACCAAGCGCGGGCTATTTTCAAGCGCTTAGAAGATGGCGATCCAGAAATGTTAGCCCTCTGGCAATGGTTCCGTGAAGAGTCCCTCAAGGAATTCCAAAAAGTCTATGACCTCTTAGAAGTTGAGTTTGACTCCTATAATGGGGAAGCCTTCTACAACGACAAGATGGATGAAATCGTGGAGCTCCTTGAAGAAAAAGGCCTCTTATCAGTTGATAATGGTGCTACCTTGGTTCACTTGGAAGATGAGACGCTGCCACCTGCTTTGATTAAGAAATCAGACGGTTCGACCCTCTATCTGACACGTGACTTGGCGACTGCCTACTACCGTAAGCGGACCTATGACTTTGCTAAGAACCTCTATGTCATGGGGAGCGAGCAAAGTGTTCACTTCAAGCAACTTCAAACCGTCCTAGAGATGATGGGTAACGAATGGGCAAAAGATATGGCCCATGTGCCATTTGGCTTGATTACCTTGAATGGGAAGAAGCTGTCTACCCGTAAAGGTAAGATTGTCCTCTTGGAAGAAGTGCTTAAGGAAGCTATCAGTTTAGCGCGTCAACAAATTGAGCTCAAGAACCCAGGTTTGGAGAACAAGGACCAAGTTGCTCGTCAAGTAGGGGTAGGGGCCGTTGTCTTCCATGACCTCAAGACAGAACGGATGAATAGCTTTGACTTCAACCTAGAAGAAATCGTTCAATTCGAAGGGGAGACTGGACCTTATGTCCAATACACCCACGCCCGTTCTCGTAGTATCTTGTCCAAGTACGGCCAAGAGCTTGACTTGTCAGCTGAATTTGACCTATCGGATGACTATGCTTGGGAAGTAGCTAAGAAATTAGCAGACTACCCACGAATTATCCGTCAGGCGGGCGACCGTTACGAGCCATCCGTCGTGGCTAAGTACTTGGTGCAGTTGGCACAATTATTTAATAAATACTATGCTAATAGTCGCATCTTAGATCAAGATGCCGGCACTGCTTCCCGGATTGCCCTGGTGGCAGCTGTGGCCCAAGTCCTCAAGGATGGGCTCCATCTCTTAGGCCTGCACGCGCCAGACAAGATGTAAGCAAAGCAAAGGGACGCTTGTCGCCTCTTTTTGCTCAGAAAGGATGACAAGATGTTAAACTATTGCCTCTATGACCATGCCTTAGGTCAGCTGCCAGTCGTTAGCTGCCGAGGGCGTCTGGTCTACATAGGCGCCTTTGGCGAGTCTCTGGCGGGCTGTCAGGCTGACTTAGACCCCAAAGGTCGCTACCAATGGCAGGAGCAGGAGCTACCTGAGATTTGCCTAGCCTTGGATCAGTATTTTAGTGGACAAGCCCCCCTAGCATTAGAATATGACTTTATTAAGGGAACCGACTTTCAGCAGGCAGTTTGGCGGGCCTTGGCTCAGATTCCCTATGGTCAGACTTGTTCCTATAAGGAATTAGCACAAGCCCTGGGCAGGCCTAAGGCGGTGCGGGCCGTTGCCAATGCAGTGGGCCAGAATCCCCTTAGCATTCTCCTGCCTTGTCACCGGGTCTTGGCTCACGATGGGAGTTTGGGAGGCTATCGTGGTGGATTAGACATGAAGACCTATCTCTTGAACTTAGAAGGGACTGGGCCTAAGAAATAAACGAGTCCAGCTAAAAGTCCAGAAGCTAGCCGCTTTTGGGCTTTTTCTGTTTGGAGCCCATAGAGTGTATATTTTGGCACTGATTATGCAAAAATATAGGACCTAAAGGCCGGTTTTGTGCTATAATGAAGCTAACTGTAAATAGAAAGAAGTGATACCATGAAATTTTCAGAATTGGAGTATCAGAGACCTGATCTAGACCTTCTGAAAGAAGATTTTTTTAATCAAATTTCACTGATTGAAAAGGCAGAAGACGCGGAGGTAGCCCTCAAAGCGACTAAACATATTCAAGAAATCCAAAATACTTTAGGGACCTTATCAACCTTGGTCAGCATCCGTAACAGCATTAATACCAAGGATAGCTTCTACGAAGAAGAAACAGCCTTCTGGGATGAACACTTCCCAATTATTGGTGAATGGGATACGGCTTACTATCGGGCTGTCTTAGGCTCTAAGTGGCGGAGTGAATTAGAAAACTACCTGCCAGAGACCTTCTTCCCAATGGCTGAGAATAGCCTCAAGGTCTTCAGTCCTGAGATTATTCCTTTACTACAACAAGAGAACAAGCTCAGCACCGAATACAGCAAGCTTCAAGCTTCTGCAGAAATCGAGTTCCAAGGTCAAACCTACAACTTGCCAGGTATGGCTAAGTTTGCCCAAGACCCAGATCGCCAAGTACGTCGTCAAGCTTCTGAGTTAGTCAGCGCCTTCTATAATGAGCATGAAGCTGAATTTGACCGTATTTATGATCAATTAGTCAAGGTTCGCGACCAAATCGCTAAGACCTTGGGCTTCAAGGACTTCGTCGAAGTAGGTTACTTGCGTATGAACCGCTTAGACTATAACCGTCAACAAGTAGAAGTTTATCGCCAAGAAATCTTGGAGCACGTGGTGCCTGTGGTAAACAAACTCTACCAACGTCAAGCAGATCGTTTAGGGCTAGAAAGCCTCAAACCCTACGACTTGGAGTATAAATTCAAGTCTGGTAACGCCATGCCTCAAGGGACGCCAGAAGAAATTTTAGCTGCCGGGGTTAAGATGTACCATGAACTTTCGCCAGAAACAGGAGAGTTTATTGACTTTATGGTCGATCGCGAGCTCTTAGACTTGGTAACCAAACCAGGTAAGGCTAGCGGGGGTTACTGTACCTACTTGCCAGATTATGAAGCTCCATTTATCTTCTCTAACTTCAATGGGACGGCTGCTGACGTCGATGTCTTGACCCACGAAGCAGGGCACGCCTTCCAAGTCTTCCAATCCCGTTGGATCCAAACGCCAGAATGTGTCTGGCCAACCTTTGAATCTTGTGAGATTCACTCTATGTCCATGGAATTCCTGGCTTGGCCTTGGATGGAACTCTTCTTCGGCTCACAAACCCTCAAATACAAGTTTACCCATTTATCTGGTGGCTTAATCTTCTTGCCATATGGGGTTTTAGTAGACCACTTCCAACATGAAGTCTACGAACATCCTGAAATGACACCAGCTGAGCGCCGTGCAACATGGCGTCGTTTGGAGCGTCAATATGTGCCTTGGAAAGAGTATGAAGCAGACTCCTTCTTAGATCGTGGGGGCTTCTGGTTCCGTCAGGGCCACATCTTTGCTAGCCCATTTTATTACATCGACTATACCTTGGCTCAAGTCTGCGCCTTCCAATTCTGGAAACGAAGCCAGATTGACGATGACCCAAGTGTATGGACTGATTATCTCAACATCTGCCGGACCGGTGGGACCAAGTCCTTCCTCAAGATTGTGGCAGAAGCTAATCTTAAATCACCATTTGAGCCAGGTAGCCTAGTAGAAACGGTTCAAGCCATTGAACAATATCTAGACGATATTCCGGAATCAGCCTTCCAAGCCTAGTCGCTAGAAAGGTGGTTCTCTAATGGAACAATCGCAAGATCGGCAGATCAGCCGTCAGGTCCTCAGCCTATCTTGGCCAATCTTACTAGAGGTTACCTTTACCTCCTTGTTTGGCATGGTCAATATGGTGGTCTTGGGCCAGTATGCGGGCGGACTCTATCCGGTCGATGTCAATGTAACGGCTGTAGGGCTGTCCAACCAACCCTTCTTTTTCATCCTTGCTGTCGTGCAGGCGCTAGGGGTAGGGGGGACAACCTTAATTGCCCGTGCCTATGGCGCTAGAGAGCTCCATCGACTGGGGCGTATTCTTAAGCATAACCTCATGTTGGGTTTGGCCTTATCGACCTTCTTCGTAGCCTCTGTCCTAATTTTCCAGAAAGCCATGATGGATTTTTTGGGAGCAGATACCCCGACTCAAGAAGCGGGCTTAATCTACTATCGCTTGGTCATGATTGGCCTCTGGTTTAACTGTTTGGCAGCCCTCCTATCCTCTTCTATTCGAGGAGTAGGGGAGACTCAAATCCCTATGCGGATTAACGTCATAGCCAATGCCATTAATGTGACCTTGGCCTTCAGTTTGGTCAATGGTTATTTTGGACTACCAGAGCTGGGGATTACAGGAGCGGGGATTGCCACCTTGGTGGCCAATGTCTGCTCGGGCTTAGGTTTGCTCTTTTATATTTCTAGTGGCCGGTCAGCCATCCAGGTTGATTGGTTCAAGGATTGGAAATTGGAAGCCAGCACCTTTGCTGCTATTTTCCGCTTTGGGATTCCGTCGGCGGGAGAACAAGTCCTGCTACGGTCTAGTTTGATTCTTTACACTAAGATTGTGGCCTCGCTGGGAACGGTCGTGATGGCGGCCCATCAGATTGCCCTTAATATCTTATCCTTCTCCATTACGCCGGGTATGGCCTTGGGGATTGCGGCCTCTACCCTAGTAGGCCAATCCTTAGGAGCGCGTGATGTGGCCTTAGCCGATGCCTATGGCCGTAAGACAGCCCGATTCGGCCTCTACTTTGGCTTAGCCATGAGTGCCGTCTTCTTTCTAGGACGAGATGTCTTGGGCCAGATTTACACCCAACAAGCGGATGTTGTTAGCTTAGTTGCAATTCCACTTATCTGCATGGCGATACTCACGCCTTTCCAATTGGTTCAATTAGTTCAAGTGGGGGCCTTGCGTGGGGTGGGAGATACCCTCTTCCCTATGCTGTCCACGGGCTTCTCGGTCTTCTGTATCCGGGTCTGCCTGTCCTATATCTTGGTCAACTATGCCAACTGGGGTTTGGCCGGTGCTTGGATAGCCGTAATTGGCGACCAAACCATTCGTTCCTTCCTCATTACCTGGCGCTATCGTCAAGGTAAATGGAAAACAATTCAAGTCTAAAAAATAGAAAGGATGGCCACAATGATTCGAGTTGGCACCATTGGGACCTCTCAGATTACAGAGCGCTTCTTAGAAGCCCTCAGTCTGCTACCAGAGGTTTATGAGCTCCACGGCGTCTATTCACGCCAAAAAAACAAGGCTAAGGATTTAGCCCAGCGCTTTGGTGCGACCTATTACTGTGATGATTTGGCTGAATTCTGGGTAGATCCTGAGCTGGACTTGATATATATAGCTAGTCCCAATGGGGCCCATTTTGAACAGACCAAACGGGCCATCCAGGCTGGCAAACATGTCATGGTTGAAAAGCCAATGTTTGCCAATGTGGACCAGTGGCAGGAGGCTCATACCTTGGCGCGAGCTCAAGGGGTCTTACTCTTTGAGGCGGTCCTCCACATTCACAATCCTAACTATAAGCGGCTTAAGCAACTGGTAGCCAACAAGCGCCAGGATGCCAAGCAGCCTTTCCTAGGGGCTAATTTTATTCTAGGACAGTACTCTAGTCGCTATCCGGCCTATTTGGATAGCCAGGCTCAGGGCTTGGAGCCGCCTAATATTTTCAATCCAGCCATGGCTGGAGGGAGCTTGATGGACTTGGGGGTATACCCCCTCTATGTCATCGTGGATCTCTTCGGTATGCCCCAGCGCCTTAAGTATTCAGCTGTTCAAGGAGCCAATGGGGTGGACCTCTTTGGCAATGCTATTCTCTATTATGACCAGTTTCAGGTCAGTCTCCTAGTTTCTAAGGCGGTACATTCCACACAAGCCAGTGAAATCTATCTGGACAATGAAGTAATCGCCATTCAGGATATTACCCGTATTCGGACGGTCAGCCTGGCCAATAGCCAGGGGCAGACAGCAGTCATCAGTCAATATCAGCCTAAGCACGATATGGTGGGAGAACTCGAAGCCTTCGGCCAAGTCTTGCGAGGCTATCGCGGCCTAGAAGAAAAGAGCCCAGCTAATGAACTTTATCGCCACTGGACCCTCTTAAGTTATCAGGTGGCCCAAGTCATGCAAGCCATGCGACAATCGGCCCAACTCGCCTTTCCTTTTGAGGGAGAGGCCTATCAAGAAAGTGAGGTAAGCCTCTGATGTCAGAGACTCTAGAACTTGCTCCAGCCCTTGCCCAGGAATGGCAGGCTGCGGGCTATCAACAAGCCACCGCGATTCAAAAGCTCATCATGGGACCTTTAGCGCAAGGCCAATCCCTGGTGGCTATTTCGCCTACGGGGAGTGGTAAGACCCTGGCCTATCTCTTGCCAGTCTTAGGACAGCTGCAAGCCGGGCAGGGGCTACAGGCCTTGATTTTGGCGCCATCACAAGAACTGGCCAAGCAAATTGCTGGTGTGGCCCAAACTTGGGGGCGTCATTTAGATTTAAAAGTCCAATTAGTGGTAGGGGGCGCCAACTTTAAGCGTCAGCAGGAAGCCCTTAAGGCTAAGCCGGAAATTATCGTGGCAACGCCAGGTCGTTTCCTAGAATTAGCCAACCAAACCCGTAAACTTAAGGTCCATCAGGTCCGTTACTTGATTTTAGATGAGGCAGATTATTTACTGCAAGCCGAGCATGAAGGGGCCATTCACCAGATTAGAAAGTCCCTTATGCGAGATGTGACAGTAGCTTGGATTAGTGCTACCTATGGTCAGCCTTTGGTTGACTTGGTGGCATCTGGCATTCCCCTCTATCAGGTAGAGAATGACCAGGTCAGCCAGTCTGGGCAAGTGGACCATGTCTATGTCCTGACCCATGACCGGCAAAAGGTCCAACAACTCAAGCGTCTGGCCCAAGTTGCCGACATGCAAGCCTTGGTCTTCTTTGAACAGGTGCATGACCTGGAAACGGTGGCGGCTAAATTAGTCTTTCAAGGTGTTAAGGTAGCAGTCATGCATGGTCAACTGTCCAAGCAGGAGCGGGAGCGGGCCTTCCGCCTAGTCCAGCAAGGTAAGGTGACTTACTTGCTGACGACCGATATGGCGGCGCGGGGCTTAGATATTCCCGACCTACCTTATATCATCCACTACAACCGAGTGGAGAGCCTGGATACTTATGTTCACCGCTCAGGCCGTACAGGCCGTATGGGTAAATCCGGTACAGTTCTGTCTTTAGTTAATGAACAGGAATTACGCGATCTAGAAAGGCTCTTAGCAGCCAGCCCTTACCAACTGTCAGAGCGTATTACCTTCAAAGGCCAATTAGTAGGGCCCCAAGAACGAGCTGGTCAGCAGGAAGCTCAAAGGCTAGAGGGTCCAAAGGCCAAGCCTAAGACTGGCGCTAAACCAGCCCGCAAAGCTAAGGCAGCTGCCGCGGCCAAGCCTAAGAAGAAAAAAGACCGGCATCGCGACAGTAAAAACAAGGGTAAAAGAAAAGCGAAAACATAGAAAGTGAGTGTGTAAGATGATTGGAGCAATTGAATTAGGCGGTACAAAATGTGTCTGCGCTGTCTTCGAAATGGATGGGACTTTGATTGAACGTTTGAGTGTCCCTACTGAGACACCATCTGAATCCATGCCAAGCATGATTAACTTCTTTAAGAAATATAATGGGATTAAGGCCTTTGGTTTTGGTTCTTTCGGCCCAATCGGGGCTAACCCTAATGGTAAGGACTATGGTTATATCACCAATACGCCTAAATTGCCATGGCAACATTTTGATTTCTTGGGTGCTTTCAAGAAGGAATTTGATGTGCCAATGGCTTGGACCACTGACGTCAATGCAGCAGCCTACGGCGAAATGAAGCAAGGGGCAGCACGTGGCGTAGAAAACTGCATGTATATCACCATCGGGACCGGTGTGGGTGCTGGGGTTGTAGTCGGTGGCAAGATTATTAGCGGTTTTGCCCATCCTGAAGCAGGTCACATCAGCCTCAAACGTCATCCAGAGGACCACTATGAAGGTAAATGTCCCTTCCACCACGACTGCTTAGAAGGCATGGCTGCTGGGCCAGCGATTGAAGCGCGTTGGGGTAAGAAGGGGATTGAACTCAGCAATGAGATGGAAGTTTGGAACCTAGAAGCCTACTACATTGCTCAAGCACTTTACAATTACTATTTGATTTTGAGTACTGAACGCTTTATCTTGGGTGGCGGGGTCATGAAGCAACGCCAACTCTTCCCATTGATTCGGGAGCATTTACTGGCACTTAACAAGAACTATGTTACCTTACCAGAATTAGAAGGTTTCATTGTGCCACCAGCTTTGGAAGATAATGCTGGCATTACTGGCTGTTACGAATTGGCTAAGGAACTCTTAGAAGCTAAGTAAATCACTTAAGACATGAAAAAGCTAGGACTTGAGGTCCTAGCTTTTTTATTGATTAATCATTATCTTGATTTTGGTTAGAAGGGTCTTCTGTTTCTTGGTCATTTTGACCAGTGTGATCCTGAGGGCTTGTCTCTGCTGCTTCCTCTTTCTCTTCCTCTTTGTTTCCATCTTGTCCTTGAGCATGACGCTCTTGTCTAGCTTCTTGGATTAAGGACATGAAGCGTTCGTTCATTTCATCAGGACTTAAGTTATTGGCATCTTCTTGCAGGTCCTGCATACCTTCCTTGAAGGCTTGACTATTGAAGGCCGAGAAGAGACTCATCATAAAACGCTGTTGGGCGTAATAAATGAAGGCCACTGTATAGAGGGCCAAGAAGATAAAGAAGACAAAACCTAGAGGTAGGATGATTTGTAAGAGGCCATAGATAAGGAAGGGAACAAAGGTCACTTGAATAACTAGGCGCATAGTCTGACTAAAGAGTTTGAAGGACTTGGACCGTAAGGTAGTGAAGTGGGCCAAGTAAGAAATGAGTAGGACAACAAACCAATAGAGTAACCAGGAGATAATCCAAGCCACAATGAAAAGGGACAGATAAAAGATCCAGCGGTAATTTTCGATAGAGTTTAAAGTTTGGCTAGCGACTTGCTTGTTAAAATTGGCCTTGTAGAGGTCCGTAATTTGCATCATACGACCCGCAACTTGGCCGAAAGCGCGGTCCTTGAAGAGGAAGAAGCTAGCCAAAGATTTAGTAGATAGGCGGCTAGCAATGTCCGTTGGGATAGTAGGTTGGTCTTGGGGCCCGCTAACCGTTACGGTATCGTCGACAACCAATTGGAAAGATTGAGATTGGAAGTAGACAGGCTTTTGGTCTTGGTTGAGCTCTAGCTTACCGTCGACAGTATGGAAATCCGGTAGGTTATTTGAGCTTGCTTTGACATCGTCAAAGAGTTGATTGAGTGGCTTGAGGGTCACCAGGACAGAGGTGACAGTTAGCCAGAGGATAATCAGCCGGCTGAGGCGACGGAAGAATTTAAAAGGCACCTTGGAAAGCCCGAAGATTTGTTGGGGCATGCGCAAGGAGGAGAAGATAATGGCGATTAATTGTTTCAATGTGGTCATCCTTTATATTAATCTAGAAATTGCTTTATACAGGCTTAGTTTACCGAAAGCCACACCATATTGCAAGCCAAGCTACCTGAAGGGCCCTAGGACTTAAGCCCTTTGTAAAATATTTTCAAGAAAGGCTTTACAAAGTGAAGTAAGCTGTGGTATCCTAGAAAAGTAAGAAAAAATGAAAGAAAGGAGTATGTGTCATGATTTTAGTAGTTAAAGCCAAACAAGCCAAACAACACCCGCTCCTTTTAGACGTCATGCTATAAACAAGTGCCTTACTAGGCCTTGTAGCCAAGAATATAGAAGATGATAAGACGCTAAGTTGGAGTGGCAAGGACCAGAACTAGATTCTGTGCCTTGTACTGTCCATCTTAGGGTCTTTTTTGTGCGTCTATTAGGGGATTTTACCTATCGATCTATATTAAGGGGGATTTTTATGTTAGCTGCCATGTGGCAATTCATCAAACGATATCCGATGACTTACCTGATTATTTTGCTTTCCATTGCCGCCAACTATATCTTGTGGGTCATACCTACGCGGGTGACTCAGGCCATTATTGATGCCATGGCTGACCATTCGCTGACGGGCCAGAGTCTGGCACTTTTCATTGGCATTATGGTGGTAATGGCAGTAGCTCAATATACATCTGAATATATATGGATGAGTCGACTCTTTAGTCAATCGGCATTCTATATCAAGGAAGTCAAGCTCAATCTCTACCAGAAGATCATTAGCATGCGAATTCAATTTTTTGAAAAGTTCCGCTCTGGTGATATGATGACTCGTTTTACTTCTGATGTTAGGGGAATTGAGGATTTTATGGGCTATGGCTTAATGGGCTTTCTCTTATCCGCAGGTACCTACTTTATCATTATTCCCATTATGCTGTCTATTTCCTGGAAGGTGACCCTCTTAGCGCTTATTCCTTCTAGTCTCATCCTGCTTCCTCTTGTAATCTTAACGCGTCGACAAGAAGAAGCCGTGACGCAACAACGCGATGCGGTTGCTGCCCTCAGTAATGAGGTCTTAGAGGTCATAGAAGGCATTCGAGTGACGCGCGCTTACGGTAACAAACAAGAAGCCAGTCAACGTTTTCAGGCCAAAACGCGCGATTTAGCCAGCAAGGCTATCCGGATTATGTACTACCAAGCGGCGTTTGGGCGCCTATCCATTACCATTATTTCCCTGACCGCGGCCTTAGTCATTGGTGTAGGGGGATTGGAAATGGCGGCAGGGCATTTGACCTTGGGCCAAATTATTGCCTTGCAACTCTATTCAGTTTCACTTGCTGAACCGCTCTGGTCCTTAACTGATTTAATTGTCGTCTATCAAAATGCCAAAGTCAGCTATGGTAAGATCCAAGAATTATTGGAAGCTAGCGATGATTTGGCCAGTCAAGGGACTCAAAGGCTAAGTGACCTAGAGGAGCTGAGTCTAGCTGATTATAGTTTCCGCTATCAAGGAGCTTCTGAAGACAGTCTCAGTCACATTCATCTGCGCCTTAAGAAAGGCCAAACCCTTGGGATTGTCGGTAAGACAGGGAGTGGTAAGACCACCCTGGTTCGCCAATTCCTATGCCAGTATCCCATTGGCCAGGGTGAATTCTTAGTCAACGACCAACCAATAAGTGATTTTAATCGTCACGATATGGAAAAGCTGATTGGCTATGTACCGCAAGAGCACTTACTCTTTTCGCGAACTGTAAGGGAGAATATTCTCTTGGGTAATCCTTCTGCCAGTCAGAAGCAAGTGGATGTTGCGGTGGCCATTGCAGCCTTTAGCCAAGACTTGGAACGTATGTCGGAGGGCTACGACACTCTAATTGGTGAGAAAGGGGTGGCTATTTCGGGCGGTCAGAAACAACGTATCTCCATTGCCCGCGCCATGATTAAGGAACCCGAGCTCCTCATATTAGACGATGCCTTATCGGCAGTTGATGCGCGGACCGAACGTATTATTATTGAAAATATCCAAACCCTACGAGCCGGTAAGACCAATATTATTACTACCCATCGCTTATCAGCTGTGGAACATGCCGATTGGATTGTGGTCCTAGACCAAGGTCGCATTGTAGAAGAAGGGCGCGCAGAAGATCTCATGGCCCTAGGCGGTTGGTATGCTGAACAAGCATGGCGCCAACGCCTAAATGAAGAAGTCTCAGAAGAGGAGGTGATGGCATGAGTATCCCATTAAGATTATTTCGATTGGTCAAGGTAGAGTGGCGTCTCTTCCTCCTAGGCCTAGTGCTCTTGGGCGGAGGGACCATTATTCAAAACTATGCCCCCTTAGAAATTCAAAGAGTCATTGACCAAGTGCTCACGCCGGTCTTCAATCAGGGCAAGGAACTGGATAGGGCAGCTATGTTGCAACATCTGGGCTTCTATGTAGGTTTGATTGCCTTAGCTTCGATTATCGGCTATTTTGCCAGCATTACCTTGATGTCATGTGCCAACCGCATAGTGGAATACATCCGTAATAAGGCCTTCGATGTCATGCAGAATCTGCCGGTCTCATATTTTGATGATAAGCCAGCCGGCAAGGTTTCCTCTCGCATTATTAATGACACTGAGACTCTTAGAAGCAACTTCTACGGTGGTATCATGTCTCAAGCCTTTCTTAGTTTGGCTCAGGTGATCATTATTTATGTCTTTATCTTTAGCTTGAACTGGTATATCGGCTTGGCCCTTTTACTGCTCTTACCACTCTTTTATTGCTGGTATGTGCTCTACAGCCGCCAAGTCTCTCAGGCTATGAAGGTTTTCTTCGAAGCTCAGAGCGAGGTCAATTCCCAGGTCAATGAAACCATGAACGGTAGCGTCATGATTCAGCTTTCTCACATAGAATCCAGCTTCAAATCCCGTTTCCAGACAATCGTAGAGCAGATGTACCAAGCAGCCCTAAAATGGATTCGCGTGGACTCCACGGTCTCCTGGAGCTTGGGCGAATTGCTCAACCGGTCCTTTGTAGCCTTAATTTTGGCTGTGGTGGGTTATCAATTCTTGGGGCAGACTCTGGCTATTACAGTTGGCCAGCTCTTTATCTACATCAACTACTTGGATCGTCTCTTCATGAACCTCAATAACTTCGTCCGGCAATTCTCCCAGATTCAACAATCGGTGGCTACCGGCCAACGGGTCCTGGAATTACTGGACGCGGAGCAGGAAGTGGAGGTAGACCGAGACTTGGTAGTGACTCAAGGTCAAGTCGAATTCAAAGATGTCCATTTCGCCTATGTGCCAGGTCAACCTGTCTTGAAGGATTTGAATCTGCTAGCTCAGCCAGGTCAGACCATTGCCTTGGTGGGACATACAGGCTCGGGTAAGAGTTCTATGATTAATCTCTTGTTCCGTTTCTATGACCCCCAAGAAGGCCAGATTCTCATAGATGGACAAGCCATTGGCGACTATTCCCGTGAAAGTGTCCGCAAGGAAATGGGGATTGTACTTCAAGACCCTTATCTCTTCACCGGAACCATCGCTTCTAATGTGACTATGGGGAATGAGACCATTGATGATGCGGCTGTCTGGCAAGCCCTTGAACGGGTTGGGGCCAAAGATATGGTCAGCCGCCTGCCTCAAGGGATTCAGGCTCCCGTCTTTGAAAAAGGGGCTACCTATTCCAGTGGCGAACGCCAACTGATTAGTTTTGCCCGGACGCTAGCTGCGGATCCTAAGATTTTGATTCTGGATGAGGCAACGTCTCATATTGATACGGAGACAGAAGAAATCATCCAGCATGCCATGAAGGTCGTAAGTCAGGGGCGGACTACCTTTATCATTGCCCACCGTCTGTCGACTATTCAAGACGCTGATTTAATTTTGGTCTTGCATGAAGGTGAAATTGTGGAACGTGGCAATCATCAAGCCTTGCTTGCCCAAGGCGGACGCTATGCTGAAATGTATCGTATGCAGTTGCAACAAGCCAATGGCTAGTAGAGGTGAAAAGGAGGCTTATGATGAGTAACTTATATCTTAAGGAGATTAGTCCAGCCGATTATCCGGCCCTTACAGCCTATCGTCAGGCCTATCTTAATCGGAAATTAGTCGCCCATGGCTGTGGCGACCTTGAGCACTATGACGATATGGCGGCTTGGCATCAAAGGCAGGTGGCCATGACCAAACGGGAGACGCTTCCCGAGGGCTATGCGCCAGCCAAAATATGGTTAGTGATGGAGCCGGCCGCTCAGGATGGTACTAGTGATCGCTTGATTGGTCTAAGTAATTTGCGGCTTGAATTAACGGATTATTTGCGTCAGTTCGGTGGTCATGTCGGTTACTCAATCGCGCCAGATTGCTGGGGCCAAGGTTATGGCACCCAACTCTTGGCCTTAACTCTAGATAAGGCTCGTCAAGAGGGGCTCCAGCGATTACTGATTACCTGTGACCAATCCAATCTGGGTTCAGCACGTGTTATTGAGAAGAATGGCGGGATTTTGGAAAATATGGTGACGGAAGCAGATGGCAATCTCTTGTGTCGTTATTGGATTGACTTATAGCATAGATTAAGCGGGAGTCTGTCTCCCGCTTTTTGAGCATTATAGAAGGGATTTTGGACCAAATGGTGTAGTATAGAAGGGTAGAGATTATGAGGAGGTATTTGCATGACTGCAAACTATGATTTAATTGTAATTGGTGGCGGTAGCGGCGGTGTGGCGACAGCCAATCGCGCGGCTATGTACGGCGCCAAGGTAGCCTTGATTGAAGGCAAACGCTTAGGAGGAACCTGTGTCAACGAAGGCTGTGTGCCTAAGAAAATCACCTGGTATGCGGCTCACATGGCCGATGTTATGAACCAAGTAGGGCCAGGCTATGGCTTCCAAGATGTTCACTATCAATTTAACTACCAGGAATTTGTTAAGGCTCGTGATAGCTATGTGGCCAATGCCCGCGCTAGCTATGAGCGTGGTTTGTTGAATAATGGCATTGATTACATCAAGGGTTATGCTAAATTCGTCGATAACCATACGGTCCAAGTTAATGGTCAAAACTATTCAGCTTCTTACTTTATGATTGCCACAGGTGGTCGTCCAGCTGTGCCACAAGTGCCAGGCCAGGAACTCTTGGATACATCTGATTCCTTCTTCGAATGGCAAGACCTGCCTCAATCAGTTGCCGTTGTGGGCGCAGGTTATATTGCCGTGGAGTTGGCCGGTGTCTTACATGCTTTGGGGGTAGAATCTCACTTAGTCGTCCGCTATGACCGTCCATTACGTAAATTTGACTCCATGCTTAGCCAAGCCTTGTTGGATACCATGGCAGAACATGGCCCAACTTTACACGCTCATACCCAGTTTGATGCCTATCGTCGTCGCCAGGATGGCAAGATTGAATGCTTGTCTCAAGGTCAAGTAGTCTTAGTAGTGGACCGGGTCATTGCAGCCATTGGTCGGGCCCTTAATTCCGACGCCCTAGGCTTGGAAAATACCGACATTCAAGTCAATGAACGTGGCATTATCCAAGTCAATGACCAACATCAGACAGCCGTCCCACATATTTATGCAGTAGGGGATGTAATCGGTCGCCCAGCCTTGACGCCGGTCGCTATCCGCGCAGGCCGTCATGTGGCAGAGTTCCTTTTCAATGGGGCAGCCTCTGCCACCATTGATTACAGCCAAATTCCAACAGTTGTCTTCTCCCACCCGGCTATCGCCACAGTGGGTTACACTCAAGAAGAAGCAGAAGCTAAATTCGGGGCAGAAAATCTTAAAGTCTATACTAGCCAGTTCAACTCCATGTATCAACGGGCTGCCGGGCTCAATGTTCCTTCTAAGTTTAAGCTGGTTTGCCATGGACCTGAAGAGAAGATTGCCGGCCTACACGCCATTGGTGAAGGAGTGGATGAAATGCTTCAAGGCTTCGCGGTGGCTATTAAGATGGGTGCGACTAAGGCGGACTTCGATGCGACAATCGCCATTCACCCAACAGGTTCGGAAGAGTTTGTTACCATGCGTTAAGACTTGAGCTGGAGGCGAGATAATGGTAATATCTTTATTAGTTGGCGTCTTCCTAGGCTGGCTCATGGCATTACTCTACCATGAGTTACCCGAAAGCAGAAGTCGCTTTATGGTAGCCGGCCTAATTGGTGCCTGGATTGGTAATTACTTTTGGTTCAAGCTAGGGCCTGCCATCTATGGATTTGCGCCTATTCCAAGTTTCTTGGGGGCAGGGCTCTTCCTAGGTCTAGCCTGGTTACTGGTTAATTTAACAGTCTCAAGCAAGCAATAAAGAGGTGTATCCATGGTTCAAACCCGCTTTTCTAAGTTTTTCCCACGTCAAGAAATAGTCCACAAGCAGGGGATTATTGAACCCCAGCGCATGATTCGTTATGCTCTTATCACCTCTGGCGCCCATGACCAAGTGGTTCGGACCCAACTCAACTATGCCTTTGTCAGTGAGACCCAATCTTGGATTGTTACTCAATACCGATTGGAGCTAGTGGATCGATATCAGGGTCAGGAAGACCTAAGAGTAGAAACCTTGCTCTGCGAAGCCAACCGTTTCTTCTGTAATCGCCGCTTTCGTTTCTATGAAGGGGACCGGCTACTGGCCATTGTAGAGGCCCAATATGTTATCTTGGACTTGGATAAGCGCCGGATTGTGCGCTTACCAATCGAGTCTTTCCAGGAAGCCAACTTGGTCATAGCAGAAGAAGAGCCAGCTCATTTTGACCCGGTAAAATGGCAAGGGGACCAAGCTCAAGAAAGTAAGACGTCGCCTTTAGCTATTATGCCAAAGGTCATTGACGAAAATGGTCATGTTAACAATCTGGTCTACATTGGCTGGGCCCTAGACCAATTAGCTAGTCAAGCGCCATACTCTAGCTGTTATATCAAGTACGGCAGTGAGCTCCTGCCTAGCGACCAAGTGGAGATTCGAAGCCAGTTGGTCCCTTTGGGCAACCAGCAATGGGTGACCGACCATCAAATTTATAATCTAAGTAAGGATAAAGTTGCCTGCCTGGTTCAGTTTGTCTGGAACCAGCCGGTGGACTTAGCCTAAGAAGGAGTGTATCTAATCCATGATTACCTTAAAATCACCGCGTGAAATCGATGCTATGGCTAAGTCCGGCGAGATTTTGGCGGGCATTCATGTCCAGTTGCGTGACTTTATTAAACCAGGTCTAACAACAGCTCAAGTAGACAAGTTTGTTCAAGACAAGATTGAAGCTGCTGGGGCAGTAGCCGCTCAAATTGGATATGAAGGCTATAAATATGCGACATGTACCAGTGTCAATGACGAAATCTGTCATGGTTTTCCATCCAATTATGTGCTTAAGGACGGCGATATCGTCAAAGTAGACTTCTGTGTGGATTTGGCAGGGGCTATTTCAGATTCTTGCTGGACCTATGCAGTTGGTCAGGTCAGCCCTGAGAATCAAGCCCTTATGGAAGTGACCAAAGAAGCTCTCTATAAGGGAATTGAAGCGGCTCAAGTCGGCAATCGCATTGGCGACATCGGCCACGCTATTCAAACTTATGCTGAAGCTAAGGGTTACGGGGTAGTCCGTGACTTTATCGGCCACGGCATTGGTCCAACCATCCACGAAGAACCAGGTATTCCACATTATGGGACCAAGGGTAAGGGCTTGCGCCTCAAGGAAGGCATGACCATCACCATTGAGCCAATGATTACGACTGGTACTTGGCAAATGAAGATGGATAATAACGGTTGGACGGCACGTACCCGCGACGGGGGCAACTGTGCCCAGTATGAGCACTCCTTAGTTATTACCAAGGAAGGGCCGCGCATTCTGACCCAACAAGTGCCCGAAGGCTAGCTTGCTGGCTTAGGGGCTTAATAGATATTTGGCAAGAGGGGATTAATTTCCCCTCTTTTTTGCTTAGATAAGTCGGGGTCAATCATGAAATTTAAGGGAATTTATGCTATAATAGTGAGCGATGAACATTTTTACTAAATGATGAAGGAGGGGACCCTATGGCGCCAAAGAAAAAGACGACCACCAAGAAAAAAACAGGCTCAAGACCTGGTAAGAAGACCCAAGCAAGTCGTCAGCACCATGCCCTAAATCTCTCTGAACATACCACCTATTTGTTTCTGGGTATTATGATAAGTTTTGTAGCTCTACTAGGCCTCTTTCAATGGGGGGCGCTAGGCGCTCTGATTGTTAATGGCTTCCGACTTCTAGTAGGGGAGACCTATGCGCTACTACTAGCGCCTATCTTGGCCTTGGGCCTCTATATGCTAGTCAAAGGCCAACTCTTTGTGGTCCGGCTCCAGCATTTCCTAGGTGGCGCTATGACCTTGACGGCCCTAACCAGCCTACTGCATGTCAACCAATTTATCGGTCAAGAGCCACTGCCGCAATCTATTTTCTCTATGACCTATCAGATTTTCCGTAATGAGATCCTGATGGGCCAAGTCCGCGTCCCAATGGGGGGCGGTATGCTGGGGGCGGTAACCTATGCGACCTTCGGTTACCTCTTCGGTAAATGGGGCACCTACCTGCTGGTTGTCATCCTCTTCCTAGCAGGCTTCTCCCTCTTACTCAATCTGCCATGGCAAGCTTGGCAGGGCTTGTTTGCCCGTATCAGGACAGGTATTCAAGGCCTCAGCCGTCGTCTCTTCCCTCCAAGTCAAGCGATAGAGGAAGAGCCAGCTAATCAAGATGCCTATTCAGAAGATGTCTGGGAAGCTGCTCCACAAGCTCCAAGCAAGCCGTCTAGTCGTAAATTATCGCTGTCTGAGCGTTTCTTCGGCTTTGTTGAAGAGGATGATCAAGAGCCGGGATTAGAAGATTCGGATCACAATCTGCCTAATCGTCTCAGACGACGGCCAGTAGCTAATTGGGATGAGGAGGAGACTAATAGATCTCAGGCCCCTGTCTTAGATTTAGATTATCTAGAAGGCCAAGGCGCCCAAGAAGACACGGTGCCAATCGTTATAGCCAACGCGCATCAAGCGGAGGCGGACTGGGAAACAGAAGACAATATCTTCGATATAGAGCCAGCTCCAGTATCAGATTTAGCGTCGGTTGAACCAGAACTTGAACCTAGCAAGCCACTAGCACCAGCAGCAGATGCCGCTGCCGGCCATTGGCAGGCCCAAGCTCATGAACGGGCTGACTTAACGCGGGATGACTTGGACAGCCAATTAGACCAAATGGCGGAACAAGAGGGACTTCAGACACCAGTGGTCACCAAGAAACCGCGGGCTCATAAACCTTATCAATTGCCTGGTAAGAACTTACTTAAGAAAATACCGCCTGTTGACCAATCTGAAGAATATGCCCGTATTAATGAGAACATCGCCAAGTTAGAGCGGACCTTCGAAAGTTTCGGCGTTCAGGCCAAGGTAGTCAAGGCCAACTTAGGCCCGTCTGTTACCAAGTATGAAATTCAGCCAGCCATCGGGGTTAAGGTCAGCAAGATTGTCTCCTTATCTGATGATATTGCCTTGGCGCTTGCGGCTCGCGATGTCCGCATGGAAGCCCCAATTCCGGGCAAATCCTTAATTGGGATTGAAGTACCTAACACCCAGGTTAGTCCAGTTTCCTTCTGGGAAATCATTGATGCGGCGCTGGAAAGCAAGCACATTTTGGAAGTGCCACTAGGACGCGATATTTCAGGCGTGGTTTGCTTGGCTGATTTGAGCAAGATGCCACACTTGCTGATTGCCGGGGCAACGGGTTCTGGTAAATCGGTAGGGATGAACGTCATCATCACCTCCTTGCTTATGAAGGCTAAGCCAGATGAGGTTAAATTCCTCATGATTGACCCTAAGAAGGTTGAATTAACCATGTACGATGGGGTGCCGCATTTGTTGGCGCCGGTGGTGACCAATCCACGTAAGGCCGCCCAAGCCCTCAACAAAGTGGTTCAGGAAATGGAACGACGCTATGAACTCTTTGCCGCGACGGGTGTGCGGAACATTGATGGTTATAATGAACAAGTAGACAACTATAACAAAGAGCAGGGGACTGGCTATGAAGCCATGCCTAAGATTGTCGTCTTCATTGACGAGTTAGCCGACCTCATGATGGTTGCCAGCAATGAAGTGGAATCGGCTATTATTCGTCTTGCCCAAATGGCGCGGGCGGCCGGCATCCACATGATTATTGCCACTCAACGGCCATCGGTTGATGTCATTACCGGGATTATCAAGGCCAATGTGCCGTCCCGTTTGGCCTTTGCTGTCTCCTCAAGTATTGATTCCCGGACCATTCTGGATAGCAATGGGGCGGAAAAATTACTGGGCCGTGGGGACATGCTCTTCCAGCCTATGGGTAAGAACAAGCCTGTTCGGGTCCAGGGGGCCTATATCTCTGACTCTGAAGTTGAGAAGATTACGGAATTTGTTAAGAATCAACAGGAAGCAGAGTATGATGAAACCATGATGGTCTCCGATGATGAAACTGGCGGAGCAGCTAGCGCATCTGATGACGAATACTTTGGTGAGGCAGTTGAGCTGATTCGAGGACTTGAGACTATCTCTATCTCGCAATTGCAACGTAAATTCCGGATAGGTTATAATCGGGCTGCGCGTCTGATTGATGATTTAGAAGCCCAGGGCTTTATCGGGCCACAAGACGGGTCTAAACCTCGTCAGGTTTTTGTTCAAGCAGACTAATTTTTCGGTTGAAAAGGGCGCCAAAGGGCGTATACTTAAGAGTGTGTAAGTCATAAGTTTAAGGGAGGATATGTCATGTCAAAAACTATTATCATAGGGGGTTCTTTTGCTGGCTTAAGCTGTGCGCTCCAAGCCAAGCAACTCTACCCGGACATGGAAGTGCAAGTCTTCGATAGCCAAGAAACAGTGGGTTTCATTCCAAGTGGGATGAACCTAGTCCTCAATCATGAGGTAGACCATTTAGAAGCGGCTAGCTTTATCTCGGAAAAAGAAGTGCGGGCGGCTGGCGTCCAACTCTATCTAGGCCATCAAGTGATTGAAGTCGACATGAAAGCCAAGTGGTTACGTGCCAAGGATATGAAGACTCAAGTGATTAGAGATTATCCTTATGATCAACTGGTCTTGGCTATGGGCTCTAAGCAAACAGGTCACTTAGTGGCCCACCTAGACCATCCAGCCATTATTTCGACCAAGGACATTGGGTCTGCCCACCATGCCTTAGAAGTCCTAGAAGACGCTGGGCATGTGGTTGTTGTCGGTGGGGGGCAAATCGGGATTGAAGCCTGTGAAGCCCTGGTTAACGCCAATAAGCAAGTGACCTTGATTGAAGCCAATGATAGCCTGGCTGAACGTTATTTTGATGCTGATTTTGTTGAAGAAATCGAATCCGCCATTGAAATCGTAGGTGTCGACCTGCGAGTCGGAAGCAAGGTAGCTGCTGTTGAAACCGACCCGCTACGGGTTGTCCTAGAAGATGGTGATGAAATCTATGCGGATGCCATCCTCATGGGGGTCAATCTCTTCCCTAATAGCAGCCTGGTGTCGGATCAAGTAGAGCTCAACCCAGACAAGACCATCTGGACCAGTCCTTACTTAGAAACTAGTGTGACCGATGTCTTCGCGATAGGGGACCTTGTTCAAGTACCTTATGCTGATCAAGGACGCGACTTTATCGCCTTGGTTAATAACGCCATTCGTTCAGGTCAGATTGCAGCCTTTAACCTCAAGGAAAATCGTGTGAAGCAAGCCACTTCTCTTCGTGTCATTGGTTCACGTATCTTCAGCCAATATGTGGTTAGTGTGGCTAAGACTGAACATGAAGCCAATGGAACTAGTGCCCAACCAGCTCAGACCGTTACGGTTACAGCCGACTACTCCCTAACTGATTCAACCCCTGTTTATCTCAAGCTCATTACTGAGGGGGAGACAGGACGCATTCTGGGGGCCAAAATGCGCTCAGAATCTAATATTCTATCCTACGCTGACACGCTGGCCTTAGCAATTGGACAAGGCTTGACGGACCAAGAATTAGCCTTCCAAGACCGTCTCTATTATCCATTAGAGACCGTCGCCAACCCTATTATATACCGCGCTGCCTTGGAGTCTTATGCCCAACGGGTAGCAAAATAAGCAAAAGTAAGAAAGAGGTGACCTATGACTAGGCCAACCATTGAAAGTCTCGAGCTAGCGCCTTTTATTAAGGCGGCACTCGGGGAACTGGGATTTTCCCGCCTAACGCCAGTACAAGAGGCAGTCATTCCCTATGCCCTCAAAGGGCGTAACCTGATTGTCCAATCGCAAACGGGCTCAGGTAAGTCTCATAGTTTTTTGATTCCTATCTTCCAGCAACTAGACCCTAGCTTGGACCAAGTCCAAGTGGTGATTACAGCACCTAGCCGAGAACTAGCTACGCAACTCTACCAAGCGGCCAAGCAACTGGCTAGCGCAAGCCCAGAGCCTTTGCGAGTTGTTCATTATATGGGGGGGACAGACAAGCAACGTCAAGTGGATAAGTTGCAAGCAGGTCAACCCCAAGTTGTCATTGGGACGCCTGGTCGTATCTATGACTTGATGGCTAGCCATGCCCTCCATGTTCAAACCGCCAAAATCATGGTAGTGGATGAAGCCGATATGACTATGGACTTAGGTTTTCTTCAAGTGGTCGATGATATTGCTTCTCGCATGCCAGAGGATTTGCAACTCATGGTCTTCTCAGCGACTATTCCTCAGCAGCTTGAAGTTTTC
The DNA here is from genome assembly GCF_938010525.1 of uncultured Abiotrophia sp. Lineage (GTDB taxonomy): Bacteria > Bacillota > Bacilli > Lactobacillales > Aerococcaceae > Abiotrophia. The sequence goes on along the minus strand of NZ_CALLVK010000003.1, from coordinate 1,035 downwards.
CTCAACAAGTATGTGACCAACCCTGAATTCATCCAGATTGAGCCTCAGGAAGTCTTAGCTAGCAAGATAGAAAACTACTTGATTAATACTAAAGGGCGGGATCGCTCGGCCTTGGTCTATGATCTCTTAACCATGGGCCATCCTTTCCTTGCCCTGGTCTTCTGTAATACTAAGAAGTATGCAGCAGAATTGACCCAATACCTCAAGGAACGCGGCCTCAAAGTTGCTTCTATTCATGGGGATTTAACGCCACGCGAACGCAAACGGGTCATGCGTCAAATCAAGGACTTAGAATTCCAATTTGTCGTCGCTTCTGACCTAGCTGCGCGCGGCATTGATATTCCGGGTATTTCCATGGTCATTAACACGGAATTGCCTAAGGAGCTGGAATTCTTCGTTCATCGGGTAGGGCGGACAGGCCGTAATCAACTGGCCGGAACAGCCTATACCTTCATGACGCCGGATGACGACCGGGCTATCGTGGAATTAGAAGCCAATGGCATTGAATTCCAACAGGTGGACTTAGTCAAGGGCGAAATCCGTCCTGTTCAGTCACGCCATCGCCGTGTAGAGCGGACGGATACTAAGCAAGATAAGGAAGATCCAACCGTAAGGGCCATGATTAACCGAAACAAGAAGAAGAAGGTTAAGCCTGGCTACAAACGTAAGCTCAATTACCAAATTAAGGAGCACCGTCAGAAGGAAGCTCGTAAACAGAAAAGGGCAGAGCGGCGCCAAGCTAGAAAAGCTTAATCGATAGAAGGGGAGACTAACCTAGGTTAGTCTCTTTTGCTATGTATATTGATTTACAATATTGTATAGATACTTAGACTCAAGCTATTAATATGACGGACTTTATTACCTAATCGCATATTCATTCTCTTTAAATATTTCAGTTTATATACTTGTTTTATTTTTTTTATCTCTATATATTATGTAGTTAGGCAAAATTTAAGTACCTTTGCGCCTCGAAGTAGGTAGACGTTCTATCGTTCTGCCTTTGAAACTTATACATTTGATAAATAAACAATAAAC
>NZ_CALLVK010000002.1:0-1353 GCF_938010525.1 uncultured Abiotrophia sp. | reverse complement strand
GGTGTTGAGTATGATAGCAAGGCAAATAAATCTGCTTTGCTTGATTTACTAATCGCAAACGAAGGGTGAGTTAGATGGAAAACTTTGCAACAGTAGAAGATGTTCAAACATTGTGGAGAACATTGAAATTCGATGAGAAAGAACGAGCCGAAGCACTGTTGGAAGTTGTTTCTCATTCTCTTAGAGTTGAAGCTAAAAAAGTTGGCAAAGATTTAGATGGATTGGTTGCTACTGATCCATCTTTTGCCATGGTCGTTAAGTCCGTCACGGTTGATGTGGTAGCTCGCACGTTGATGACCTCAACCAACCAGGAACCGATGACTCAATTCACTGAGAGTGCATTAGGCTATTCAGTGAGTGGATCTTATCTAGTTCCTGGTGGGGGTCTCTTTATTAAAGACTCAGAATTAAAACGTCTAGGTCTAAAGAAACAAAGATATGGGGTGATTGATATATATGGGACGGATTAAAGGAATTACTGTAACTTTGACTGGGAAAACTAAGACTGGTCGGGATGACTTTGGTCATCCTATTTATGAGAATAAAGAAATTCAAGTAGATAATGTCCTGGTTGTTCCAGCTTCGACAGAAGATGTCACTACTCAGCTTAGTTTGACCGGGAAGAAGGCTTCTTATACGCTAGGCATCCCCAAAGGCGATCAGAACGAGTGGAAAGACCGTGAGGTTCGTTTCTTTGGGCGCAAGTGGCGCACGCTAGGCATTCCGTTAGAAGGCATTGAAGCCATGATGCCTTTAGAATGGAATAAGAAAGTGATGGTTGAAGCGTATGAGTAATTTCAAAGTCAAGCTTATCGGTGCGGGTGTAGGAGCTCTTTTGAAATCCAAAGAGGTTCAGGACATTCTGAACAAAGAAGCGACAGTCATTAAAAAAAGATGTGGCCCTGGTTATGAACAAGATAGCCACGTTGGTAAGACAAGGGCCAATGCTATGATTTATCCAGCAACGCGAAAAGCGAAGAGGGATAATTTGAAAAATAACACTTTGTTGAAGGCGGTGCATTAGATGATTGAAATTATTATCAAGAAATATCTTGACGGTCATTTAGATGTACCGTCATTTTTTGAGCATGAAGCTGAAGCTCCCGATAGCTTTGTCATTATTCAAAAGACAGGTGGAAAGGAGCGTAATCACTCTGGTAGTGCGATCTTTGCTTTTCAAAGTTATGGCCCAACTATGCAGAAGGCTGCAGAGCTCAATGTGAAAGTAAAAAGTGCTGTTAAAGGGTTGATTGAATTAGATTCAATCTGTGGTGTCCACCTAAACAGCGATTACAACTTTACGGACACTGAAACAAAACAATATCGATATCAAGCCGTATTTGATATTAATTA
>NZ_CALLVK010000001.1:0-35315 GCF_938010525.1 uncultured Abiotrophia sp. | reverse complement strand
AAAGAAGTTGAATTAGAAATATTAAAAAAATACAAGGAATTGGAAAGGAAGTGTCACCTCAAGTAGTTGTATAGTTAGTAGAAGAATTGAAAGATAAATATGCGGTACATTTAATTTGTTCTTGCCAGTAAAGGCATACGTCCATCCATGTCTCGCAAGGGAACCAGCATAGATAATGGCATGATGGAGTCCTTCTTTGGTATCTTGAAAACAGAAATGTTTTACGGATTTGAGAAAAATTTCAAGTCTCTGGATCAACTGGAGCAAGCTATTACCGAGTATATTTTTTACTACAACAATAAACGCATTAAAGCAAAACTAAAAGGACTTAGTCCTGTTCAGTATAGAACTAAATCCTTTCAATAATATTTTTTGTCTAACTTTTTGGGGTCAGTACAATGACTCATAAATATTTTTTTGCAAGTTCAAATACTCCATGAGATTAATAACTTTATTATTTTCGCCAACTTTACTAATCGTATAAACATTCTCCAAATTTCTCAACATCAATTGAGAAATTTGGCTTTTTCCGTTGCTCAGTTAAAGCGTCCTTTAGTTGTATATTTCCTGTTAATATCCCTTTTGAAGCATAACATTGTTTTCAATGATCGCACCCGATTGTTGACACCCATTTTAGAACCTATCCTTTGATTTTCAATAAGCGTAAACTGTTTAATGTTACAAGTAAAGTTGCTCCCATATCAGCAAATATCGCTATCCAAAGTGTTAACCAACCGGGCATGACCAAAAGTAATGCCACTAATTTAATCGCCAAAGAGAAGGTAATGTTTTGCTTGATGATTGCTAAAGCCTTACGACTTAATTTTATTGTATATGGCAATTTACTCAAATCATCAGACATTAAGGCGATGTCAGCCGTTTCTAAAGCTGTATCAGTTCCAGCACCACCCATTGCTACACCAACGGTAGATGCCGCAAGGGCTGGAGCATCATTCACGCCATCTCCGACCATCCCCACACTTTGATGTTTTTCTCGAAGTTCTTTAATAAAATTAAGCTTATCTTCTGGAAGTAAGTCAGCTTTAATATCCGAAACACCAACTTGTTTTCCGATGGCTGTTGCCGTTCTTTGGTTATCGCCTGTTAGCATCACTGTTTCGATTCCCATATTGTTCAACTTGCCGATAACTTCTTTAGACGATTCCCTCATTTCATCGGCTACGGCAATAAACGAAAGAATTTCTTTTTCTGTTCCTAACACCATCACCGTTTTACCTTGAGTTTGCATATCGGCAATTTTTTCTTTTTTATCGCTTGAAATGCTTCCGTGTAATTCCTCAAAAAGATTTTGACTTCCCACATAATACATTTCATTATTTATTTTGGCTTTAACGCCTTTACCTGTAATGGATTGAAAATCCTCTACTGTTACTTCATTGAATTTTAATCCATTTTCTTCTGCTTTTCGCATAATCGCTGAAGCAAGAGGGTGCTGCGATCCTTTTTCAATGGCTGATGTTATGGTTATTAATTCATTTTCATTTCTACCATATGTCACAATGTCTGTTACAGCTGGAATCCCTTTGGTTAATGTTCCTGTTTTATCAAAGGCTATCGCTTTTAAGTGTCCTGCTGCTTCTAAATGGATACCACCTTTAATTAATACACCATTTTTCGCTGCATTTCCTATTGCTGTAACCACAGCAACTGGAGTTGAGACTACTAAGGCACAAGGACAACCAACCACTAATACAGCTAATCCTTGATAAATCCATTGGCTCCAGTCTCCGCCAAATAATGGTGGAACTACTGCAATTAAAAGAGCTAGTATGACAATAGCTGGTGTATAGTATTTTGCAAATTTATCGACAAACGCTTGAGAGGGGGCCCGTTCTGCTTGGGCTTCTTCTACCAAGTGAATGATTTTTGAAAGAGTGGTATCTTCAACTCGTTTTGTTACTTTAACCTCAAGTAACCCTTCTTCATTCAAGGTTCCTGCAAATACTTCATCATTTGTGATTTTCGTTACTGGAACACTTTCACCTGTAATCGCAGCCTGATTTAATGTCGATGTACCTTTAACCACTATTCCATCCATTGCTAACTTTTGACCGGGCTTAACTATCATGATGTCTCCAACTTGAATCTCATCAACATGAATCATCATTTCTTCATTGCCTCGTCGAATTAACGCTTCTTTTGGGGCAATATCCATTAAAGATTCAATAGATTGACGTGCTTTATCCATTGAATAACGCTCTAATGCTTCACTAATCGCAAATAGGATAACAACGGTTGCCCCTTCACCCCATTCACCAATAATTGCAGCTCCTATAATGGCAATAGTCATAAGCGTATTCATATCGAAATTTAATCTGCTTAAATTTTTGAGACCTTTAATAAATAACGAATATCCACCGATTAAAATGGACGCTGCATAACCAATTGTCGGTAGAACATGCTCTTCACCATACTGCTCTCCTAAGAACCAGCTAACTACAAGTAAAAGAGCTGATATATATACCTTAATGTTTTCTTTCTGCTTCCAAAAAGGTTCTCCTTCTACCCTTTGTTCTTTTTCATCTCGAATTTTTAAATTTTCAAATGCTCCTGCTTTTTCTAATTCTTCAATGGTTGTCGTCCCTTTAACATAAACTTTAGATGCTCCGAAATTTACTTTCGCATCCTGAACACCGGGAAGTTCTTTAACATTATTTTCAAAAATGGCTGCACAGTTAGTACAAGTAAATCCTTGAACACGATAGGCTTTCATTTCTTCTTCGAACTGTTTTGCTTTCCCACTAGACATTGATCTTCACCTCTTTCTTAAGTGCCAATGCAATCATCATAATTTGTCTGATATGCTCATCATCTAATGAATAAAATGCAAGTTTTCCCTCTTTTCGAAACTTAACAATCCCTTGCTTATGGAGCGTTCGCAGGTGATGAGAGGCATTTGCAACCGTAACACCTATAATATTTGCAATATCACACACACACAGTTCGTCATCTTGACACAATGCATAGGTAATTTTTGCTCTATTTTTATCTGCAATAGCTTTTAATATTTGGGCAACACTAGAAATATCTACTGTCTGTAAATTACCTTGTATTCGATTGACCTTTTCTTCGTCATAACAATAAATTTCACAAGTATCTTTTTTAATCATATTCTCACCCCAATATCATTCAAGTATTTGCTTGAACATAGTATAACCCTTTTCATTAATTAATTCAAGTGTTTTTTTGAGTGAATAAAAAAATTCATAAAAAAAGACTTGGAGTACCCAATTCTAATAACAAAATAACCAATCTGCATAAGACTTTAAGTACATAACATTATTAGTATTGAACTTGTTGAGGAGGTGCTCTATGAATCAGCTTGAGTTTCAGCGTAATCACCTACAAATGGACTATTATAGCGAGAGCTACCAAGATTTTGAACGTGACTTCTACCGCTACTCCAACATGAATATTCCATTGACCTTTCTGACTGATGATATCCTCAAAACAATGACAACTTCTCGTAAGAATTACTTTGTCCTCAATAAGGAAAAGGCTAGAGATAACCGTGATCACTTCTTCATTTTCGACATAAGCACCTTAGATGAGAATCCACTAATCTATCGTTATACATATAAGAAAACTGCAACTTATATAGCCTCAAAATAGGAGTTCATCAAGTGATGACTCCTTTTTATAATTCCACACGAAAATAAATTGCCTCAACTTCCTCTATTAATTTATGAACCTTACTTTCAATCTCCTTAATTGTTTTAATAAACTCTTGATCATTTTTTCCACTAGGATCCTCAAGTCCCCAATCATCTTTTTTAACAGTGTAAGGTAAAATAGGACAAACGACATTACATCCCATTGTAATAAGATAATCCACTTCAGGAATGTCATCTAAAAGTTTTGGCTTTTGGGTCTCTTCCATATCAATTGCATATATTTCTTTGACAAGTCTTACTGCATCCTGATTAATTTGATCCTTTAATTCTGTTCCTGCAGAATATACCTCTATAGAATCTCCTTCAAATTTCTTTGTCAGTGCTTCAGCGATTTGACTTCTGCATGAATTGTGAACACACACAAAGGCAACTTTAGTTTTCTTCATTTTTCCTCCTATATCTGATAAAGTTTATCACCACAAAGATCTTCTTTTGTCCATTCAATAACGGCCAGTTTTCCTGAAGTATGATCTAGTATCTTGTTAATCCACTTAACTTCTTCAATTATCTTTATTTTATCTAACAAGACTTGTCTATCATCGGCAGATTTTTTGATTAGATCATCGAGTTGTGTAATTGAATTAATTCCTTGTTCTCTAAGTTTAATATTGAATCAGCCATTGTTTTGATATTGTGTTTTCTTGCCCAAACTTCATAACCTTTGGCACTGACCCCCGTAAATGAGAATTAAATAAAAACACCTCCATGTGCATTTGATTATATTGTACCAAATCCAACTTGGAGGTGTTTTTATTTAATTCTCACTTTTTGGGGTCAGTCCTCACCACCCCTTCAACTATTTTATTCTTCAAACCGATGCTTAAACAAATTGCGAAAGACTTCAAAATAAGGATTAGTCGCCAAGGACTCGCCCACGGTCACAGCCGGACCGTGACCTGGATAGAGGACATAGTCTTCTGGCAACTGGATCAACTCCCGATGGATGGACTGCATAAGCTCAATGTAGGAGCCACCTGGCAGGTCCGTCCGCCCAATGCTTTGGGCGAAGATGGTATCGCCGGATAGTACGAAATGGTCATCAGCAAAAATATAAGCCACGTGGCCTGGGCTATGACCTGGCACGAAGACCACTTTGAAGTGGAAACCCGCCACTTCCTTATCCCCTAGATCCTCCCAGAGGACTTCTGCTGGACGCGCCGTAAAAGGCTGACCCCAGTAAGCCGACAGGTTGAGTTCGGGTTGATTGAGGAAGCCTGACTCCACTGGATGCATATAGAGTGGAATGCCATAACGGTCCCGCACCGCATCCACCGCCCCGATATGATCGTGGTGGGCATGAGTCAGAAGGATGGCCTGTGGCGCCCAACCCTTGGACTCAATCCAGTCCAGAATCTTAGGCGCGTCAGCCCCTGGATCGATTAAGAGGGCCTGGCCAGCTTCATTGACGACTGCATAAGTATTTTCCTCGAGTGACCCGACGGTCAGCTGATGAACAGTAAGCATCTTAGTCCTCCCCTTCCTCATCTTGAAGGTAAATCCGTGGAATGCGATCGCTGAGCCCGCAGAAGATTTCATAGGAAATGGTCCCAACCAGGCGAGCCAAATCCGCTGCATGGTTCTCCAAGTGGTGGTCCTGACCAATCAAGGTAACGGTGGTTCCCACTGGCACTTGATGCGGCAAACGAATCATAAGTTGGTCCATATTAATGACCCCAAGGACTGGGCAGGCATGGCCTTCCACCAAGACAGGAATGTCCTTGTAGTGGCGGAACCACCCGTCTGCATAGCCGATTGGAATGGTCGCAACCCACTCCTCTTCCTGGGCTTCATAGGTTGCCCCGTAGGAAATCTTGCTGCCCTTTTCCACTTGCTTGACGTAGACAATTTCCGAAATCAATTGGAGGGCTGGCTGCAAATCAATGGGCAGGCTAGAACGCTCGTCCTTAGGATGCATACCATACATGGAGATGCCGAAGCGCTCAATGGAAGAAACCGGTTGACGCTTGAACCACACGCCCATAGCGGAGTTAGCATAGTGTCGCACAGTGACTGAGTCCGGCACAGCGGTCAGTAGCTCCTGCCATTTAGCCCACTGGGTCTCCACATAGTCAGGGTCACCCCCGCCGGCAGTTGAGAAGTGGGTGTCGACCCCTTCCCAGTTGACCCATGGAAAGGCCTGAATGCCCTCAGCGAAGGCTTGAACTTCTTCTACTGTCCGTAGGCCGATACGCCCCATGCCTGTATCCAAGGCCAAATGAACCTTGAGCTTGGCATCATCCAAGAGGCTTTCTTGGTGGTTGGACACTAACTGAGCCCAGGCTTCCTGGAACCAGATTAGGTCAGAGACAATGACAGTCAGGCGATAGTAGACCAACTCAGCGATGGCGCGTGGATCTACCAAGCCCAAGATTAAGATAGGCTGGGCTAGGAGGCCGGCTTGACGGAGTTCAATCCCCTCGTCAACGGTGGCAACGGCTAAGCCTTGCGCGCCGGCGGCCAGGGCTGCCTTGGCGACGGCAACTGCCCCGTGCCCGTAACCGTTAGCCTTAACAACGGCATAGAGGGCCTGGTCGGGCTCCAGATGACGCTTCATTTCCCTCACATTGTGTTGAATTGCATTAAGATTAATTATCGCCACTGTTGGGCGGTGTTCACTGGCTTGTGACATAAGACTTTCCTACCTTTTACTCTAATCTTCTCTAGTCAAATACTGGTCCAAAGCCGCCTGCAAGCTGGCTTCGTCTTGCTCAATCAGGACGGTGGCCGTAGCATAGTGGTCCGAATGACTGATACTGAGCTGGACGCCTGCCGTCAGGGGGGCCACCGCAAAATAAGGCACACCCGAAGGCTTGTTGGCAATGCTCATATCCGTGAAGCGAATGCGACCAATGCCTGTCCCCAAGGCCTTGACATAGGCTTCCTTGGCGGCAAAGCGGCCGGCCAAGAATTCGAGGGCCCGATGGTCCTTCATGGTCTCATAGCGAGCCAATTCCTCTGCCGTCAAGACCTTAGAGGCAAAGCGTGGCGACCGCGCCACTGCTTCTTGAATTCGGTCGATTTCAATAATGTCAGTTCCAATACGCACGATCGCCACGCTCCTTTGGGCTTATTCTCTGGTTAGTTGGTTCGTTTTTTAATGGTATATTGTTTCTTGCTGCCGTCCGCCTTAGGCTTGCCTACAGGCTTAGCAGCTGAACGTGGCCGCTTGTCCTTGCGGTCAAAACGCTCCTTGTGACCATGGTCTTGACGGTCGCCACGGTCCTTGTGGAAGTCCCGCTTCTTACCGTGATGACCACGACGGCCGTTGCCGCCGCCCTTGCCAGTCTTGTAACCACCGGATTTGCGGTGGGCATTTGGCAATGGTTTTTGTGGTGAGATTTGAACCTCTACTTGGCTGTTGCTAGATAGGATTTGCCCTAACATAGCCGCTACCAAGTCGTTAGGCTGATAGTGGTTAAGTAGGAGTTTAGCCGTGTTACGGTGCTCATCCGCATCGCCGGCTTCCAAGGTCTCATTAAGCTGATCAATCAGAGATTGAACCTGACCTGCTTGCGCCTCCTTCAAGGTTGGTGGCTTCATTGGTTGCATACGTTTGCGGGTCAAATCTTCGATAACGCGCAGGTAGGACATTTCTGCTGGCGTCACGAACGTGATGGACATGCCTTCGTTACCGGCACGGCCTGTACGGCCAATACGGTGAACGTAGGATTCTGGATCCTGACTGATATCATAGTTGTAGACGTGGGTCACGCCGGAAATATCCAAGCCCCGCGCCGCCACGTCAGTCGCTACCAAGAGCTCTACCTGACCTTGACGGAAGGCGTTGATGACACTAGTCCGCTTCTGTTGCGGAATGTCACCGTGGATGAGTTCAGCATTGTAGCCGCGTAGGCTGAGGCCGCGTGCCACCTCATCAACCCGCTTCTTAGTACGGCAGAAGACGATGGCTTGTGTTGGCATCTGAACATCCAACAAGCGAGTGAAGATATCAAACTTCTCGTCATCTCGGCATTTGATGAAGAACTGTTCAATCAAGTCAGCGGTCATTTGCTTGGCTTCAATCTTGACGTGAGCAGGTTCCTTAAGGAATTGGTCTGCTAGGCTGCGGATTTCAGGTGGCATGGTCGCTGAGAACAAGAGAGTCTGACGTGAAGCTGGCGTGGTCGCCACGATTTCCTTGACGTCTTCAATAAAGCCCATGTTGAGCATTTCATCAGCTTCGTCTAAGACTAAGGTCTTGAGATGCTTGAGGCTAAGTGCCTTGCGACGCATCAAGTCTAAAATACGTCCTGGCGTCCCGACTACGATTTGTGGTTGATTACGCTTGATCCATTCGATTTGCTTACCGATGGAAGAACCCCCGTAGACCACATAAACACGGGCACGTTGGTACTTACCTAAGCGGTAGAGTTCTTCCTGTACTTGGATGGCTAATTCCCGGGTTGGGGCTACCACCAAGCCTTGGATGGCGGATTGGTTCTTGTCCAATTTATTGAGCATTGGCAAGCCAAAGGCCGCCGTCTTCCCGGTCCCTGTTTGGGCTTGACCAATCAAGTCTTGGCCTTCTAAGGCCACAGGCACTGCTTGTTGTTGGATCGGGGTTGGCTCTTCAAAGCCCATGTCGGCTAGCGAGTCGAGCAAGGGTTGAATCAGGTTAAGTTCTGTAAATTTCAAAGGTATATCGTCTCTTTTCTATCTAAAATTTTGGGGTTGATTCCAGTGGCATCTTGTCATCAAGACATCAAAATTGACCGCCGGCGATGCCGAATCCGTCGGCCATCAAGCGGTCAAGTTACACATGTTGCTTTGTTAACGCGTTGTATGGTTGTAACCTCTAACTCTTAGTGTACCATGACTAGGAGGGAAACACAACTGAGAGGACTAGGCAAATGAGCTAGTTTTATATGTCTTTTTGCCCTGCTAGCGCTTATTTTCTTTCCAGTCGCTAGCCTCAAGAAAAAAAGCGACAAGCCATCTCCTGCTTGTCGCTCTTCTTTTCTTCTAGTGTGTCTCCTTGCCAGTGAGGGCAGTGACTACCTGCAAGAGGTCTGTTCCGAAGCTAGACTTGACTAGGACTAGGTCCTTATCTGTCAAATCAGCCTGCAATTGCGCAATTAAGCGGCTGTGGTCAGCTGGCTCGTAGAAGAGGTGACTGGCTTCATAGCGGTCTTGCAAGGCCTCATAGAGGCTAGCAATTTCTGGACCGAAGAGGTAGACCCGCTCGAAACTTTCTGGTGCTAGGCCTTGGGCTAGGGAACGGTGCAGCTCGGCACTGGCTTGACCCAGTTCGCGCACATCCCCTAAGACGGCAATCCGACGTTGGCCAGGCGCCAAGTTAAGGGCAGCCAAGCTCTTAAGCACGGCTAAGACGGAGGTTGGGCTAGCATTGTAGGCATCATTGAGTAGGCGCGCCCCTTGATGGGTGGTCAACCATTCTAGACGGTTAGCCGTCAACTGGAAGTTGGCTAATTGGAAGATTGCCTGTTCTAGCGGCACATCCAATAGCTCTGCCACACTGAGGGCAATCAGGGCATTGCTGACATTGTAGGCCCCTAGGACTGGAATAGTGCAAGTGACGTTAGGTTCCAGATTGGTCTTGAAGTAGGTCCGATCCACTTCCTCCACCATGTCATAGGCGAAGGCATCCGCATGGTCTGTGAAGCCAAAGGAACGCAGGTAAATTGGCTGGTCAATTTCAGGCATTTGGGACTCAATAAGTGGCTCATTAGCAGGATAGAGCAAAACGCCATTTGGCTTGAGGCCGTATAGAATCTCCAACTTAGCCTGGGCAATTCCAGCACGGGAACCCAAGAATTCCAGGTGGCTCTCACCAATCAGGGTGATGGCCGCAATATCAGGCTGGGCAATCTCACTCAGTTGCTTAATTTCCCCGAAGTCGGACATGCCCATCTCGATGACCGCCACTTGGGTGTCTTCTGGCATCTGAAGTAAGGTATAAGGCAGGCCAATCTCATTGTTGTAGTTACCCTGAGTCTTGTGAACCCGGTACTTGGCTTGGAGAACCATGGCGGTCATGTCCTTGGTCGTAGTCTTGCCGTTTGACCCCGTCACCCCTACCACAATAGGATTAAGGTCCCGACGGTAGAAGTTAGCCAAGTCTTGGAAAGCCTGGAGGGTATCATCTACGAAGACCACTGCTAGGTCATCACTCGGCGCCTGAGCTGGGTCTGCGGACCAGAGGGTAGCCACGGCCCCATTATCGAGGGCTTGTTGAATATAGGAATGGCCGTCTGTCGCTCCCCCTACTAGCGGAACGAATAGAGAGCCAGGTGTCACCTTGCGGGCATCAAATTCGACGCTGGTGATTGAAATCTGACGATCTTTGGCCGTATAGTCGATGGCCTTGGTATATTTTACAACGTCCATGAGACGGATTGCTTTCATACAGTCACTTCCATTCTTGTCTTATCACCTACTAGTTTACACCATTTCGCCACAAATTGCACTGAAAGGAAGGTTATTTTAGGGGCCAAAAAGGCCTCCCTAACTCGGGCCTGTCATCCAAGCTAGGCAGGCTTTAAATATAGTTAAGGCAAGAGGATACCTAGCACCAGCCAAACACAATAGAGGCTGGCCACTAGGACAAAGGATTGGACTGACAAGACGAAGGTTGGGCTAGCATTGTAGGCATCATTAAGTAGGCGCGCCCCTGGATGGGTAGTCAGCCATTCTGCTCTAGTCACCTACTCGTGTCCTCCATTTGGCGGTAAAATGCGCTTAGCGCGCCGTATTTTGCTAGGGAGAAAATTAGTTTAAAAAAAGGCGTTGACCTTAACGTAACGTAAGGGTATATTATTAATGTGTGTTAGGAGGTAAGTCTATGTATTTGATTAAAGAAGTGAGCAAAATAAGTGGGGTTTCAGTGCGCACCTTACACCACTATGACGAGATTGGCCTACTGTCTCCTCAAAAGAGAGAGAATGGCTACCGGTACTATTCTGAGGACGATCTCTCACTTTTACAGATGATTCTATTCTATAAGCACCTGGGTTTTTCGCTGAAGAAGATCAAGGGGCTGCTCCAAGAAGAGGATAGCGAGGTCCTCTATCACCTGAGACGGCAACTGGATTTAATGCAGATAGAAAAACAAAAGCTCCTGACACTGATTGAAACATTGGAAAAGACCATCGAGGCTCAAGAAAGGAGTGTTACAATGTCAACACAAGAGAAATTTAAGGGATTCACCTACCATGAAAATCAACAATACGAGCAAGCAGCCAAGGACAAGTATGGCAAAGAAGTCATTGAGGCAGCGATTGAAAAGCAAAAAGGAAAAGAACAAGAAATTGCAGATGGCTTCAATCATTGTTTCTTTGCCTTTGCTGACAACCTGGCAAAGGGTATCAGTGCCACGGCTCAAGAGAATGTCGTTTTAGCCGAAAAACTACATCAACATATGTGCCAATACGCCTTTGACTGCCCGCTTGAGGTGTTCGCAAGTATTGGCAAAGGCTACGTACAGAATCCAGACTTCAAACAAAACATCGATAAGTTCGGGGCTGGCACCGCCCAATATGTCTGCGATGCCATCCAGCAATATGTAAAAGAAAAGCAATAAGCAGGCAAGACAGTAAGCCATTTGGCTTACTGTTTTTTTGTCTTCCGCAAGCCATCATCCCTGACTGCACCGCCATATCAAAAGAGCCACTATCCCATTTGGTAGAAAGGGATAGTGGCTCGCATGCTTTATAGGACAATGCCCAGCAGCAACCAGGCACAATAGAGGCTGGCCACGAGGACAAAGGATTGGACTGACAAGACGAAGGTTTCGCGCTTAACTTGTTTGGCGCGGAAGGCTAGGACCTTAGGCCAGTGCAGGGCCAGCCCAGCAAAAGTCACCAAGCCCCAGACTGGCAGACGCCCTGTCAAAGCTAGCCCCAATAAGACTAGCCAAGGTAGGACTTGCAGTCCCGTATAGAGCGCCACAGCTCGCGCTTTGCCTAGGTAATAAACTAAGGTGAATCGGTGGTTACGGATATCCACTTCCAAGTCACAGGTATTATTGGCTAGCATAATAGCGGCAATTAGGCTGACTAGGGGTAGACTGTAGCAGAAGAGCTCCAGGGTTAGTGCCCAGTTCCAGCCAATGGTCACCATCCCGCCTGACCACTGGCTCCATAGCAGCTGGTCGTAGGCAGTCATGTAGACGGCTAGGAAGAAGATCCCAAAGCCCATAGTAAGGCCTGAGAAGACTTCCCCTAGGGGCAGGCGCGACAAGGGCATAGGCCCATAAGTATAGCCAATCCCTATTAGGAAGCAGAGGCCGCCAAGCACTAGCAGGAGGACATCGGTCCGACTGACAATGACTAGGGAGACAATAACCGAAAAAGCCAAAAGGCTAAAAATAATCCGGACCATTTGCCCAAAATCTAATTGATAGACCCCAATGACATTCTCACTGGTCTTGTAATCCAGGTCCACTGCCTTGTGGTAATCAACGGCGTTATTGATAGCGGTCGTACACATATCGAAGCTCAGCACCGCCAAGACGAAGAGGCCAGCATTGACCCAATTGAAGCGTCCTAGGCGGTAATAGGTCCAGAGGAAGCCCGCTAGCATAGGGAAGACGCTGGCTACCTTGGTTCTGAGCTCGACAAATTCAAAGAATATCGCCAACTTTTGCTTAATCTTCAACAAGATGATACCCCTCATTCGTTAGTTGAAAGCTATCCTTGAGGCCAGAGGTCACGTGAACCCCGTGATCCTTATCAATCAGCACCGCTTCAACCCCATCTAGGCTCTCAATAAAGGCCAAGCCATCCTTGGTCCCCAAGAGGAAGAGCGTGGTCGACAGAGCATCGGCCTTGAGCGATACTTTGGTGAAAATAGTCGCCCCCGACAGGTCATTATCCACCGGGTAGCCCGTCTTAGGATCCAGGATGTGGTGATAGCGGACGCCGTCCACTTCCACATAACGTTCATAGATTCCAGAAGTCACGACTGTCCCGTCAATGACCCGCTTGGTTCCCACAACTTGCCCCCGGACCTCATCAGGGTCTTGAACCCCAACATTCCACCCCTCAGGACTGGATGGCGAGGTGCCCATAACAATGACATTACCACCTAGGTTGATAATGGCTGTATTGACCCCATGCTTGGCCAAGATATTGCGAATACCGTCAGCAATATAACCTTTGGAAATCCCACCCAATTCTAGGGCCATGCCCTCTTCTTCCAGACGCACCGTTTGGGCTGCTTCATCTAAGGTGATTTTGTGGTAGTCAATCTTAGGCAAGGCTGCCTGAATTTCTTGGTCGCTAGGCTTGCGCGCATCCACATCGCCAATTTTCCAGAGATTGGACACGGCCCCAATGGAAATATCGAAGCGACCGCCTGATAATTGGGCCGTTTCCAGAGCTTGCTTAATAATGGCCAGGGTTGCTGGGTCGACCTTGACGGCGTCATGGCCTGCCGCCTGATTAATGCGGTAGACATCCGACCCTTCCAAGTTGGTGGATAGCAGTTGCTCCATGTGGTCCATGTAGTCGTAGGCTTCGGTCATGGCCGCTTCGGCCTCTGACCCTTCATGGAAAATTTGCAAGGTGACGGCCGTATGGAGCTTGGTCTCAGCCCGCATCAAGGGCGTGGTCACCACTGGTAAGGGCTCCGAAATCGCTTCTGAGCTGGCACTGCTAACAGACTGGCTGGTGCTGCTACTGGTCTCCTCAGCACTAACCCAAACGGGACTCAAGGAGCCTAAGATTAAGAAGCCCAAAGCCAAGCCTTGCATTATAGTTGTTTTCTTCATACTTACTCCTTTTTGGTGGCAGTTTATCTGGCCTGCCACTTGCTAATCTTACCTGATCAATCAGGCAGGCTCTGCTTGGAGCCATAAAAATAGAGGCCGGGAACAATCCCAGCCTCCCTTCACTTCTTATTATTCGCCAACAACGGCAGCTTTGATGACTTCTTTTTCACCTAAAGCGGCTGCTTCTAACAATTGTTTAGCATAGGTCTTGAAGGCGTTAGTTGTGTTGGTTGCCCCAGTCACAACATCTACATTGGCATTGCTAGACTTAACTAAGGCTTCGTTTAATTTCTTAACTGCATCAGCGTAAGAGACTTTAGCCTTGTCAGCCATCATCTTGTTGTAGTCAGCATCTTCAGACTTACGTTTGCCGTCTTTGTACATGTCGTAGTCTGCTTTTTCTACTTTACCGTCTTTGACAGTGAGGACGAACTTGGTAGTCCAGCCACGTTGGTCAGCTGGTGCTTCCAAAGTGTATTCACCATCTTGAAGCGGTAATTTAGAGATGTTGACTTCGCCAGTCTTACCTTCTTTGGCTTGTTTCAAGAGCACCTTAGTAGAGAAGAAGAAAACTTCACTAGTGTGGCTTGCACCAGTCACTACGTCAGCCTTGCCGTCCTTCACTAGGCTTTCGTCTAATTTCTTCATGGCTTCAGCCGCAGAAACTTTGGTCTTTTCTTTCATTTTGTCGTTGTATTCAGCATTTTCAGACTTCTTCTCGCCCTTGTCGTTGACATAGTCGTAGTTAGAAGAAGCGACTTTACCGTCTTTGACCACGATGGTGTGGTGGAGTTTCCAGCCACGTTCGTCAGCATCAGAAACAGCGGTGTATTCGCCGTCTTTCAAGTCTTTGACTTCAAAAGTAGTGGTTGCAGCTGGTTTAGCATCTTCCGCTAAAACTACGCTAGATAAGCTAGTCCCCAAAGATAAGACTGCTGCTAAGAGCATGGTTGACTTTAACAATGATTTTTTCATTCCAATTACCCCTTTACTGTATATGTTTACATCTTATAGTTTAACGCAATTTGGGCCTCATGTCCATGACAAGCCCCTCTTAAAAGTGTCCTCTCATAACTTGATTGAGTAAGTTGACCAGTGCTTGGCTATCTTGCTTGCCCCCTAGTCCTCTCAGGCGCTTCTCAGCCTTGCTTAGATAGTTGTCTACCAGGCGCTCCGTCTCTGTCAAAGTCCCTAAGTCCACTAGGGCTTGATAAAGCCGATCCAGCTCCTGCTGGCTCCAAGGCTGACCCCGCTCCTTAAGTTCTTGGCGTAGACTCGGATCCGCCTGCAAGCCTAAAATTAGGGGCGCCGTATAGATACCATTTTGAACATCCTGCATACGGGGTTTGCCACTGACCTCGGCATCCACCTGGTAGTCAATTAGGTCATCCCTGAGTTGGAAGGCCATGCCAATTGCTTGGCCCAGATAGAAGGCCTGGCGATTCTGCAGGGCTGACTGGCTTAGGCTATAGTAGCCGAAGAAAGTCGCGGCTGCAAATAAGAGGGCCGTCTTGCCTCGAATCTGTCTTAGGTAATCATACATGGTCATACCCTGACGGTATTGGTTGGCAAGTTGGTTAAGCTCCCCAATCAGAATCCCCTCCATAACCCAGGCATCCAGAGGATTACGGTCAAATTCCTGTTGGCTCTTTTGGAACAAGCGAGCCGCATAGGTCATAAGATAGTCGCCCGCATAGATGGCCAAGCGGTTAGACTTTTGGATATGAAGGGCCTCAATGCCCCGGCGAGTATCCGCCTCATCAATGACGTCGTCATGAATAAGCGTGGCCAGATGCAGGACCTCAATGGCTGCCGCAATATAGCGTTTGGACTGGGTGATGCCCTCTGGGCTCAGCTGGGCCATAGCCAGACAGAGGCCGGCCCGCAGGTACTTGCCTGGGGCATCCATATAGGCCAAGATTTTCTCTCGGACATCCGGGATTTTAAGCTGGAGCTCTGACTTCATCAAGGCTTTGACCGCCACGAGTTCCTCTTGAATAAGTGGTAAAGATTCCCATATTGGGTGAACCATGGGTGGCCTCCTTTCTAGTTAGTAAGAAGATACTAGCTCCTCTTACAAAGCAAGGCCCCACGCGGGGGCCTCCTTATTACTTTATTAATTAGGCTGGTGGCCCATAGTGGTGACTGGTTCGGCCATAGAGCCATCGATCCAGCTTCTTACCTAACCAAGGCATTACCCAGTAGTCCAGACCAAAGGCCCGACCAGAACCATTCATAAGGGCGATGGCAACCGGAATAAACCAGATGTTAACCCAGTAGAACATACCTGAGAGGCAGAACATGGTAACCAAGACCACAGTCCCGGCATTGATTAACCAGACGAAGAGACCCGCAATCAAGGCTAAACCAATTAAGATTTCCATAACGGTCATGAATTTTTGCATGAAGAGGGCCATATCGCGGTTAGGCACGAAGAAGCGCATAATCGCCGCGAACCAATCTGGCATGCCATCTAAGACAGGTTTTGGACTTTCCCCGTAAGCGTAGCTGAGGCCGAAGACTGCATGGCTAGCTTGAGCGACTGCCCCGCCAGCAGAGCTAGCTGCAGAACTCATTGCTTCAGAAGCACCGCTAGTAACAGCAGAAGATACGGAGCTAACGGCTTCAGAGGCGCCAGAAGTCACGACAGATGACATAGAGCTAGCTGCCTCAGATGCCCCAGAAGTCACAGCAGATGCTGCAGCATTTGCAGTTTCTTGTAACCAGGCAAATGGGAAGACAACTTTGTCCCCAAACCAGTTAGTAGTCCCCCAGAGGCCGAAGGCCTTCTTAAGCCCTTCTAAGAGCCAGACAGACCCATAGAAGAAGCGCAATGGTACGGACCAGAGGATGTTACCGTGAGCTGCTAAGTGTCCACGGAAAATGTTACGTTTGTCCTTAATCTTGAAGAACTCATGACGGACATAGGTCCACATGTAGTAGAAGGAACGAATGGTGAAGAAGTAGAGCACATTGACTAAGTGCTTCATCAACATCGCGAAGAAGCCAGTCAAATGCCATTTGCCCATGAGGAAGGCCACCCCGTAACGGGAACCAATAGAGACCATAAAGCCATCGTATTTACCCTTGTAGGCATGTTTCTCCGTTCCTTTGATATCGGCAATGATATTGTGGGCTGCGGTTTCCCCTGTTTGTTCAGCTGCCTGAACGATTTGCGGAGTTGGACGACCGCCTTCATTTGGATCTTCATAGTAAACCAAGTCCCCTACCACATAGATACCTGGGTGGTCCTTAGCTTCCATGTATTGGTCAGCCACCAGACGGTTAGCCCGACCAGTCTCTAAACCAAAGACCTTGGCTTCGGTATTACCTTGCACCCCGGCAGTCCAAATCGTAGTGTAGCTGTCGATGGTCTTGCCTGACGCTAACTCTACGTTGTGCTTGTTAACGGCTTGAATCCCGTCACCAGTTGAGACTTTGATACCGACTTTGGTCATGTAACGCATGGCCTTGTCTTGTTCCTTGTCAGTCACCATAGCCAAGATTTTTGGCGCAGCTTCTACCAAGTGAACAGAGAATTCTTCTTCATCTAAGTGGTAATCCTTCGCTAGGCGAGGAACCCATTCAATCAGTTCGCCGACCATTTCAACCCCAGTAAAGCCTGCCCCGCAGACGATGAAGCTGAGTAAGGCACGACGTTTAGCTTGGTTAGGCTCGTGTTCTGCCTTGGCACAACATTCCTTAATATGGGCACGAATGCGTTCAGCTGCTGCCAGTGACCAGAGGGTAAAGCCATTTTCCTTAACGCCTGCGACGCCGAAGTCGTTAGCTTCACCACCCATGGCTAAAATCAAATAATCATAATGATAGCTGTAGCTTTCACCTTGGACAGTCTTGGTGGCTTCATCAATTCCGACAACCGTGTCCGTCACTAATTGGACTTTCTTGTATTTGTTGAAGATACGTTGCAAGTCATACTTCACCGCGTTAGCTTCCACACGCCCCCCTGCTACCTCATGCAATTCAGTCATGTAGGTATGATAGGCATGCTTATCTACCAAAGTAATCTTAACATCCGCGTCATTCTTGAAGGTCTTACCCAACTTACGGGCGGCCGAGATACCGGCATAACCAGCACCGACAATGACGATTTCTTTCACTCTCAACACTCCTCACTCTGTTTTTGATACTATACATTATACGGCTAAAAGCCTATTTTCTCAACGATTATTGACTTTTTGCTAAATATTTCCCATTACTATCCTTAAAGATAGTGCTTCAATTGTTCCAGTTCTTCTTGCTTAAGTGGTCGATAGGCACCAGGCGCTAGGTCCTGGTCTAAAACCAGATGGCCCATGCGCAGACGGTGAAGCTGCGTCACCTTGACGCCCACCGACAGGAACATCTTTTTAACTTGGTGGAACTTGCCCTCCCGAATGGTTAATCGAGCCCGACTTTCTAGCGGACCAGAGGCCTCAATCACCAAGCGGGCTGGCGCACAGGGCCGATCCTGATCAATCAAAATGCCTTGGGCAAAACTAGCCACATGGTCCTGGGTCAGCGGGCCATTGACCACCACCTGGTATTCCTTTTCCACATGGTATTGGGGATGCAACATGCGATAACCCAAAGGGCCATTGGTGGTCAGAAAGACCAGGCCAGTGGTAGAGCAATCCAAACGTCCTACCGGGTAAAGACCTGGCGCCTGGTCTTGAGGGGCTAGACAGTCAACGACCGTGGTGAAGCGGTCATCCTTGACTGCCGTTAAGACTCCCTGAGGCTTATGTAATAGCCAATAGGTCTCAGCCGGCTGGGTCAAGGTCTGCCCCTGGACCTTGATTTCTTGCAAACCAGGATCCACATTACGGTTGGGGCGACGCTCCACTTGGCCATCGACTTGCACCTGGCAACTTTTAAGTAGACGCTTAACTTGATTCCGGGAACCCAGGCCCGCCTGATTCATGACTTGATCCAGACGCATGGCTAGTATTCCACTATGGTGATGTTACCATCAATATATTCTGCCAAGAAAATCTTGGCCACATCTTCTTGCCCTGCCTCGGCAATAGCTTGCATGAGCCATTCTTCGGTCTTGTCAATAGAATCCAAGGTTTTATATTGAATATGCCCGTCTGTAATTAGAGGATACTTAGGATTTTCCTCACCGTAAACCACAATATTAAGGCTACCATTTTGTTCGATCACTGCCCGCTTAACCTTCTTGATAGAGTAGATATTCTGACTACGCAATTTGAAAGCCAAATCTTGAGCCGTTAGACCTGCTGCTCGTGTCGCTTCCACATCGATGACGCCACGGCTAATCAAGTCCGTTGGTTCCCCATCAATGGTCTTCTTAAGAAGTTGGTTGTGGGTTTTCAGCCATTTGAAGCTTAGAACTAGCACTAACCAAATCATGAGAATAATTAAAAATTGCAGGATAGAAATACCAGGGTTATAAATAACCCCACCAATAATGCCCCCTAGGACATAGTTTTGGACCTGGTCACTGGCCGAAGCCGGCGCCAAATTGCCCTTACCTGTCAAATTAATGACTACAACCAAGGCCAACACGCCTAAGGCCAGCTTAATGGCGATATCTAAAAAATTTAATGTCATGGCTTTACCTCCACCAATTCGATCTTAGGCAGCTGAACTGCCATTTCCTCAAGGATATAGTGTCCTTCTCTATCGATGATAGTCCGATAGTAGCGGTCACCGGATTTGATAATGCCTCCGTCGGCCGCTGCTTCCGTATTAAGATAGAGCAATTCGGGCTTAGTCCCCAAATCTTCAGCCACCTGTTCCATCAAGTGACTAGCCCCTGAATATTGGCTAAGGGCTGCTTGCTTAGCTTGCGCATCTTGCCAACGAGTCCCAGCTAAAATAAAGAAGCAGATAATGCCAATAATAGCTAATTCACGGTACTTAGAATCCTTGTTGCGATGGTAGTAAAACCATATAGCCAAGCCAATTAAGATAGCTAAGCCAACGAAAATGGTCAATTGGAGCCAGTCCGTTATATTAATTCGACTCTTCATATAGTCATAAGAATAGAATTTCATGCCATAACCTCCTTACGCTACACTATTATAGCGTAAAGCAAAGGTATGGACAAGCTTACAAACTCCGTAAAACTAGGCTAATCCCATTGCTATCGGTTACTTGCCAGCCCCCTTCTAGAGCTTGCACTTTAGCCCCCAAATCTTGGGCGCGCTTGACGATTGCGGCCTCTTCTTGAGGCGAGCTAGCGACAATGCTAAAATGCTTAAGTCCTGCTTGGTCTGGTTCTTGTGGCGCTAGACGGCTACCTGCCCATTGGTTGGCAGCTAACTGGTGGTGATAGGTCCCAGAGGACATCCAAGCCGCTGAAGACATCTGGAATTTAGTCTCCATACCTAAGACTTGGTTCCACCAGACGGCCGCTCGCTTACTATCTTGGACACTGAGGTGAATATGACCAATACGAGAGCCTTCGGGCATTTTATAAGGGCCATCAAGTGGCTTGGCACTATCGTAAACGCCTTGACCGTCCATTTCCAAGGTTACACCCGGTATACGACCGTCAGGCTCAATCTCCCATTGGCCTACCGGTTTATCGCGATAGACTTCAATGCCATTGCCTTCCGGATCCTCTAGGTAAATAGCCTCAGAGTAGCCATGGTCTGAAGCCCCAATCAGTGGCAGGTTTTGCTTGATGGCATGAACAAGGAAAGTCCCCAAGTCCTCCCGGCTTGGTAAGAGATAGGCCACGTGATAGAGGCCATAACGGGCTTGGCTTTCCTGTGGCGTGGCCACTGTTTCTAGGTAGAGTAGAGGCCGGTCACTGCCTTGGACGCCTAAGCCTACACGCTCAGGACTTTCTTCTAGGATAGCCATACCTAAAGCCTGCTGGTAGAAGGCCACCATATAGGACAAATTGATCACATTGAGTGTGACAGATTCTAAATCAAACGTTTCTTGATACATAATCGATTCCTTTCTTTGAGATTGAGAGATAAAGACATCTTTATTATAAGAAGCTTACCCTAGTAAAAACCAGTAGGCACTTTTTATAGACTGACTATCTTTTAGGATAGAATTAAGCCCCTATAAGCTTATGATTTAGCGACGTCCTAGAACTTTCTAGCCTTCTTCACACTTTCTTTACATTCTCAAGGTTTGCCCCGGCCAAAAATTCCTAGCCTAGACCCTGGCTTCATGTTAAAATATGGAGGACTAAGAAAGGAGCCCTGCCATGCATCACGCAGCCTATTTTTACCTAGAAATGCATACCCATGAATTAACTGTCCCTTACACCAACAAAGCCCGCCGCATTCGGGTCCTCCTACCTAAGGATTACCAGAAGAACGAGAACAAGTCCTACCCTGTTCTCTACTTCCATGACGGCCAGAATGTTTTCTACAGCCGCGAGTCTTTCAGTGGCCACTCCTGGAAAATTATTCCAGCCATCAAGAAGAATCCTGACATCCCCCAAATGATTGTGGTTGGGATCGACAATGATAATGAGAACCGCCTCAACGAATACTCGCCATGGCCTTTCACTAATACACCCATTCCTGAAGGCATGCGCCTTGGGGGCAAAGGCCTTAATTATGCCGACTTCGTCATGAATGTGGTCAAACCCTTCATCGATAGCCACTACCGGACCAAGCCTGACAAACGCCACACAGCCATGGCCGGCTCTTCCTTGGGTGGTAATATCACCCAATTTATGGGCTTGGAATATGCGGACCAAATTGGTAACCTAGGGGTCTTCTCTAGTGCCTCCTGGTTAACCGTGGAAGCCTTCAACCGTTACATTAGCCGTCAAAAGCTAGATCCTAGCCAACGCATCTTTATCCAAGTGGGGACCCAGGAAGGGGACGACACCGACCGCGACCTGACCCATGGTAACATGAAGCAAATTTACATCAACGCCTCCCTCAGCTACTATCAACAATTACTGGCTGGCGGCATGCCACAGGACCGACTCCAACTGATTATTGCGGCTGATGCCACCCACAGTGAAGAGGCCTGGGCAACTTATTTACCCGATTGCCTACGTTTTCTAAGCGAAGAATGGTAGGCTAAAGGCCTCTGACCCTAGCAGAAAGGATGGATTCCCTATGAACTATATTGTTATTTCTCCCTACTACCCTGCTAACTTCCAACCCTTTTCCTATAAGTTACGTCAACATGGCGTCAATGTCCTAGGGATTGGCCAGGAACCTTACGACCAACTCAACCATGAGCTCAAAGCGACCCTGACTGAATATTTCCGGGTGGATAATCTGGAAGACCTGGACCAAGTTACTCGTGCGGCCGCCTTCTTCTTCCACAAGTATGGACCCATCGACCGTATTGAGTCCCACAATGAATACTGGCTAGAATTGGATGCCGGCTTGCGCCAGCAGTTCAATATCTTTGGCGTCAAACCCCAAGACTTAACCAAAACTAAGTACAAGTCCGTCATGAAGGAATACTTCCGCAAGGCTGGCGTACCGGTCGTGGACGGCCGCGTGGTTAGCCAGACTTCAGAAATCGATGCCGCCGTCCAAGCCTTAGGCCTGCCACTAATCGCTAAACCTGACAATGGCGTGGGGGCTGCCGCTACCTACAAGCTCATGACGCCAGAAGATGTGGCCCAATTCAAGGCCACTTGGGGTGAGTCCACTCCTTACTTCCTGGAGCAGTTTGTCTCCTATCCAACGGTAACGACTTTTGATGGTCTGATTGATGCCGAGGGCAATATTGTCTTCGAAACCGGTCTGACCTACTACTATCCGCCATTGGAATTAGTCCTGGATCGTAAGGACAACGCCTTCTATATTGAGAAGGAACTCCATCCTAAGTTGCGTGAATATGGCCATGCTATCATCAAGTCCTTCGGCATGAAGGAGCGCTTCTTCCATATCGAATTCTTCCGCACGCCGGACGATGACTTTATCGCCATTGAATACAACAACCGCCCAGCCGGTGGCTTCTGTGTCGACATCTACAACTATGCCCACGATATTGACCTCTACGATTATTGGGCTAAGCTAGTGACAGGCCAAGAGCTGCCTAAGCAGACCGCCCATGGTCGCTACTGTCTGGCTGTTGCCCGTCGCGATGAGCATAGCTATGTGGCCAGCCACCAAGACATCCTGGACCGATTTGCTGACCAAATCAAGATGACTGCCCGCATTCCGCAGGCTTTCGCTGATTTACTTGGGGACAGTCTCTATGTCATGACGACCCCTTCCCGTCAAGTTGTTGATGATATGGTCCGTTTTGTCGGCCAACGCGTCTAAGCATCTCAAAAACATGGGGGCTCCTGCCCCCTTTTTCTTCACTAGAAAGGATTCCTCAACATGTACATTCACCAAGCCATTCTCCACATCCTGGATAAGGATGCTGGTAATCTCTTCCTGTCCCAGGAAGCCATGGACTTGTCCTCGCCCCTGATTCGGACCTACCTGGATAAGCTCCTGACCAAGGTCCAAAAGGCAGAACCCAAACGCGCCAAGCTTGAAGCTGACAGCGCCCTCTGGGCCAATCTCAAGGATGACCAAACTAGCCTGATTGACAAGTCTACTAGTCTGGCCGATAAGCTCTTCGATTTGATTGGGCCGGCGGAAGAAATCGCCGCTGCTGACTACCTCTTCTTCGAGGCTAGCGACGACCATGAACAGCGCTATTTCGGCCTGATACGCCTGGACTACTCTAGTCAGGTAACCCACTTTCTCTCGGCCGAATCCCAATTAGTCAATCAGTTGGTCATGCACCACGCTATTCTCCCTAGCCCCACCCAGACGCCATCGGAATTCTTCTTGTTGAACTTGGCCACTGGTGACTATCAAATTTTAGAGAAGCAATATGTCATCGAAGGCAAACGTTGCCTCTACCTATCCGAACGCATTTTGGAAATCGCCCCACCTCAAGCCGCGCCTCAACAAATCAAGCAAATCAAAAAAGCGGTCGCCGACACGGCCAAGCAATTTGACCAAGAACCTTATCAAGCCCTGGCGACTACTCAAAAGGTTATTCTGCAACAGTTAGAAGATGACCATGTCATTAATGCAGAAGAAATTACCCGCCAGGTCTTCAAGGACAATCTAGGCGCCCAGGACGCGGCGCGTGAGGCCTTAGTCAAACGAGAAGTCCCAACCAAGATTGCAGTCAACAACGTGCCCAAGTATGAGAAGAAGTACGCCAAGCAGAAATTCAAGCTGGCTAATGGCATCGAGCTCATGGTGCCAACTGAACTCTACGATGACCCTGAAGTCATTGAGTTCATTAACAACCCAGACGGCTCCATTTCCGTTATGATTAAGAATGTCGACACCATTGTCAATGCCTTTAATGGCTAAAAGAAAAGCCCTCCGGCTCATGGCGCTAAGTCCATGAGCCGGAGGGCTTTTTTATTATCTTGAGATTACCAAATCGTCACCCGGTCTCCTGGCGCCAAATACATGGCATCTCCGGGCTCAATCCCGAAGGTTTCATAGAAGGCTGCCAAGTTCTTAGGTGCCATATTGGCCCGTAACTCACCTGGCGAGTGAACGTCAATGTTGAGGAGCAGGTTAACATACTCTGGTCGAGCTTTACGGCACCAGACGCGGGCCCAGTTGAAGAAGAAGTCTTCCAAGTCAGCATCCGGCAGCGCTTGAGCTGCTTCTAGGGCGCAGCTTAGGCCACCCGCATCCGCAATATTTTCAGACACAGTCAAGGTCCCATTAATCTTGCCGTCGCCAAATGGAATCCCATCCCAGAGTTTAATCATCTTATCGGCCAGGCTGTTGAAATGAGCCAAGTCCTCTTCCGTCCACCAGTTAGACAAGCTACCGGTCTCATCAAACTTGGCGCCATTATTGTCAAAGGCATGGGAGATTTCATGGGCAATCACGGCTCCAATCCCCCCATAGTTGGCGCTGGCTGATTGTTGCAGGCTATAGAATGGTGCCTGCAGAATAGCCGCTGGGAAGCAGATTAAGTTATTGAATGGATCATAGTAGGCATTGACCGTGTTGGCACTAAGGTTCCAGAGATCACGGTCCACTGGCTTGTTCCACTTGCTGAGGTTATAGCGAGTTGCTACTTGGGTGAAGTAGATAGAAGCCTGGAAGAAGTTGCGGTCGCCGACAACTAACTCCTCATAGACTGGCGGAATCTTGTCAGGATAGCCCACTAAGAGATCCATTTTCTGTAGCTTGAGGATGGCCTTTTCGCGAGTGGCAGGGCTAAGCCATTCCTTGGTTTCTAGGCGTTTTTGGTAGATGGCAATCATGTTCTTGACCATTTGGGTCACGTCTTCCTTGGCTTCGGGGCCAAAGTAACGTTGGGCATAGAAGTCACCTAAGACTTGGTCGAAGGCTTGATTGACATGGCTGTAGGCCAATTTTTCAAAAGGCCTCATGGCTGGATTGCCGGTCAAGGCCTGGGTCATACGATGGCTGATAGCCCGCGCCTCTTCAGACAGATAGCTAGTTGAGCCAGTAACCAGACGCAAGGTCAACCAAGCCTTTAGTTGGTCTAAATCAGCTTGATCTACTAGTTCCTTGAAGGCTTCGAAGAATTTAGGTTCGACCACGTTTAGGGTCTCAGGCAAGCCACCTAAGACGGACTCCAAGACTGCCTTGAAGTCGATTTGGTCGGAGTAAGCCGCCACTTGATCCAACTTGCGAGGGTTGTGGAAGACCACATATTCTGCCGCTTCTTCCTTAGACAAGGTATAAGGGGCTAGACGGGCATCAAAGGCCATGCCGGCTGTCACCAATTCCACGGCTTCCTTAACATCCAAGCCTAATAAAGCCAGTAAGTCTAAGGCCACTTGGCGGTAGACTGCCAATAATTGCTGACCTTGCGCATGGTCGGACTCATAGTAGGTCCGGTCAGGTAGAATCAAACCTGGACGATCTAAATACACCACATAGCGGTTGGAATCCGCCATATCTTGGACCACGCTGAGGCCGAAGGGACCTGGTAGGCCTTCTAAAATACCAGTCTTGGCCCACTCAGTCAGGTCAGCTACTGAGGTCAGTGCTTGGATGCGCTCCATGTAAGGACGCAAGGGACTCATACCCAGAGCAGCGCGGCCCTCCTTATCCAAGGCTAACTGATAGTAAGCCACCATTTCCTTTTGCATCTTGGTCAGTGACTCAGGCTGATCAATCAAGTCGGCCAAATCCTTCATCAGGTCGGCTTCTACCTTGTCGACCAAATCCGAAAAGCCACCCGTTGTGGGCTTATCATCCGGAATTACAGCAGTCTCTAACCAGGCCCCATTGACTGCCTGGAAGAGGTCTGTCTTAATTAGATCACGTTCTACTTTATGTGTCATAGCACTTCCCCTTTTCTTATTTTCTTAGCTCTATTATAGTCTTTTTGTCTTGGCAGGACCACTCAAACGATTAAAGCATAA
Organism: uncultured Abiotrophia sp.; assembly: GCF_938010525.1. Lineage (GTDB taxonomy): Bacteria > Bacillota > Bacilli > Lactobacillales > Aerococcaceae > Abiotrophia. The sequence goes on along the minus strand of NZ_CALLVK010000001.1, from coordinate 9,547 downwards.
AAAAATGGACTAGGTCAGCTGACCTAGTCCTTCATTCTTAGAAACTACTATAAATGTAAGGCTGCACGCCTCCAGTATCCTTAGCCAATCCGTAGATGACGAGGATCATAATCAATACATAGAAAATCGCAATCCACAAGATGAGTTGGAGAATTTTGGAGGATTTAATCTTGCTTACCATATTCATAAATATCTTTTTCAAGGCGAGTCCATCCTTTCCATCCTAAGTGCAACATATCCTGCATGACATAAGGCTCGTAATCATCATCCTGGTAGTCATAGTACTTGATACCGCGTTGATCTAGCACTTGCTTGATTGCCTCATAGATAGCCCGGCGGTCTTCCTTAGGGAAGCCGGTGTAGTCATACCACTTACCATTAACGGGCAGGAGGACGACACGGACATCCACGCCCAAGTCTTGGGCGATGTCGAGGAATATGTTCAAGTCTTTCATTTCTGGTGAATCGGTGACGTATTTTCCTACATCACTGTTCTTAAACTTCTCTAAATCTTGGCCAATTTCATTGGTGTAATAATGATTTTCAACCTGAAATTCATTATTGTTGGTCTTGTCTGCTGCCCCTTCTTGCTGGGCAATGGTCTTATAACGTTGATCCCAATCATAGTCCGGTGTCTTATCACCTGCCATTGGCAGAGGATCCTTGTCAGCTAGAGCATAACGAATCTTGTTCTTGAAAACATCTAGCTGGTAATGGGCCCGCGCCCATTGGTTCTCTAGCCAATTATCTGGCTCGTCTAGCAGGGCCTTCTTATAGCGAGCCAAGGCATCGTGCACTTGGGGATGCTGAGTCGAGGCTTCTAGCAGACGATCAATAAAGGCACGTTTGTGTTCTTCCGTCACCTTAGGATTACTTAAGGTATTATAAACATGCTCAAAAGACAGACGATAGAGTAAAGCGTTAGCTGGTACTCCTTCTTTGGTAAACCATTGCAGGGATTCTAATAAGACCGCTTTTTGTTGAGGTAAATTATCCCCCACAGAACCCAAGATGGAAGCCAAGGTTAGGTTACGATAATTCCCGCGGCCAATTTCCATCAGGTGGAAGTCCTTGTAGTTGAAAACCACGCTAGGGTCGAAGTTTTCCTTAAAGGTTTGGACCAACTCCGAGGAGCCGAAGACTGTTAAGGTCTGGGCGTCCATATTCTGAGTCAAAATATCCTTACTCTGGTTCTTCTCCACTTGTCGGCCGTAGCGAATACTGTTATCTGGCACCTGATAAGCCCCGGACAGGGAAGCATTAAGGCCAATCATGCTGACAAGAGCTAAGCAAATGGCATAGACTAAGGCCTTCATTTTAATCATAGAGCAGCCACTCGCTTCTTAACATAGGCGATGACTCGACGTGGCGTATCAATCTCTTCATAGGTGACCTCCGTTGGTGCTGTCGCAAAACCGAAGACCTCTTCCATTTTCACTAGCATCTCAACGAAACCCAAGGAATCCAAGAGCCCTTCGTCACGGAGATTGATATCCAAATCCTCACGCACCACTTCATCTTCACACAATTCTTCTAAAAGGCTTAATACTTGTTCTTCCATACTCTCACTCCTAACCTTGTCCAAATCCTAGCCACTTCCCTACGACTTCTGGAAATTTATTGGAGAAGATGAACATCCCCAAGACAACCAATTGCAAAGTCACTGCCCAGCTTACCAGCTTGTAAAGGGAGTGGTTTTTGTATTTCTTATAAAATTTTGATTTCTTCTGATAGGCTTCAAAGCCAGCCATTAAAACCCCGTGGTAACAACCATAGAGGATGTAATGGAAGGAGAAGCCATGCCAAAAGCCCATGAAGAGCATATTGGCCATATAGGCTGCCATGGCCCGATTGAGCCGAGTCTTGAATCGCTTATGACGAATAAAATTCATCATGACGCGAGAGAAGACGAAGTCCCGCAGCCATTGGGATAAGCTAATGTGCCAACGATTCCAGAAATCTTTGATATCGATGGCCAAAAAAGGTTGCTTAAAGTTCATTGGGGTCTCAATCCCTAAGAGGTTACTGAGACCTACTGCCATGAGACTATATCCAGCGAAGTCAAAGAATAAATAGAAGGTATAGCCGTAGGCGTATTTAATCAAATAGTAAAAATAATTGCCAACCTGCAAAGCCGACAGCCACTTGAAAATGACGGCAGCAATGACAAATTTGTAGACAGCCCCAAGTAGCAGGCGATAACTACCTAGGCCCAGCAGTTCCCAATAGTCTTTCCAGTCCAGAATTTTCTCCGTATCCGCCACAAAGCGCTTGGAGCGATCAATAGGTCCGGCACTGACAACTGGGAAGAAGAGCAGGAAGCTCAGGTAATCAACCAAGGACATTTCCTTAATGAGGCCGTCCTGGGTCTCTAGCAGAATCTGCACCACCTTAAATGATAGGTAGGAGATGCCGATAAAACCAAAACTGTAGAGGGGCCAAATTTCATGTAACTTAGCCAGAACCAGAGGCAAAAAGGACAGGTAGACTGGCCACTTGATCTTAGGGTGGCGAAATTGATATTGAATCAAGCCATACTGAAAGACCAAGAAGCCGAGCGAGACTGCCAAATGTTGGAGATCTGCGCCGAAGACACCCGCATAGATAATCAAGGAGCCTAGGGCCAGCCAATATTTGATTGGCCACTGACGCCAACGAATTACCAGTCCGCCTAGGCAGAAAATCGCTGCTATCAGAGCAAACTTTTCATCACCAAAGTAGGTCATAAGAGCCCTCCTAAGGCCTTCCGGTCGACCTTGCCATTTTGGTTAAGGGGTAGGCTATCCAGAAAGACGATTTTCTTAGGAATCATGTAGTCTGGCAAGGTCTGTTTCAAATGCGCCTTGAGTTCACGCACCGTTTGGAAACGTTGCTGGATGACCTGGTCATAGACCACAAAGCTGACTAAACTTCTAACCGTATCGCCTTCGTACTTAGGTAGGGTGATGGCTTGGCTGACCAGAGGATGCTTGATTAGGTTGGCATCAATGTCCTCCAGTTCAATCCGGTAGCCATGCCACTTAATCTGGAAGTCAATCCGTCCATTACAGAAGAGCAAGTCATCTTCAAAGTAACCCACGTCCCCTGTCTTATAGGCGGGTTGGCCACCAACTTGGCCAAATTTTTGGGCCGTTAATTCCGGTTGCCCATAATAACCTTGAGCGACCGTATCACCAATGATTTGAATTTCACCCTGGCCTTCTTCTGCCTCTTCTAGGGGCAGCAACTTGACCTGACTGCCAGGACGGACACGCCCAACCGGTAAATTGTCGGGATAAGAATCAATCAGGGCTTGGTCGATATCCACCCAGGTCATCATCACTGTCGATTCAGTTGGCCCATAGGAATTATAGACCTTAGCCTGTGGGAAACGATCCAAGAGGGCCTGAGCCGTACGGGCCTGAAGTTTCTCACCGCAGAAGGCGAAACGTCTGACTTGGGGCAGCAGTTCTTGATTGAATTGCGGATCGGCCAAACAAGTATCAACAAAGGACGGCGTGGACACCCAAGTGGAAATGCCCGACTGCTTGAGGCAGTCGAATAAGGCCCCATAATTGCTTAACAAGTCCTTGTCCAATTGGTATAAGGTGGCACCCATGCAGAGGGCAGGATAGACACTCATGACCGACAGGTCGAAAGAATAAGGAGGCTGCCCAATGAATACAGGAGTCTCTCCTGGCTGGGCTGGAATCAGTGGCAGGTACCAAGTCAAGAAATTGTCCAGGTTCTCGGCTGAGACACAGACTCCTTTAGGTTGGCCAGTCGAGCCAGAAGTATAGATAATGTAGGCTGTCTCAAAGCCCTGGACAGCTTGCTCTTCTGCTGGCGCATCATAGCCACCTGCTTGCACGATAGCTTGAGCTTGGGCTAAGTTAAGCTGCCGGCAATCTTGGGGCAGGTCTTCGGTCGTAAGAACCAAAGGCGGCGCCAACTTCTCAATAATCGTGGCCACCCGGTCCAACGGCATGGACAAATCAATGGGACAGTAGGCATGACCTGACTTGAGGCAAGCCAAGAAATAAACCAACATGTAGGGATGCTTATGTCCGTAGACTACTAAGGGTGAACGGTCCTGGCCCAAGGTTTCATGCAACCAGCCTGCTAATTGGTCAACGGCTAGCCACATATCCCGATAGGTGAGTGTTTGGGCATCCTGATTCAAACGATTCAATTGGCAAGCCAGGACCTGTGAGTTACGATGGGCTTGGATTGCTTGCATAAATTTCAACATACTCACTCACTCCAAACATTTCCTTGTTCCCTATTAGAACAAGTGATTACTTTTCTACAATTCATAGTTTACACCACGTATATGAAAAAGATATGAAGAACGTCACCACATTTTGCGAAGATGTGATTTAAATATAAAAGAAGCTACTCAGCAGTAGCTCCATCTAATGCTGTTGGCGGGGCTGGGTACTTGATGGCATTCTTACGCAGTTTATCCGCAATAATGTCGTCAATATCCAGGCCTAAATTATCTGCCAGCATATAAGTATAGATTAAAACATCTGCTACTTCTTCTTTAATATGTTCTAAGTCTTGACTATTAGCTTCCTCAGGCGTTCGCCATTGATAGATTTCCATCAATTCGGCCGCTTCGATCGCAATCGATATAGCCAAGTCCTTCTCATTATGATAAGGTCGCCAATGACGTTCATCGCGGAAACGATTGATGGCCGCCATGGTTTCTGAACTTTGTTGATTCATTCTCATCACCTAGTCTTGGTCTTGCTCTAGTTGGGCCATGAGCCATTCCGCCCATTGCTGATTGATGAAGAAGCCGCCTCCGTAGCGGGCTAGCTCCTGGGCAAAACTATCCTTGGTTAGGTCATACTGGCCTTGGTCAAAGGCTACCGTCGCGACCAATTCTCGGTCATCCCCCAGCAGAAATTGGGCTTTGCCTTCCTTGGCCACTTGATAAAGAATATGCTTAATAGGCTGGTCTGGCATTTGTTGGTGGAAACCAGCAAAGACCAAGTATTTTTGTAACTCTACAATGCGGTCATCTAGTCCCGCCTCATGAATTTGAATCTTCTCCCAGAGATTAGGCAAGCCGTGTACAATCCGGATAGTGGTGACAGCCATCTGCTCAGGGGTGAAGGTGTCCTTCAATACTTGCACATCTTCTTCAAAAAAACTAGGATCTGGTTCGTAGAAGAGGACAAGGCCCTTTTGTAAATCTTGATAGAGGAAGCCGTAATCCGCCATGCCCTCATAGCCACACTCAGGACATTTTACTTTGAAAAATTCCCCAGACAGAATGGCTTCACGTTCCGGTGACTGGTCAGTGACATCGATTGTTTCATAGACCTTGACGTCGATTGGTGCCTGACATTGGTGGCAAGCCACTTGCTTCACATCATATTGAGACATTAGGGCACTTCCTTTTAATTTTCTTGACCCTATTATACCATATTAGGATGGACTTGGCTCGTTAAAAGAAAGCCACACACCCCGTAAAAGCGCTATCTTTATTAGATTGTTCGCTATCATTTTAAGTAAACAAGCCATCCAAAAGATAATCAAAAAAATGACCGACTGATTAAGTATTTTTTGCCAGATAGCCCCCTCCTAAACTCCTTCATTTCTCACTTCTTGCATTTTGGCCCCCCTCTCTTACCACTTAAGCCCCAATTTTGACCACTTAGCTTTTTTATCAAGGCAAGGGCCAAACATCATGGTAAGATAAGTCTGTAGTAAAGGAGGACACCCCCATGTTAATTCAAACCCAAAACTTAACCAAACGCTACGGCGACAAAACTGTTGTGCAGCAACTCAACCTATCCATCCCTCAAGGCCAATTAGTAGCCCTCTTAGGTCCCAATGGTGCCGGTAAATCCACCACTATTAAGATGCTAACAGGCCTCTTGTCCCCAAGCGAGGGTTCTATTATCTTCCAAGGTCAGCAACTCTCCCGCTCAGACTATCAACGCCAACTAGGCGTGGTCTTTCAAGACAGCATTTTAGACCAAGATCTAACCGTTGGCCAAAACCTCTTAAGTCGGGCCAAATGCTACCGTAATTTTGAGGCCAGCCAGCTGGACTTCCTAATCCAAGTCTTTGAACTCGAGTCAATCTTGAAGCAAAGCTATGGCACCTTATCTGGTGGCCAACGCCGTCGTGTCGACATCGCTCGGGCACTGGTCCACCAGCCTAAATTCCTAATTCTGGATGAGCCCTCAACTGGCTTAGATATTCAGACACGGAATGTCATCTGGGATGCCCTCTTGCGCCTGCGCCAAGAACAAGGCCTGACCATCCTCTTAACCACCCATTACTTAGAAGAAGTAGAAAATGCCGACTATGTCTACATTATTGACCATGGTCACTTGATTGCAGCCGACACGGTTAGCCAGCTCAAGGCTCAATATGCCTATGACACCTTAAGCTTAGACCTTGAAGATCCACAAGCCTTGGCCCAAGAACTTGCCCCCGACTACCAAGTCCGCCTAGATGGTCCGCTCTTGAAGGTTGACCTCAAGCCTGAACAATCCGTCTGGCCCCTCTTAGATCGTTACCGCCCACTCATTAAGCACTTTGAATACCATCACGGTAGTGTCGATGACCTCTTTATTAATTTAACCGGAAGGGAGATCCGCTAATATGTTACACTTCACACTTCGTTGCCTACGCCTCTACTTCATCCAAAAGAGTCGTGTCTTCTTCTCACTCTTAGGTGCCCTCATCACCTTCCTTCTCTACCTAGCCTTCCTCAAGGACAACATGGCCTCTTCATGGCCACAATTGCCTGGCGTTAATACCTTCTTGGATTACTGGCTCTTAGGGGGAATCTTGGCCATCGTCGGAGCGACCACTAGCGCAGCAGGCCTCAGTCAAATGGTGGCGGACAAAGAAAAAGGCGTCCTAGCCGACTTCCTCTTAACTGATTTAAGCTATAATCAAATGCAATTTGGCTACTTCCTAGCCAGTGCCCTAATCAGTTTGATTATGCAAGTCCTGGCCCTAGGCTTATTATTTGCCTACTATGCTCTCACGGCTAGCATGACCCTATCAGGTCTGCAATTACTTCAACTCTTGGGCGCTATGGTCTTGTCAGCCCTGGTTTGGACTAGCTTCAATGTCTTACTCTTTGGTTTTGTCAGAAGAGTGACCAGTTTCGGCCATGTCATGTTATTACTATCCACTTCCCTTGGCTTCTTCGCTGGCGTCTACCTACCACTGGGAATCCTACCACAAGTAAGTCGTTGGGTCATTCAAGTCACACCTGCCCCTTACTTCTCCTCCCTCTTCCGCCACATTCTCCTAGCACCAACGCAAGAAGCCATGACCCAGCAAGTGCCTGACTTCATGTTACAACAAATCTTGCGCCATACCGGTGTCGGCTTGGATCTAGGTTTCTTAACTAGCGCTAGCCAGGAAGTCCTCATTCTCCTAGGCTTCGGTCTCCTCTTCCTCATTCTTATGCCAATCTTAGGCAAATTCAGTCGCAAACTGGCCTTACATAGTCTATAATAGGGAGGAAGACGCTGTTTTAGGAGGAAGTCCCTGTGAATATACGATTTGAGCCCAATCCCCAACTAGCCCCTGATACGGTTAACGTGACAGTGGAAGCGGCTAAGCTTAACGCTGAGGCCCTGCAGATCCTACAGCTTTTGGAAGAAAAGCAAAATGCCTCTTCGGGCCTTACACGGCTTCCTCTCTTAGTCGATGACAAGACCATCATGGTGGCGAGTCAAGATTTGATTGCCATGGAAGTCTATCAGAATGAGTTGACCGTCTATACTCAAGAGGCTACTTACCTAGTCAAAGGCCAGCTCAATAAGATGCTAGAACGCTTAGACGGGCGAGACTTTGTCCAAGTATCTAAGAGCGCCCTGCTCAATATCAACCATCTGCACACGCTTGAAATGGGATTTTCTGGCAATATGGTGGCCCTCATGACCCACAAAATCAAACTTGGCGTTAGCCGCAAATACCTGCCAGCACTCAAGCAAGTGCTGGGCATGGGAGGGATATAAGATGTTAAAAACACATACCTTAGCCTTCGTCAATGGCCTTCTGATTGGCTCACTCACCTATCTGCTCTGTACCCTGGTCTTCCTTCGGACCAGCGCCATTAGACCTGCCGAAGTCGTCACCGTGCTCATTATGAGTGGTCTCATCGGCCTTGTCACCCTCCACTATCGGGAGTGGGAAGAAGATCATAATCTGACCTTGGCCTTGCTTCTTCATTTCGCTTCTATCCTAATCATTGTCGGTATCACAGCCCTCTACAATGGTTGGATTAGCTTTTCTTGGCAGGAATTGCTGCCTTTTGTTGGTGCTGTTCTAATCATTTACATCTTAGTCTGGCAAGGCATGATTTGGCATCGTCGCTTGGATGTGGCGGCCACCAACCATCTCATTCAAAAACGACGTCAAAAGTCTCACTAGCTAGTAAAATAAGCCCTCCCTAGGAATCCTAAGGAGGGCTTGTTTTTTATTGATAGTAAGCTGAACCATTTTGCAAGATTTTGCGCTGGCAATAATTTTGCAAATTCTCTAGCTGGCGTTGATGCTCATCCGTCCCTAGGCGGTAGCTTCTGCCTTGGAAGGTCAGGACCAAATTCAAGCTCTTGACCCGCGTCTGGCCTGTGCGGCCCACACGATAACGGTGCATCTTGACCTTGACTAAATCAGACCAGGAATGACGATCTTCGCGATCTCCCACACTAATGGCAACTTGGCTACCCAGGTCTCGTATGACAACAGGGCGGCGCCAGATTTTCTCATAGGCCCACTGTACTAGTAGCGAGGACCCTACTAACCAGATGACCAGGGCTAGCAACCAGAGAGCTTCATGGGCTCCTTCTGGCGTCCTTTTCCAGAGCAAATCGAGTAGGGAAAGTAGCCCCCAGCCTAGCAAGGACATAAAGACCAGAATCAGCCCCACAATGGACCAAAAACGCACGCCATAGACATGGCTAACCCGCAAGATCTTGCTGAATTCTAGCTCTTTACTTTCATGATGTGTCTCCATGTCTGACTCGCCGTCCTTTCATCTAGGCTTATTCTACTCTAGTTCAATCTTTCCAGCAAGTGGCTGACTTGCTTCCAAATGTCTATTTGGACTTCTTAGACTTTTTGCGTCTATTTCTTATTTTACTCTGGCAGTACCGTTCTAGGCTTCTCAAGTCTTCTATATGCTCATCCGTTCCTAGGCGATAGGTCCGACCTTTGAAAATCAACACCAGATTTAGACTCATGACGGGAGAGGCATAGTATCTACTTTGCCCTTCAGTCGACACCTTGACCTTGCGCAAGTCGTCCCAAGCATGACACTTCTCTCGATGGCCTACCTTAATGGCAATTTGACTGCCGATATCGCGTATGGTAACCGGTCGGAGCCAGATCTTGTCATAGGACCACCGAACCAGAGGAGCCGCTATAAAGGGCCAGGCAAGAAGCATACATGAGCCTAAGACTGGCTGCCAGCTTCTGGGTGAGAGCTCAAACAAGAAAAGTAGTCCCCAGCCCACTAAGGACATAAAGATTAGCACCAAGACCAGACCGGACAAAAAACGCACCCCTAAAATTTGGCTAA